>JAFLTP010000014.1 GCA_022510405.1 Muribaculaceae bacterium | reverse complement strand
GTAATCGCCCCCTTAATCAAAGCCTGAGAGAAATCTTAGGCTTTTTTGTTTACAGGGAAGTTAAACCTTGCAACGCCGAGGATGGGGTGGAAGTTAAACCTTGCAACGCCGAGGATGGGGTGGAAGTTAAACCTTGCAACACCGAGGGAAAGGGTTGAAGTTAAACCTTGCAACGCCGATGAACGGGTTGATGTTCTGGGCGAAAGCTGGAGAGTAGGTAATCGCCCCCTTAATCAAAGCCTGAGAGAAATCTCGGGCTTTTTTTGTTAGGAATGGGAAGGGAGCCCGGGCTCTACCTCTTCGATTCCCGATATTTGGCCGAACAGGGAAGTTAAACCTTGCAACGCCGATGACCGTGTTGATGTTCTGGGCGAAAGCGGGAGAGTAGGTAATCGCCTCCTTAATCAAAGCCTGAGAGAAATCTCGGGCTTTTTTTGTTAGGAATGGGAAGGGAGCCCGGGCTCTACCTCTTCGATTCCCGATATTTGGCCGAACAGGGAAGTTAAACCTTGCAACGCCGATGACCGTGTTGATGTTCTGGGCGAAAGCGGGAGAGTAGGTAATCGCCTCCTTAATCAAAGCCTGAGAGAAATCTCGGGCTTTTTTTGTTAGGAATGGGAAGGGAGCCTGGCTCCACCTCTTCCCATTCCAAACAGGGAAGTTAAACCTAGCAACGCCGAGGATGGGGTGGAAGTTAAACCTTGCAACGCCGATGACCGTGTTGATGTTTTGGGCGAAAGCGGGAGAGTAGGTAATCGCCCCCTTAGAGGAAGCCGTTCAGGAATGAGCGGCTTTTTTGTTTACAGAGAAGTTAAACCTTGCAACGCCGATGATTTATTTAATCATTTTTCTTGTCAATAGGATTAATCATTTTTCTTGGAGATAGGGTTAATCATCCCCTTCTTGAGAAATGGGCAAATTGGTAATCTTTATAGGTTCTCCATATACCCCAATATCATTACTATTGAACCATAAGTTAACTAAAGAAAGATATTTTGCATACTCAAGAAGCAAATTTATTCAGTGCGGTCATCATATCCTGATAATTAACCTCATAAGCTTCCCCCACATCAAATCCTGAAGATTCATAACGCATAACTGAAAAGAAACAGGGGACGCCGGATTCTTTAGAGTTCTATTTAAAGTGGTTATTGCAGAAACAATAACGCACAAAAATAGTTAGAATCAATAAAAGAATAAAAATGGAAGGAACAGACTTGATTTGGTATATTAGATTTCTACAAAACGAGGAGTCATGTACAACGTCATGACCCTGTTTTCGAGTGCCTTGTAATTCGGCGATCTTTGCCGTGATTTATAATCAGGGGAACATTCTCCACTGTGACGTTGCTGGTGTCGAGGCCTAATGCCTTTTCAGTAGATATGCCGATTTTACTCAAATAACCGTAGATTCTCATCACTGATTTCTCAAATTTGCTGCAATTGCTCGATGGCGAGAAAAGTCTGTGAATGATAATGAAACGGAAATCGCCGGGAATATTTCTTTTCTTCAGAGCCGGGTAGTTGCTCACAAGGTCAATCTCTTTATTTTCTGTTATATCCTCAATTATCTGACGAAGATAGACACTTACTTTCGGATCGACACGGTAACCTAAATAAAGGTCGATGCTATAAAATGTATCGGGAATCAATACTTCATATTTATATTCCAAGGTTTCGGGAGCGTCATCGTAATTAACACGAATTATAAAATAATGGTCTGCCCGTTTCGGATGTTTGTTGATTATGGAATATAGAACCTTGCTTTCCACCTCCTTGTCATTCTCCGATTTGCTGATATACACAAGGTTTGAGGCATGTTTGGGTATTTCCCTGTCATGTTTGATATCGGAAATAATGTCAAGATGATCATCAAATTTACGGTATTCAATAAATTTGTTCCTAATTTTTGTGGCCTTTTGCCAAACAAACATTATCGCGAAAATCAGAGCAGCAAGAAGCATTGTATACCAGCCTCCGTGCATAAATTTAGCGGCATTCGATACCAGGAATACTCCTTCTATCAAGATAAACACCGACATAAAAGATATGCTTATCCAAGTCTTTACACCGTTATATTTCATCCAGAAACCAAGAAGGAGGGTAGTGGTAAGCATTGTAAGGGTGATGGCCAGACCGTAGGCAGCCTCCATATTGGAGGAGGATTGGAATAATAATACAGTGACTATACAACCAATGAACAGGAATAAATTTACCAAAGGGATGTAAAGCTGGCCCTTGTGAGTGCCGGGATATTTAATTTTTATTCGTGGCCAGAAATTAAGGTTAATGGCTTCGCTGAAGATGGTGAAAGAACCGCTCAAAAGTGCTTGACTTGCAATGATGGCTGCACCGGTGGACATAATTATACCAATAATAAGGAACCATTCAGGCATTATTGCATAGAATGGATTGGTGCCTTTTATGTATTCTCCCTGTTGTGTAAGCAGCCACGCTCCTTGGCCGAGATAGTTGAGGATAAGCATTACCTTGACAAATCCCCAGCTAACAGTGATATTTCGTTTGCCGCAATGCCCCAAGTCGGAATACAAAGCTTCAGCTCCCGTGGTGCAAAGAAACACGGCCCCCAATATTAGAAACCATGCAGGATGATGCATAAGGAGATTGAAAGCATAATAGGGATTGAAGGCCCTAAAAATGGATGTGTCGTTAAAGATATGAAGAAGTCCTAATACACCGAGCATCAGAAACCATGCCATCATGAATGGACCGAAAAATTTACCTATTGAGCCGGTACCAAATGGTTGAATTACAAATATAAGGGATATTATTACTATTACAATAGGTATAACCGGAATATCCGGACTTAATTTTTCGAGTCCTTCAATTGCAGAAGTAACAGTGACAGCGGGAGTGATGACGCCATCTGCTATCAGTGTGCTCGCACCTATTATAGCCGGTATGAAAAGCCATTTATGTCTTATCTTCTTAAGCAAAGAATATAGTGCCAAAATTCCGCCTTCACCTTTATTGTCTGCTTGGAGGGCTATGATCACATATTTTAAGGTGGTTTGCAATGTCAAGGTCCATATGATGCAACTTACAGCTCCAATTATATAATCGGCATTGAATCCCGGATTCACACCTGTGATGGCTTTCATCACATATAAAGGAGAGGTGCCTATATCTCCGAACACAATCCCCACAGTGACTATCAAAGCCATCAGATTTAAATTGGAGGATTGTCGGTTTGTATCCTTGTTTTTTAAGAATTCCATATCAAATAAATTCGGAATTTATGCAAATTTAATTATAAATCTACGTATTATAATCAAACTTGTCAGAAACAGAGAGAAGAGTACCGTAAAACAATTTCTTTGTTATTACAAAAATGCAAATAATTATATTTCAAAAAAATAATATTACAAAATTTTAACCAGTCAGACGTGGCACGCCACGTCCCTACAAACTTCCCAAATCCGAATTGTCGGAACATAGCACTCGATGTTTTACAGAGAGTTACAAAATTTTAACCAATCAGACGTGGCACGCCACGTCCCTACAAACGTTTGATTTCAATATAAATTTTAATTTGGGGAAAATTCCGGATAATCATTTATTATTTTATGGGGAAGAGTCGGAGGTAGGTTAGGCAGCGCCAGATCCACTCAAGGGGACCGAAGCGGAAGAACCGGAGCCATGCGCTGCTGAAAGCAATCTCGAAGATAAAGACAGTCAAGGCGATCAATTCACCGTAGATGAGACCCATTTGAGCCCCGATACCGAGACCTATGCCGTAAAATATCAGTACACCGATAACGGATTGGCCAATATAGTTTGTGAGGGCCATACGGCCCGGGAATGCCATTATTTGCCAGAAACGAGAACGGGCAGTAGGAAGTTGTGAGTTGTGAGTTTTGAGTTGGGAGGTCGATGCTGATGATTTGAGATATAAAAGACAGAAAAGTGAGATATAACCAAATGAAGTGAGGTATACACTTACGAAATAAAAAAGTGAATGGGTTCCGAATCCGAATGGCTTACCATTCATAGCACTCCAAGCGTATATTGCGGAGAGTGGCAATCCCAACAATAATCCCCAGAGAGAAATTTTTTTAAGCAAGGGTTTGAATTCTTCCAGACGAGCAAACATCCGGTTTCTTCCTAACCAAAATCCTATAAGAAAAAGACCCAAAACCTTGAAATAACGGTTGCCGTCGACAAATTCCTGCATTCTTTCCACGGCACCCATCAACAGGAAATTATGAACATCGTGGTATGATTTGGCATCGGCCAGCCAATATGCGAAATTCTCCTCTGTAATCCCGAACCGGTCGCACAACAGCCATTGCCATTCCACCAATTTTTTCGACAGATATACTCCAGTGAACTGACAAACATAATCTATAATCACCGGCACTGCAAGGAAAACGAAAGACCAAATCAAAAGTGTCTTGTCTTTGCACTTAAGGAAGAGAGGCAGAGTCATACCCACCAAGGCATAAAGCATCAATATGTCGCCGCTCCATATAAGAATCAGATGTGCGAATCCTATGAGAAGAAGGAAAAACATCCGGCGATAGAAAATCAATATGCCGTTGGCCCCTCGTTTACGATTGTTTTCCAGGATAATTGAAAACCCGATTCCGAATAGGAGAGAGAAAATCGTGTAAAATTTTCCGTCAATAAAGATATAGAGGAACCATTGAGTAATCGTATCAAGTACGGCAGTAGGGAATAAAGTCTTGGGAGCTGATTCCAAAAAGGAATAAAGAGAGAATTCAGGATAATTAGCCAAGCAGATGCCAAGGAGGGCGAAACCACGCAAAGCATCCAGAATTACATGCCTCTTTTTACCCTCAACCGGAGCGCCGTTATGGTTCATAAGAACGTTTAGATTTCCACCAACTTTTAAGTCGGTCCACTCCCTTTACACCTAAGATACAGATACCCGAATATTGAGCGGTCTTAGCCAGGCCGAAGAAAATGACCCATAAGGCACTTTTCAAGCCAATTGATATTGGAAGGGCAAACTGCGCGAAGGAAATGGCGTAGAAAGGTATACAAGATAACAGGACTATCACTCCGGTACGGAATGACAGTCCTGATAACCAATTCTTTATTTTTTGAAAAATATTTTTCAAAGCCATATATCAGAGGATATTACCTCTTATATACTCAACGAAAAATATAAGAAACTATTATTTCAATTTTGATTTAATAGCAGCCGATTCAGCCTCATAGCCCGGTTTTTCGAGGAGTGCGAACATATTCTTCTTGTAAGCCTCAACGCCCGGTTGGTTGAAAGGATTCACGCCAAGCATGTAACCGCTGATACCGCAAGCTTTCTCGAAGAAGTAGATGAGTTGTCCGAGAGTGTTTTCCTCAAGTGCATTGAGCTCGATTTTGATTACCGGAACACCACCGTCAACATGAGCGATCTTTGTGCCGAGTTCAGCCATCTTATTAACTTCATCAATATTCTTGCCGGCAAGATAATTGATGCCGTCAAGGTTAGCTGCATCCTGCGGAATACGACGGGTGATAGCCGGTTTCTTCACTGAAAGCACAGTCTCAAAGATGGTGCGTTCGCCTTCCTGAATCCATTGACCCATAGAGTGAAGATCGGTTGTGAGATCAACTGAAGCCGGGAAAATGCCTTTACCGTCCTTACCCTCGCTTTCGCCGTAGAGTTGTTTCCACCATTCAGCGAAATAATGAAGCTTAGGATTGTAGTTAACGAGAATCTCGATCTTCTTACCGCTTTCATAAAGAGCGTTACGGAGTCGAGCGTAGATTTCGCATGGATTTTCTGCACCAGGGTGCTTTGTTGTGTTCTCCATTTCAGCAGCGCCATGTATAAGTTTTTCGATATCGAAACCGGCACAAGCGATTGGTAGGAGTCCAACCGGAGTCAGAACTGAGAAACGTCCGCCTACATTGTCAGGAATAACATAAGTTTCATAGCCTTCCTGAGTGGCGAGAGTGCGAAGGGCGCCCTTCTTTTCATCGGTTATAGCCACGATAAGATCTTTGGCAGCATCCTTTCCGGCTTGTTTTTCGAGCAATTCCTTGAAAATACGGAAGGCGATAGCCGGTTCGGTGGTTGTACCGGATTTAGAAATCACGATGATACCGAATTTCTTTCCTTCGAGAAGTTTTTCGAGTTCGGCCGTGTATTCCTCACTTATATTCTGACCTGCATAAACAATCTTAGGATTCTTAGGAGCGGGAGCATAGAAATCAGCGAAATTGTCGGACAAAGCGGAAATCACAGCTTTAGCTCCGAGATAACTTCCACCAATACCAATGCAAACTACGTAGTCGCATTTTTCACGAAGGCGTGCTGCGGTTTTATTGATGCTTTCCAAAAGTGATTTTGGAGTTTCAGAAGGAAGATGTAGCCAACCCAGGAAATCAGCACCAGCACCGGTGCCATTTTCGAGTGTTGTCATGGCGTCTACAGCCTTAGGCTGATTTGCCTCATATTGTTTTTCTGCAAAGAAGACAGCGTCTTGAATGTTGAGTTCGATAGATTTCATAATTTATGTTTTTATTTTAGTTTAGGATAATCGGGATAATCGGGATAATCAGGATAAACCAGGATAAATCGGGATTCTTACCTTTTATGAAACAATCTTGAAAAGAGGATGGTTCAAGGCAATCATGAGAAAGTGTCGGCGATGGCCCGAAAAGCCTGACGAGGGTTCTTTCCCTCATAAATTATTCGATACACACAATTCAGGATTGGCATTTCCACATTGTATTTCTCTTGGTTGATGTCGTGCATGCAGCGGGTGCCGTAATAACCTTCGGCCACCATCTCCATTTCCATCATTGCGCTCTTTACACTATAGCCCTTACCGATCATGGCACCGAAATTATGGTTGCGCGAGAAAATACTGTAAGCTGTCACCAAGAGGTCGCCCAGGTAAGCAGAACGGTCGATATCCCGTTCATGATCCATAGGAGCCGCCACATCGATAAATCGCCTCATTTCTCGGATTGCATTGCATACAAGCATCGCCTTGAAATTATCTCCAGCTTTCATTCCATCGATAATTCCGGCCCCGATGGCATATACATTTTTCAAAACCGCCCCATATTCAATACCGGCCACGTCGAGGGATACGATTGTTTTTAATCGAGAACTTGAGATGCTGCGGGCGAAATTTGTCCCCTTGATTGGATCATGACAACCGATCGTGAGGTAGCTGAGATGATCCAAAGCCACCTCCTCGGCATGACATGGACCTCCTATAACAAGCAGATTATTATCGGCACATCCGAAACGTGAAGCGAACCAATCAGTTACAATCTGATTGTCGCCCGGCACGATACCTTTCACAGCCGAAACGATATTCTTATCAGCCATGGGGACAGTGATCTTTTCCGCCTCTTCTTTGAAATATGGAGAAGGGACTGCCACTACAACAGTCTTAGCACCCGAAACGGCAAGATTTATATCGGAAAAGAAATCAATACGATGGGTGTCGAAAGTGATGTCGCTAAGATATACGGGGTTACGGTGATGCTTGATGAAATCGGCAATCCTTTCAGGACGGCGGATATACCAATTTATACGGGCATTGTTGTTCAAGGTCAGTTTGGCCAATGCAGTGGCCCAACTGCCGGAACCTATTATGGCGATTTTACCAAGATTCTCCATTATTCATCTTTATTTTCTTCGGAAGAATCATCGGGATTATCTTGCTTTTTCTCAGGCCGCATCTGCGGGAACAGAAGCACCTCCTGGATGGCAGACTGTCCGGTCATAATCATTGCCAGACGGTCCATACCGATACCCATACCGGAAGTGGGAGGCATTCCATATTCAAGAGCACGGATAAAGTCATGGTCGATTATCATAGCCTCGTCATCGCCCTTGTCAGCCAGTTTCATCTGTTCCACAAATCGCTCATACTGGTCAATGGGATCATTAAGTTCGGAGTAAGCGTTGGCAAGTTCTTTTCCATTTACCATCAACTCGAAACGTTCCGTGAGTTCCTGATTGTTGCGGTGACGCTTGGTGAGAGGAGACATTTCGATAGGATAATCGATAATGAATGTGGGTTGGATATAACTTCCCTCGCATTTTTCTCCGAAGATCTCATCGATAAGTTTTCCTTTGCCGAAAGATTCGTCAACCTCGATGCCGTTTTTCTTACAGAAATCGCGTAGTTCTTCTTCCGACTTGCCGGTGATATCATAACCGGTTTTGTCAAGAATAGCCTGAGCCATGGTGACACGGGGATATGGGGCCTTGAAAGAGATAAGGTTATCGCCTACTTGCACTTCGGTAGTTCCGTTGACATCCAAGCAGATTTTCTCAAGCATCTTTTCTGTGAAATCCATCATCCAATTGTAGTCTTTATATGCCACATAAATTTCCATACAAGTGAATTCGGGATTATGAGTGCGGTCCATACCTTCGTTGCGGAAATTTTTAGAGAACTCATAGACACCTTCAAATCCTCCTACGATAAGGCGTTTTAGATAAAGTTCATCGGCTATACGGAGATACAGAGGAATGTCAAGAGCATTATGGTGGGTGATGAAAGGACGTGCTGCCGCACCACCAGGAATACTTTGAAGAATTGGGGTTTCTACTTCCACATATCCATGCGAATTGAAATATTCACGCATGGAATTGAACATCTTTGTGCGTTTCAAGAAAATTTCCTTAATGCCCGGGTTCACGATAAGATCGACATATCTTTGGCGATACCGTTGTTCCGGGTCGGAGAATGCATCGTATGCTTTACCGTCTTTCAACTTGACAATAGGAAGAGGACGCAGACTCTTTGAGAGGACTGTGATTTCCTGAGCGTGGATGGAGATCTCGCCCATTTGAGTGCGGAATACATAACCCTTCACTCCAATGAAATCACCGATATCGAGAAGTTTCTTAAACACCACGTTATAGAAATCTTTGTCTTCGCCGGGACAGATATCGTCGCGGCTCACGTAGACCTGGATACGCCCTTCACTGTCTTGAAGTTCAAGGAAAGATGCCTTTCCCATTATTCTGCGGCTCATGATTCTGCCGGCCACCGATACTTCGCGCTTGGGCTCTTGGTCATCCTTGAAATTTTCCTTTATTTCCTTTGAATAACCGGTTACCGGGAATTCCTTTGCCGGATAGGGTTCAATACCACGGTCGCGCAAAGCTTGCATACTGTTTCTGCGACCTATTTCTTGTTCGTTGAGTTCTTGATTTGCCATAATTATCGAATATAGTGCAAATATAACGAAAATCCCGTGGTATGAGAATTTTATGAGAGAATTGTTTTGTTTTTTAATATTCGAAAAAATGGGGTAATTTTACATCAATTTTTGAGAGAATGATTTTATAACATTCGGATTATAAAGAGAATACCGATGGCAGACAGCACATCCCCCCAACCTTCACCCAAGGCCGAAGAGGGTTCAGCCCAGAACCCTTCCTCTCCGTGGACTCCTCCCCCGATATCGGAGATGAAACCATCTGAAGTGGAATCTCCGTCGTCTGATGCGGACATACAATCCGCTCCTACCTCAGGAGGATATTATTGGTTCATCATAATTTACCTTGTTCTGCTGAGTGCCTTCGGGTCATTCGTAAACGATATGTATATACCTACATTGCCTGTGATGTGTAAAGCCTTCCATTGCTCCATATCCACATGTCAATTGGGTTTGACTTTCGGTATGATCGGTCTGGGATTGGGGCAAATGCTTTTCGGTCCCTTCAGCGACAGATGGGGACGGAAACCTATTCTTTATATAGCGATGGTGGTTTTCGCCATCGGTGCTTTCTGCAGTGTCTGGTCAAAGAGTATTTGGGAATTTATCTGGTGGAGATTGGTTCAAGGATTCGGAGCATCAGGCGGATATTTTCTTGCCAGAACAATCCCTGCTGACCTTTACAGAGGTCAAGCATTGGCAAAAGTGATGGCATTGGTTGGTGCTATAAACGGTTTCGCTCCGGCGAGTGCGCCCGTGTTGGGAGGTTTTGTATCCCACAGCATAGGGTGGAGAGGAATTTTCTGGATTCTGTTCGGATTCAGCATATTGCTTCTGATACTTGCTCCGGCATTGAAGGAATCTTTGCCGAAGCAGAGAAGAGTGCAAGGTCCTTTCTGGCTCGCTTTCGAGAATTATGGCTATCTTATAAAGAACAAGCGGTTCATGATACATTCAACCCTTAAAGGAGCTGCCTTGGGATTGGTCTTCGCCTATGTATCTGCAGCACCCTTCATCATCCAAGACCATTACCATTACACTCAACTTGAGTTCGGACTTTTCATGGGATTCAATGCTATTTTTATAGCGGTTGGAGCCACCACGGCATTGACCTTCAAACCCTTGAAGAAAGCGGCAGTTTTCGCAGGGTGGGGAATCATGTTTCTTACGATCGGTCAGGGTATCTGCCTCTTTTTGCTGGATAATGTCTGGGTCTATGAGGCATGGAATATCTGCATAATATTCTGTGTCGGGATGATTTTCACGATGTCGAATACCCTTGCGATGAACGAGGGCAGACTATATGCCGGAGATGCCTCAGCTTTGTTGGGATTTATCGGATATGTTTTCGGAGGTATCGCAAGTCCGTTGGTAGGTCTTGGCAATGTGTTGCATTCCACAGCGATAACCCAAGTGGTATATGCCGCCTTAATACTTGTTTTCGCCCTTCTCTCGGAGGTTCTTCCTCCGGAATTGGTTCCGACCTTCCAAAGCGCCGGAAGAGCGGGATTACCTAAATATCCCAAACCTCTTGCGTCAACGAAAGCGGACGCACCGACATCTATTGCTTCAACTTCCAACAATACCACACCGGCAACTTCAGTTTCTTGAATATGGTAAAGGATATCAGGATAGACGACTATGATTATGCACTTCCGGAAGAGAAAATCGCCTTGCATCCTTTGGAAGAAAGAGACCAGTGCAAGTTGCTGTTGAAGAGTCCGGAAGGAAAAATATACCACCGGATTTTCAAGGAATTGCCGGATCTGATTCCTCCGGGAGCGTTGCTGATTTGTAACGACACCAAAGTAATCAACGCAAGGTTGGCATTTCACAAGTTATCCGGAGCACAGATTGAATTGTTCCTTTTAGAACCGGTAGAGCCCTCGGATTATGCCTTGAATTTCCAAAGTCGCCAGGATTGTAAATGGAAATGTCTTGTCGGCAATTCAAAGAAATGGAAAGAGGGTGAGATCCAAGCAGAGGTCAAAGATGACGAAGAGGTTGTAAGAATCAAGGCCATGCGGGAGTCTATCAGCGAAGATGGCTCATCGGTAATCACTTTTTATTGGTCTAACCCCCATTACACATTCGGAAAGATACTGGAATTAGTCGGAAAGATACCTATTCCTCCATATTTGAACCGTGAATCAGAAGACTCCGATCTCGAGGATTACCAAACTGTGTATGCTCATGTGAAAGGTTCTGTGGCGGCTCCTACCGCAGGATTACATTTCACGCCGCAAGTTTTTGAAGGACTGGATGCACATGGAGTGAAAGTCGGGAAAGTTACCTTGCATGTAGGCGCCGGAACTTTTCGTCCGGTGAAAAGTGACAGGATAGGGGAGCACGCCATGCATGCGGAACCATTTACCGTTACCAAAGAATTGTTGGAGCAATTAATGGAATGGAAATCCAAAGGCCAACCGGTGGTGGCAGTCGGCACCACTTCTGTGAGGACATTGGAATCTCTTCCATATATTGGAAGAAATATTGAAAAAGGTGTCTCCAATCCATGGATTGTGAATCAATGGGATGCCTATACCGGGGAGGAATTCGATACCATCGAAGCTTTGAAACGTATTATTGATAAATTGAATGAAGATAAAACGGAATCATTAACCGCCTCCACTTCTATCATGATAGCACCGGGATTTCAATGGCGAATTACAGACTGCATGGTGACCAATTTCCACCAACCCAAATCGACATTGCTCCTGTTGGTTTCTTCTTTCTTGGGAAATGACAGTTGGAAATCAATGTATCAAGAAGCCCTCAAGTCGGGTTATCGTTTCCTATCCTACGGAGACGCCTGCCTTCTTTTGCATTAAGGTAGAAATTTTTCGAGTTTATCCTTTAAGTTTACAATAATACTTACTGAGGATTCGGCCGCTACAACACCGGCTCCTGTGGAAACATTGCTGTAGCCCCAGATAGGGTCGTTGAATCCCCAATTGGTCAAATCAGCAAGGATACCCGAGTCAATCTGCATATCATAATATTCCCAGTCATAATAACTTTTTGACACCGAATGGAGTGTTATCATCTTTCCACAATCAAAGAAATCAGGGTCACAAACATTTGTCTGCAGTTGATAGTGGCAACCTATAAACAATAGATTCAAAGTATAGGCAGATCCTGAAAATTGTTTGTCGGTAAAGAAGTCAAACCCAGACTCACTGCCGTAAATAGATTCGAGTTCTTCCACATTTTCAAAGAACAGGGGTTCGGCATTATAATCGAGATAACCATTCCCATAAAACAGGTGATTATTTTGAAAATAATCGGGATCTTTGAGATTATCATCGGATAAAGGAAAGTTCAAAGAAAAATCCTTAAATGAAATGCGATAATAATCTTCCATATCTGAGATATCTGAAATCTCAAGTTTTATGGCAAGGTTAAAATAAAGA
This sequence comes from Muribaculaceae bacterium, assembly GCA_022510405.1. Classification (GTDB taxonomy): domain Bacteria; phylum Bacteroidota; class Bacteroidia; order Bacteroidales; family Muribaculaceae; genus Lepagella. Next base: position 73,346 of record JAFLTP010000014.1, on the reverse strand, counting down.
AAGATATTGATCGCATATTCATCGTCGGAATAAACGTTCTGTGAAATGATATCCATATCCCAATCAATTAGTTTGGGTACAGTGGAATATGGAACTACGGTTTCAGATTCGGCCGAACCATATTTATCGCTTTTAGCCACAATGCGGATTCTGTCGCCTTCTTTCGGTATATAGCCTTCGGTTACTCTTTCATCATTGGCATAAATGGAGACCTCTGCATCCTTTACCTCATGGTTTTTCATCGCCTCAAAATCGGAATAAATCCAAGTATGACTAATGTTTACATCAACAGGTTCACCGGCTTTTATCAAAGCATTGATGCAAAGCACCGGTTTCTCGTCGATATCCGGAGAGAAGGTCTCATAACAACCCGACAGCAAAAGGGCGAGCAGGCAATATGTAAAGATTCTTAGAATTCCCATGTGTAAGAAATTGAAGGTATTGCAGGAAATAGTTTGAACTTTTTGAAAACAGGTTTACTTCCATAAGAATTGGGAGAGTCGTAGGAAACTCTCCAATCTAAGTCCCCCCTGACGATAGCCACCGTGTTCATATTGCAATAGGCATTGTAAAGGCCGAAGCTCCAATAGCCATGTTTGTTTCTGACAGAACAAGACAGATCGAGCCTATGATAGAATGGAAGCTGATAATTATTCAACCCGCTTTTTAAAGGAACACCCCAATCTATCCATACGGAATGTCCATCGAAATCCGGAGTTGAGAATGACTGAGACAACAAAGTGAAGCGATTTCCGGAATGTCCCACCCAAGTGGCATTTAAAGATACTTTTTCGTTTATGTCCCAATTTATAAGGAACTTTATTGTGTGACGGTTGTCAAATCTTGAAGGAAAACGTTTGCCGCCGTTCTTATCCTTAAACAAACGGTCGGACCAAGCCAGTGAATAACTTAGTTTACCGGTGACCTTTCCGGCTTTCTTTTCAAATGTGATATCAATTCCTTTAGCTCTTCCCGAACCGGAGGTCAACTGTCCGCTCCACATTTCAAGAGAGGGGTAAAGATAGTATTCATCTTTATAATCAATCAAGTTTTTCATATTCTTGAAGTAGCCCTCCAAAGAAATCTCATAAGTATCATTATCTGATTTCCAGTAAAGACCGGCCGCTACTTTGTGAGCATTTTCAGGCTTGAAATCTCCGGTGACCGGAATCCATTGGTCAGTAGGTAATGAAAGGTAACTTCTTGTCAATTGATGGATATATTGGACCGTGTGGGAATAAGCGGCTTTTATTGAAAAATTTGAAGAGGGTCGGTATACAATAGAACCTCTTGGAGAAAGACCTGAATTGGTTTTATCCCTTATATTAAAAATGGATCCATGCAACCCGGCTTCCAATTTGAATTGATCATTCAATCTCCAGTTGAAATCGAAATAGAGATTCCCTTCGTTACTTCCAATTGCATCTATATGATCCTTTATTTCAGTTTCTTGTTCATTGAAGATATATTTCTTTGACAATCTGTTTGGCAGAAAGGAGTGATAGGTGTAACCTGCGCCGAATTCAATACGGATATTATTGTTGGGAATGAATTGGAAATCAGCCTTGGCAATAATATTGTCGATATCATTAGAGTTTTTTATTTCGGATTGATTTTTCCTCATCTTGTCATTAATTTCCTCCCATTCCTCAACATGGGATTTCACATTGGAGAAATACCTATTGTAGGCAACTGTAAAATTTGAAGACAATGATGAACTGATCTTATAATTCAGTCCTGCCTGAACGATGAGATTGCCCCAGTTTAAATTTAATTTTGAACTGTCGAACCATTCTCTTTCTTGGTAAGTGTAAATTTCTTTATGTCCCGCATTAAGAAGGTCATTGCCATAATAGGCTCCAATAAAACCAGACAACCGTGAAGAAAAATTATGATAGATTTTTGCGTTGAGGTCAGTAAAATAATAGTGAAGCTTTGTCTTTTGATCCTTATTTGCCGAGTTTACAATAGCCAAAACAGGAATGGTGAACACATCATACCAAGAACGACGAATGCCGAAAAGATATGATGTCTTTCCTCCGATCGGACCTGAGATGTTGAAAGCTCCTGAAGTCAATCCCAGTCTTGCAGATCCATGATGACCCTTTTCAAAAGATTGCTTTAACCTGACATCCATAAATGATGAGAGTCTACCATCATATTTCGCCGGGAAACCTGTTTTATAAAATTGAGCCTTGTCAATTATATCTGTGTTGAAAGCGGAAAAAAGCCCTCCAAAATGATTTGCCTGAAACAATGGGATATTATCTAAAATATATAAATTCTCATCAGGATTACCGCCATCAACATACATACCGGCGATGCCTTCCGTTCCCTCTACCACTCCGGCTTGAGTGTGAAGGGTGCGGATAATATCATTCTCTCCCAATAAAGTTGGCGTTTTCTTAATGTCTTCAGCTGAAAGTTCGATAAATCCTATCTCTTGTTTTTCAACATTTGATTGATTGAGATCTGAAATCACCACCAATTCATTTAATATAGTGGGAATCACTACAGAATCATTCAAAGATATCTTCGGTTGAGGCTTTTGTTTTGGTGAGGACAATCTCTTTTTCTTTTCTTTTTTCAAGATCACGTTTTTACCTTTTATTTTATAAGAGATATCAGTGTCTTTGAAAATTTCATCAAGCACTCTTTTCAAAGGTTGGTTTGAAACGTTAATGCTTACTTTAAGGTCACGCAATAAATCAGAGGAATATACGAAATTTGATCCTGTCTGTTCCATGATATTGCGAAACACTATTGCGGCAGGTTGATCCTTCGCTTTCAAAGTTACATTTTGAGCACAGACCGACATTCCGGAGAGGAAAACTATGGATAGGAATAAGAACAGCTTTTTCATTTTTCAATCTCCAGATCAGTTCCAAGAATTTCGTTTATTGTCTCAAGAAGGTCTAATACATTTCCTTGGTAATGAAGTGACAACCGGTAGTCGTCTGCATTTACCGGAATATTGATAACTTCCACATCATAGACTGAATTTATTCGGTCAATAACAACCGGAAGTGGAGCGTCGTCAAAATCAATGACCTTGGAAATGGATTCCAATGGAATCTTCGGTGAAGATGTGTTTTCTATTTCTACTGTTGGTTTTGAATAATAGGAATTTCGAATCAAGAGGGCAGCGGTTGCTCCAAGCACAATAATGACTGAAGACACAGCAGCGATACGAGGCCATGACCAAGCTTTGCGTATATTAGGTTTAATTTTTCTTAAAGCTTTATCAGCATTAAATAACCCTTCTTTATAAAATTTGGCTATAAAATCTATTTCCCTATTGATGTCCATAATAGAAATTGAGTTTAAAAATCAAATCCAACACTGAAGGAAAAATAAGAGTCACACCCGTTTTTAACTCCGGAGAAATCACCGGTATCCGCATCCCAGGTATAACGGTCCTTATATCCTATTAAAGTCATACCCAATCCTACATTAATTCCGAATTTCCTTCCCCAATTGAATCTATAACCCACTTTTGGAGAAAAGTAAACACCTCCATTTTCAGATGTAATAACCAACCCGTCTCCATGATGGGTGAAATTATATCCAATACGCGCATCAACAAAAGGAGTGAACTTACCGAATTTCAAGTCGCTTCGGATATCCAGAAAGGGAGCGAAGATATATTCAGGTCCATTTTTGCAATATTCGAATACTCCACCTACACCTGTATAAATCCATTCATTTATTTGGTACCCGTGTGAAGTAGAGACTCCTGTGTAATAATCCGTGAATTTACCGTAATAAGTTTTGTATGACCTCACATCGTTGCTCCATTCAAGAAAGCCTCTGTAGCCTTCTTGGGGTTGCCGGGCCATAATTACCATGGAAGACAAGCCAATAAAAAATAGAATAGAAAATCTTTTCATAATTTATCCGTATTTCTAATCTTAAGATACAGAAAGAATGAAAAGTCCTATTCTATCCCTAAAAAATTTATCTTTGGAGATAAATTTTTGGATTTTTATATATTCAGATAGTTAAAGAATCCTTCTTCAGGTTTATTTAGTTCTGTTTCCCCAGTATATATAACTCCGGATTTGATAATTGAGTCTCCCAAAAGTTTATTTAGGCAAAGCGGCATAAATTTTACGGAAATAAGGAAAAATATCTCTGTGAATATATTTCATACCAAATAGTTTTGGACAAATTTACGATTAAAAACTAAATTTGGCAAAATTAATCAGCTTTTATGGAAAAGATAATTTATTTAAGATAGGATTTAAAATTACAAGAATGGCAAGAAGAAAGGTTTGTGGCCCGAAGAAAGTGATTCTCTTAAACGGGAGAACGCTTTAGTCATCTGATTTTTCACGGTTTTAATTGAGATTCCCATTTCTTGAGCTATCTCCTCATTTGAAAGCCCGTCATGTTTGCTCAGAAGAAAAACTTGTCTACATTTTTCAGGAAGTTGATCAATAGCCTTCCATATCTTTGCATCTCTTTCAGAAGAGTCGATTGTTTCTTCGTCTACATCTAAAATATTTTCCAAACCTACCGTCTCCTTTTTATTTCTAAGAAAGAGGAGACATTCATTTCTCACTGATTGGTAAAGATAAGACTTGAAATTGCCGATTTCAAGCCCTTCGACCAACTTTTGCCATACATTGGCAAAAGTGTTTGACACTAAATCTTCTGCCACATCGGGATCTTCCACCATTCTTAGAGCAAACATTCCAAGCGGTAGATACAGTTTCCTGAAATATATATCAAATTCAGAAGATTTCATTGGCAATTCTTACATATAAATTCTCTTGAAGTGGACAACGGCCCTCCAAGAGAAACTTAAAGTATGAGATTTTATTTTGATCCTTTTATACTCGTGCAGTTTAGGTTAGGATTCCGGATTTGTGTTAATATTAATGGTCATTGATCCATAAAACAAAGTTCCGGTAATTTCTATATGATTCTTGTCTTTTTCATAATCAATGGTAAAAAGAATGCCTTCTTCCGAATCATATAATTTTACATTTTTAAATTCTCTTTTTGACTCTCCGGGTAAGATGTCAACGAAATTGAAGTCGGCTTCCATTTTCACATTAAGGTCTTTGGCATGAAAAACCACATAACCTGAATACTCTATTGGTACAGAATTCTCGGTAACTATGAGTTCAAATCCTCCTTTTCCATATTTGCCCGAAAGGATGGAGACTACATAATCATTGGGATCGAAATCATGGTTAGAACAACTGCTGAATCCTGTAGCAAGAAGGATTGAAACAACAATGAGGTTTAGAAATTTGAACTTCATATTTATAGGACTTTAAAATTGATTTTATACCATAGATACAAAATCAATCAAAAAGTCCTATCCATATTTATGCAAAATTAGAGAACGATTCTATAGAATCTTATTTCGCGCTCTTGAGGAGAGTGAGCAAAGCGTTTTCTTTAGGATCAGCGGTGTTGATTTCCAATTCCATTTCAAGCCCACCGGATTCGGGTTTGAATTTCAATACAAGGTCTTTGAATCCGGCTGCCATTGATGAAGCTTCATAGCCCACGCTGTTTAACCCGGAAGCGTCCAATACGATACCGAGGCAAGAACCTTTCAATTCGTCAGCACATTCAGCCACATCGAGGTGTCCACTGACATTCCCTTTTGTAAAGGTTATCAATTTGCCATCAATACTTATAGGGGCTATCTGGTTGGAGATAAGATCTTTCAAAGATTGAGACACATCTCCTTTGGTAGTGATCACCCCCTTCAATTGCTCCATGCTGTTAGAACCGGTGATTACACCAACAGTACCGTCGATATTTTTGAAAGTGTCATTAAGATTTCCAAACATAGCACCACCAAAAGCAGAGCTAAGTTGGTCGAATTTCTTTATTAATTTGGAGTTGATCGTGAAAGCCATCATGGCATCGCAAGTTACGCCTAAATTCTTGAGGGTATTAACATCAATTTTTTCAGCGGGTAACTGATACTTGGCCGGCTTACCCTTTTCATTAAGGACGATGGCATCAGCCTCCAATTCACCTTTTTTGAAGTCTACCTTGAATTTCACCGACTCAGCGTCTTCAAATAGAAATCCTAAGCTCAGAGTGACCATGCTACGGTCGGAACGACCCAAACATTCATTGACAAAAGTATTGATCATGGCCCAACCTCTCACATCTTCCTCATCAATCAGCAATTCTTCACCTATAGTAGTGACAAGGAAACTTTGAGCCTTCCCGAGAGAAGCATAAGAGGCGATAGCATCGGCATCTATTCTTTTACCGGATGTGAGACAAATCCAAGCCTGAGCACCTTTAACAGCAATCTGACCGTTGATCTTTACACCGGAACCTTCATCTACAAATTTACCTCCGTTCTTATTTTCCACGAAAGAACAGAATTTGTCGACATCATAAAGGGCGAAAGTGAGGAAAGAGCGGTTAGAATCATAAAATAGGACAGCACCCTTAGGTTCGATGCCTGTACTGCCGTCAAAAAGCATTAAGAAATTTTGTTTGTCTTGAGATGAGGCCTTATCCAAAACGCTCATCACTTCCTGACTTGGCGTAATCACGTGGTCTTTAACTTTGCATCCTGCATCATCGAGCAAACTTTCAAGGTTCATCACCACCACTCCGGCAGCCGAAGATGGTACGGAACCGAGTAGTTCAGTTACATCCACAGTTTCCTTTTTACAGGAATTAAATACCAACAGCATAACAGCTGCGAGAAAGAGAGAAAAGGATTTTAGTTTCATATGGTTGAGTTTTTGTTGTCTGGTGGTCTGGTAGTCTAGTAGTCTGGTAGTCTGGTAGTCTGGTAGTCTGGTAGTTTAGTAGTCTTGTAGTCTAGTGGTTTAGTAGTCTGTTATTTTGAGGAGGGTTGAGTGGCTATTTCCAAAGAGTTGGAACGGTCAAGGGCGAGCTGGTTTTTAAGGGCATCAATGGAATTGAATTTTTGTTCATCCCGAAGTCTTTTTAGAAACCTGACAGTGATATCCTTTCCATAAAGGTCTCCGTTCCAATTGATGACATGCGCTTCAATCACGGTGTCATTACCACGCATAACAGTGGGACGGGTTCCTATATTAATCATTGCCGGATGTTTCACACCATCATCCAAAGTCTTGACAATCCCGGCGTAGACACCCGGTTTGGGAAGTGCGGCTCCTTTTGGTACATCGATATTGGCTGTAGGGAACCCGATTGTGTGTCCCAATCCGTTTCCGGTCACTACCTGAGCAGTGATAGAAAAGGGTCGCCCCAGCATTTTCTGTGCGGTCTCCATTTCACCGGCTTTGACAGCTTTTCGAATCGAAGAACTGCTGACACCTTTTATTTCCTCGGCAGTGAGGACTTCAATACCTTCCTCATTCCCTATAATCTTGTAGTCTTCAAGAGAAAGATTGATACCATCGCATCCGAAAGTATTGTCATATCCTATAACCAACGCCATGACTTGGAACTCATCCCGAAGACGTTTCATCCATTCTCGGGCAGTAGTGGCACGCATCGGTTCATCAAAATCAAGCACCAAAGGCATAGCCCCGACTTCCTGCAAGAGTTTTTTCTTTTTCCATAAGGGAGTGAGTTCGGTTGGAATTCTGGAAGGATCTATCACAGCCAAAGGATGCTTTTTGAAAGTGATAGCCACGGGTTCCATATCATTTTCCCCGGCATATCGAGTCAAAGCCTTCAAAACAGATAAATGTCCTGTGTGAACGCCGTCAAAGGTGCCTATGGCAGCAACTCTTTTTTTCATGATTTTGGATCTTCCTCCAGTAATTTTTGGCACACCTCCATAAAAGAATCATGCCCGGAAGGCATAATTCTGACAGCCTGTAGACCTATACTTCTTGCGGCCTTTACATTTGCCTCCGAATCATCAAGCATCAAAGTCTCCTCAGGATTTAGATGATATTTTTGTGTAACTTTTTTAAACAACTCGGGATCCGGTTTGCACATTCTCTCCTGGAATGAGGTAACGATTCCATCGAAATAGTCGTTGACGGATTTCCCGTCATTGCGGAAGGCATTGTCAATCCAATGGTTGTACATGATAGGGTTAGTGTTTGAGAGCACATATAGCTTATAACCCTTTTCACGTAATTTATCCAGCATCTCCAATCTTTGCACCGGTATGTCGCGAAGGAATTCTTCGAAGGCATCCCTAATGTCGTTGCAAGTAGTGCCTTCCTTACAATTAGGAAGGAGGATGTCATAAAGTTCAGAAGAGGAAATCTCTCCTTTCTCGAGCATGAGGAAAGGACCTTTCTGTTCGTATTCACCAAGAAGAGCCGAAGCATCCTTGATTCCAAGGCGGTCGAGGGCATCAATAGCCATGCGGCGCTCAAGATCGATTATAACTCCACCGAGGTCGAATATTATGTTTTTTATTTTATCCATTTATTTTAGAGATGAGTGCAAATCGCACCGAACATAGTTTAATAGTTGAAAAAAGATTAAAGGCAAATTTAACCAAATTTTTTGTCAGTACCCCCAAAATATTTAATTTTGTCAACTTACAACCTAAAACGAATAACTTACAACATAAAAAACCTAAATCATGAGCCATCAAAGAGCAGTGGGAATTCTCACCTCAGGAGGTGACGCCCCGGGAATGAACGCCGCGATCCGTGCGGTGACACGTGCAGCAATAGTAGCCGGATTTAAAGTTTACGGAATCATGCGTGGATATCGTGGACTTATCACCGATGAAATCCAGGAGTTTTCCACTCAAAACGTATCAAACATTATCCAAAGGGGAGGTACGATTCTAAAGACCGCTCGATGCAAGGAATTCCAGACACCGGAAGGAAGGCAATGTGCTTATGATGTTTTGCAACGTCACGGCATCGACTCTTTGGTGGTGATAGGTGGTGACGGTTCGCTCACGGGTGCGCGTATATTCGCAAACGAATTCAATTTTCAGGTTGTAGGACTTCCCGGCACCATAGACAACGACCTCTATGGCACAGACTCCACCATAGGATATGACACAGCCTTGAACACAATTATGGATTGTGTGGACAAAATCAGAGACACCGCTACATCTCACGAACGTCTTTTCTTCATCGAGGTTATGGGCCGTGATGCCGGATTCTTGGCTCTTAACGGTGCCATTGCTTCCGGAGCCGAGGCTGCCATTATTCCGGAAATTTCAACCCAGGCCGAACAGCTTGACGAACTTATCGCCAACGGTTTCCGAAAATCAAAGAACTCTTCAATAGTGCTTGTGGCTGAATCACCTTCCACAGGGGGTGCCTTGGGTCTTGCCGCAAGAGTGAAGGAGCAATATCCGGATTATGATGTGAGAGTCAGTATATTGGGACACCTTCAGAGAGGTGGTTCTCCGACAGCCTACGACCGTATCCTTGCTTCTCGCATGGGAGCAGCCGCTGTGGATGCGTTACTTGATGACCAAAGAAATGTGATGGTTGGAATCAAGAATGATGAGATCGTTTACGTTCCGTTCACAAAGGCCATCAAGAATGACAAACCCATAGATCAGGAATTGATGAATACTCTAAGAAGACTATCTATTTAAAGTGTTGGGTTTTAAGTTTTAAGTTGTGAGATTTAAGAATTTCTCACAACTTACAACCCATAGCTTACAACTCACAACTATAATTCTCACTTAAAACTTACAACTCACAACTTATAACTCACTCATGATATCAAACAGGATAAAGAATCTCTCTCCGTCAGCTACATTAGCCATGTCGCAAAAGAGTGCCGAACTTAAGGCGGCAGGTATTGATGTAATAAATATGTCGGTCGGTGAACCGGATTTCGATACCCCTGATTTTATTAAGGAGGCAGCCAAGAAAGCCATCGATGATAATTTCTCCCGGTATACACCCGTGGCAGGCTATCTTTCCCTCAGGAAAGCGATCTGCAACAAGTTGGAGAAAGAGAACGGTTTAAGCTACAGTCCTGACCAAATCGTTGTGGGTAACGGAGCAAAACAGGAACTTGCCAATGTGATACTTTCCTTGATAAATCCGGGTGATGAGGTTATTATACCCACTCCGGCATGGGTAAGTTATGTTGAGATGGTGAAATTGGCTGAAGGAAAGTCGGTTTTGGTGCCTGCCGGTCTCGAAAATGATTTCAAAATCACACCGTCCCAACTTGAAGCGGCCATCACTCCTAAATCTAGGATGCTACTGCTTAATTCTCCTTGTAACCCCACGGGCTCGGTTTATACAAAAGATGAATTGAAGGCCTTGGCGGAGGTGCTAAAAAAATATCCCGACATCACAGTGATGAGTGATGAGATTTATGAGCATATCAATTTTGTGGGTGGCGTTTCCTCAATCGCGGACAATGACTGGATGAAAGACCGCACAGTAATAATCAATGGTGTTTCAAAAGCATACGCCATGACGGGATGGCGTGTGGGTTATCTTGCCGGGCCGTTGGATGTTGCAAAAGCATGTAACAAATTGCAAGGCCAATATACCTCCGGAGCATCGTCCATAGCACAGAAAGCAGCGGAAGCGGCATATGAAGGTCCACAGACTTGTGTAGAAGATATGCGTAAAGCCTTTGAACGTCGCAGAGACTTGATTGTGGAATTGGCAAAAGATATAGAGGGTTGGAAGGTTAACAAGCCGGAAGGCGCTTTCTATCTTTTCCCGGATGTGACATCATTTATCGGTAAGAAATATGGAGATTATGAGATAAAGAGCAGCGGTGACTACACCATGTATTTGCTTCAAGAGGCACATGTGGCCTGTGTGGACGGAGAGGCGTTCTGTGCCCCGGGATACATGCGTTTGAGCTATGCCACTTCCGATGATAATATCCGCGAAGCCATGCGCAGGATCCGAGAAGCTTCCTCCAAACTCAAATAATGTAGATGACAATAGATCTCAACATAATAAGAGAATACTTTTCGTCTCAGCCAATTGATAAAGCTTGGCTTTTTGGTTCTTTTGCAAGAGGAGATGCAAGAGAAGACAGTGATGTGGATATACTTATAAATTTTACCGAAAAAACAAAAATCGGCATGAAATTTATAAGTATTATAAACGATTTGGAGGCAAGACTACAAAGGAATGTAGATTTGGTGGAGGAAAAATCTTTAGTTCCATGGATCAAGCCTTACATAGAAAAGGATAAGATCTTAATTTATGAGAGAGAAGCTTAAAGATCCATCCCGCATCCTTCATATAAAGAAGGCAATCGATAAGATAGAAACTTTTATGAAGGATAAAAGTTTGGATGACATGAGAGGAGAGGGGGTTCTCTTTTATGCGGTGGTGAAGAATCTTGAAATAATAGGAGAAGCTTCAAATTTATTGACAGAAGAGTTTAGAACCACTAATTCTTTTATAAATTGGAATGATTATATAAAACTCAGACATGTCTTAGTGCATGGATATTATACAATAAGTCCTGAGATTGTTTTTGAAATTTGTAAGAATGATATTCCTGATTTAAAAATTTTATTACAACAGATAGAATAATAGAAAAAGGATGCCTTTAAAAAGCATCCTTTTTTAGTGGGTGGAGATGGATTCGAACCACCGAAGGCGTAAGCCAGCAGATTTACAGTCTGCCCCATTTGGCCACTCTGGTATCCACCCTTGAAACAGTGTTCTCTCACTTATTTCAATGCAAATTTAATTATATTCTACAATTTATGCAAGAATTTTGATAAATTTGCAAAAACTCGTGCCATGATAGAAATTATAAACCTTGAGAAAACACCCTCACTTTTGAACAGATTTATGAGGGAACTACGCGACACTTCAATTCAAACGGACCCGCTTCGATTTCGCAGAAATCTTGAAAGAATTGGTGAAATAATGGCTTATGAAATCTCTAAAAGGTTGGATTATCATGACGAACAAGTCACCACTCCATTAGCAAAGGCTGTTGTGAAGGAGTCATCGGATAAAGTTGTGTTGGCAACCATACTCAGGGCCGGGCTCCCGTTCCATCACGGGTTCCTGAATTATTTCGATCATGCTGAAAACGCGTTTGTGAGCGCCTATAGAAAATATAAGGAAAAAGGTGACAAATTTGATGTTTTGGTGGAATATCTCGCATCACCCGATATAGAGGGGAAAACCTTGATAATTGTGGATCCAATGTTAGCCACAGGCAGTTCCATGGAGCTGGGCTATCGGGCTCTCTTAAACAACGGTGTTCCGAGGAAAGTGCATATTGCGTCTGTGATTGCCTCACAACAGGCTATAGACTATGTGGCCAAGGTGATGCCTCAGGACAAAACCACCATCTGGACTGCTGCAATCGACCCGGAAATCAACAGTCACAGTTACATCGTTCCAGGATTGGGAGACGCCGGAGATCTTGCGTTCGGTGAGAAATTATGACTCTTGACAATATAGAAATATTGAATTTCAAGAATATTCCAAGTGCCAAATTGGAATTCTCTCCCGGTGTGAACTGTCTGTTGGGAATGAACGGCATGGGGAAAAGCAATCTTTTGGATGCAATTCATCTGTTGAGCATGGCAAGACCGATGTCTTCAATTCCTGATTCTTCCCTTGTGAAACATGGCGAGGACCTGATGCTTGTGAAAGGCGAATTTCATACCGACTCCGATGCCAAAGACACTATTTCTTGCGGACTTGCAAAAGGGAAACGAAAAAGTCTGAAGCGCAACGGCAAGGAATATGCTAAATTTTCTGAACATATCGGAAGTTATCCCATCGTTATATCCACTCCGGATGACTCCAGGATAGTTTCGGGTAGCGGAGAGGAAAGGCGTAAACTCATGGATATGGTAATCTCTCAGGCAGATCCCACATATCTTTCCGCCTTGATTAGGTATAACCGGGCGCTTGAGAATCGCAACAAGATGCTCAGGGCCGGGGTGAAAGACCCCATACTTTATGAATCCATAGAAAACACTATGGAGGAGACAGGGGCTATCATTCATTCGGCCAGAAAGGAATGGGTGGAAAAAATAGGTCCCATAGTGGCTCAAATCTATGAAAGGATTTCCGGAGGTCACGAAAAAACTGAAATCAAATATAAAAGCAAACTTAATGATGCCACGATGAAGGAGGTGCTTGATTCCCATAGGGCCAAAGATCAAGTCTTGGGTTTCACCTCCGCCGGTATTCATCGTGATGACATAGAATCAAGTCTCGACGGCTACAGTCTTCGGACCTTGGGCAGTCAGGGACAATTGAAGACTTTTGCTGTGGCGCTGCGACTTGCCATTTTCCGTTATCTAAAGCAACAAAAAGGGATAACTCCTTTGCTTTTGCTCGATGATATCTTCGATAAATTGGATGCTTCCAGAGTGGAGAATATTATGAAGGAAGTAACCAATGCGGAAGATTTCGGGCAGATTTTTATCACTGATACCAACCGTAAGCATCTTGATGATATTTTATCAGTAATAAACGGACCGAAAACCCTTATAAATGTATCGGAAGGAGAATTCACTCCGTTAACGCCTGAATGATATGCAGCGGTATACTCCACAAAGTGTCGGCGATGTCCTCCGGGACCTTCTTGAACAAACCTCGATGCAAAATCGGTTGGATGAACTCAAGGCAGCCGACATGTGGATACAGGTTGCCGGCAGCAGCATTGCCCAACTGACGGGAAAACCTTCGGTGAAAAATGGTGTGATGTATATTGGTGTGCCGAATGCGTCTTTAAGGAATGAATTGCATATGAATCGTAGCCGTCTACGAGAGATTATAAACAAAAACATCGGAAAAGAAGTCATTACAGAAATTAAATTCACTTCATGAATCCCCACGAAATTCCATCGATAGAAATATTCTCAAACTGTCTTCCCATCCAGATCCGCTTTAGCGATGTGGATGTTGTGGGACATGTCAATAATATCGTCTACCTTCAGTATTATGATACCGGCAAGGCTACATTTATGACTGAACTGTTGGGTAGGGCCATATCTTGGCAGGAAGTGGACACAGTGGTGGCCAATATAGATTGTGCCTTCATCGCTCCCATATTTTGGGGAGAAAAAATTGAAGTGCTAACCACATGTACCTTTATCCACGACAAAAGTTTCAAACTTCTGCAGATGTTGAGGAATTCCGAAACCGGCGAAGTCAAATCGCTATGTGAGTCTGTGATGGTGTCGTTCGATCCCCACACGCAAAAAGCCGCACCTCTTAATGAAGAGTGGCGGGAAAAACTCACAGCTTGTATTAACGCTAAAAATCATCAGAAATGACCCAGATAGAACTCAAACTTAATTTGGATGCCCCGGGGATTACACCGGAGGGAAAGGAAATATTGCAAAACGCTATCCAAACCCGTAAGGAGGCGGGAGAAAATATAAGTCAGGCAAAATATCTTGAGGCAATGGAGCGCACGGTTGCTGCACTTAAGATCATGAGGGAATTTCCTGATTATCAGAATCCGGAATTCCGCTCGTTGTTTGTGGCGGTGTTATTTGACCTGGCTGAAATTCATTACGCCCTGCATAATTACAAACAGAGCGAGAAAGAGGTAGAAACCCTCTTCAAAGTGCTTGACAATCTTGTGAAGCAGGATGAAGAAAGATTCGGCCAATACCACATTCTGGCGATGGAATTGTCTACCAGGATACTTCGCTCACGTAAAAAGGCATTAGCCTTATTGGTGAAACAACAAATCACTACCGATTCGCTCTCCAATAAGGTTAACTCGGGAGTTTCCGCTGCCACTGACAAACTTGTGGATTCCCTCTGCACTACAGCGCAACTTCTTGCGGCTACCGGAGATATTAGGGAGTCATTGAAATTTTATGCCGAAGCCATTAAGATCTCTAAGAAGCGGACCGGAAGGGTGACAAAGAAGGAAATAAAAATGACAGTGGAAATGGCTGAGGTTATGATCCGGCTTCGTTCTATGTTGCCCAGAGCAAAACGATTGCTGGACGCAATCTTGCCTCATGCTGTAAGTTTGAAGGACGTGGATCTGGAACAGGATATAATATCATTGATCGAAGTGATTGACAACAATGAAGAGCCGGAAACAAAATGGCGGATGTTCTTGCATAAGGTGATAGCTGGTGCCAAGGCTAAGTTGAAAGTGAAAAGCTGAATCCATAAAACTCTAAACTCTCAAATTTAAACTTTAAACTTTCAACTTTAAAAATGTCAACGATTTTGAACACCAACGGGGATAATTTGGAAATTCCTCAATTAAATAAAAAATGTTCCGGTAAATTTTATGTGGTCACCGCTGATTGGAACAGCGATATAACCTATGCATTAAGAGACGGAGCCTTAGATGTGCTTCGCAAGGCCGGAGTGGATGAAAAGAATATCAAAAGCGTGTCGGTGCCGGGCACAGTTGAACTTGTAAATGCCGCTTCCTTGATGGTGCATGGAGGGGATGCGGCAGCCGTTATAGTGATAGGTTGTGTGATCAGAGGTGACACGCCTCATTTCGATTATGTTTGCCAAATTGCGGCGCAAGGAGTTACCACACTCAACAGCCAAGGAAAGACCCCGGTGATTTTCGGAGTATTGACAGTTGAGAATCTCACCCAGGCTCAAGAACGAGCCGGCGGAATTCTCGGAAATAAAGGGGCGGAAGCGGCTGCTGCGGCAATTTCTATGGCAAACCTACATAATTCGTTTTGGTTTTAAGCGTCATTATCACTAACTTTGTATCTGCCCCCGTTTCGATTAATAAAAGCACCGGCAGATAGTATAGATGCAAGAAACCTATCCATTATTCCTAACCCAAAACTCAGCTTCCCAAGAAGATAAAATAGTGGATGCCGCATTCCGCGACCTCCTGAATTGTTATTTGGAGAGCAACCACCGTAAAAAGGTGGAAATTATAGAAAAGGCTTATCGTTTTGCCAAAGAGGCGCATAAGGGGGCCAGAAGACGCAGCGGTGAGCCATATATCCTTCATCCCATAGCCGTTGCAAGAATTGTGGTGGAGGAATTGGGTTTGGGTTCCACTTCAATTTGTGCTGCATTGCTACATGACGTGGTGGAGGATACGGATTATACCCACGAGGATATAAAAACTGCATTTGGTCTCAAAATCGCGGACATTGTCGAGGGGGTTACCAAAATTTCCGGTGGTATTTTTGGAGCGCAGTCATCGGTTCAGGCAGAGAATTTCCGGAAACTGCTCCTTTCCATGAGCACGGACATAAGGGTGATTCTTGTGAAGATGGCCGACAGGCTTCACAATATGCGTACCTTGGGTTCTATGCGTCCCGAAAAACAATATAAAATCGCAGGGGAGACTTTATATGTTTACGCACCGTTGGCACATCGACTTGGTCTGAGTAAAATTAAATATGAACTTGAAGACCTTGCTTTCAAATATGAGCATCCTCAGAAATATCGGGAAATTATAGAAAAAGTGAATGAAACCGAGGAGCACCGTATTGCCATCACTGAAGAATTCGTGGCTCCGATAAAAAAGATGCTCGACGAGGCCGGTTTCAAATATGAAATAAAGGCTCGAGTGAAGAGCGCCTATTCCATCTACAACAAGATGGAGACAAAAAAGATTCCGTTTGAAGAGATCTATGACGTGTATGCAGTCAGGGTGATTTTTGACAACGATGACGAAGCCCAGGAGAAAATCAAATGCTGGCAAATCTATACTTTCTTTACAGAAAAATACAAAATCCATCCGGAACGTCTGCGCGATTGGATAAGTATCCCCAAAGCGAATGGATATAGAGCTCTGCATCTCACGGCTATGGGACCTGAAGGTAAATGGATTGAGGTGCAGATACGCTCCCGAAGGATGGATGAAATCGCCGAACTCGGTTATGCCGCTCATTGGAAATATAAGGACGGGGTGAATGAAGATGAAACCGAGTTAGACACTTGGATGAACACCATCAAGGATATCCTTGCCCATCCTGAACCTAATGCGATGGATTTTCTCGATACCATCAAACTGAATCTTTTTTCATCCGAAATATATGTTTTCACTCCAAGAGGAGACCTGCTGACACTTCCAAATGGGGCAACAGTGCTCGATATGGCTTTTGCAATACACTCACAACTTGGATTGGAATGCATGGCCGGGAAAATAAGCCATAAGCTCGTGCCGAGGTCACATGTCCTTCAGAGTGGCGACCAGGTGGAGATCATCACCTCAAAGTCGCAATCACCAACTCCGGAGTGGATGGATTTCTGTTACACGGCGAAAGCTAAAAACCGGATCAGGACTTACCTTAAGAAAGCAGAAACGGTTGACAAATTATCACTCGAAGAACTTGACAAGATACAATCTCCTTCAGGATCCCAAGAGGAAAAACGGTCCATCGTAAAAAAACTTTTGCTCTATCCATTTAAGTCCAAAAAGAAAAAAGGTGAGCACAAATCCGGGATCATCATCGACAGAAAGAAAGTTTTTACTTTATATCCCAACGATAAAGAACCAAACTACCATACAGAGAGCTGTTGCAATCCCATTCCGGGTGATGATGTCCTGGGTTTTGTAAATGAAGATGAGGAGGTGGTGCTACATAAGGTGAATTGTCCCATCGCAATGAGGCTTAAGACAATTTACGGGCCCCGTCTTGTAGTGACTCAATGGGGAGGAAGTTCTTCAAGTTTTATAGCCTCCGTGGAGGTGGATGGTATCGACCGTATGGGCATTTTGGATGAGATTATTGACTTGGTTTCCAAAAAATTCGGGATCAACATCCGCAGTCTCAATATTTCCACAAGTAAAGAGGTGTTTCATTGCGACATGACTTTTTGCGTGGATAATACCGACACCGTGAATAATCTGTGTGAAAGCCTTTTGCATATCAAAGGGGTGAAATTCGCAAAACGCACCTCCTAATCTTATTCAACTTTCAACGTTAAATATTAATAATGCTATCCAAGATATTTTCACAATTAAATCTTCTGAGATTCGGACTTGCGGCCTCTGCAGTGGCGATAATTTTGCTGGTGCTTCCGCATGCCGACCATCAGGGTTTTTCCTATGAGCAAAACCAGCCATGGAAATATCCATTGCTTACCGCAGATTTTGATATACCTATCCTAAGGGACTCTACTTCAATAAGAGTGATGCGCGACAGTATCGACCGTACTTTTGTACCTTTTGTGAAACGTGATCTTCAAGTTGAAAAAGAGAATATAAACAGATTCAACGCTCTAATCTCTCAAGAGGCCACACCGGGACAAGCCTATCTCCTTACCTCCTTGCTGACCCAGACATATGAAAAAGGCATTCTTGACAACGATTTGATAGAAGAGTTGCATGATAACCATAAGAATGCCCTACGACTTGTCACAGAAAGCAAGGACAATACCAAGGAAATCGTAGCTTTGGATTTCAAGAATATGTTTTCAGCACGGAGAGCCTATACTTTTATCGACTCCGTGTATGAGGCGCAAAAGACAAAGAATATGCCCGATCTTTCCCAGGAAATCACCAGGGCTCTGAATTTAAGTCTCAATGCCAACATTGTGCTTGATTCCGTTACCGATTCCAAATATCGTGACCAGGAATATCTCACCGTGAACGGGGCACTTGGTGTGATCAAAACCGGACAAAGAATTGTGGACAGAGGAGAAATCATTACTCCCCAGATTTTCACCAATCTGAACACTTATCAGGAAATGTTGGCCACCAGGCAGTCCGACCGACACGACCATACATACTTCATTATAGGGCAGGGTTTATATATAGCAGTGATTCTCACTGTCCTTTACATTTTCTTAAGTATCTATCGTCCGCTGTTCTTCTCCGACATCCGGAAGATGACTTTCCTGATCACATTCATAACACTCTTCACTCTATTTGCTATTTTGATGTTTGAGAATGTGATACAGGGCCTTTTCGTGGTGCCCTTTGCTGCGGTGCCGGTGATTGTTCTTGTTTTCTTCGATTCCCGTACAGCCATATTCTCTCTTATCGCGACAGTATTTTTGTCAGCTTTAGTGTCTACTTATCCATTGCAGTTCCTCTTTATGGAATTGATTGTGGGGCTTGTAGCCACATTCAGCATCTGGCAGCTCGACCGACGTTCACAATTGCTTCGCACAGCGGTATTGTCCCTTATCACCTATGTCTTCACGTATTTCATTATGCTCCTTATAATGGAAGGAAACTTCTCTCAATTTTCCTGGAGAATCCTTGCCATGTTCCTTATCAATTCCGTGATCCTATCGTTTGCTTATGTCCTCATACTTGTGATTGAAAAGATATTCGGATTCACTTCGGCTGTGACTTTAGTGGAATTGAGCGATATCAACAGCCCTCTCTTGAGACGTCTGGCTGAAGAGGCTCCGGGCACTTTCCAACATTCCATCCAGGTTTCCACAATCGCCGCGGAAGCTGCAAGGGCTGTAGGAGCAAACACCACTCTTGTGAGAACCGGGGCTTTATATCATGACATCGGAAAACTTTCAAGTCCTATTTTCTTTACCGAAAACCAACATGGCATAAATCCTCATCAAGGATTAGATCCGGTGACAAGCGCCAAAAAAATCATATCGCATGTCACAGAAGGGGCTGCCCTGGCGAATAAACATAAATTACCGGCCTTGGTGAAATCATTCATCTTGGAACATCACGGAAAGGGGATGGCCAAATATTTTTATACCACAGCTGTCAACAACAATCCTGATAAGGTTATAGATAAAGGTGACTTTTCTTATCCCGGTCCCAACCCAAAGAGTGTTGAGACTTCCATATTGATGATGGCAGATGCAGTGGAGGCTGCCTCCCGTTCCCTCACAGATTATTCACCTGAGTCGATCGACCGACTTGTGGAAAATATCATAAACGGTCAGATAGCTGACGGAATGTTTAAAGAATCTCCCATATCATTCAAAGACGTGGAAATCATCAAGAGTGTGTTCAAGAAACGACTTGCCACTATTTATCATACACGCGTGCGCTATCCTGAAATGAAGAAAGATACAGCAACAGCACAAAATTTAAATCAGAAGGAAAATGCTTAAAAATATTTTAAAATATTTGTTTTATGGGATAATTACTCTCCTGGCATGTCAGGGCGCCTATGCTCAAGTGGCTGATGACAATCAGGGCAATACCCAACAGAACAAGCGAAAGATAGTGGTGGAAAAACCTGATCTTGACGAAATAAAACAAAAGACTTATGATCCCAAGAGTCCGTTTTATTTCCCGAAACTTATGGCGAAATATACAAGAAACGACACCATCATGACCAATGAGGAATACCGTTATTTTTATTTGGGCTATATGTTTCAAGAAGATTATGATCCCTACCGCACGTCGCCTTACTCGGGAGTGACAGATGAGCTACGCCTAAAATCTTCTCACAGCAAAGAAGAGATTGATACGATAAGGAAATATGCAGAACTGTCGTTGAGGGACAATCCCTTCGATTTAAGGCAGATGTCTTTCCTTGTTCATGTGCTCAAAGAAAAGAGAAAAGATATGAGCGCCAAGATTTGGGAATATAGGTTAGAACATTTGCTTGGTGCCATCAAAAGCACGGGGACCGGTGAAGATATCGAAAATGCCTGGTTTGTGATATATCCGGTGCATGAATACGATTTGGTGAGGCTTTTGGGATATGAAGCGACGGATGTTGATTTTATCGAACCGGGATATGATTATCTAACCGTGCGGCCGGATGAAGAAACTGCCCGGAGGCTCAGGGACAAGGTAGCTCAAGGTTTTTATTTCAATGTTGGAGTACCCACGACCCAATATGTGATGAAGCATCCTGAACTTTGGGAAGAAGAGTAGTGTTATACATTAAAACTTTCAACTTTAGTAAAAAATGGAAAACGAAAAAGAAAAAGTAGGACCCGGAAAATATGTAGAATATTCCTACAAGCTTTATAATGACTCTGACAATAAACTGCTGTTCGAGACACCCAAGGATGCCCCGGATGAGATGGTGTATGGTGTGACTCCAGGTATAGTTCCCGGTTTGCTTACAGTGATGGAAGGACTATCTAAGGGTGATAAATTCGAGGTGACACTTCCACCGGTAGCAGCCTTCGGGGACAAGAATGAAGAATTGTTGATGAGCTTGGATAAAGAGATTTTCATGCGCGACGGCAAACTTGCCGAAGAAGTGCAAGTAGGCAAGGTATTGCCCATGATGACGGCTGACAACCTACGTGTTGAAGGTTTAGTGACAGAAATAGGAGATAAGATAAAAATGGATTTCAATCATCCATTCGCAGGTCTTACTGTTAGATATGAAGGAGAAATCGTAGAAGTGAGAGATGCCACACCGGAGGATCTTCCACAGGGAGGATGTTGTGGAGGCTGTGGAGGTTCAGGAGGCTGTGACAGCGGAAGTTGCGGCAGCGGATGTAACTGTTGACCTATCTTTTCTTCTTCTTTGTTCCGGCTGAACTTTTATTTGAAGATGTTGTTCCCGTCGATTTGGCGGGAATTTTTAATGTTTGCCCCGCTCTGATATTGTCATTTTTCAAACCATTGGCATTCTTTATAGCCGTAATGGTAGTACCATATTTTTTCGCAATGGTCGACAAGGTTTCCCCTTTACTCACTAAATGAGTGGTTGTCTTCGATGAGGTAGTTGTCTGTTTCTTAGGGGTTGAAGTCTGGGTTTTGTTATTGGAAGGGGCAGGTTTGGTAACCGCAGCTGCCGTTGATTCCATCTCGGCTTGTGGAGCACTCGTTGTGATCTTTAATTGCTGGCCCACTCTTACAGCATTTCTTCTCAAGTTGTTGGTCTTCTTGATGTCTTCTTGAGTCACCTCATAGGTCTTGGCGATCGAGGCTAAGGTTTCGCCGGCTTTCACTTTATGCACAATGGTCTGGGTTTCCCCGTTTCTTTCCACTTTGTCGGAAACGGTGGTGATGGGTTCGGCCCATATCTCCGTGTCTTCCACCACAGCCAATGAATCTCCCTGAATTTCTCCCGGTTCAACCTTATCCCTTGGTAAATATTTCTCCGGCTCATAATTCTTTA
This sequence comes from Muribaculaceae bacterium, assembly GCA_022510405.1. GTDB lineage: Bacteria > Bacteroidota > Bacteroidia > Bacteroidales > Muribaculaceae > Lepagella. Next base: position 51,490 of record JAFLTP010000014.1, on the reverse strand, counting down.
TATCCTCTTCGCTCATAAGATATGCATGGATCTGTTGTGAGGGAAGGATCAGATTCCTCGGATTTTCGGAGGTGCCAGGAATTATATCTGCACGATATTGTGGATTAAGGATTCTGAGTTCTTCCACCGGGATATTAAGCACCTGTGATATCTGTTCGAAATGTATTCTGTCTGACACATGGATGGTGTCCATCACCAGAGGGGCGGTAGGCAACACCGGTGAAATGTTGTGTTCCGGATAGTAGTTCATCACATAGTTTATTGCGATAAATGCCGGAACATATCCTTTGGTTTCTTCCGGGAGATAATTATAGACGCTCCAGAAATCATGGTCTTTGGGTTCTCCACCGGCTCTTCTGATGGCTTTGTTAAGAGTGCCGGGTCCGCAGTTATAGGCAGCGATTGCAAGGGTCCAGTCACCATAGGTGTCATAAAGTCCCTTGAGATAACTTGCGGCCATTTCAGAAGATAGATAAGGATCTCTTCTTTCATCCACAAGACTGTTTACTTCCATGCCTAATCCTTTCGCTGTGGCAAGCATGAATTGCCAGAGTCCTGCCGCACCATGTTTTGACACGGCGTTCGGGTCGAGGCTTGACTCTATCATAGGAAGGTATTTCAATTCCAAAGGCAAGCCCTGTTCTTCAAGCGACTGCTCGAAAATAGGATTGTAGTAAAGACCCAGTCCCAATAGTGCCGGCACTTGGGCCCGATTGGATTTGGTGTATTTATCTATGTAAGATCTCACAATTTGATTGTAAGGCATCTCGATAACGTTGGGTAAGGCTTTAAGACGATCGATTATCACCTCATCACTAAACACCACATCCCCTTCTGTGGCATATCTGTCGTCGGTGGAAGTGTAATTCTTGATAAACCAGCTTTCAAGTAATTTTTGAGTATCGGTCTCAAAACTTTCCGGATAAACGATCGCCTGGTCGGTGATGCTATGTTTTAGATCGAGCACATTCACGTTGCCCTTATTATTCTGGGCAAAAACGCCTACTGTTGCTAAAATTGCTGATAAAGCCAATATATATTTTTTCATATTCATCATATCTCTAAACTCAAAACTTAAAAATTCAGAGCCCATTGAATACCTACATTCAATTTCCGTTCGGGCGAAGGATCAATCCCTATCGCTGGACTCCATTCCAAAGAGAGGTCGGGCGAGATATCGAAGTGGGCCAACGAAGCGTCTACATATGCATCCACCATGCAGATAAGGTAAAGACCCACACAACAAATGATGCAGAGGTCTCGGTTTCTTCGATAGAAATCTCGACGGCTTTTCATCACATTGGTGAGCCATGTCTTGTTTAGGTTTTCTTCCTTGGTGTTAGGTGGGAAGAAATTCATATAGGATTTTGTTGAAGGGTCATTGTCCATAAGGTCACGGTAGGCTTGAGAATATTCCTGGAGCATACTGTTGTTCCAGTTGGTGGCATAACCTAAACCCATGAACCCACCCACAACAATGGGAAGTTTCCAATACCGGCGATTGTAGATTTGTCCCAATCCCGGGAAAAGAGCCGACATCCACACTGCGCGTTCGGGACTCGGATTGAATTCCCTTTTGTTTTCCAATCCATATGGATGATAGTCGTCGGCAGTCACCACCGTGATGTCGCCGTCTTCATCTTCCTCTGCCTCGAGTGGCGTTTTCATGAGGATCATGCCGTCTACATAAGCCGTGGTGTCGTTGGGTTCTCCTGACGGGGTTATCATTGGTTCCTGGGCATATGAACGTAATGACCCCAATCCTGATAACAGGATGACTATGATAGCTATATGTGTGAAAATTTTATTCAATTCGGAGTCTCTCCTGATTCCGAGATAACCCGGATTAAATTTTTCAATTCCTCCTCGTTGGAAAAGTTGATAGTGATGGTGCCTTTGCCGTGAGTCTTTTGTGAAATCTTTACTTGAGAACCGAGTTTTTCCGAAAGAAGATTCTGGAATTCATCCCAACGATGAATTTTCTCTTTTTTATCTTCGCTTTCGGGTTTCTGAACGGGGTTGGTCTGTCCGTTCTCCTTCACCAATTCCTCTACTTTCCTTACTGAAAGGCCATCCTTAAGAATAAGGTTGTAAATCTTGAGTTGAAGCTTCGGGTCTTCCACACTCAAAAGAGCCTTGGCATGTCCCATATCCAATTTATGGTCGCGGAGTCCCAATTGTATTTCAGCCGGAAGTTTCAATAAACGGAGATGGTTGGCGATCGTGGCCCGGTTCTTGCCCAATCGTTCTGAAAGACGTTCCTGGGTAAGATTGTAAGTATCGATCAAATTGCGGAATGCCAAAGCCACCTCAATGGCGTTGAGATCTTCTCTTTGGATATTTTCAATCAGCGCCATTTCAGTTACCTCCGAGTCGGAGGCGCTTCTTACATAAGCAGGCACAGAATTAAGACCCGCACGTCCTGCGGCTCTCCATCTTCTTTCTCCGGCAATGATTTGATATGTGCCGTCGCCCATATCCCTCACCGACAAAGGTTGAACCACTCCCAATTCCTTTATCGAAGTGGCCAGTTCTTCCAAGGTCTCTTCATCGAAAGTGCGCCTTGGTTGATTCGGATTGGGCTTGATATCGTCTATTCTTATTTCATTTATGGCCGAGGAGCCTCCGGTCTGAATATCGCTTACCGATATCAAAGAGTCAAGGCCTCTTCCCAATGCATTTCTTTTTAACGCCATATAAAATCTTTTACTCTAAACCCTAACTCTATACCCTCATCTCTTAGGTCTATTCTTGGCTATCAGCTCTCTGCTCAATTGCCCGTAGGCTATGGCGCCCCTACTTTCCGGATCATATAAGGTCACCGGCAATCCATGGCTCGGCGACTCCGAAAGTTTGATGTTTCTGGGTATCACGGTGTTGAATACCATGTCGCCGAAATGTTGACGCAATTCTTCAAATATTTGGTTGGCAAGTCTTAGGCGTGCGTCATACATGGTTAGCAAGAATCCCTCGATTTCCAGTGTAGGACTCAATCTGCTTTTTATAATCCGGATAGTGTTCAGTAATTGTGAAATCCCTTCCAATGCAAAATATTCCGCCTGAACCGGAATGATTACCGAATCAGAGGCCGTGAGGGCGTTTACTGTTATTAGTCCCAAGGAGGGACTGCAGTCTATCAATATGTAGTCATAGGAATCTTTCAATGGCCTTAACACTCTGGAAAGGACCCTTTCTCGGTCTTTCTGTTGCATGAGTTCCACTTCAGCCCCGACAAGGTCGATCCGGGAACCGAGCACCTCCAGGCCTTTGACGCAGCTTTCCCTTATGCCCGTTTTTGGATCGGCATTATCCACCAGACATTCGTAGACCGATACCTCCGCATCCTCCGGATTCAATCCAAGACCGGAAGTGGCATTCGCTTGAGGATCAGCGTCAACCAAAAGCACTTTTTTACCGTCGGCTGCCAAACATGCACCCAAATTGAAGGCTGTGGTCGTCTTTCCGACACCTCCCTTCTGATTCGCTATTGATATGATCTTGCCCATTGAATTAGTTCTATTCCCACAAAGTTACTAAATTACTCCCCATTGGAGAGCATATTTAACACAATTTTATTATTTTCTTGGCTTTCCAACTTTCTCACTGTTCTCCTAAAGGTGACTACCAACAATACTGCAGCTGTGAGCAATGCCACCGAGAAACTATAGTAAACGCCCACGGTTTCCATCCCGAAACCTACTGCGAAAAGCATTAAAACCGAGATACCTACAAATATGTAACTTACAATGGAAATCCATAATAAGGGTTTCACTTCCGAGGTGCCTCTCAAGGCATTTACATAAGTTAATTGGGTACCGTCGCAATATTGGTAGAGCACAAGGGGCAGTATCATCATCATTGCATAAGCCACAACGTCTTCCTCAGGAGTGAAGTAATTCACCATCTTATCTGTGAAGAAGAGGAACACTAACGAAGCTATGGTGGCAAGTACCAATATCATATGAAGTCCTACCTTTGTGACAAGTCTTACACAAGAGAAGTCTTTCTGTCCGGTATAGTTAGCCACTTTGATAGAGGTGGCCCAACCGAAACTCATATAAATCATGAACCCCAATTGACCGATGGTATTCATTACCTGATAAGCCGCCAATTCCACTTTTCCGAACCAGCCGCTCACAACTGCTCCAACAGTCCATAAACCGCATTCCACACCGCTTTGAACCATCAGGGGATAACTTGTTTTCCACACCTGGAGTTTCCTATCTCGCCCTGAACCTCCTCTCACCACATTTTGCCAATAAATGTAGTAGCGAGGGCTCAATGTATACACAATTATGATTGCTATGGCAGATGCCGTGCGAGCCGCAAGGGTGCTCCATCCGGCACCTGCGAGGCCTAATTCCGGACAACCCCAATTTCCGAATATAAGGGCATAATTCCCGAGTATATTCAATATATCGGCCCCTATTATGATCCACATTGGTGTGGCAGTATCGGTGACACCGTTGCATGCCTGTTGCATACAATTGAATATCGCCATCGGTAGCAACGAGGGAAGTATTATGAGATAGTATTCTTTGGCTATAGGCATCAAGTCGGCATCTTGGCCGAAATAGGGCAACAAGAAATAAAGACATCCCATTGCCATTATAAAAATCCCCGCCATAGCTATATTCACAAGAAGCGATGCCCTGAGCATCAAGCCCCCTTCTTCATGGTCGCCTTTACCATATAATGCTCCGATAATTGGCGTGACACCCCCGGCGAATCCCAAAAGCATCACCATCCCAATCAGAAACAAGGAATTCACGAAAGCTGAAGCGGCCAATTCGTTGAGACCGTAGGCACCTACCATCATAGTGTCGGCGAAACTCACGACGATAATTCCCACCTGTGTCACCAAAACCGGAAGTCCCAGTTTCAAGAGATTCTTAACGGTTGAGAAATAACCTCTTGGCGCAGATGGTTCTATTATATTCTCCATCACCGATAATAATTCTTTCGATAAATGCAAAATTACTTATTTATCGCTATATTTGCAGTGCCTTTCATCAATTGAACATGAGACATATTTTCATACCGCTCTTAATTTTCGGAGCCGCTTTCTCAGCATATGCGGATGTAAGCTTGGATTCCTGTAGAAATATGGCATTGAGAAACAATAAGTTGATCCGTATGACTCAGGAAAACCTTAAGGGCGCTTCCACCCTTAAAGAGGCCGCTAAAGCCGCATATCTGCCCGGTATTGACTTCACCGGTACCTATTTCTATAACCAACGTATAATTAATCTTTTGGGGGAAGATGCGAAACTTCCTACCATGAGCTTCGATCCCACTACTGGTTCCTATCAATACAATATTGTAAAAGGACCCGACGGAAAACCGGTCCTCAATCCAGAAACCGGAAGTTACATTCCATCAGAAGTAGCAGTGATTCCCAAGGAGGCAATGAGTTATGACATACATAACGTTTTTGCAGGAGCTTTCACTCTTACCCAACCTGTGTATATGGGCGGACAGATCAGGGCTATGAATCAAATTGCCGGGTTCGGAGAAAAAATAGCCTCTGCCATGAGCAACAATGTGGCACAGGAAATTATATATTCGGTTGATGAGGCTTATTGGACAGTTATTTCCCTTAAGGAGAAGAAAAAACTGGCTGAAAGTTTTGTTTCTCTTACCGATTCCCTTTGCAACAATGTCCGTGCCATGCTTGAAGAGGGTGTGGCCACTAAAAGTGATCTCCTTTCAGTGGAGGTGCGAGCAAATGAAGCCAATATTGCATTGGTGAAGGTGACAAACGGTTTAACACTTTCCCGTATGGCTCTGGCACAGATTTGTGGTTTGCCTCCAAATACTCAGATGGAACTTTCTGACGAGCACCTCCAAACTCAAAACTCACAACTTACACCCCACAACATCAATCTCGAAGATGTGTACTCAAGGCGTCAGGATCTTGAAATTGTGAGACAAACCATCAATCTCTTGCAAAGCCGTGAAAAACTTTCTTTGAGTGAACTGCTTCCCAAAATTGCTGTGGTCGGTGCATATGAATTCTCAAACCCGAATGTGATCGACGGTTTCAAGAAACGATTCGGCGGCGGTTTCAGTGTGGGAGCCATGCTTCAGGTGCCAATCTGGCATTGGGGAGGCGACTACAAGAGATACAAGGCAGCCAAATCCAACACAACTGCTCAACGTCTCCTCTTGGAAGACCTCGAAGAAAAAGTGCAACTTCAGGTCAGCCAGGCTCAATTCACGCTCGACGAGGCTGAAAAAACCTACAATATGGCATCCTTGAATCTTAACAAGGCTGATGAAAATCTTTATCAGGCTCAACTCGGATTCAAAGAAGGCGTACTTACCACAAGTGATGTTTTGGCCGCACAGACAGCCTGGCTCGGTGCAAACTCTGAAAAAATTGATGCTGAAATTGGCGTGAGATTGGCTCATACATACCTCTCGAAAGTGCTTGGAAATCTTCCTTACTAATAGCAACACCAAAGCTCATAAATGGTGAAATAAAAGAAAAACTTACACATCATGCAAACTCACGATAACTCCGCTCCTCTCTCGAATACTCAAAGCAATGAAGAAGCTGTCTCAGCAAAAGACAGGATGCTTATCCTTACGATAGTGGTTGTGATTCTTATCCTTGCCGGTTTGGCAATTCTTGGATTTTTGGTGATCAAACAGGGTCCCGACACGGTGCAAGGACAGGCCGACGCTACAGAAATCCGTATTTCCGGAAAACTCCCGGGCCGTGTGGAAGAAATTTTTGTAGAGGAGGGCGACCGTGTGAAGAAGGGAGACACGCTGGTGCATATTCATTCTTCCTTGATTGACGCCCGTTTGGGTCAGGCCGAGGCTATGGAAAGTGCCGCACAGGCTGCCAACGCCAAAGTAGATGCCGGTACTCGCAGCCAGATAGTGAAGGCTGCCTATGAACTTTGGCAACAGGCAATCGCAGCAGAAAGTATCGCAAAGAAAACTTATGACAGAATGGAAGCCCTTTATGCCAAGGGAGTGATTAGTGAACAAAAACGTGATGAGGCGAAGGCTGCATATCAAGCGGCTACTGCCGGTGTCGCAGCGGCTGAAAGTCAATATTCTCTGGCCAAATCAGGAGCACAGAAAGAGGATAAGGAGGCTGCCTTGGCAATGGTGAATGTGGCTAAAGGAGGAGTGAATGAAGTTACAGCATTGCTCGAAGACCAATACTTAGTGGCACCATATAACGGCGAGATCACCGAAATTTATCCCAATGTGTCGGAACTCGTGGCAACCGGAGCTCCCATTATGTCCCTTCAGAAGGACGACCATTGGGTGGTGTTCAATGTCAGGGAAACGCTTTTAAAGGATATCACTAACGGTACTGTTTTGAAAATCCGCATTCCGGCTCTTGATATCGTGACCGATGCAAAGGTTTTCTACATCAAAGACCTGGGAACGTATGCCAATTGGCAAGCCACTAAATCCACCGGAGATTATGATGCGCGCACATTCCAGATCAAAGCACGTCCCACACAACAAATCGAAAATCTGCGTCCCGGCATGTCCGTGATATTGGAGGATCACAAGTAAATTGTGAGATGTAATAAGTTATGAAAGGAATAAAAGCAATATTCATTAGAAGTGTCCTGCAGTTAGTGAGACGACCTATCTACTGGGTGGCCTTCTTCATATTGCCGTTGTTCTGTTTCATGTTGCTCACAAGTCTCATGCAGGAGGGCCTCCCATCCAAAGTGCCGGCGGCAATGATCGATAAGGATGGTTCTTCCCTTTCCAGAAAAGTTACTCAAAATTTGGGAGGGATGCAGATGGTGGATCTGAAAGAGTCGTGCAATAGTTATACTGAGGCTCGACATCTTATGCAGAAAGGAGATATATTCGGGTTCTTCCTAATTCCTGAAAATTTTGAAAGAGATCTGTTGTCAGGTCGAAAACCGGTAGTGACTTTTTACACCAATATGACGTATTTCGTTCCGGCCTCTATTCTTTTCAAGACCTTCAAAACCACGGCACTTTACACCAAAGCCGGAGTGACCATGACTGTGCTTGAATCGGTGGGTGCCTCTCCGCAAGAAGTTACTCCGATCCTATTGCCGATAAATATCCAGGCAAGAGGAATCCATAACCCCGGCTTGAACTATGCAATATATCTTTGTAATTCATTTATCCCGGGAGTTTTGGAATTGATGATATTCCTTGTCACCTGTTTCAGTCTCGGCCAGGAAATAAAATACGGCACCTCCACAAAACTGCTTCAGATGGCAAACGGTTCCATTGTGAAGGCTCTTTTTGCAAAACTTCTTCCCCAGACTCTGATATGGATTGTAATCGCAATTTTTATGGAATCGTGGTTGTTCGGCATTAACGGATATCCGGTGTATGGTTCTTGGTTTTGGCTAACGGTTTCAGAAATTATGTTTGTGCTTGCTTGCCAGGGATGGGCCCTTTTCTTCTTCGGAGTTTTACCAAATCTGCGGCTCTCCTTGTCGGTGAGTGCTTTGTTGGGAATCCTGGCTTTCTCGGTTGCCGCTTTCTCTTTCCCTGTGCAAAGCATGTATGGCGCGATTAGCATTTTCTCCTGGATATTGCCCGTGCGTTATAACCTTCTCATCTATATAGACCAGGCTCTCAATGGGGTGGATATATATTATTCAAGAATATGGTTTGTGGCCTATATCGTTTTCATGGTTCTGCCTTTCACTATGTTGTGGAGAATAAAACGGGAAATGGCGAAACCAGTATATGCACCTTAAAATTTGCCTTTTATGAACAAGCTCAAGCAATTGTTTAAGGTATATTGCCAAGAATTTCGGGTCGTGATCCATGACCCCGGAATCATCATATTCTTTCTTTTCCTGCCATTGGCATATCCCGTGATCTACTCTCTGATATATAATCCGGAGCTTGTGAGGGATGTAGCCGTGGTGGTGGTAGACAATGACAGGTCGGACATAAGCCGTGAATTGGTTCGAAATTTCGATGCCACACAGGAGGCATGGGTCATTGGGTATGCGGCTGACTTGGCCGAGGCACGCAGAGCGATGGACAACCATGATTGTTATGCTATTTTGGAGATTCCTGACGGCTTTGGGAAAAGAATAAAAAACAACCAGCAAGGAGAGGCCGTTCTTTATTGCGAAATGAGCCTGCTTCTTCGCTATCGTTCCTTATTGGTGGCTTCCACAAATGTGGCCCAGGCGATGGGTGCGGAGATACTTTCTGAGAAAATTGACTTGGTGGCCCCGCTTGCCGAGACGGTGATCGACGGTGATCTGATGCCTATCAAGAATATCACAATGGGTAATATTGAGGGAGGTTTCGACTCTTTTATTATGCCAGGAGTCCTCATTCTCATATTGCATCAATGCATAATACTTGCCTCGGGTATGGCAGGAGGTGCCAAACGTGAACGACCGTCGTTGATAGGCTACAATTCATTCAACGAACAGCCCTCTGTTTTGATGACTATGTTCGGCCAGATGCTTTGTTATATCACAATCCTCATGGTGCCCATAATTTATCTTGTGCATTATGTGCCCCTTATGTTCTCATTCCCGATGGCAGGAAATCTTTTCGAGATATTGATGTTCCTGCTTCCTATGGTTCTGGCCTGTGTGGGACTCGGATGGTGCTTCCAGGGTGTAGTGTGGGAACGTGAATCCGTTTTTGTGCTATGGGTTGTTACCTCGGTTGTATTCCTCTTCTTGTCAGGACTTACTTGGCCCCGATATGCGATGCCGGGATTCTGGAAGGGGATAAGTGATTGCATACCTGCCACATGGGGTATGGAAGGTTTCATAAAGATGAACACCAACGGTGCATCATTGGCCCAGGTTAGCAAATGTTATATCAATCTATGGATTTTGGCAGGCGCCTATATGATTGCTGCTTATTGTGTTCAACGTTGGGTGGTGCGACCATCCGTGCTTAAGGGTTTCAACGCTTATCCCAAAATCAAATCCAACTCCATCTGACGATGTTATGTAAAAGCCAAGAACATAGGATAAAATGTTAAGGATCGAAAGAATTTAATATGGTTTTAACATAAGATTGTTAAAAATGAGATAAAAATATGTTGTAAAGCAAAAAAATAAGTTGTTTTTTATTGCAAACTAAAAATATGTATTAACTTTGCACCGTTTTTGATAGCAAATATTGTTTTATTATTTTAATTTTAATTAGAGATGAAAAAAGTATTTCTTTCACTTGCAGTTATTTGCAGCGTAGCTCTCGTTAGCTGTGGTGGTAACAAAGCAGAAAAAGAAGCTGAAGATCAAGCTCCTGTAGAAGAAGTAGTTGCTGATGCAGCTGTTGTTGAAGACACTGTAGCTCCTGATTCAGTTGTTACTGACACTGTTGTAGCTGTTGCTGCTGAAGAAGCTCCTGCTCAGGCTCAATAATTATTCTGACGCGGAAAGCAAGAAAAAAGACAAAAAGCAAAGATAGCCGGTTTTCTCCTCGAGAAGGCCGGTTTTCTTTTTCCCTATAACGCATTAAAGGAGATTAGCGCCAATAATTGGTATTATATAAGGTATTAAGTGCGAGTTATCTATTTTTTGATTAATTTTGCATAGTTATGAACAAGACTCAGAAAATAATAATATTCGGAGGTGGAGGTGCCGTGCTCTGCCTTATCGCACTTGTGATAATACTTATAATCAACAATGCCACTCGTACTGATCAAGTGAACGAGGCCAGAGCCGAAATGGAAAGCCTTCGGTTGGCCAACGACCGGTTACTCCTCACAAATGAATTTAATCAGCTTAATGCCGATTTCAGTCAGTATGAAGATCAACAGATATATCTCAAGAACGACTCCTTGGTGCAACAATACAACGAGGCACGACTCAAGGTGGAAGGTCTTTTAGCTGAACTTGACGAACAGAAGAAGAACAATGCGGCCAACCGTAAAAGAATTAAAGAACTTGAAGGAGAAATTGCTACCCTAAAGGGCATTGTGAAACATTATCTCGAAGAAATCAAACGACTTGGTGAAGAAAACGAAGGTCTTCGTCAGGAATTGGCCCAGTCAAACGAGAGGAATGAAAAACTTTCAACACAATATACCCAGGCAACAACTCAAAACAAGGAACTTACCCAAACAGTTAAACTGGCCAAGAAATTGAATATTACCGGACTCTCTTTTCAGGCCTACAACAAGAAAGGGAAAACCGAAAAGAATATAACCAAAGCCAAGCAACTCGGAGTAAGTTTCATCGTAAGCCCAAACAATACCGCGAGTGCCGGTATGAAAGATTTTTATATCAGGATACTCACACCTGAGGGAGCATTGCTTGGAGGCGATATCTCTTTTGAGATGGATGGCAGCCAAGTTCCGGCCACTGCCAAACGGCAAATGGAATATGCCAACGAAGAACTGAGTGTCAGTGTGTATTGGGATGTCAATACCACACTCACCCCAGGGGATTACACCGTGGAAGTCTTCGCCGACGGATATAGACTCGCCTCACGACATTTCACTATGAAGAAATAGTTTTTTTAAAGTTTAAAGTTAAAAGATTAAAGTTTAAAGGTTAAGAGGTTAAAGGGTTAAATATTAAAGTTTAAAGTTTAAAAGAAGTTACTTACAACTAAAAACTTATGACTCACAACCAAAAACTTATGACACCAACTCCATAACTTATGACTCACAACTTAAACTTATAACTCACAACTCACAACTAACAACATACGACTCACAACACACAACATACAACTCATCTCATGAACATCTCTTATAAATGGCTTCGCCGATTCATAGATTTTGATTTAGACCCCCGTCAACTCGCTGCTACTCTTACTTCACTCGGTCTCGAGTGTGACAATGTGGAGGAAGTGGAATCTATTCCCGGAGGTCTCAAGGGAATAGTGATAGGAAAGGTTTTGACTTGCGAACCTCATCCAGATTCCGACCATCTACATGTTACCACAGTAGACTTAGGCAACGGAGTGACAGAAACTATCGTATGCGGCGCCCCCAATGTTGCTGCAGGACAAACTGTAGTGGTGGCTACAGTCGGAACCGTCCTTAAAATGGGTGATAAGGAACTCAAAATAAAGAAGTCTAAGATCAGAGGTGTGGAGTCTTCAGGTATGATTTGTGCCGAAGACGAGATAGGAGTGGGAAATTCTCATGCCGGTATTATTGTAATAGACAAGGAAATAGAACCCGGCACTCCCGCTGCCTCCTATTTTAATGTGGAAAGCGATTATATGTTGGAAGTGGAGTTGACTCCCAATCGTGTTGACGCAGCTTCTCATCTCGGAGTGGCACGTGACTTGAAGGCATATCTTGTCAAGGAGTTGGCTGAGAAGAAATCCACAGAGATGCCGCCGGAGGTGAGAATTCCTGTGGTTGACGCTTTTGCTCCTGACAAAAACGAAGGTGCCGTAAAAATTTCAGTTGAAGATACAGAGGCTTGTCCAAGATATTCCGGTGTCACCATCCGTAATGTGAAGGTGCAGGAATCTCCTGCATGGTTGAAAGAACTGCTCACAACAATAGGCCAACGTCCTATCAACAATATCGTTGACATCACCAATTTTATTTTGATGGGCTTGGGCCAACCTCTCCACTGTTTCGATCTATCCAAGATCAAAGGTGAAAAGATTGTGGTGCGGACTTGTCCCGCAGGTACCAAGTTCACTACTCTCGACGGTGTGGAACACACTCTTCATGAGAAAGACCTAATGATTTGCGATGCGGAAAAACCTATGTGTATCGCAGGTGTGTTCGGTGGTCTTGACTCAGGTGTGACAGAGTCAACTACTTCAGTATTTATCGAGAGCGCATATTTCAATCCTACATGGATCCGCAAGACTGCACGCAGGCATGGTCTTTCCACCGACGCATCCTTCCGTTATGAACGTGGCGCCGATCCTTCCATCACTGTATATGCTGCAAAACTTGCAGCCCTGATGGTGCAAGAACTTGCCGGAGGTGAAATTTGTGGAAATGTTGAGGATCTATATCCTTTGCCCATCCTACCTGCAGAAGTGGATCTTTCATTGAAATATTGTGAGGCTCTTATAGGTAAGAAACTTCCTGAGGAAATGGTGGTCACAATATTGAAGGCGCTCGACATAAAGGTTGAAAAGGATTCCCCGAATTCCGATATACTCAAACTGAGAATACCGACATATAGGGTAGACGTGACTCGTCCTTGCGATGTGGTGGAAGATATTCTACGTGTCTATGGATACAATAATGTGGAATTCGGCACAGAAATGCATTATTCGCCTTCACAACAATCTGCCACCGACACCGACTATGCATTGAGGGAATTGATCAGCAACCGCCTCACCGGGGAAGGTTTCATGGAAATAATGAATAATTCCCTTAGTTCCACTGCATACTATGAAGGCAATGAAGAGTTGCCGCTGGATTCAACCGTTGTTGTTATGAATCCGTTGAGTTCCGACCTGGCTGTGATGCGGGCATCTCTCCTTTATGGCGGTCTGGAATCCATTGCCTATAACATAAATCGTAAAGCCGAGAGCCTCCGGTTTTATGAATTCGGAAACGTCTACCGTAAGAAACCGGGTGTAGAATCAACTCCCGAACATCCCTTAAAGCCATTCTCCGAATGGATGGAACTTGCATTATGGTTGACAGGGGATTTCATCTCTCCATCCTGGAACCGTCAAAAAATAGAATCTTCAGCCTTCGATCTGAAAGGTATCGTAGAAAACCTGTTGCATGTGTTGGGAGTGCCCGAGAATGCACTAACCCAGACACAAGAGAGCGGGGAATTGATGGATGTAAGACTCAATTATTCCACCCGCCAAGGTAAAAGAATCGGTGAATTGGGAATCGTCAGCGCAAAAATTTTGAAGAAATTCGGTATCAATCAACCTGTATTTTTTGCCACTCTCAATTGGACAGAGATAATGAAACTTGTGGCCAATCACAAGGTGACTTATACACCGTTGCCACGAACCCAGGCGGTGAAACGTGATTTGGCGCTTCTAATCGATAAATCTGTTTCCTTCGCTCAAATAGAAGAAATTGTGCGCAAAACAGAAAGGAAACTGCTCAAGGATGTAACATTGTTTGACGTTTACGAAGGAAAGAATCTTCCGGAAGGAAAGAAGAGCTATGGCATTGCCATCACGCTTCAGGATGATGAAAAGACAATGAACGACAAGCAAATCGATGCCGTGATGCAAAAAATCATCAAGGCCCTCGAATCAGCCGGAGCCACTCTTCGTTAAGTTTCACAATCAGCTACATAAGAGCCTCCAGTGTGAGGCTCTTATGATATTTAGTTTTATGAAGGTGGTGATTTTAAATAAGAGCGATGCGACGGGGGGTGCGGCTGTGGTGAGCAGACGACTCCTGGAGGCGTTGCGTGGGGAAGGTGTGGACGCACAAATGCTCGTTTGTGAAAAACTTACGGATTCACCATTTGTGGAATTGGCTGCTAATCCTAAAGATATAAAGTTTAAATTCCTTCTGGAAAGGTTGAAAATTTATATTGCCACCGGTTGCAATCGTAAGAATCTATTTAAAATCGACACGGGAGAGGAAGGGCTGCCACTATGGAAAAATCCCTTGGTGAAAGAAGCTGACGCAATACTCATCAACTGGGTGAATCAAGGAATGCTATCCTTGAAAGGGTTTGAAAAAATTCTAAAGTTGGGCAAGCCGGTGATTTGTACTATGCACGATATGTGGAACCTAACCGGTATTTGCCACCATGCCGGGAAATGCATAAATTATAAAAAAGAGTGCGGTGAGTGTCCTTTGCTCGAAAAATTGGCTTCTTCTAACGACCTTTCACATAAAATTTGGATTAAAAAGAATCTTATCTACAACAACTCCCAACTAAACAGGCAGTTAGCTTTTGTACCGGTAAGCAATTGGTTGAAAAATAAAGCTTTGGAAAGTTCTCTCCTGAAATCTCAAAGAATAGAAGTTATCCCCAATCCATTCTCCCTCAACATAAACGACCCTTCCATCAGCCTATCGGGGGATTTGACACGGACCAACTCCAAAACTCCTACTCGGATTCTTTTTGGAGCTGCTCGACTTGATGATCCCATCAAGGGCCTCGATACTCTTAGAGAAACATCGAAAATACTTAAAGAAAAATATCCTGATATCGCAAAAAATCTGGAATTGGCTTTATTCGGAAATATAAAGAACCCTGCCAATCTTGAAGGGTTTGCATTACCTCTTATAAGATTGGGTGTGCTGAGTGATGAAAAAGAAGTAAGAAGTGCATATCAAAAATCACAAATAGTTGTTTCTGCCTCCTCTTATGAAACATTGCCCGGGACTTTAGTGGAGGCCCAAGCCTATGGTTGTATTCCGGTTAGTTTCAATCAAGGAGGACAAAGTGATATTGTGGAAAACGGTGTGACAGGTTTCATTGCGGAATATAGTGACGACCCTGAAACCCGAGCCGAAAATCTCGCAATTGCAATCACACGTGCCTACGAAATTGCCCGGGAGGAAACAGTCTATGAAAAAATGAAACAGGAAATGCGAAAGAGCGTGGAAGAAAAATTCTCTTACAAAGAAATCGCATTGAAATATGTCGCCCTAATTAAAAAATTAAGTTAGACCCCATGGCACAAAATTTAATCAGTAAATATATTTGGATAATCGACACGCTCACAAAAAACAGACGTCTTTCTAAAGAACAATTGAATGATTTGTGGAAGCGCACTCAATTTTCAGGTGGAATAGATTTACCCGACAGAACATTTTATCATTATCGCCGAAGCATCGAGGAGATATTCAATATAGAAATCAAATGTGACAGAGGTGGTCAATATTATATCGAACAGTCAAGTTCCATGAGAGGTAAGGCGTTCACCAATTGGTTGTTGGATTCGATGGCGGTGAGCACGGCTCTCAACGAAAACCAGACGGGGGCCGAAAGAATTGAAATCGAGGATGTGCCGTCGGCACGTCAATTTCTTCCCTTGGTGTTGGAGGCAATAAAAGATTCAGTGAAACTATGTTTCACCTATGCCGGCTTCTCCCGCTCCCGGGCTGAAACTAAAATCATGTTCCAACCCTTTTTCCTGAAAAGATATAAGCAACGCTGGTATATGATCGGCTTGAAAGAAAAGGGAAATTCAATAAGAACCTATGCTTTGGATCGAGTGAAGGAGATGCAGCTCGTGAGGGAACATTTTGAGAAGCCGGGTTCAATCACTCTTGAAGAAATGTTTGGGAACATCGTGGGTGTCACCACCTCCAAAGCTCCGGTAAGACTCGTAAAATTGAAGACAACCCCGATACAGGCGAAATATTTTCGTGCATTGCCTCTCCATCCTTCGCAGAGCGAAGAGACTCATGATGATTATTCGATATTTACATATAAATTGCAACTTAATTATGAACTGGCGCATGAAATCCTTTCTATGGGTGACGCTGTGAAGGTTTTGGAACCAAAGGAACTGGAAGTGATGGTGGTGACACAATTGAAGGATGCGTTGAAGCAATATGAAGGTTGAATTGGAATTTTAAGTTGTAAGTTTTGAGTTATAAGACTTGACATGAACGAAGAGATGAAAGAAATAATAGAGAGGCACGGGATTTCACCGGATGCCACCGTGAGGGAAGCCATGAGAAGGATCAATGATCTTTCCGGAGAGTCAATGACCCTTTTTGTTGTCCAGGATGACAAAATCAAAGGAAGTATCACCGATGGCGATATACGCAGGGCTCTCATCGAGGGGGGAGACCTTTCGGATAAAGTCTCTTCAGTGATGAACAAGAAATTTCTATCCGCCACATCCGCTAAAGATTTGTCATTAAAGATGGCGGAAGGGAGGAAAAGGCATATCGAACTCTTGCCGGTGATGGAAGATGGAAAACTAAAAGATATCATAGATCTGAAAGTGATGCATGCGTGTCTTCCCTTGGAAGCAGTTTTGATGGCAGGAGGAAGGGGTGAACGCCTAAGACCTCTTACAGATGAAGTGCCAAAACCTTTATTGCAAGTGGCAGGCAAACCAATAATCGATTACAATGTGGAGGAATTGGAGTCATGCGGGATAAAGAAAATCCATGTCACGGTGAATTATCTTGGGGAAATGATAAAGGAACATTTCGCGCAGAGAAAGGGCAGGGCGAAAATAAATTGCATAACAGAACCTAAAAGATTGGGTACATTCGGTAGTCTGGCCTACGTTGAAGATATTACCACGGAAGACATCATAGTGATGAATTCTGATCTTCTTTCAGTGATAGATTTCGAATCAATGTATCTTCATCATAAAAAGACTTCTGCTGATTTCACTATTGCAGCCGTGCCATATTCAGTCTCGGTGCCATTTGCCATTATGAGAATGCAAGGCCAGAGAGTAAAAGCGCTCGAAGAAAAACCCACCTACAACTATTTTGCCAATGGCGGTGTTTACATAATGAAGAGCGAATTGATTGACAAGATTGTGAAAGGAGAATATTTAGATGCTCCCGATTTTATCATGAATTTGATAGAAGAGAACCGGAATGTGGGATGTTTCCATATTGAAGGGACTTGGGTGGACATAGGATCTCCTGATGATTACAGACTTGCCAACGAACTCGCCTCCCGAAAACTGTAAAACACATAACTTTAAACTCACAACTCCTCTTATGGCAGAATCAAATTTTATAGATTACGTAAAAATAATGTGCCGCTCCGGTAAAGGTGGCGCCGGAAGCCGACATTTTCATAGAGCCAAATATCTTCCCAAGGGAGGTCCTGACGGAGGAAACGGTGGCCGAGGAGGACATATCATCCTTAAAGGCAACAGAAATATGTGGACATTGCTACCTCTAAGATACCAGCGCCATATTTTCGCAACCGACGGCGAAAGGGGAGGTGAAAATCGTTCCACCGGTAAAGATGGGGAAGACAGAATAATCGAAGTTCCCGTAGGGACAGTTGTCTTTGATGCCGATTCCGGCGAATTCCTTTGTGAGGTTACAAAAGACGGTCAGGAAGTGAAACTTCTTCGTGGCGGGAAAGGAGGCTTGGGCAACTGGAATTTCGCCACTTCCACCAACCGTGCGCCGAGGTATGCGCAACCGGGTCAGCCGGCAATCGAAAAGACAGTGGTGTTAGAACTGAAACTTTTGGGCGACGTAGGTCTTGTAGGTTTTCCCAATGCCGGCAAATCCACTCTACTTTCAGCCATGTCGGCTGCAAAGCCAAAGATAGCTGATTATCCTTTCACCACTATGGAACCAAGTCTCGGAATTGTTGACTATAGGGGTGACAAATCATTTGTGATGGCTGATATACCGGGTATAATCGAGGGTGCAAGTGAAGGTAAAGGTCTCGGTTTACGCTTCTTGCGCCACATCGAAAGAAATGCTGTGCTTCTTTTCCTTATACCTGCAGACAGCGACGATATAAAGAGGGATTATGAAATCCTCTTGAATGAATTGAAGGAATTCAATCCGGAATTAGCTGACAAGGGTAGAGTCCTTGCAATTTCCAAATCAGATCTTCTTGACGATGAACTACGGGAAGAGATATCCAAGGAACTCCCCGAAGGAATACCTACAGTTTTCATATCCGCTGTCACAGGCCAGGGTCTCACCGAATTGAAAGACCTTCTATGGCGAGAAATAAACTCAGAAGACAACAAGGCTAAGAGCACTCTTACCCATCGTGATCTTAATGTGAGAAGCAGAGATCCTGAAGAGGATGAATTCATATTCCATCAGGATGATACCGAAGAAGATTATCCCGATGAAGAAATTGATTGGGACAATGATTTCTGGGAAGAAGAAGACAGTGTGAATGGATGATAATGGCATAAGAAACATTCCTGATTCCAAGGAATTGTTGGTAATCGACATCAAATCAATCCTAAAAAAAAGAATCCCCCGGCAAAAACGTCGGTGGATTCCTCCTTTTCTTATCACCGGAGTGGAAAAGCTTATCAAACAAAAGGAGTTGAATGAAATACTTAAGGCTACTTTGCCCAGCGAAGGTTCTGAGTTCGCCAAGCGAGTTTTGAATCATTTGGACATTTCTTTGGAAGTGGAGGGCCTTGAAAATCTTAAGGAGGGAGTTCGCTATATGTTTGCGAGCAATCATCCGTTGGGAGGTCTCGACGGGATGGCATTGATAACTGTGCTCGGAGAAATTTACGGTGATGAAAATATACGGTTCTTAGTGAACGACATGTTGATGAATGTCACTCCTCTGAAGGGAATTTTTCTACCCATCAATAAATTCGGAAGGCAGGGACGCGACTACGCAAATATCATAAATGAAAAAATGGCATCTGATTGCCAGATGTTCCAATTTCCGGCAGGTCTTTGTTCTCGTCTCCAGGACAACGGAGAGATTTCGGATATGGAGTGGCAGAAATCTTTCGTGGCCAAGGCCATAGAATATAAAAGAGACGTAGTGCCTGTGTATTTTGAGGGCAGGAACTCAAAGAAATTCTATAAGACAGCCAGATTGAGAAAGAAATTGGGAATCAAGTTCAATCTTGAGCAAATTCTGTTGCCCTCCGAACTTTGTAAATCCCGCGGGAGTCATTACCGGATTATTTTCGGGAAACCCATTCCATGGCAAACTCTTGCAGAATCAGGAGAAACCCACCGGGAACTCGCTGCAGAAATCCGTAGCAAATCCTATTCCCTCGCCTAAATAGCAAATCAATTTAAGGCTTTAATGGGCGTCGAGCCAGTTGGAAGCGACACCGCTTGATGCGGTCAATACCACATCTCCATTATAGGCTTCCTCCATACAACGGGTAACAATTTCTTGCACTATCGGCAGTTCCTCCGGATATACATCGAAGTTCAATTCATCGTGAACCTGCATGATCATTCTTGATTTCAAGTTCTTTTCCTTGAATTCACGGTAAATATCCACCATAGCCACCTTGATAATATCGGCCGCCGACCCTTGAATGGGGGCGTTGATGGCATTTCTTTCGGCATACCCTCTCACCACCGGATTCTTGGAATTGATATCCGGAAGACGGCGTTTACGTCCCATCTTTGTGGATACATAACCATTGTCGCGTGCATTCTCCACTGAGTCGTGCATATACCGTTTAATGGTGGGGAAAGTTTCGAAATAATTGTCGATGATATATTTTGCATCGGAACGTGGAATACCCAAACGTTGCGCAAGTCCGAACGCGGAAATGCCGTAGAGGATTCCGAAGTTTGCGGTCTTTGCATGGCGACGCTCATCGGCTGTGACCTCATCCGGATTCTTGTGATATATCTTGGCGGCAGTGATGGCGTGAATGTCGTCTCCGTTTTTAAAGGCTTCCAGCATGGTGGGGTCTTGTGCGAAGTCTGAAACAAGTCTCAATTCTATCTGGGAATAATCGGCTGAGAGGAAAAGGTGTCCCTCATCCGGTATGAAAGCTCTGCGGATTTCACGTCCCTGGTCTTCCCTCACTGGTATGTTCTGTAAATTCGGTGCGGAAGATGAAATCCTACCGGTGGCCGTCACAGTTTGGTTATAAACGGTATGCACCTTACCGGTTGCAGGATTAATTGAGGCCGGAAGAGCTGTAAGATAAGTGGTGAGAAGTTTCTTGAGTTGTCTGTATTCAAGTATCTTGCCCACAATCGGATTCTTGTCTGCTATTTTTTCAAGCACATCCTCGCTTGTGGAATATTGCCCGGTCTTCGTTTTCTTGGCCTTGGGGTCGAGCTGAAGTTTGTCAAACAATATTTCGCCCACTTTGGAAGGAGATCCCACATTAAATTCCTCGCCGGCGAGTCCATAGATTTCACTTTCCAGAGTGGAGAGTCTGTTTTCAAGCTGTTTTGCTGCATCGTTGAGGGCATCCACATCGAGTCTTACACCGGCAATCTCCATCTCCGCAAGCACCGTAGACAAGGGTAATTCCACCTCGTTTAGGAGGGTGGTCATACCTTCTTTTTCCACTTCCTTTTCAAGCAGAGGACGAAGGCGCAGGGCCATCGCAGCATCATCGCAGGCGTAGGATGAAATCTCAGCCAATGTAGACACAACGGAACGGGATCCTTTCTTTACAGCGAATATCGGATATGCCGGCATCGTATGGCCCAAATATTGGGTAGCCAAAGTGTCGGCAGCATGACGCATTTCGGGTTGGATGAGATAATGCGCCACTGAGTCGTCGAAATAATTCTTGAAAGGAGTCAGATTGTCTGTGCGTAAACGATGTGCGAGTACATAAGCACGTTTGGCTTCGAAGGTCACCTTTGTGATATCCTCTCTCGCCATAAGGTCGAGCACAAGTGCAATTCCGTCGGTAAATGTTGCCGGAATATAATAGGCTTCAGTTTCAGATACAGCCACTGCTGCTCCAATTATAAGAGCCTCCATGTCGTTTTCACCATCGGCAAGGAAACACAAACCACATTGAGGAATCATGAGTTTGCGCGACAATACATCCAATTCTTCCTTATTGGAAACAATCTTCTTATCAATCGGGAAGTCCTGCGGTTTCTCCATCGGTTCCGCTTGCTGATCTTTATCATCGAAATCAAACAAACTTCCTGAAAAATCAGTCTTTTTGGGAAGGTCTCCTTCAAGACGTCGTTCCACTCTTTCTTTAAGACTCCTGAATTCGAGTTCCTTGAAAATCGCAAAAAGTTTTTCCTTGTCTTCCGGTTTGCGGATAAGATCATCCGGACTCAAATCAACCGGTACATCCGTGCGGATGGTGGCAAGGAAATATGAATCGAGAATCTGTTGTTTATTCTCTTCAACCTTCTTTTTTAGTGCGCCTTTAAGTTCATCGGTTCTTTTGAGGAGTTCCTCCACACTTCCGAAATCGCTGATGAGTTTTATGGCCGTTTTCTCACCGATACCCGGACATCCGGGGATATTGTCGATCTTGTCGCCCATCAAAGCTAAAAGATCAATCACCTGTCGGGTGTTTTGGATACCATAACGCGCGCATACTTCCTGTTCTCCACGCAATTCGAAATCCTGACCACGATAAGAGGGTTTGTATTGAAGGACATTCGGACTTACCAACTGTCCGAAATCCTTATCTGGTGTCATCATGTAGGTTGTAAACCCTTCCGACTCGGCACGTTTTGACATGGTGCCAATCACATCGTCGGCCTCAAAACCTTCCACTTCTATGATCGGTATATTGTAAGCCTTGATTATTTCTTTTATGATTGGAATTGAGAGTCGGATATCTTCGGGCATCGAATCCCTTTCCGCCTTGTAGGATGCATCTGCCTCGCTTCTGAAAGTCGGACCTTGGGGGTCGAAGCATACTGCTATATGGGTAGGCTTTTCTTTCCTCAGAATCTCCTCCAAGGTGTTGACAAATCCGAAGATGGCGGAGGTGTTGAATCCGCCTTGTGTGAGTCGCGGCATTTTGATCAATGCGTAATATGCTCTGAAAATCAATGCGAATGCATCGAGAAGGAAAAGACGTTTTTCGTTCATAGGAGGAAGGTTTAGAGTTCAGGATGGGAGAAGTTTGAATGTTTTGCGGTGATGGGGTGTGGGGCCGAGTTCGGAGATGGCCCGGCGATGTGCTTTAGTGGGATAACCTTTGTTCACTTCCCAGGCATAATTAGGAAACTCCTTTGCAAGTTTCAGCATGAGTTCATCACGATGGGTTTTGGCAAGGATTGATGCGGCGGCAATCGACATGAAAGTTGCATCACCCTTCACTACCATGGTGTGTGGAATATTTTCGAAAGGGCGGAAACGGTTGCCATCCACAAGAATGTGCTCCGGTCTTATTTTAAGGTTTGCCAAAGCACGATGCATCCCCACAATTGAAGCATTGAGAATGTTGATCTCATCGATTTCCTGAGGGGAAACCATCACCACCGACCAATCGAGAGCCTTTTCTTCGATGAGAGGACGAAGGGCATCTCTTTTTTTCTCGGAAAGTTGCTTGCTGTCGTTGAGTTCCTCACACACGAAATCGGGTGGCAAAATCACCGCGGCGCAAGCCACGGGGCCGCACAAACACCCTCTGCCGGCCTCGTCGCAACCAGCTTCTATCAAGCCTTGATGCATGAAGTCCCGGAGCATAGGTGTATTATTTATCTCGTGAAATTATATAATCGAAAAGTTGGAGGAAAGTCTCTTTCCATTCCGAATCCGGATATTTCTCAAGCAATTTTTCCGCTTCGGTCTGCATTTCCCTCATTTTTGCAAAAGAATATTCTATACCGTCGTATTCCTTTGCGAAATCAATGAGAATGCTGATTTCTTTTTCATTGAGGTCGCCCTTATGGAGCATTTCCTTCACACTTTGGGAAATCGGTTCGGGCGCGGTTTGAATGGCATGAAGCAAAGGAAGCGTTACTTTACCCTCACGGAGGTCGTTGCCGGTTGGTTTTCCGATAAGAGCATTTGAGAAATAATCGAAGATATCGTCACGAATCTGGAAACACATACCGAGCATCTCGGCATACTCTGCCAAGTTTTTATAATTCTTTTCCGACACCCCTACAGCCTCGGCACCCATCTTGACGCAATTCCTGAACAGTGAGGCGGTCTTCTTACGAATCATCGACATATAATGATTTTCATCAAGACGATGGTCGCGCACATTGCAGATCTGGTCTACTTCCCCTAAAGAGAGTTCCTTACCGAGATCAGACAAGGATGAAATGATGGATAGATTGCCCGTGCGTATCCCCGCTGCAAGAGCGTTTGCCACAAAGAAGTCACCCACCAACACTGCTATATGATTTCCCCATTGGTTGTTGACGGTGGCTCGTCCTCTTCTCAAGGCAGTGTCGTCAACCACATCATCATGGATTAAAGATGCGTTATGTAGCATTTCGAGTGCCGCTCCGGCATGAAGCACGTGATTGTTGACCTCTCCAAAGAACTTGGCGCTGAGAATCACCATGATGGGCCGTATCTGCTTTCCCTTTGTAAGTAAATAATTGCTTACAACGGTATCCATCAGGTCGTTGTCTGAAGATAGCGACTCCCGGATAATGGCGTTCATCTTGGCCAATTCGGGCTCGATCCTTTGTTGGATTTTTGCAAGTCGGTCCATTTCGATGCAAATTTAATGAAAATTACTTAGAAAGAAGTAATGCCATCCGGGTGCATTTTGGTAAAGTGTTTCCGAGGAAACGGGGATAATTAATCTACATTGTTGCCAAAGATTTGTTTCCAAGGGGTCGAAAACGGGTGTTTCGCAATCAAATGTCGGTGGCTCAGGACTCATGCAGACTATTTGTTTGAGATTCTCGCATCCGGTAAATAGCATTTCTCCCAACATTTTTGAATTCGAAGGGAGTTTGGCCCTTTCAAGATTTTCGCAACCGGAAAAAGCATAAGATTCCAATTCTTCCATGGAATCAGGCACCTCCACCTCTTTGAGCGACTTACAAAAACTGAATGCATTCGGGCCGATATGTTTCAGGCCTTCCGGCAGGTTGATTTCCTCTAATTTATAGCAATATGAAAAAGCGTTTCTTCCGATATCCTCCAGATTTTGAGGCAAGGTGACATTGATCAAATTTTCATCCCAAGCACACATATAAGCGGGAATCATTCTCACACCTTCCGGTATATCCAAAGATTCAAGAGATACACAATCCCTAAAGGCCCCTTCGCCAATCTCTTTCAAAGTGGAGGGAAGTGTTATCTTTTTTAGATTTTCGCAACCTAAAAAAGCATATTCTCCGATTTTTTCTATCCCTTCATCGACAAAAATTTCCTTAATAGATTTACAATCGGAATATTCATAGGAGTCTACAGACGTCTTGCCATTAAGGGAACTTATGGTGATGACTGAATTTTTTTCCACAATCTTTTTCATCACCGAATCCGGCACCTCGACTTTAAATAATGGCACCTGGGATCGGGCATTGGAGAAAAAAGAGAAAAAGATTATCAGGAATATGGTCTTAAGGATTCTCATATAATAAGGGTCAACGCTTTGGAGCGAATTCAGGAGGAAGAATCTGATTTGGATTGACCGTGTCGGCCGAGGTCACAATAATCTTGCTTGCTCCTCTCCAAGGCACGGTGGCATAATATTTCTTATATCCCACCCTGATAGGTTTTGCGTTATACATGGCTTGCTTGAGGGTGGCGGCTGTTTGGGCATCGGCTACAGAAAACACGAAATCACGGTTATAGAGTCTGGTGGTATCCATCAATTCCTTATATGGAATGAGAGTTCCCTCGTAGGTCTTGAATATCATTCCTCGTTTTTCAATGTTTTCCACGTATCCGTATTGAGTGGCGTCTTCCACATAAGGGGAGAAGAACCTGATCCAGCAACCGATCACGAGTCCCACCACAACCAAAGCACAGATTACCCAAAGCCAGAAAGGTATCCGTGTGCGGTGACGCAGATGGTCCCACTCGGATTCCTCCTGTTCCCAGTATGCGGGATCATCGGGTTTGTAATGCGGTTTTTCCTCTTTCTGTTTTGGAAGTTCCTCTTCCTCTCGTTCGTTGTCGAATACGTCTTTATCTTCGTCGTAAGCCATTGGGTGGGGTTTGAGTTTTAAGTTGTGAGTTTTAAGTTTTAAGTTGTGAGTTTTGAGTTGTGGGTTTTGAGTTTTGAGTAATTTACTTAATGTTCAATACTTAATGTTTAATACTTATTTTTTTCATCCCTGATGATAGGGAGATATAGGCCATTGTGTAGATGCCGAGAATGATAAGCATTACGGTCTGGCCGCTCCACTGCACCATCGAGAAGGCTGTTCCCTGCGCATCGTTAATTCCATAAATTGCCAGGGCGAACATTATGGCGATGTTCCAGGGTCCCAACCCTCCGTTGGAAGGGATAGCCATACTTATGGAACTCAATACGAAGGCAACAAGGCACGGTGTGAACCCGGCTGCAAGTCCCGGTGTGTGGCACAACACCCTTGTGAAATCAAAGGCATAAAACGCAACATACAGTTGAATATAGTAGCAACCCCAGATACAGAGTGTAAAGATAAGAAATTTCCATTTACCTCTCATCTTTGCAATCACAATAATTCCCTGCCAAACATTAAGAGCCATCTCTTTTATCTTCTGCATCCATGGATGACGGCGAAAAAGAAAGAATAATAATACAATTAACGCTATCCCACCCACTACGGCAGCCCAAAACCAAAATTGTGAAATAAGATGCACGAAATCTTTACCGATGGGATATTTATCAAGAAAAGTGTGTATGGCCGGTGCGGCTACTATCAAAGAGAAAACAAGAAGGGATGCCACCATTATAGTGTCGGCTGCCCGGTCGGCTATCATGGAACCCAATACGGTTGTGAATGAATTCTTCTTGGATGAGGAAATATAGGTGCATCGCCATAGTTCCCCCAAACGTGGAAAAACAAGATTTAGAGCATAGCAACCGAAAATGGAACAACAAAGAGCCATGAAAGGGGGTCGCACGTCCAATGCGTTCAATTGAAGTTGCCATCTTGCTGCCCTGAAGATATGGGAAAATATGGAAATCCCCATTGCCAAAAGAATCCACCAATAGTCTACACCATGTTTGAGAAGGTCTATCATCTCCTCGAAGTTCACCTTGTGGAAAAGATAAACCAAGAGCAACACCGTAAAGGCGATAGGCAGGATGTAGCGAATGAAAAGACCTAAAAGTTTTTTCCATACCGGTTCTTTCGGGGGTATCGATTCCTCGAAAGACTCTTCAAGCATTTTTCCTTGGCTATCGCTCATTGATAATAAATTCCACTTCTTTAAAAGCGTAATCTCTGGTTTCTCCTTTGTCGGTCTTCAGTGTCAGGATACCTTCCGGGGCAACCGTGAGGATTTTGGCTTTAATGTTTTCGTTTCGTACCCTATCATAAAACTTATGATGGAGGCCATCATGGCGGTAAAGATTTCTTAAAAATTTATTATGAAAATCTGTTTCATTGAGTTTGGCAAGAGATTTTTCCAAGCGGTTTGCCACTTCCTTTATTTCCTCCTCAAGGTTGTATTCCTTTCCGGTGATTTGAGACAAGGACACGGGATTAGGAGCGTCGCTAAGGAATTCTTTTTGATTCAGGTTCAGACCGAATCCGGCGATGGTGCGTGATAAATTTCTACCTGTCACGACATGTTCCACCAGTATCCCACAAATTTTTTTATCTCCAACATAGATATCGTTTGGCCATTTCACCTTTGCATCGACCCCTTTGTCATCAAGATAGTCAGTCAATGTGAGAGCCACTGCTTCGGAAATTTTAAACTGTTGGTGAGCGGGAAAATTTTCCGGATGAAAAATTATGGAAGCGGTGATATTCTTACCGGGCTCGCTTTCCCAACTGTTGCCACGCTGGCCTCTACCGGCAGTCTGCGAAATGCAAAACACGAGTGCCGGCGACTCGACAGAGTGTTCGTTTTGAATCAGCCAATTATTCGTGGAATCAGTGGAGTCGAGCTTTATTATATTCATATCAGAATCTTATAGTTCGGGAACCGTCAGGATTCACGATTATAGCCACTGTTTTGCCATCCTCGGGCATAAGATTTCCTAATCGGTCAGGCCATTCCACAAGGCAGATTTCTCCTGAGTTGAAATATTCTTCGGCACCCATATCAAGTGCCTCTTGTGGAGTGTCGATCCTATAGAGATCAAAATGATAGAGGGGATTTCCCTTGGAGTCGGCATATTCGTTAACCAAACTGAAGGTGGGACTTCCGAAATCGTCATCGGCTCCGAGTTGCCTACACACTTCCGCTATGAAAGTGGTTTTCCCCGAACCCATTTCACCTTCGAAAAGAAAAATCCTGTCGTCACCCATCGAATTTATGAATTCGTTAGCCACTTCCGGCAAATTCTCCAATTTAAAAGTCAGTTCCTTCATTTCTCCGAAAATGAATTTATTTTTGAAAGGTAATAATCCCTGAGATTATTCCAACTGTAGTAGGGACCTATCACCGGGGTACCGGGCATTGAGACCTCCCGTTCGTTAACCATGGCCTTTACAAGAATATCATCCTTATTGTCCGGGTTGCGATAGAATATCAATTGAAGATTTCCTGCCATGGGTATTATTTCATAATCTTTCCATGGGGAGTTTTCAAGTTCTGTCAATGAGTTTATCTCATCGCCGTAACCGCCGACTTCCATTAAAGTGATAATAGAAACGAGTATTCCGTCATGGCCGAATCGCAGATTGGCACTTGGTTTTTCGGAGGCGATGGCCGAGTCTGTCCGTTCGATGATTCTTCCGAGTAGTTTCCGTTGCACGAAAGGCATTCTGCCGTTGGTGAGTTTGGAATTCCCTCCATGAATAAACCATCCCGCGTTTCCGGATTTCCAGTTCTCCTCGAGTTCTTCACGACTGAACACCTCTTCGAAAAGCCAGGGTTGCCCGCTATGGCTTTGGGTATTTCCCAACACCCAATACATTCGGGGAAGCAATCCCGGTGCCACACTGTCACGTGCAAAGTAGGCATCAGTCACCAAACGAGAAAGATAAGTATCGGTCACCATTATGCTGTCGCGATAAGGCGGAAGGACAATGGCTGCTACGCTGTCTTTTACCGCCCAACCCGGTTTGTCGTCATAATTCATAAACCACATGTCTGCCTGGCTTGCATCTTTGTCGAAATGAACCCCGGGTGCTACATTTTGTATCCCTTCCAAAGCATTGGTCATTGAAATGATGCAACGGATAACAGTGGTGGATTTAGCTGTCAGATCTGCTTCAGGGGTGAAAATTTCCGGGAAGTTCCGGGCCATACGACTGCCAATGGTTTGGTGTTGGATCGCACCTTTGTCGGAAAGTTCACCCAATCTTCCGTGTGACTCTTTTTCGATTTCTCTTAGAGCCTTAAGGGTCTTCTCACCCAAATGTGTAAGTTTTCCTGCTTTTTCCGCTTTCTCCAGATTTTTAACCGGCACCAGGTAATCTTCAGGCCCGAGAAGCCAACGGCTCCCGTGTCTGCCATAATGTTCCATATGAAAAGGCACATATCCATCCGGAGGGGGAGTCTGTGCCGGTGGCAAAACTTCCACGTAAGGATATGCCAATAGGTTTCCGGCAAGTTCGTATCCTGTGGCGTTTTCCAATTGCGCACAAGCCCACAGTGGACAGATTAAAAGAAAGAATACAAATATTTTTTTCATTGAGCTCTTAATTCTGATACCAACAACAATAATTCATCTTTTACTTCTGATGGAAGTTGGATCTTGCGGAGAGTGATGCTTCGGGCCCATCCTGCCACGTCCTCGGGCAAAAGTGTCATCAAAACATCCCGGAATTCTTCAGTTTCTCCGGGAGAATAACTCTCCGGAGCACGGCCAGCGAACCGGTCTAATTCCTCATCATCATAATATATTATCTCATCTGACACAATCGAAAGAGAGGTCTTTTCACACACTAAATGTTGACCGCAACAAATCTCCTCGGAAGTGGGATTCTCGGCACTCGGCCCTCGGCGCTCCATCCCCGGATCTTCTCGGTGATGATGCCGGTAATATTTCTTATCGGTGATAAATAGCAAAAGGCCAATAAGCACCAATGCAGCCAATATGACAAGCGCTCCGGTCATTTAGGTTTAGGGTTTAGGATTATGCTTGACTGTCATGATGCCATCTTTTTCTTCGCAACTGAGGCCCACTTTCGGAATCTGGTTCCAGAAATCAATGAATGATTTCTCCACGACCTCAGGATGCTCTATGCGGATTTCTCCAAATTTTAGTGCCGACATTGCGAAAGCCATCGCCACTCTATGGTCGTCATGGGGATCTATAACCGGATTCTCATCTTTCTCAACCGTTTCACCATTCCATTCCACGAAATTGTCACCAACTGTCACTATAAATCCTAATTTTCGGGCTTCTGCACGAAGAGACTCAAGTCGGTCGCTCTCTTTGACTCTCAAATGGGCCACATCTACAAAATGGAAATGAACATCGCTACATAGACATGCCACAGCAAAAGGCAACATCAAGTCGGGACAATTCTTGAAACTGAATTCTATCTTCTGCTTTATCTCACCGTTTCTTTCGACAGTGACACCTTCCTTATTGAAAGAGGATTCCACGCCCAAAAGAGTGAAAAGGGACACTGTTATTGAGTCTCCTTGTAAAGAATCATTGGGCGAGACAAGATCTTTTATCTGTAAGGATTCTCCACAGATTGCGCAGGCTTCATAGAAGAAAGACGCAGAACTCCAATCGGCCTCTATCTTGAAATTGAGAGGTTCTATATAACTGTCGTGCGGCACTTCCACGCTTTCATCGGTCAGCTTGGTCTTGATGCCGAATTTCCGCATCAACATTCCCGTCATCTCAATGTAGGGTTTCGACACCAAAGGAGTGGAGAATGAAAGTTTCATTCCTTTTTCCCAGGAGGGAGCCACCAGCATCAAGGCTGAAATGAATTGTGAGCTAATGTCACCTCTGATAGAAAAAGAGCCTCCCTTAAGTTTATTCCCTTTCACCCGATAAGGCCCTGTGCGGTTCTCACCCAAAGCCTCCACTTCCGCGCCGGCCTCCTTGAGAAGATCCAAAAGAGGGGTCATGGGGCGTTGCATAAGTCGGGGAGTTCCGGTTATGACATAATCAGCTCCGGGAGAGGACGCACAAACAGCGGTTACAAACCGCAGAGCTGTTCCCGATGCACCCACATCTATGGGTGAGTCGCCATAATCTATTGGTTCTTCATCGGAATATACCTCCAATAATGCTTCCTGGAGCACCAAGAGGTCTTCATTGTCTTGAAAGAAAGGATCGGCCGGCAGCGTACCGGCAAAATAGGTAGCCACCATGTAGCGGGCACCTATGCTTTTTGAAGGGGGAAGTTCTATCATATTGCAAATTTATACAAGAAATAGGAAAAAGGAAAGAGGAGATTGATTGAAAAAATTTTTGATAAAGTTATTATTTTGATTACCTTTGAACGATTAATCAGTGCAGTGAGTAAAATTGCTCAGTTCACTGAGTAAATTGTTATGATATGTATAAACTTCCTGTATATAAAAAGATTAAACAACGACTTGAGGAACCGCGAAGATTTATCCAAGTTATAATGGGACCTCGCCAAGTTGGTAAATCCACTGTTGTTAAACAAGTATTGAAGGATATCTTAATTCCTTACAAATTTTATGCGGCCGACGATGTTCCTGACTATAATTCCAATTGGATAGTTCAATGTTGGCAAACCGTAAGACTTCTTGCTGAACAACACCAAACTGAATATATCCTTGTGATTGATGAAATTCAAAAAATTGATAATTGGAGTGAATGCGTAAAAAAACTATGGGATGAGGATACATTCCATGACAGGAATATCAAAGTGGTGCTCTTAGGTAGCAGCAGGATCCTGTTAAAAAAAGGTCTTTCCGAATCTCTGGCAGGAAGATTCGAAGAAATAAGAATGGCACAATGGTCATTCAGTGAAATTCATGAGTGTTTCGGAATCTCTTTAAAAGAATATTTATTTTATGGCGGTTATCCGGGAGCAATTCCGTTTATTAAAGATCCTGAGAGATTTGATGATTATATAACTACTGCTATTGTTGAAGCCACAATAAATCGTGATATATTGAACGATGTTCAAATTAACAAACCTGCTTTACTGAGACAGACCTTCGAACTCGCTTCGGCCTATTCGGGAAATATTCTCTCATATACCAAGATGATAGGACAACTGCAAGATGCGGGTAATACCACTACTTTATCCCAATACCTTCACCTTTTGCAAGAAGCCTGTCTGGTCACCGGATTACAAAAATATTCCCGTGACAAAGCTCGTTCTAAAGGTTCTATCCCTAAATTCCAGGTGTATGACAATTCCTTCAAGGAGATTTATTCTTCTTTATCTTTTGAAGAAGCTGTTTTAAATCCAGGCGTATGGGGACATGTTTTTGAATCTGCTATCGGTGCTTACATTGTGCAACAGGCTTTTATTCATAGATGTGAAGTCTACTATTGGAGAGATAGAAATTTAGAAGTTGATTTTATCTTGAAGAAAAAAGAAAATATTATAGCGTTGGAAATTAAAAGCAACAATGAAAAGTCAAGCAAAGGATTAGATGAGTTTTCAAAACTCTTTAATCCTAAAAGAGCTTTGATTATTGGAGAGGGAGGGATGTCGGCAGAAGATTTTTTTTCTATACCGATTACTTCTCTTTTTAAATAGAAGCCTATTGTGAAAATTGTGTTAAAATTGGGAATCGGGCTATGTGTGATTGAACCTTTTTTTAATTAATATCGTTTTAATTTTGTATTAACTCTTACACAACTATTAAAACTAACAATTAAAAAATTAAAGGTTATGAAAAAATTATTCAGAGTATTGGCACTTGCATTAGTAGTGGCCCTTGGAGCAGCAACAGCAAACGCAGAAAGAGTAGAATGCCCAGTTGAAAAGATGCCGGCTCAAGTACAGACCTTCCTAAATGATTACTATCCCGGAGCAAAGGTTGCTAAATCATGGGCAAAGATGATGAGGCCAACAACTGAACCGATGTGGTATCGCGTAAATCTTGACAATGGCACTAAATTGTGGTTCGACCTTACAGGAAACTGGTACCAGGTAGACGCAAAGAAGTCAAGTGTTCCTGCATCCATCGACCTTCTTCCGAACATCGCTCGTAAGACTATCACTGACAAATATCCCGGTGAAACAGTTAAGTCGATTAAGTTTAAGAAAGACCAATACAAGGTTACTTTGTCAGACGGTATGAAGCTCAAGTTTGACAAGAGCTACGGACAGGTTGTAAAGAAATAAGCGATATTTAAAGAAATTTTGTAACTTTGAGGGGTACAATCGATTGATTGACCCCTTTTTTGTGTGAGAGTTGTTAGTTGTGAGTTGTAAGTTTTGAGTTGTAAGTTATGAGTTGTAAGTTATGAGTTGTAAGTTGTAAGTTTTAAGTTTTAAGTTTTAAACTAATTACTTTACACTTTACACTTTCTACCTTCTACTTTAAACTTTCCACTTTAAACTTTAAACTTTCCATTTTATCTTTAACCTTTCTTCAATGGAAGACTTTGAATTTCTTGAAACCCCGTTGATGGATGTGCCGAGTTTGAGCCTGATGATTTTCAGGTTTATCCTCAACATGGTGTTTGTTTTTATCCTTATCCAGTTTTTCTATTATAGGAAAAGTAGGCGACTCGATTATTATTTCACCTTTATTTTGATATCCATCAGTATCTTTTTCCTGATCTATCTGTTGGGAGGAGTCAAAATCAAGGTAGGCATGGCCTTGGGACTTTTCGCCATCTTCGGTATTATCCGGTATAGAACCGAGACGGTGCCGGTGAGGGAAATGACCTATCTGTTCGTTATTATCTCACTTTCGGTGATCAATGCCATTGCCCTGAATCTCAGTTACGCAGAGATCTTTGCCACCAACATCATCTATGTGTTGTCGGTGTGGGTTGTTGAAAGTTTCCGTGGAGGGCGTCATGTATCTTCCAAACTTATACTTTATGACCGTGTGGATAACATCCAGCCCCATCAGCGTCACGAACTCCTTGAAGATTTAAGGCATCGCACGGGTCTGAAAATTATAAAGGTAGAGGTTGGAGCCATCAATTTTTTGCAAGACACAGTGATGCTCAAAGTCTACTACGAAACCCGCTACAACGAAGCCAGCAGTGTCGACCATCTCCTGAAGCTTCCCAAATCCGATAAATAGGAAATTATAGGAAAAGTGTATATTTGAGAGTTAAAATTATAGGAAAAATGTAGTTTTTGATGTCGAAATTCATCGGAAAAGTGTATATTTAGGGGTTAAAATTCATCGGAAAAGTGTATATTTAGGGGTCGAAATTCATAGGAAAAGTGTAATTTGAGATTATAAATATATGCTTTACAGGAAGATAACACAGCAGATAAAGGATCATTTGGAATCTAATTCAGATAAGATTCTATTGGTGGAAGGTGCCAGACAAGTTGGCAAATCATATATAATAAGATATGTAGGTGAAAAATTGTTTCCAAATTTTATTGAGATAAACCTTGCTGACGATCGCAATGGAGAGCAATATTTTAAAAATGTAAAGACTACAGAGGAATTTTATCTTGTTTTAAGCTCATTGGCGGGAAATAAATTGAAGACATGGTCTGACACTTTGGTGTTTTTAGATGAAATTCAAGAATACCCTCATTTGATGACAATGTTGAAATTTCTACGTCAAGAGGGAAGATATCGGTATATTTCAAGTGGATCACTTTTGGGGGTTACTTTAAGGAGGTCTGTTTCTATACCTGTTGGTTCGCTCAAGATATTAAGAATGTTTCCGTTGGATTTTGAGGAATTTTTAATTGCCAACGAAGTGGGTCCCGAAGTGATTTCTTACTTATGGGAATGTTTTGAAAAGCGGGAATCGCCCAATTTGGCTTTGCATGAAAGGATATTATCGCTGTTTAGGAGATATTTGATCACAGGAGGTCTTCCGGATGTTGTGAATGAATTTTTGGAAAGTCATAATATAAAGAAAGTACGTGAAATCCAAAGTGATATTCACGATTTATACCGGCACGATGCTGCTAAATATGATGAAAATCACAAGCTGAAAATAATGAGGATTTACGAGAAGTTGCCTTCATTATTGCAACAACAAAAGAAGAGGTTGGTGTTTAAAGACATAGAGAATAAGAAAGGAGTTAGAAGTAAGGATTATGAAGATGAAGTTGATTACCTGATTGATTCAGGAGTCACAATTGAAGTTAAATCTGTTTCCAATCCTCGTTTCCCCCTTGTGGAGTCAGAGCACAAGAATCTTTTTAAGTTATATCTGAATGATGTGGGGCTGTTGTCTAATATTTTGTATCACACTAATATCAAACCCATACTTGATTATGAAGAGAGTGTAAATCTTGGAGCTTTATATGAATGTTGTGTGGCTATGGAATTGGAAAATCATTGCCATAAAGTATTTTACTATGACAATAAAAAGAACGGGGAAGTGGATTTCCTTGTAGATGATTACGCAGATTTAAGTGTAGTTCCTGTTGAGGTAAAATCCGGGAAAGATTATTATGTTCATTCGGCCTTATGTCGTCTTATGAATGTTGAGGATTATCATATAAAGAAGGGAGTGGTCTTGAATGTTTCGGGAGATATCAGGGAAGAGGGAACAGTGTTGTATCTACCTGTTTATATGGTGATGTTTTTGGGGAATGATAATATAAGGGAGGATTTGACATTTTGAGGCCATTAAAGGATGAATTAAGAAAAAACGAATATTGGTTAGAACATTTGTCATTTCTTGTACATTTTGATATTTTAAAAATTGTCACTTCTTGTACATTTTGATATTTTAAAAATTGCCACTTCTTGTACATTTTGATATTTTAAAAATTGTCACTTCTTGTACATTTTGGGGTTAAAACATTTGTCATTTCTTGACATTTTGTTTATATTTGCCTGCAAATTAGAATAATATGGAATATCCCATTTTTAGAAGAAAAATATATTCAAAACTGCTTAAATGGAAAAAGGAAAGTGGAGGGAAAACCGCGCTATTGATTGAGGGGGCAAGACGTATAGGAAAATCCACTATTGTTGAGGAATTTGCAAAAAAGGAATATACCCGATATTTAATCATCGACTTTGCTTATGTGTCGGATAATATTAAATCATTGTTTAATGATCTCACTGACTTGCAATATTTTTTCGTATCCTTACAAGCGCTTACAGGTAAGGCGTTAATTCCCGGTGAGAGTGTCATAATATTTGATGAGGTACAATTTTGTCCTAAGGCCCGTCAAGCTATCAAACTGCTTGTTAAAGATGGTAGATTCCATTATATAGAGACCGGTTCACTTATTTCCATCAAAAAAAATATAAAGGATATTTTAATTCCAAGTGAAGAGAGATGTATTTCTATGTTTCCTATGGACTTTGAGGAATTCTTATGGGCCATTGGGAAAGATGCTACCTATCAATTAATCCAATATTCCTATGAGAAGGTAAAGCCACTTGGAGAGAAAGTGAATCGCGATTTAATGAAACTATTCCGCTTATATATGTTGGTGGGTGGAATGCCTCAGTCTGTGGCTGAATATTTGGAAAAAGGGGAATTCTCGGAGGTTGACAAAATAAAGAGAGATATCATCACTTTATATATCAATGATTTTAAGAGGATAGATTCTACAGGTAAGGCATCTGAAATTTTCAAATCAATACCGGGTCAATTATCACGTGATTTATCCCGGTTTCGCATAGGTGAGGTAATTCCAAATTCCCGATATTCCAGACTGACAGAAATCTTCACGGAATTGGATGAGTCGTTCACTGTTGATTTTTGCTATTTATGTCAGGATCCTAATGTAGGAATGTCTTTAAATGCAGATAGAGATATTTTCAAGATGTATATTTGTGACACCGGGTTATTTGTCACTATGTGTTTTTGGGATAAGGATTTTACAGATAATCATCTTTATCAAAAACTGTTGACCGATAAATTGGCGGCTAACTTGGGTTATGTCTATGAGAATGTTGTGGCTCAATTGTTGAGGTCATCAGGCCATGCGTTATATTATAATATTTTTAGGATGAAGATGGGGAATGAAGGAAAAGAAATAAATTATGAGATTGACTTCTTGATATCTCATGGAGAAAAGATATGTCCCATAGAAGTGAAATCATCAGGGTATAAAGCACACAAATCTTTGGTTTTATTTAAAGAAAAATATTCTTCACGAATAGAGGAAAGCTATGTTTTGACCACCAAAGATGTTCATAAAGAAGGGTCCACCATATACCTGCCGGTTTATATGGCCTCATTGCTATGAAGGTTTTATCGATTGAGAGGTCTCAAAAAATACTTTAGATGTTAATGGGAGGGATTTTTCCTAAACCCACTTTGTGAAAACAATTGTTCAGCTGTTAAATCCAACATTCCTTTAATTATTTTGGAAGTGAGTGAAAGGGAACAAGTTTTATAAGTTAAATAGTTTAATTAACAATGTTAATACATGCTATTGGTATAGCATAATGCGAATTTAAGTTTATTTTTGCTATGAATTTTGGATAAAACACCAATGAAAACTCACGAGGCACGGGCATAAAGCTTGACGTTGTCTTTGCCATACTTATTTAAAGTCGTGAAAAACTTGAATAAACATGTAAAAAACCGGATAAAATCTAACCAAATATATTCAACTAAATTTTTCTTGCATGAAGAACATCTGTTTTCAACTGAACAGGAAGCTTGTGTTGACAATAGCATTGCTATTGGGCCTGGCGCTTCCCGGCTTCGCGCAGAAAATCACTGTCCATGGCTACGTGGATGATGACCTGGGCGAGCCCCTGATCGGTGCAACCGTAATGGAAAAAGGTACAACCAACGGTACCGCCACCGACATCGATGGTAACTTCACATTGAATGTAGACCCCAACGGTACTCTCGTTGTAAGTTATGTGGGATACGATCCAATTGAAGTTCCCGTAAACAACAGGACTGAGATTAAGGTCACTATGCAGCAGAACGCTCAGCTTCTCGCTGAAACAGTGGTGATCGGTTATGGTTCTGTTAAGAAATCCGACTCCACAGGTTCTGTGGCAGTTGTAAAACCGGATGAAATTGAAGCCGGTCTCGCAACTTCAGTACAGGATATGCTCGTGGGTCAAACCCCGGGCGTTGTAGTAACTACCTCCGGAGGTCCTGCAGGTTCAGCCGATATCCGTATCCGTGGTGGTGCTTCACTTTCCGCTTCCAACGACCCTCTTATCGTGCTCGATGGAGTGCCTTTGAGTAACGATACTCCTACAGGTCTCGGATCACCTTTGGCAATGATCAACCCGGAATCAATCGAAAGCATGACCATCCTTAAGGATGCTTCCGCAACCGCCATCTATGGTTCTCGTGCATCAAACGGTGTGATCATCATTACTACTAAGAAAGGTACAGCAGGTAGACCTAAAGTTACTTTCTCAGCCAATTTCTATGTAGACTATGCACGCAAGAAACAAGAAGTGTTGAGTGCAAGTGAATTTAGAAATTTCGTGGCTGAACATGCTCCTAATGCAACCCAGATGCTGGGTGACCAAGACACTGACTGGCAAGACCAGATTTACCGCACAACTTTCAGTTCTGACTACACTCTTTCTTTGTCAGGTACTGCAGGGTTGCTTCCGTATCGTGTCACCGCTTCTTTTACCAACAACAATGGTATCATGAAGAAATCAACAATGAACCGTGCCACTTTCGGTTTCAACTTGACTCCCAAGTTCTTCAACGACCATTTGTCAGTTAATGCAAACGCCAAAGGTTACTATGTGAAGAATACTTGGGCTGCTACAGATGCTATCGGTCAGGCTGTTTCCTACAATCCTACCATAGGTGTTATGTTTACACCCGCTCAACTTGAACAATACAGGATAACCGGAGGAACAGCTGCAGACGCGTTCCATTATCTTTTCAACGGATATAACGAACCATTTGCAATTTCTGACGGTCAAGCCAATTTGGAGGCTAATGCAACCTACAACCCTGTTGCTACAATCGAACAGACTACAAACTATTCAAATGTATGGCGTTCAAATGGAAACCTCCAATTGGATTACTCATTCCATTTCCTCCCCGAACTTCACGCAAACCTTAACTTGGGTTATGACGTAACTTCATCAGACAATGTGTATGAAGTGGCTGCCAACTCTCACATGGCATATAAGAACCATAATGGTTATGGTGGTGGTTACAAAGAACAAGACAAGTCATTCCGCAGCAACACACTTCTGGAATTCTATCTCAACTATCGTAAAGAAATAGAGAAATGCGACCAATTGATCGACGCTACACTCGGTTATACTTGGAACCGTGAGGCGGCCAACGGTTGGAATTATGGCGCATCATCAAATCCCGGTGTTTCAACCACTCCAGGTATCAATCCTGCAACCGTGAATCCTAACGGTGGTTTTAATTTGAATTATACTCCTGACACAGCAGCAGATCAGGTATTTGAGAAAGACCCGATGGATAAGAACGGCAACTACCATTGGAAAAACCACCTCCAGTTGCTTTCATTCTTCGGTCGTGTGAACTACACTTTGCTCAACCGCTATTTATTCACTGTAACCCTTCGTGGTGATGCTACATCACGATTCTCAAAAGACAACCGCTGGGGTCTCTTCCCCGCTGTGGCTCTCGGTTGGAGAATCAACGAAGAAGCATTCCTAAATCCCGCGTCAGGATGGCTCTCAGATTTGAAACTCCGTCTCGGTTGGGGTGAAACCGGTCAACAGGCTGTAGGTTCTTATTATAATTATATTCCCACCTATACTTCATCACAACCGGGATCATACTACACTAATGGACAGGGCGGATGGTATATACCTTATTTCCCCGACGGATTCAATCCTGATTTGAAATGGGAAACCACTACTACTTGGAACGTAGGTTTGGATTATGGTTTCATGAACAACCGTATCAGCGGTAGCATTGAATGGTATCTTCGTAAGACTCGTGACCTTCTTTCCACAGTGCCGGTTCCAGCAGGATCCTCAACAGTTAACTACTTGCCGCAGAACATCGGTGACATGGAAAACTATGGTCTTGAATTCAACATCCAGGCTAAACCGATCGTAACCGACAATTTCGTTTGGACATTAAGTTATAACATTGGATGGAACCACAATGAAATTACTAATCTTGATGGTAATGAATTCTATGTAGGTGGTGGTTTCGGTGGTACCGGTGGTAACTGCCAGATCCAGAGAGAGGGTTATCCCGCTTATTCTTTCTATCTCTACCAACAGGTGTATGATGAAAACGGAGCACCGATCCAAGGTGTGTATGTTGACCAGAATTCAGACGGTATTATTGATACCCATGACTTGGTTGTGGAACATTCAAAGGATCCTAAGGTAACAATGACATTCGGTTCCAACTTCCGTTGGAAACAATGGGATCTTGGATTCTCCCTCCGTTCATCTATAGGAAACTATGTTTATGCCTCATCTCTTCGTGGTGGCGCCACAATCGATGGTATTGCTCGTAACAACCAGCTTTCAAATGTATTTAAGTCAGATTATTATTTCACGGCGAATACAAACGCATCTGACTATTGGTTGAGAAACGCTTCATTCTTACGTTGCGACAACATCACATTGGGTTATACTCTCGATCACCTCGGTAAATATTACAATGCAAACCTCAGAGTATTCTGCGGTGTACAAAACCCGTTTGTAATCACCAAATATAAAGGTCTTGATCCTGAAGTGTTCAGCGGTGTCGACGGTAACATCTATCCGCGTGCCACAACATGGACCCTTGGTCTTGTACTTGGCTTCTAATTTATGAGGTTGAATTAATAAATAAAGAAAGAAAATGAACATTAAGAAATATTTAGTTATCGGAGCATTGGCTATGGGATTCGTTCTCACTTCTTGTGTTGGTGACCTTGATCTGCAGCCCAACGATCCAAACCTTGTGGACGAGAATGCTCCCGATTTTAAGGAAAACACACTGGCAATGTGTTATACAGGTATAGCATGTAGCGGTATTTCGGGTCCAGGGTCTTCTTACGTAAGTGGTATAGATGCCGGTACGTCAGCTTATCTTCGTATGATTTTTACTTTGGGTGAATTCTGTACAGATGAGTTGGTCTGGATTTGGCCAAACGACCAGAGCGGCGCCGCTGGTGAAATCACTTCTTGCACATGGGGTGCCAACAACGTGTATCTTGAGGGTACTTATTATAGATTGGTAGGACATATCGCTTTATGCAACCAATTCCTCTTCAACTTTAAAGACGACAACAGTGAAGAAACTTTAGAAATGAAAGCTGAAGCCAGAACTCTTCGTGCATATTCATACTACAATATGCTCGACCTTTTCGGGAAATCTTCTTTCATCACTGAAGAGGCTGAAGTGGGTGAAGAGCCAAAACAATACACTCGTCAACAACTCTTCGATTGGCTCGAAAGTGAATTGGTCGATATAGTTGATAATTCAAATCTAAACGAAAAACCAGTATTAGGCCGGGTAGGTAAAGACGGAGCAGAAGCTCTTCTTGCCAAACTGTATCTTAATGGTGAAGTATGGACTGGAAGTAAGGAATATTGGGCAAAATGTCAACAACGTTGCTCTAACCTTATTTCTCGTCATCAAGGAGGCGGTTTTAAAAATTCAGGACTTGCAAATGATTATCTCTACCTTTTCTGTATCGAAAATGGACAATATATGCAAGGAGGCAGCCGTTCGGGAGAAGATGAAATCCTGTTCGGTATATGGTATGACAAGACTTATACCCAAAGTTATGGCGGTTCAACTTTCTTAGTAGTGACACCTATTGCCAACACTCATTATATTCCAATTCAAAATTATGGCTCCACCGCTCAATGGGGTTGTATCAGAGCTAAACTTCAGATGGCTCAAAAATTCTATGGCCTTGACAATGACATTAGGGATGATCTTTGGATGAAAGGTGGTCCTGATGTTTATCCCGCAGGTGAAGATGCAAATGATTCATGGGTCGCTGAAGATTATTCAGACACATTCATTGGATTTACAGGTGAGTGGGTATCTTGTGGAGGTAATGCTCCTATTAAATTTACCAACCGTTATCCAAACGCAGCATGGGATGGCGGATGGGATATGCAAACAACCATTGCAAATGCTGCTGATTGGTCTTCAGCCGCTCAACCCATTATCCGATTGGCCGACATTTACCTCATGTGGGCAGAATGTTATCTGCAAGGTGGCGGCGGCGATGCTACCACAGCCTTGAATTATGTTAACTTGATTAGGGAAAGAGCCGGTAGTCCTGACATTACAAGCGGACAACTCACTATTGGGAATATTATGAACGAACGTTCTCGCGAACTTTATATGGAATCCTGGCGCAGAAACGACCTCGTGAGAAATGGATATTTTGCCGGTGCTAATCAAATCACATGGCAGATTAAGGGTAATTTGGATAACATGGAAGGCACTCGTATTGCAGAACGTAATAACATTTATCCGATACCATTGGCAGTCCTTGCGGCTCAGCCTGACTTTACACAGAACGAAGGTTATTAAGAATAAAATTCCCGGCTTGTTAAGAGCCGGGAACCAAATCCATAAATTTTGAAAATATACGATATGAAAAATATTTTTTATGCACTTGGCATTGTTTCTATAGCCCTCGGTCTCTCAAGTTGTGAGGAAACTTGGGACAAGAATCCTGTGCTCCAAGGCCACGAAGGAATTGTTAAAGCTGAATTCCTGAATGAACCGGTGTTGGGTGAACAGACAATAATGCTGACAAGCGACAATTCGACAGGTACTTTCCACTTGACTGCTTCCCAGCCATATTATGGTTTCGCAGCTGTGGCTACTTATAGGGTGCAATGCTCTTTGACAGAAGATTTCGCAAACTATCGTGAAATCAACCAGGACTTCTACGATTGTGCCGAAATCAATCCTATCAACGGTGACGTTGCTGCAGCGCTCGAATATCTGAGCAATGTGAAGAATGACCAAGATCTTCCTCTTCCATATCAGACACTGTATATGCGTCTTTACACTTATATACAGCAGAGCCAGGAGAACACCCAATATTATTCTAATGTGGTTTCTTTCAAGAATGTCTCCGCCAACTACCTCGCTATTTGGGTGGCAGGTCAGCCGGCCAACCTTTATTTGCGTGGCGGAATGGTAGATGGTTGGGGTGCCGTGCCTGAATTCCAGTTTATGACAGGAGAAGAAGAAAACAGTTGGGAGACAAATACCATAACCATTCCTGCCGGAACTGAATTCAAGGTAGCTGATAGTGAATGGGCTCCTATTAACTTAGGAGCCGGAGATGACAATGTTGTAACTCCAGGCGAGGCTTATGCACTCCAGGGTGGTGACAATCCTGGCAACTTGACAATCAAGGTTGATTTCACCGGCAAGGCTTACCTCTATCTCGATAAGGGTAATTATACTCTCATTCTCGATCAAGAGTAAATTTTATAACTCATAAGAAAAGATTACATGAAAAAATATAATTTATTTCTTTTGGGGGCTCTCGGATTAGTCTTCGCAGCTTGCGACGAGACCGATATACCGGAGTCAATCCCACAGCACAATCCTCAGGAAGATGTGCTTACCATCGACGATATCATCGTGGTTGAGGCCGGACCGTTGGCAACAGCAGCTGTTTTCAACCTCAATGACTATGCAAATGATCCTGACGCTTTGGTGCAGGTGCTCACGCTCGATGAGGCCATCAACCTACCCGCCGGCGCAGACCTCAGTATCCAGCTTGTGTTGTCATCTTCTCAGGATTTCGGTTCCACCTATATGCTCTATCCTGAATATGGCAATACCGAAGAGACAGCTAAAAACCTTTATGTGAAAGCCGGTGACTGGAACGACGCTCACCTCTATCTTTTGGGCAGAAACCCGGCAGTGAAGACTATTTTCTACCGAATGCCTGCTTATGTGAACGTTAACGGTAGCAATTATAGACTCGGAGACTCCAATTATTATGTGGCTGCTGGTTCTTTGGAAGAACAATGTATCGACCAGGGTCTCGTTATTGAGGACAATTACTATTTCTTGAGTAACGCCACTACATGGGATTTGAATGCAAATTCATTGAAATATGAGATGTATCATAATCC
This sequence comes from Muribaculaceae bacterium, assembly GCA_022510405.1. Taxonomy (GTDB): domain Bacteria; phylum Bacteroidota; class Bacteroidia; order Bacteroidales; family Muribaculaceae; genus Lepagella. The sequence continues at coordinate 8,078 of JAFLTP010000014.1, read as the reverse complement.
TGATGCAAGCAAATACGATGATCCTATATTCACTTATGTATGGTATCAGAGTGGCGACAACTGGTGGAAAGTAGCTCCTGAAAGCGCAGTTGAACTCGGAACAGCAGAAGCTGAAAATGCTTGGGACGGTGTTCTCGGAACCGTTGTTGACGGCGACGAAGCTCCTTCAGGTATTCTCACAGACAAGGATGCCAAAGCCGGTAAGGTTGCCGGAGAGGGCAAATATGAGATCAAGGTCAATATCGAAGATATGACTTATGATATCTATGACCTTAGCGACGGAATCTATCTTGTAGGCGCTCCTGAAGGTTGGGACGTTGAAAAGAGTGATATCCTTCTCGAGGAGACAGAGCCCGGAAGCAACATCTATAAAGGGGAAACCTATGTAGGTGCAGATCAGTTCATATTCCGTTTCTACCACGTTCTCGGCAGCTGGGACATAGGTTCTATCGGTTCCAACAACGATGGCTCAACCCTCGACATATCTTTGGCTGACGGTTCTTACTCAGGTCCGGTATTCCAGGAAGGCGTGAATGCATCTTCAGCACAGGGCAACTGGCAGATTCCGGGATGGGAAGGCGGAGAGATCGAAATCACTGTCGACCTCAATGAATTCACCATCACAATTGCCGAAGCGGAAGAGGAATATGAGCATGTTGACATATATCTCCGCGGCGGTTGGGATGAAAATTGGGCAGCTTTGTCTTCCTATCAGTTCATCACTACCGATCAGGAGAATGTATGGGTATGCAAGAATGTCTCTATTTCAAAGGGCACAGAATTCAAGGTTGCTGACACCAATTGGGGTACAATCAACTATGGAGCAGGTGCGGACGCAAATGTGGTACCGGGAACTCCCTATGAAATGGTCTATAATGGAGGTAACCTGAAGATGTCGGTGGATTTCAAAGGAGACGCCATCCTCACTCTCACAGGTGAAAGCACTTATACGTTGCTTCTAACTCCTGCAGAATAAAAATTTGATTCTATAGGAATAATTTCTTGAAAACGATAGGGGATTGGAACCGCCCGGTTTCCAATCCCTTTCTTTATTGATAGAAAAGCCGCCGGAGCCAAGCTTTGAGTATAGGATCTGTAATCACATAGCGGCGTTCTTCGATATCGATCAATTCTTTTTTTATCAGGGCTGTCTTTATTCTCTGGATGTTAGATGTGCTTCCCAATTCATATTTTGAAATGATAGCGGAGGTGGACAAGTTTTCAGAGTGCCCATCCACAAGGGCTCTGAGGAAATTCATTTGATATGCTGAGAGGTTTATGGTCTGTTGTTCGAATAACACTCCGCAATGTTCAAGTAGTTTATCGAAAGCAAATTTAAGGGCCTCCAGTTGGTTTTTAGGGTCGAAATTATCCCATAAGATCAAAGAAAGCTGTTGCACATAGCAGGAATAATTCTCTGTGAGCCTACAGATTTCTTTTGCTGTATTGGTTTGGATTTCTTTCCCTGTTTTGTGGAATCTGTCCTTAATAAATTCAATCCAATATTCTTCAGGAATTTTTTTCAGATTGATTACTTCACCGAATTTATAGAACGGGTTGCTTGGTTTTTCAAATAACTCGTTCATCATATGTTTCTTACTTCCAAAAAGGCAATAAGTTACGTCGTCCTGATGTTGCCAGTACGTTCTCAAAAGTTTTTGAAAAGCCATACTGTCTTTAAACTCCCCGATCTGTTGAAACTCATCAATACAAATGATCAAGCGGCATTTTTTTTTGGCAGCTATTTTTAGGGGCAAGGAAAGGATGTCTTCGGCAAATTGCCCGGTGGAGGAAAGTTCGAACCCTAAAGAAATGGGAGAAGTGGGGTCGGCACTGATGTTCACCTTCGGACTAAGTCTGGACAGGAATGATTTAGCATTCTCTACCCATTCCTCCATTTTAGATGATGTTTGACGTAATACGTTATCGGAAAAAGTGCGGAAAAATTCCTCTTCATTCCTACATTTGAATATGTCTAACAAAACTATCTTGATATCAGGTGAGTCGGAAAATTTCCTACAGACTTTTTCTACAAGAGAAGTTTTTCCGATTCTTCTGGGTGATATTAGGATGGTGTTAACACCATTCCTGAAATTGTTTTCCAGCCATCTTGACTCCTGTTCACGATCGGTGAAATATTGGTTTTTTACCGAACGGCCGTATACGAATGGGTATTGATGCATTTTGGTTAAAAGTTTTTTCCAAAATTATGTAAATAAAGTTATATATACAATTTTGTTACTAAAATTAGTAACAATTTTGTTAGTGACAATTTTGTTACTAAAATGTGTAGTCGCTGCGACAGGGAGGAGGAGTGAGAGAGGTTAACGATATGGAGTTGATATGCGATAGGATGGGGAAATATGAATTAAAAAATGTTAATTCTTTGATTTTTAAAAAGAAAGTATTAAATTTGCGTAACGAGATAATTAATAAAAACCAATTTTTTCCCTTTGTGGAGAGGCCAAAGGCTTCTCCAAAGGGGAAGAAATTAAGTTATAATACGGGTTTCTGCCTTATTGAAAAGGGTTTAAGACTCAGTATTTTTAGATAAGAAACGAGATAATTAACAATAATTACTAACCAATTTTTTATTTCATGAAAAAAATTTACACAATTGCTGCGGCGATGCTGCTTGGAGGTTTAGGCTTCTCGGCTAATGCACTTGACGTATGCACAATTGATTACACCGCGACTCCGGAAGACGGAGAAACCTTGACAAAGAATGCGGATGCATACGAGGTTAGGTGGGACGGCAATGTATCTTTAGCTATCAGTGAGTCGGCTGCAGATTACTTTGTGAATACTTGGGGTGATGCTACCTTTGTTCCGGAAATGTACGTTAATGATGAGCTGATTGATGAAGAGGGAATGGTTGAGGGTCTTATTGATTATGATGATCCCAATTATGAAGATCCCTCTCTTTCTACTGGACCTTTCTTGAGATTGGTTTATAATGGAGACAACGCTTCTCTTGGGTCACTTCCTTTATCTATCAAATGGGTTGTTCCTGAAGGTTCTGTTATCGTAACTTCTAATGGCGTTCAATACCTTAGCCAAAAGATCGTACTCGAGTATGAAATTGAAGCCGGGGTTAATTTCGACGATGCAGAAACTATAGAATTTGACACTCCAACTGAATTCACAATTGGTTCAAAATACAAATTCTTCAACATGGAAGATATGTTGACTTTTGTAGTGGAAACCAATAGTGATGTAAATCTGATAGAAGCAGGAACATTGACTATTCTCAATTCTATGGGAATTGATGCGTTTCAATGGAGCACTTATGAAGAGGGAGAAGATGGTCTAAACTATACAGTTCAGGTTTATGCTTCAGGGTATTATTTAATTTCTTATAGCGGTTTGGATCCTATCACATTGACATTGAAGGTAGTTCCTCAAGAAGATGATGAACCTACCGGAGACTTTTTACCTGAACCACAAATTACTCCGGCTGATGGCGAAACACTTTACGGTTGGCCTGAAAATGCCAAATTCTCATGGCAGGATGAAATCCAATTCAGAAACTCCTCGGATGTTATATTGACCAAACCTGATGGAACAACAGTTGAAATTGAAGCTGAAATCACATCAAACGGTTATATGGACCAAGATACTCGGGTTCCCGAACCTCCTTATTATTTGATAGTTGACTGGGGTAATGCTTCATTCGTAGACGGTGCCACACTACCTGGTGTTTACACTATCAATGTTCCTGAAGGATTGGTAGTGACAGAAGATGGCCAAGTAAATGAAGCTATCGAAGTTTCTTATACCTTATATGCAGTTAAGGGATGGGATGAGATTATTCCCGATCCAAACGCGATGGATGACAATTGGAATCCTATAACTTATACCGCTGCACAGCTTGCAGAAGTAGAGGTAGTGTTCGATTATCCTCTCACAGCTATTGCTAATCCTCCTGTGGTTTCTATCATGAAAGTAGGTGATGACGAAGGCGAAGGCGGTGGTGTAGAGCCTCACTCTCTTGCCAACGGTATCGTTGAAGATGTAGCGGTTCGTGGCAACAGTATCGTTCTTGATCTCAGCGAATACGAACTCACTGACGGAACTTGGGTTATCGAAATTCCGGCAGGTTTTGCCAAGATCAACGAAACAACATACACCGGATTAGTAGAAATCACATATAATGTATTCAATGGTTTGGTTTACCCAACTATTCTCGGTGTTGAAAATCGTGCAGAATACACAACTGTAAACAAACCGGAATATGCAGTCCTTACTTGGGATTATCAAGCAATTGAACTTTCAGGTGAAGGTGAAGTAACTATCAATGTCTGGGATCCAATTACCTATGATGAAGATGATATCACAGTTAAGGCTGCGGATATTGAATTGAAAAGTATCGTAGCTGACAACGACGGTGAAGGCGGTGTAGCTCCTCTCGCTGACGAAGAAGAAGTAATGAACGCCCTCCAGATCAACCTCGCTCCTTATCTTAAAGATGTAACAGGTAATATTACAGTGATAATACCTGAAGGTTTTGTTACCAACGGTGAATTAGACAATGCAGCACAGACAATTGTCTTCAGAATCATGCCGTTATTGGAAGAAGAACCTACATTCACACTCGAAGAGAATGAACTCACAATCGAATGGGAAGGTTACACAGCTTATTGGAACTGGGATTGCAATGAAGAAGCATATGTAACAGATACTGAGGGTAATCAAATCGAATTGCCTTACGGTGACGAATATTCAGAGGACGATGACTATGTTATTTCCCCATTGGTGGGAGAAGTTGAGATAGATGAAGATGTATATCCTGCAAATATTGGCTTCATCGTTGACTTCAGTAAGATAGCACTTCCGGATGAAAGCTATACTCTCTGGTTGCCACTTGGTTATGCATCTCTTTACTCAGAGGATCAAACAGAAAGCTTAAGCAATATAGCTTACTGGCAGTTCGATGTAGTTGAAGGTGAAATCATAGAAAAGTCTTCCGGTATCCAGTCAATCGCTACTGACAAAGCTGTAGAAGGCGTTTACAACCTCCAAGGTGTGAAGATGAGCAACGACCTCAACAGCCTCGCTCCGGGTCTCTATATCATCAACGGCAAGAAAGTTCTTATCCGTAAATAAGTAAACATGTAATTCTCTGATCTTCTCCTTTCCGGAGGAGAAGAATTCAGGGACACTAATATCGGGAATTCCAAAATGTTGCTAAGGTAGCATTTTGGAATTCCTTGTTTTATAAAATAGTGAGTTGGATTTTAACATAATCAGTGACTTAACCTCTATATAAAGGAAGACTATGGGGAGGGTATATTTAAAAAATATTAAACATAACGTTCTAATGCTCTGTTTTTGTTATATTTGCGTATAATACCTTAAAATATACCATAAAACACTCTTAATTTTTAGTTTATTTCAACACACCAGTCATGAAAAAGATTTTGTTAATTTCGCTTTTGGCAGCTTCCGCGGCAATTGGCCGCGCCGATCTCATAGATATAGAGGGGGTGGATATACTCACAGACTTTTACGCACATAAGATGTCGCTCGACGGTACTCAAATAGTAGGTGAGGCTGACGACGGTTCCACTGTGTATTATAATATTCCAGACCAACAATTTTATTTTTATCCGGAATGTTCTTTCGGCAGGGGTTATGTGGTGGCCGACAATGGATGGGTAGTGGGTTGTCGGATGATGGATTCTGATTCACAGTCCACAGTAGGTGTAATCATGAACGAGGGTGAGATTAGTACACCCAAGGTGTTCGATACCTACGTCACCAGCAATATCCACAGCATCACTCCGGATGCGAGCCGCGTCTGTGGTGTAGTTGGGAACAATGGAAAAGGAATGAGCAATCTCCCATATTATTGCGATATAGATGACAACGGGAATTTTGGGGCTCTCCAGTTCCTGCCGGTGCCTGATAAGGATTTCTTCGGCAACCGTCCTCAATATTGTAGTGCTACATGGATCAGCAAGGATGGCAAGACAATTGCCGGTCAGGTGGTGGATGCCCGCGGTTTCTTCATTTATCCGATCGTTTACAGGGAAAATGAACAAGGTGTATGGAATTATTCTTTCCCCTCCGAATCCCTTTTCAATCAAAAGAACCTTGAACTTCCTCAACCTTTGGGGGATTTCGAGGAGGAGAATCCTGACTTGGAGTATCCCGATGTGACAAATTTCATGGACCCGTCGAAGGTTGCGGCATGGAACGAGGCTTACCACCTCTGGGAAACCAATAATTTCTTGGACATGTACGATCCTTACAACAATCTTGACAATTTTATGACAGAAGAGGAGATTGAGGACTATCTTCAAGCTGTGGCGGCATACAATAAGGCGGTAGAGGACTACAACGAGAAAAATGCGGAATATTGGGACAAGGTATTTCAGATTGTAGAATGTTCTGTTTTCTTTGTGAGAAACGGTATGGCAATGAGTCCGGATGGAAATTGGCTGGCATCTTCTGCAGAATGGGAAGATACTTCTTCGCAGCTTTATGATGAAGCGGTGATGTATTATACACCTTATAGGTTCGATCTTAAGACCGGTGAAATCAAGCAGATTGACACCAACACTTCCAATGTTGTGGCTTATCAGACTTTCAATAATGGTGACGTGATCAGTGTAAGTCCCACTTCCTCCCCGATGCCTCCCCGTTCCTGGTTATACCAGAACAGCACAGGCGAATCTATCAGTTTCGCCGACTATGTGAAGAAAGTGAGTCCTTTCTATGGGGCATGGTATGAGGAGAACCTCACGGGTAATATTCCGGTTGGTGAGGACGACAAAGGATTTTTGATTTATGAATACGCCACAATCACGGGTAATGTTGCTGCCAACGAGGATATGACTGTAATTTGTGGTGGCGTTGAAGGACAGGCCATCCGCTTAGATATGCTTCTTACCTATATTTTCACCGACCTCACGGCAGGAATAGAAAAGATAGAGAATTCAGAAGATTTCAACGGAGTGTATAATGTATATGATCTCAAGGGTGTGAAAGTGATGACCACCCGAGATGCCTCATTGTTGAATTCCCTTCCCAAGGGTCTATATCTCATCAATGGCAAAAAGATAATGAAATAATTTCCTATAAAGCAAAATATAATTGACCATAAAAAAGCCTGATCGAAATTCATTCCCGGTCAGGCTTCATTATTTTTTATAGGGTAAATCTTTTAAGATAATCCATTCCAAGGTTTTTATTTCACAAGTCGAGAGTTAAAAAAATTATTATTATCTTCGTCTAATACAATTAAAGAGCCAAGCTAAGCGAAGATAATAAGAATAGAGCAAGTTAAAGATGTATTGGTGCCATTTAATGGGCAAAATACTATACCCGACTTTTTAGTGGCTCATTTATATGGAGTTGAAACAAGAGAGGTGAATCAGGCTGTAAGGAATAATCCTGATAAATTTCCGGAAGGATATGTTTTAGAGTATACAAAAGAAATAAAAGCTGAACTGGTCAAAAATTTTGACCAGTTCAACATAAAACACTCATACTCAAAAATGAAGGCCTTTACTGAAAAGGGATTATACATGCTGGCTACAATACTAAGAAGTCCTGTCGCTACTCAAACCACCTTGGCAATTGTGGAAACTTTTGCTCAGGTAAGGGAATTGAAAGAAGAAATTTCTGTAATGTATGCTGAAGGAGATAAAAGTAATCAAACTTCCCGGATTGAAAAAATAGGAGCCCTCATTGCTGATATTATGATGCCAGAACTCAAGACCTCGGAAACCGAAGCCTCAATGGAAGTTAATTTGATTTTTAGTAAATTCACATATACCGTGAAACGAACTCGAGTACAAGACCTTAAAGAAAAACTTACTCAAATAGCCGAAAGGATGCTCGATAACGGTTTCTCTGAAGAAGAAATCAAGAAATACCTGAAATAATCTGAAATTCTCAAAACCATTATTTTTTAACAGGAAAATAAGAAAGATTAGAAATTTTGGGGAACCAAAAAGGAGTTCTAATAATTGAAGAAAAAAATAGACCGCTGAAAATCAGCGGTCCTAATTGAAGTTTTGGTGAACCGGGCGGGATTCGAACCCGCGACCCACAGCTTAGAAGGCTGTTGC
>JAFLTP010000013.1 GCA_022510405.1 Muribaculaceae bacterium | reverse complement strand
GGCCCGTGAACTCCTTACCTCCGAAAAAGGGTTGGAACACAGAGGACGACGATGTGTCGAACCCGAGGCTGTCTTCGGCCAGATCAAATACAACATGGGATATAAAAGGTTCCGTCACTTCGGCAAAGACAAGGTCACCATGGACTTTGCTTTCTTTGCCATCGCCTTCAATCTGAAGAAATTGTGTAGAAAAATAGCAAAACAAGCCAATAACGGAGGAAACAACCCCAATAACGGCACGTTTTTACATCTTTTTCAAAATTTATCGCTTCAGAATCGAATATTTTGGAAAATCCCGCAAAAATCAGCCGCCTGAAAATCCTTCGATCTTCAGACGGCTTCTTTTTCATCGGGTCGTGTCAGCTCTCATTTTGACACACCCCCTTTTCTAAGTATATTGTAAAATTAATATGACATAAATCCTCCGGTTCTTTGGGAACCTATATAATCAATCTTACCTGTGGACTTATTTACACGAATCCATCGGTATTTAACATCTCCATTATAGGTTATTTCAGTTGCCATCTTATACCAAGCTGAAGAGGAACTTTCATCATCTAATGTTAATGGAATATTCAAGTCCTTTAACATCTGGAGTTTCATACCTGTCTTAATGTGCCCGGCTAAGGCTTCGTCTATATCAGATTTACCGTATTTTGAATATAAGGCTTTTTGCACTGCAGCGGCTAATTTCGCAACTTCAGCATCTCTTTTAGTTTTATTTATAAAGTTTTGATATTCATAATTTTTGCCATCATGTGTGGAAAGTTGTCCATTTTTAAAATTATAATCACCAAATTCAAATGCAGAAAGAAAATCATCTAATTCTATCTCACCTACAAATTTGTCTCCATTAGGCAAGGTTATCTTATAAGATTTAAAATCTGGAAACTTTTCAATTATAGTTCCATCACTTAAGGTCAAATGAACTTCATCTGGAGAATAAATGCCCCAACGACTCCATTTTATATAATCTTTATTTGTGAATTTAATTGTATTATTGTCTTCTTCTGTATAAATTGTTTCTATTTCCCACGGAATAATTAAGCCTTCAATTGCAAAAGGTTTTAGTGCCTCCTTCTCGGGATAATATACTTGGCTTAGTTCACTATCCGAAGAAAGGTAAAATAATAAACGACTATCAAAATCTTGAAAATAAAAATATCTATCAGATTCTCCTTCCTTTATATATATAAATTTAAGAGGTTTTTTCTTAAAAGCATAGCTTATAAGATCAGGATTGAAGCGATCAGAATATTTCGTTTCCACCAACATTTCTAGATTATCAGGCTTGTTAATAGGTGGAAGATGCATAAACCTTATATCATGATTTTTATAAGTTTCATATTCTAAAAAAGTATCATAGGAAATGGGGAAAACAGCCGGGAAGGCTATTAATTCATTTCTTAATTTAATAGGAATAAAAATAGATCCATCATTGTCTGAAATTACCTTACTGCCATTAGAAAATCTAATTTCGCCTGTGACACCATTTCCTGCTATAATAATACCATTGGGAAGAGTAAGTTGGTAAGCTCCAACTGGAGTTCTCTTATTAGGTGAGGTAAAAAAATCTTGATCCATTCCTTTTATAACATCTAATGTTTTGGGATCTCTGGTATCTTCGGGTTGAATAAACGACATGAAATCGCCATTTGGCTTCTTGTATAATCTTATTCCTTCATCATAATGTTCAACAATGGTTCCATCTTCCAGATTATCTGTCCTAATCGGTGTCCATCCTTTTTCCTGAGGGGTAGTAAAAACTGTTTTATCAAATTCTTGTCTTTTTTTTGTATTAGTTTCTTTAGCGACTTTTGCCGGATCTTTATCTGGATCAAGAAAAACATAAAAATTGTTGAAAATTGGATTTCTACTTAAATTGATATATCTTCTATTAACATCCTCACTATTAAGGCCGTCAATCATATAAAGAAAAGCTGGATTCGAAATGTTATATATCAGCCATCCATCTTCTTTTGGAAGATTTTTTGTCTTTATCTTTTCCTTATTTTCACTTATTACGAAATCATTTGAGATGGAAATAACATCATTAGTTGATTTTATTTCCCCATTTTCAATTTTTATTGGGAGGAGATATAAAATAGCATTAGGATCTGAATTCTTGTTAATGGGTTTATAAGCTATTTTTGAGATATAAATATCTTGAGTAGCATCATAACTTTTTAATCCTATTTTAGCATATTGAATGTCGAAATTATTTATTTCGTATTTACCATCTATAAATTCTCCTAATCTTATCCATCCTTCACCAGGAGGTTGTGCTTTTACAATTATTGGCAAAAACAAAAAGAGAATTATTAATATGTAATTAATTAATTTATTCATAGATATATATATATTATTGAATTACAGGAAAATTGATAGGAGCATAATCTTTAGAAGATTTTCGTTGTCTTTCTTTACTATGCTTTTCTTCATTTGTTTTTAAAATTTCTTCTTTAATTTTATAAGGATCTTGACTTTCATCTAAACTTACATAAATAAGATCAAAAATATCATTATTGTTCGTTTTGGACTTCTGTTTAACTAATATAGAAGTTAAGGATCCTACTCCGTTTAAATCAATGATTTTCCATCCATCATCTCCATCAGTAATATTATAATCAAGGGGCGTCTTTCTATTTTGAGATATTTCAAAAAGTTGATTAACAATTAGAGGAGCCTCATTTTTGAAAACTGGTATACCATGGTTTTCAATATGATTGACTTTATTGATGATAATGTCACTTTTAGGAATTACCTCAGTTTCATCAGGAGTTTTATAAGCTAACTTAGTTACATATTGGAAAGCATTAGTATATTTCGGAACTAAATATTTTCCTTTCTTTTCGTAACTATCTTTAAGATATTCTCCAAGACTAACCCATTTTTCACCTTGGGATTGGGCATTTGCAATGACTGGACTTATCATAAAGATAAGCACTGTTAATAGGTTGATTAATTTTTTCATTTGAATAAAAGTTTTAATTTGTTACTTAAATAGATATTTGATGGGATTAGCGTTGCCTTTTGATTTAGCTGGCAATTTTTTATAAAGATATCTATCTAAAATATCTTTATCTTCAACTATTTCCCCTGAAAATTTCAGACGATGCCGTTTCTTTATATTAGAAGCAATATCCTCCACTTCTTCCCATTTTTCAGGCTTGAAAACTCCAATTATAACTCTATCATAAACTGCCAAAACATAATCTACTTTTTCGACTCGTTTCCGATTAAGCTTCCAGTTGCCTCTGACTCTTTCGTAAAGTGAAGGCCCCTCCAAACTTTGATTTAGTGAAATTGCTAAAAGTTTGTCTTTTAAATTGGCAGTGTCTAGATTTCCTCTCGTAAGTTTGGCTTCAATCTCTTTTGGAGTCTGTATTCCATAAACTGAAGAGTGTCTACCATCTATCTTGTTTTTCAACTCTCCTTTCTTTTTCAGATCTTGATTTGTAAGTAGATCTATCAAAATGGATTCAATCTCAAAGGCTTTTTTTTCATTTTCAAGATTCCATCTTACAATTCGATATTCCACATCTTCTCCTGCTCCAATAATTTCTTTTATCAATTCTATTTTGGGAGAAAGCACTGAAGGCTCGGTTTCTTTTAATGCGCCTTTGGCATGAGCGAAGATTCTATCTCCTTGACCTTTCCCAACATAAAAGATATTGTTATCCCGAGGGTCAATAAGAAGATAAACATAGTGGCCAATTTTGGGATGAAGCTCTTTACTGAATCTTTTCATAAAAATCTATTAAATTATAATTTTGCGAAATTAGGAACTAATGTAATTTGTTCCCAATGTCTTTTTATGTCTTTTTCAATCAGTTTGAAACACAACTTTTTTGATTATTGTTTTAGAGACATAAGTAGATTCTTGGATAAGGAAAAGGCAATAAAAAAAGCGTGAGAGCTTTGAAATTGCTCGTCCCGCTAACAGAGGTCTTAGCATTACCCTTCAAAGTAGAACGAGCAATGCGAAGCCTCACGCCGATATGTTATATCTACAGTAGTAACAGACATGGCACGCCATGTTCCTACCGGGTATAATCATACCATTGCAGGCGCTCATCATTGCTAATCCTTGACTTTGAATTCGAAAGTTGCTAAGTTTCTGTTAGCCAAGAATAAGCGCGATAAACGCTTGTTAATATGTCTTGCCTCCCATCGCCTTACCCCAGACCGGAGGCTCCGGCGACAGTGTGCATCGCAAATTTAATAATAATTTTCTGTTTATAAAGAATTATGAAAAAATTTTTTGGATCTTTGGGTGTCAATTTGGTGACAAAGTCATTGAAATATTGAGGGCTAAAGTCTTACTGGTATATGATATCAGATATCTTTGCCAATTATCATGAGGCAAGTAAATGTGTAAATGAGTTAATGAGAAATGAAGTTCCGGCTCTTGTAATAGGTACCTCCCATGGAAGGTTCAAGACTCTTACCATCTATACACCCTTTAGAATAGCCATCAATTCCCCTCTCTATCCCTTCAAGATAGTTCCTTTGATCGTCACTCCAAATGAGATTATCTCTATTTAATTCGAGTCCATATATATAGATTATTCTTGAATATATTAATTTTGAATTTTAAAAATTTTATTTTTATTTTTGCAATATCAAGAATGCTTATATGAGAATTATTGCGGAGAGAACTATAAGGTTGTATTATGAGAAACATCCTGAGGCAAAAACCGCGCTTCAAGACTGGGCTGAAAAAGTAAAGGAAGCGAATTGGACATGTTTTGCAGATATAAAACAGTCTTTTAATTCTGTGGATTTTGTTGGTAACCAACATTATGTTTTCAATATAAAGGGTAATGATTTCAGGCTGGTAGCCGTCATTAAATTCACACCCCGATTTGTTCTCATTCGTTTTATAGGGACTCATGCAGAATATGATAGAATCCGAGACATTTCAAACATATGAAAAATGGTAAAGATAGAAAATGAAATTCAATATCAAGGAGCTTTAAAAAGAGTGGAAGAGTTAATGCTGACATTGCCGGAAGATACACCTAAGGATGATCCTTTGATGGTGGAGTTGGAACTGTTGGGGAATTTGGTGGCAGATTATGATGAGGAGCATTATCCGGTGGGGAAACCTTCGTTGGTTGAAGTGATGAAATTACGGATGTATGAAATGGGTTTGACACAGGCTTCACTTGCTAAGCTTATAGGGGTGAGTCCTTCCAGAGTATGTGATTATTTTTCCGGCAAGTGTGAGCCAACCATGAAAGTTGGAAGGCAAATCAGCAATAAACTTAATATTTCTCCGGCAATTGTATTAGGAGTATGAGAACTCTTCAATATAGAAGAGGATAATAAATGAACAATGAAATAGGACATATAATCTTCTGTTTTACTGATATCCCTTTCACTGCATCTATTCCACAATAAGGTCACAAGGCCGGTTCTTTGTCACCACCTTTTTATCGCAAGAAGAAACTCTCTTCTAAAATGGATCTTTTTCAAAAATTATTCATATTCTTGAAGAATTTTTGAAATTTTTTATCATTTGTTTCTATATTTATGTTGTCAAAACATAAAACTATGAAACATATCAAGAAAATACTTTACATACATGGTATCAATTCTTCAGGTAATACCGGCAAGACACTGAAAAGGATATTCAAAGAAAAATATGGAGACGTGGAAGTTATCGCTCCATCGATACCTGCCAATTACTTTGAGGCAAGTAAGGTTGTGGATATGGTGATGAGGAATGAAAGTCCGGATCTTGTGATGGGCACATCCTTGGGAGGGTTCATGACTCTTACAACCAAGGCACCGTGTAGAATTGCCATCAATCCAACTCTCTGTCCTTCAAAGACACTTCCTTTGATCGGCACTCCAAATGAAATTTCCGAATCTTATGTTGAAATAGAGAAACAGATTAAGGATTTACTTGACAGTGAAGACCGCAACACTGTGTTTGGTGTCTTCGGTGACAACGATAAGGTGGTAAATCATCGTGCCGAATTCGAGAAGAGGTATCTGAAAGACCATATTTTCACTGTCCCTGGCGGTGAACATCAGATGAAGGAAGAGGAGTTCAAGAAATATATATTCCCGATTGTTGAAAGTATCGATGACAATTGTAGAAAGTGAATCAATACTTAAGAAATAGTTAATATAATTTGATTTAGTTCACTAAGGAATATGTTGTAACTAAGTTTAGTTTAACCCTCTCAAATCTATAAACCTTTTCAGAGATAGTCAATCTGCGCCATCTTTTTTCCCCGATGTTGTTTCTTTCAACCCTTTATTTGCAAAATCACTTTTTTTATTTAATTTTGTATTCCGAGAAATTGTCACAAATGATATAAATTCGGAGCAGCCAATGGAGATAAAAAGAGATTTATATCTAAATCGAATCATTGAAAGCAGACACAATGGGTTGATAAAAATCATTACCGGTGTAAGGCGTGCCGGCAAATCCTATCTCTTGTTCAAAATTTTCTCAGACTGGTTGATGGAATCCGGAATTGATAGCAATCATATTATCAAAATTGATTTAGAGGATAGACGCAATAAGAATCTCAGAAATCCTGATAATCTTCTTGAGTACATTGATTCCAAAATTTCAGATGAAAAGATGCACTATATTCTGATTGATGAAGTTCAGCTTGTCGATGAATTTGAGGATGTATTGAATAGCTATCTTAAGATTGCAAATGTGGATATTTATGTCACAGGTAGTAATGCCCGGTTTCTTTCTAAAGATGTCATAACCACTTTTAGGGGAAGAGGTGAAGAGATTAAAATTTATCCTCTTAGTTTCAGTGAGTTTATTTCAGTCTCTGATAAAAATTTAGAACTTGCTTTAGACGAATACATGACATTCGGAGGTCTGCCTCAAGTAGTAGAATATCATTCAATTGAACGAAAAATAGAATATCTTAAAGCTCAATTTACCCAAACTTATATAAAGGATATAAAAGAAAGATATAAAATAAGGAATGATGAAGAATTGGAAATTTTAATAGATATTCTTTCATCAAGCGTTGGGAGTCTTACAAATCCAAGTAAACTTGCAAATACCTTCTCTACAGAAAAAAGAGAGAATTTGTCTGACAAGACAATAAAGAATTATCTTGATTATTTATGTGATTCATTTCTTGTGGAGAAAGCACAAAGATATGATGTGAAAGGAAAAAAATATATAGACACTCCATCCAAATATTACTTTGTAGATACCGGCTTAAGAAATGCAAGGCTTAATTTCCGTCAACTTGACAAAGGTCATATATTGGAAAATGTTATTTTTAACGAGCTCCTTATAAGAGGGTTTAATGTCGATGTGGGTGTTGTGCCAGTTGTTAAAAGAGACCAAGAAGGGAAACAAAAGAGAATAACGTATGAGATAGATTTTGTCTGCAATAAGGGAAATCAAAAATATTACATACAATCAGCCTATCGTATGGAAACTGATGATAAAGTGATTCAAGAAGAGAATTCACTCCGTAATATTAATGATTCTTTCAAAAAAATCATTGTTGTAGGTTTCCCGTGTCTGTTACAGAGAGATAATAACGGTATCACAATAATTTCCATATTTGATTTCCTACTCAAGGAAAATTCACTTGAATTATGAGAGTTAATCCGATTTATTCCACCAACAAACTAAATGTTAATGCTGTGGCTAAGATTGGGAGGTAGCGCCAATCCCATGCCATTGAGAAAAATTTCCTTGCCATTATAGCATCACCTTCTGAAAAGGATTTTAAATTGAATTTATGGATGTAGTTTGGCTGATCATAGGCTTGTTATTGATTTTGGGAGGAGCCAACTGGCTTACCGACGGAGCCTCCGCCATTGCAAAGAAATGGGGAGTTAGCGACCTTATAATCGGGCTTACTGTGGTTGCTTTCGGGACATCCACCCCGGAACTTTCCATAGGAATAATTTCCGCATTGAAAGGTAGCGCGCCTCTGGCCATCGGTAATGTGGTGGGTAGCAATATTTTCAACATATTCGTTATAATCGGAATAGTGGCCCTAATCCACCCGATAAAAATTGAGAAATCCGTTCTCAATACCCAGATACCGTTGGTGGTATTGTCATCCGTAGCACTTCTTGCCATTGGATGTGGTCGTTGGCTCGGTGTTTCGGGACCCTCTGAGATTATCCGTCCGGAAGGCATTCTTCTCTTTTTGTTCTTCCTGATATTCATGAGATATACGTTTTCACAGGCTAAAACCGGTTCTCCCGAAGACCCCTCAGCCCAACAGGCATCATCAAAGCCGGTAATGAATATCTGGAAAGCCATAGGACTTGTGATTTTAGGACTTGGGGCATTGGTATTTGGAGGTGACAGATTTGTGGCAGGAGCGTCCGGTATAGCCTCGTCACTTGGTATGAGCGAGGCACTGATCGGGTTGACAATTGTGGCAGCAGGCAGTTCGTTGCCTGAATTGGCCACATCGATCCTGGCAGCCATAAAAGGGAAGACAGGCATCGCCGTAGGAAACGTGATCGGCAGCAATATTTTTAATATATTCATGGTGCTTGGTATCACTGCCACCATCTATCCCCTACCCTTTGGTGGAATAGGATTGTTTGATTTGCTCATAATGACCGGAGCCTCCATTTTGTTTTGGATATTCGGTCGTCAATTCGGCGACAAAGTAATAAATCGATGGGAAGGAGGAGTACTTGTTACCTTATACATAGGTTATATTGTGGCTCAAATCCTAAGTTAAACCTGTTGTGAATTATATAAAGTTTGAAAATATGAACAAGAATCATTCCTTCACAGTGCATATCCCCAACAGAATTTTAATGATATAAAGAAAAATTAGAGAGATAACTACTTTTCGTCAAGTAAGCAATCTCTCTAATCTTGGTGCCCTAAGCCGTGACGGTTCAACTTAATCATACTTGTCGTAACTTGGTAATATTCGGGGGTGGTTCAATTTAATCTTGCAAAATTAAAGTGACAACGCCAAGAATTTGCGACCAAAAGTGACCATAAAATGAAAATTACTTTTCTTGCCAGATAAACACCTCAATCCGATTTGGTCAACCCATTCTTAATTATCTTTAATCACTACTAATTTCTTACTACCATAAAAGGCGGCTATCTCAGAAAATGAACTCCAAAAAGAACCGTATATTACCTTACATTCTGACATAATTAACATCTCTGCTGCAGCATCAATCATTCCTTCTTTTGTATCTCTTCTTGCTTCTCGAGGATTAATAATAATATTTTGAGGAAATTTTGATAATAGATAAGCCTTAGTTTGAGTATCGTCAGTAGCTAAAAAGCAACTTACATTACAATTCTTTTTTATTTGGGAGTTTATTGTCTTTTCAAAAGAATGGAGAGGACTATGCCTAATTGATTCAATATTATCTGTTCTTCTTATTTGAATTGAAATATCAGGTGATTTTCCCTGAAGAATATTATTTTTTCTTTCTAAAACAATTTCGTTAAACCTGAATATTTCTTTCAATATCTCAGGTGCATAATCTGCAAATTGTAATCCTGAATTAATAATTACTCTTTTGGTTACATTATTTAAATTTTCAATAATGAGCTCTTCAGGAAAATTATGAATATCTATTATTGTAGTTATTCCTAACAATTTTCTAATAATTCTGCTAATAAAGAAATTCTTTTTCCTGGGTTGTTCATAATATATATTATAGATCAAAAAGTTAGGTTCAATTATTTTAAACGGCACGTTTTCGTTCTTAAATAAGTCACTAAAAGAAGCATTGAGTTCTTTATTTTTATACCATACAACTAATAAATCACGATTTGTTTTTTTTGCATAGTATAAACTTGAAGCAATAGCTCTCATTCTATTTGCTAAACCACCTTGAGCAACAATTATGATTTTACCCTCTTTTTTCATGAAATATCTTTCAAACTTTGAAATGCAACTTAACAAGATTTGAACAAATCATTTAAGTTGCAAATCTATGACATAAGAAGTGACCTTTCTTATTAATTTTACTTGTACAAACTTGTTGATAATCGTGTTCAGTTCAACTTAATCTTACTAAATTATAGAGATAATGATAAAAATTTGCAGTCTACTGCGACAAACATATCTTCTTATATTCTCATTAAGATTTTCCGGCTAATTTTTTTATTTGATTTAATATAGAATACGGCAATATTCTCATTGTTTTATGTCCAAGGGTAGTATAAAATCGTTTAAATTGGTATTTAAAAGAAGAAGATAATGTATAGAAATATTCTATAGTATCAAACAGATTTTTTACACTATCCTTAGAAATTCTCCTAAAATCATTTAATGTTTCTGGAAGATCTTTAATCTTTTTTATTATTACTATCAATCTTCCAGCCGCAGATAATTCTGTTTTGATTTCAACAAAAGAATTTAAGGTTTCAGTTATATTTATTTTTGTATCTTTATTCCAGATAATAAAACAGTCGTTTTCTTTTTTAAGATTGAATTGATGAAAACCTCGGTATCCTTCATTCTCTCCCTCATTGACAAAATGATTTAAGTAAAGTATACCACCTTTTTTAAGAATAAATAAACAATTTAGAATACCGCTTACGGGATCCGAACTATGATCTAAAGCATTTCGAATATGAATAAAATCTATAGTATTTTCATCATAAAAAAGAGATAATGTTTCAAAAGTGCCAAACTCTATATGAGGTCTATCAATGTTATATCTATCTAAAATTTTATTATAAAAATGAGCCAACGGATCAAGGTAAATAACATCATATTTTTTATTATTTATTATGTTGCCAAACATGAAACTTAGAGCACTTCCGACATCTATTATTTTAGGATCTACCTCTTCTAAACCTCTTATGTAATTATGTATATCAAAATTATCCAGTTTACACTCTTTGTTATACATCGACCATTGAAACAGATCTTTTCTTCTTTTTTTATTGGCATAATAGCTATTCCAGAAAGCCACTTCATAAGGTATGCCTTCCAACCATTTCCTAAAATCAGATGATTTGTCAATAAAATTCATAATATCCACCTGAGATTTGTAAGTAAAATTTAAGAAAGGCAACTTAACGATGATGAGAATCAATCAATTAAGTTGCCATTCTGGTGCCCTAAGCCGTGACCTTTGTACTTGTCCATACTTGGTTTAACTTGGTGATTTTGAGGAGTGGTATCAACTTAATCTTATAATATTATATTGATATTCCCAAGAAAAGGTGACCAAAAGTGACCAAAAGTTTTTTGGCTGGTTAAACCCCCTTGTTTCCCATGTCAATGTACTGGCAACAACCGCACCTTAACAAGCTTACGGCTATGGCTAATATTTTAGGCATTGTTTCTGAATGGTTAAGGTTTCCCTTTTCAAATCAGAAACTCCCCTTTGCTCTATTTGGCATCGTCATAAGACAATATACAAAATTAATCATTTTTTCAAATCTTTGCAAATCATAAAAAAGAAACATCCGGAAAGTCTGAAACTCTCCGAATGTCTATAATATAAAAAATTTATGCGGCTCGATGGAAAGAATATATAATAGGTATTGGGGCAATTTTAGGTATTCCCATTCCTGTCAGAAGTGGATTTAATTTCTTCACCTCTTCGTTGAAAAATTCCTTTTGTTCGAGTTCAAATTTATCACGGTCTATTATACTGGTGATAATTTTGCTGTCTAAAATGGGGATACTGAAAAAAATACCATCTCTTCCAACACTATAAACAGAAGTTTTTCCCTGGTAGGCGTATTCAGCAAATGAAAGCAGATTATTACGAACTAACATTTTTTGAATATTTGCATGATTTGCATGACGTTTATAATGTGGATAAGGATAAGGTTGGTTAAGAATCCTTTCAGCAAATCTCATTTCACAATGGCCGGAATACCATTGAAAAGAGCTTCCAACCAATGATACGATATACCAGTTTCCTCCATCTTCAATAATTGTGAAATGAATGTAGTGTATCCCTTCATTTTCGCAGACGATGTAAGGAATTGTGAATAAAGGATAATAATAATCACCTTGATTCCTTTCTGTATGGAATATCTTGAATAAAGTTTCATCTTCTTTATCCTTACTCCACTTATTGTAAATAGACATATAAAGGTCTTCTTTATTTCTCAACTTTTGGGAAACAAAAGCAAGATACTCTTTTGAGAATGTTGTTCTCATTAGTTTCTCTTCCATCTCTTTAATTGAAAAGGATGGCATTACAAACTCATCATAATTTTCAAATATTTTATTTCTCATAATTTCTAAATATAAAAGTTAATATTCTGATTAATAAAATTATGCTGCTACTCTCTCAAATCCAATTCTTACTTTTCGGCCATCTTCTGTGTTGTAGAAGACACTGTCTTTTCTCCCTTTTAGATAATTGGACAATACCCCTTTGTTGATACCAAGGGAATTGCAGGCATCTTGTTGTGAGGTAAACCTGCCAATCTCTTTCGTCTTGTCAATCTCCTTATCCTTATTCATATAATAGGCGACCAATAATTCAGCAACCTTACCACCGGTTTTATCAAGTTTCTCTTTTATCTCCTTACCGAAGTGAGCCTTCCTTTCTTCCACATGTGAAATGTCAACTGTTGTTTCTGTTACAGAAACTGAAACTTCCTGATACCTCCATTTATATCCATAGGCAGAACCACCTTCTCGCAGTGCCTGATATATATTGGCGAATTTACAATCCTTGCCAGTTTCTGACGACAACACTTCCACCGCTTCCTTTACAGATGAATAAATCTTTACCAATTCACCATCCTTGGTATATTGAGCAACTGATTTACCACCACCTCTCACCGGAGTTTCTTTTTTTAGAGATTTATCATCGATACTTTCGCTTTCAGGTGTTTCCTTTTCAATCTTGATTTTCACAGCCACCTCACCGGTGAAAGGATTTTCATCTGCTTTCTTCACAATCAGCAGGAGGGTCCATAACCATCCAAACTTGTCAAGTGACATATCAATCTTCATAATTTCCGGATTAATACCTATTTCCTTTATAACTTCAAAGAAACTGTCCCGATAGAAATCGTTGTCTTTCTTCCCCTCTCTGAAATAAAGGATTTCCTGAAGTCTTGGAGCAAGGTCTTCATCATCCATATATCCTTCGTATACTTTTCTCCAATCACTTTTTTTGAGTTTGAGCATATACTCCGGATAAGTTTCCGTCATGATTTCGTGCATGTATACCCACACATCCTCCGGATTGTAGTTATAATCTTTCACTGCCTGACGGATTAAATACTTGGATTTTGTGTTGGAGATGACGTGTTTCACATTCTCCTTTACAGATTTTATATAAGAGTTGAACTCTACTGGATTGAAATTTCTATATTTCTTCATAACTGATTATTTTATTAAGATTTACAATGCTAAATTAAAGGTTTGATTTCAGGTGGTTTCAGGCAGCCAATATTGGGTGTGATACCATTCCCAACGAGGGTAAAAAGTTGAACTGCATGTTGATGTTTCCCTCTGTGATGTCGATTCTGTTCCCTGTTGTTATAACCTGAAAAGTTTCTGAAATGAAACCCTTGAAGTTCCCATCATTGATTTCCTCAAAAGGGAAACCCTGGGAGATGATTTCAACTTTCTTCCGATCGGTGTATTTTCTGATATTCTCAATCATTGACATCAAGTCTTCTGATGATTTGAGTTCACGAGTGAAGTTCATTATCTCGTTTCCGTTCTGGGTCTTGATAACTTGGAGTTTCATATCTATAAATTTTTAATTTGTTTCCGGTTTTTAATTACAATGTAAAATTGCACGATTTTCAAAAATTATGTCCAGTGAGCCAATATTGGCTATTCTCACATTCCCATTGATATAATATTGTAGTTGTTCGAATATTCCAGCTGGACAATCTAAAACAGAGTTTTCCTTTCTATATTTCACCAATATTTTATTATTGATTTTCATTGATTTATGTTTTATAGGTGAATTCTTTAATCTGTATATTGCGAAATTAATGGTTTACTATCGGGTCGTTCCGAAGAGCCAATATTGGCATTTATTAAATCAGTATACGGATACTATATCAAGTTCACCGTTAGGATGACCACATGAAAAAAAGGTGAGTCCAAATTGATATGGTCCCACCTAAAAGTGATTTGATATAATTTCGTAAATCAGAAACTCATATATTCAAATAACTATTCTTTTACTATCATGGATTTCTATACCTCACATAGTTTAATCTTTGTCCTGTCTATCTACTTATGCAGCCCTCCTGTAAGTTTCTGATTTGGGAGGATAATTGGTTATCAGAAGGTGAGTATTTAACTTTCCTTTTTTAGTTCCGCTATTGTAAGTCTTATTATATGTCTTCATATAAATCCCTTTTTTGTTGTAAAGGTTAAATATGAAGTCAGTCTTCTTGATAATCATCATCCACTTTGCCTTGCAGTCATTCAAAAGATAATTCGCAAGTCTACGGTGGTCATCCTGATTAAACTCATTCCCATGATATGTACTGATAGTTTCATCATAAGGAGGGTCAAGAAATATGAAGTCATTTTCAGTAGGATTGGTTTCCTGTAAGAAATCTTCAAAATCCATATTATAGATATGAGCATCTCTAAAATGTTCCATCACAGGAGCAGAGTGATAGTAATCAAGTGTATCAGTCAACAACCTGTAATTATGTTTATATCCATTGTATGAGGAGTTAAGTTCACCCTTTTGATTATAATTTGAACCACCTCTGAATACTCTTTCCCTGATGTATAAAAATATTGTCGAATAAAGGACTGGATTGGTCTCTTTCAACTCTTTATTATTAAAGAGATTACGGTAATGAATATAGAGCGACTTCTGTATGGCGGTTAAAAAATATTCGGAAACTTTATCCTGTACCATCTTCCTTGATTTATTCATGTCCTGTATGATTTTATAAAGAGATTTCCTCATTTCTTGTAGAAGGGTAGATGGTAAAGAGGGGAAAATATTGGTTATCTCATTAATTTCAGAAGAATGTGTCTTACAGAAAGATGAAATTTCTTTATCCAAGGTTACATCTGTAAGAATACCAGTACGATATCTTTTATGGATATCTAACAGAATGTCGAGTTTATTATCCCTGAATTGAATGGCCTTCTTAATTGTCATATCAATTAGTTCTGCATAATGACAAAAGTTTCTATTTAGAGAGGCGATATTTCGATAGAGCGTTATCAAATCAGATGAAAAATCATTGATGTAATACTCATTGGCATTGATACCCATAAAAACTGAACCACCACCAACAAACGGCTCAAAATACCTATCGTATGATGGTAAGTTTGGATATATGTACTTCAATTCACTTGTTTTACCTCCTGAATAGGGTATAAGAAATCTCAAACCGGATTGTGCATTTTCAGAATTGAAGGTTTCTCTTTCCCCGATCCCTCTGACATTTTTAATTATCACATCAACCAGATTATTCCAGTATTCTTTGTCTGATTTCATATATACCTTACCGGTGTGTGGATTTATTGAGAACACATCCTTACAGGCAGCGAAAACATTTTCGTAATTTCCTGACCATCCTAGGTTTCCCATTTTATTCTTGCTTTCCATAGAGTTAAGTGTTTTAATAATTAATTTAACTTCACGAAACAAAATAAATGGTTTCCAATAAGACAATCCCATAGAGCCAATATTGGTTGGATTACTACATGCTTTTAATCCGGTAGTTTCTGTTATTTCCCAGAAATAAAAAAGGTGAAACCACATCATTATGGTCTCACCATCAAAGAATTGGATATATAATCCAAATGGAGAAAGGATTTACATCATCTCATCATTGGAAAGGAAATATGTCTGGGTCCGGATAGTTATGCTACTTCTCTGATTTCATCACCAGCGGAAGTTTCTGAAATCATGTTTCCATTCTCATCATATTCCGGACCAATCCATACCCAGAAATCACTGTGAGTATAAGTTAGTGTCGGGGAGTACCCGTCAGCGGAAATCACCCTTGTTTCTTCGGGGTCAGGATAAGTTTTCTTGAATTTTCTGTTTCCCATTTTCAGACCTGCCCTTATAGGTCCATCAGAAAACAGTTTATAGAAAGGGATAAGTGTTCTGGTTGTCATACCTTTACTAGTGAAGGGATTTCTGCAAGTATCCACTGTTTCCTTCCTGACAGTTTTCTCCTTTTTGATTACAGGCAACTTGAATAGTTTATAGAATGGAGTAAGGAGGGGATTATCATGCTCATCATCAGAAACTGATGTATCAAAAGTCAACTCCTTAATATCATCCTCCTTTATATTTTCAGTTTCCTTCTCGGGTTCATCATCACCAGCAGACAATGGGGGATACACTTCTTTATCCTTTATCTTCTCTCCATCACTTTCCTTGACACTGATGATATTATCTTCTCTGTCTTCCATTACGAATGTTTCGTCATTCGCAGTTATATCATGAACTATTGTTTCAGGAACTTCATCTTTTATTTCAATGGCAGTTTCCTCCTGATTTATTTCCTCATCTCTCAAATCATAGTCCGTGAAAGGAGAAAGGGAATGAAGGTCAATTCCCATTTCCAATAATATCTTGGTATCTTCCAATACCTGAGCTGTATGAAGTTTCCAATTATTGATGGCTTCATCCTTACGGTTCTGTCTTTCAGAAACAGCTTCTTCCATCCTGTTCCTGATTTCTTCCATTTGTTTATTGCATTCAGCAATCATATTATTGAGTTCAGAGAAACTCATATCTTTGATAGTTGTCATAGTCATATCTTGTTTAATTAATAGATGTTTGAATTATAAATGGTTATAGAAAAATTATAAATCAGAAACCATATTTGGTTATGTCCATCTGTGAGAAAATTGCTTTCAACACCGGTACAGCAATACTGTTTCCTGCCTGATGGTAGGCAGCATAGTCAGGAACAACAATCTTGAAATCATCACTGAAACCTTGAAGACGCAATGCCTCTCTTGGTGTCAATCGTCTGTATGCAGGTGTCTTATCTTCAAGAATATCCCTGATACACTTATCAAGTTTAATAGGGGCAGGAAACTTGAAGTCAGGATTTGGTTCCTTGAAACCCACAACAAATAACCTATTTCTGTTTTGTGGCACACCATAATCAAGAGCGTTGAGCACCTGATAATGGATATCATAACCTGTTTCATCAAACCATCCTTTTATTATCTTCCAATGCTTACCCTCTCCACAAGTTAACATATTATCCACATTCTCCATCATCCATATCTTTGGCTGACATGTTTTTATGACCTCACACATACTTTTAGCTAAATTCCCTTTTTCTTCATCTTCGGTACCTTCAAGTTTTCCAGCTTTCGAGAATGGTTGACAACAAACCCCACAAATTAGAATAGAGATTTCATCTTTATAAGGAGCAGCATTGAAGGTTCTTAAATCATCATGCCATCTGTCTTCCGTAATATCGTAATTCGCGAAGTATGATTTCTTCACATTTCTGTCAATATCACCCGCAAACTTAATTTCATACTTCAATCCCACCTCTTTTTGAAGAGCAATGAGGGCTTGTTCAGGTGCACCAATACCGGAACAGGAGGTGCCTATTGTCACCACCTTGTCAAGACAGGAGGGTTTCCTTTCTATCCAAGGTGTTCCGTCCCAGTCGATGTTTTGAGGTGAGTTCTGTGCGATTACAGAGTTAGAAACTACAGTGTTGGTGGTGTTTCCGTTTACGTAGTTTTTAAAATTTTTAGTTTCCATTTTTATCAGTTTTACAGTGTTAAACATTTAGTTTTGAATTACACTGCAAGTTTAGCGGTTTTCAAAATCCTGAACCTGTATAGCCAATATTGGCTATTCTAAACGGAAACTTAAAAATAAGATTAAATTATTGATTATTAATAATATAAGCTCTCAATATACAATAAATCATCAGAAAGTCGCAATCACACCGGAAACAAAAAAAGCCCCACACATGTGAGGCCTGAATCTTGATAACTGATTGGTGGTTTCCTTTATACTAGATTTGGAAACTCGTTCTCCAATCCAAACAGTTTTACGATTTGTTTCCGCAATTCATCAGTCGCTTTCTGAACATTGAACTTTTCTGATTTTTTCCCTTCAATCGCAAACTCATCCACCACTCTTGCATTTGAAATCTGTTCTTTAATTGCTTTCCGGATTTCCGTACGGGTTGTCAATAGAGATGTGTCAGAGAATTTCCCCGCCATAATACCGTTTTCATCATCCTGTACGCGGCCATGTATCTTGGAATAAACCTTCTGAAGCAGTTTCTTAAACCTGTCGCTTGAAAATAGTAAAAGACCATCCTTGTGAAGAATGAAAACAATGTAAACAGCTTTTTCTATTGCCGTTAAATCCAATGGTTTGTCATTATCCATGCCGTCAATATAGAAGTCAAACTTTATGTTGGAGGAAACTTGCTTTTTAACATGCGGATTTTTATCAGGTTCTTTTTCTGCCACCCGCAAGGTAAGTTCATAGTTTTCCTTATTCTTCCATTGTTCCTCTATCCGGTTTCTGATTTCATCTATATCAATGTCATAGCCACTGTAAACCATCTCCGTTATAGCTTCTTCAAGTTTCTTACTGACTTTTGACTTGGACATAGGATTTGCAGACAGATACCCCATGTCCAACTCGTCGTCTTCAATGTTTCCATTTTGACCCTTGTTGGCCGATATTCCTTCCTCATCCGGAACAAAGATTATGTCACCATCCATCTGCTCTGGAATTACAGATGGGGACATATGTTTCCCATGGAAATAGAGATTATTGGTGAGTTTCCCTATCTTGAAAAACAGTTTCCCGTCGTCAAGATCGGATTGATTTAGATGAATGCTTCCATCCACATTTACAATCCAGTTCTTGTCGTCAACAATTTCGTACGATACTTTTTTTTCTTGATTAGAGAAGAACTCATCTATCATATTTTTCAGGTCATCCTCCTTACGGATTTCACCTGTTTCACTTCTTTTTATTCCTTTTGACCAGAGTGGCATGTTTATTTAAGATTATTGATTTATAGATTACAAAATTACAACAATTATCAGATTTTAATCCTGATTGACTGTGTTTTTTATTATATCTGATTTTACGATAAAACTACGATTTCCGTAATAGTTCCGTAGTTTATAGAAATGTGATTTATCTACCCATATCTTAAAATAGAGGAGGTCGTAATTTACAATAATCCTAAATATATATAAAATCCATAAATTTAAGTATGTTTTCCAACTTCCTATAAATCAACAATATGCGATTTTAATAATGGATAAACACCCCTTTTAATCCCATATTTTACCTGAATTCTTGATTTATGGAAGTTTCTGTTTTTACCCATCGAAGGTTAGACATGGCAATAGGAAAATAAAAAAAGAAACCCTCCAACACCGGACAGGTTCCTCTTTAATATGTTCCTTTATCTATTTACTCCACCTTCAAGTTGAGTTTCACTCCGTAATAATCAATGGATGTCTGCTCCATAATAGATTTTACTTTATCAACATCAGAAACCAGACAACCAATGCAGTCATGGACAGTATAAAGGTATTTTACTTCTGTATCAAGTCTTTTAAGACACTCCTTGATATACCTTACTTCTTCTTCTTGTAATTTTCTTGCCAACTCACTGGCATTTTCACATGGATTTTTCTTCTTAGGTTGTGGATGTTTCTTATACCAAATCAATTCTTCATAGATATAAGGTTCGTTGGCGTTGAGATAGACACACAGATTTTTCAAAAACTTCCTTTCAATTCCTTTTACATCTTTATTGTCTGGACAGACAATCTGTTTCCCGAATAGAAACTTGATTATCCAGTACTTTACAAGGGGTCTTAACTTCACATGCGGGTAAGGGGATATTTCTCTTTTTACCTTATTGATAATATTTTCATCCTCTTTCGCCTGTTCCCTTACATGTTTCTTTTTACTCTTTTTATTCTTATCGATTACTTCCTCCAATTTCAGGATTATGTCATCAATCTGCATTTCTCCAATACCGGTTATATCAACCAACCATTCATAGAAATCACCTTTAACTGCATGTTCCAACCACAATGAATTAAATTCTTGGTTCTTTTCATTAAGTTTCCTTTTCACCATAAGGCCCAATAAAGTGGGCTGTGAATTTGATAAATCCACTTCCTTAAATTTTTCTCCATCAATAGAAAGAATACCTCCGTGTCTGTAATCTGATTTCATTCTGGTCATAATGGAATATAACCTTCCATCCTGACCGTCTATAATAATTTTGTTTAAACCCTCTTTCCTGTGATAAAGAGTTTCCATGTCATTGATGTGATTAAGGTTCTTGGATTTGGAAACTGTTTCTTTTGAATAATTAGATAAAGCTTCATCTTTTTCTTTCATTAGATCGGAAAAGAAAACTTCATCAACTTCCATTGCTTTGAAAGTTTCTATCTGTTTCCTATATAACCATTCATCACCAAAATCTGGAATTGAACATGGGGTTTCCTTTTCTTCATCCAAATCTATATCCACAAAGAAATCCTTATCCCATTTCTTGAATTTCCAGTAATCAATCTCATACTGATAACCGTGATGAGCCACACTATAACTACGACGCATTTTCGTGATATAACCCATTAAGGAAAGAGCGAGGATAACCTTCTGTGGATACCTTTGACTTTGATAACCTGTTCTCTTTATGAATTCCTCTTGATTATATTCACCAAAATAATTGGATGAAAAGAAACAGTTACCTATTATAAAGAAACTTCTCTTGAATTTATGGATATAATCACTCCTGCCTTTCAATTGGTCTTCAAGATTTACTATCTCCTTACTCTTTGGAAACAACCTCTTTGAATGTGTCTTAAAGAGAACATCTCTATCCTCTTTAACCATCATACTTAAATTCTCTAACAAATCATTGAATTCATCTACATAAATTTCTACTAATCTTTTGTTTACTCTCATTATATTTCTGTTATATTATATATCATCAATCATATGTTTCTCACTTCGTGAGATGAGTTGCTGTTCCTCCGT
Source organism: Muribaculaceae bacterium (assembly GCA_022510405.1). Lineage (GTDB taxonomy): Bacteria > Bacteroidota > Bacteroidia > Bacteroidales > Muribaculaceae > Lepagella. The sequence goes on along the minus strand of JAFLTP010000013.1, from coordinate 65,981 downwards.
TTCACTACGGAACACCAACATCATATATCAAGACATCACCACTGATTTCTCATCAGTTCTTCTTATTTACATGTCTATTATTATACTTGTAATATTTATGTATGATATGTCCCTATTATTCGCTCACTTGATTCGGACATCCTACGAATCAAATATAACAAGCCGTTGGGAAATTTTTATGAGAGGTAGATTTAGACCTAAAACATTGAAGAAGAATAAAATCAAGAGTTATCTACGTTATTCTTGAAAATTATATTAACTTTGTAAAGGAAACAAAAATATATGCCTATGACATAAACCGAAGGAATTAATAATATAAAATACGGAAAGCATTTTTGCTAAATCTTGTACTGAAACTTCCACTTATTAAGTACCCAAGAGTAATGCAAGAGTGCTCACGTCTGATATAGGCGTGGGCTTTACTCTATTATTTGGGTACAGGTTGTGGAAGACCCCAGTACAGATAAACAGAGTTTGTCCACGTTTTTTTGTGTGCTTACAAAATAACGAGAACTCTCACAAACTAAAGTTTTTCCATTGACAAAATGAACTTTCAATTATTAACCCCTAAAAACCTTTATAGATAAAATGAAAAAATTGATAACCTTTTTTTCCCTTTCTTTTCTTGTATTTTTAATCCCAGTGGCTACTTTTGCTCAGGTAGGTGGGGAATTCGAAACAGAATATGGGAGATACGAAATCATTAATGAAACTCCGAAACAGGTATGTCTTCGTTATATTGATATTGAATGGTTTGAATCTCAAGGTATAACTAACCTGGATGTTCCTTCCACAACAACTTTCGATGGTGATGAATATACTTTAGTGGCTTTAGGTGACTGGAGTTTAGGTAATTTGCCATCCTTGGAAAGTTTGACCATCCCGGAAACTATCGAAAAAGTGGGTGATAATGTATTTGGATTTGACCTTTCTCTAAAAACTATTAATATAAATGCCAAGATACCTCCGGTATGTACAGATATAAGCTTTAATGAATTCTTCCCCGGACAATGTAAATTATATGTGCCCGAGGAAAGTTTAAGGCTATATACTTCAGATGAATATTGGAAACAATTCTTTTTCCCACAGGACATGGGTTCATTAGATTTCGAATATGGTGGGGTATATTACACTGTTTTGAATGAATCAAAAAAGTTATGTAAGACAAAAGATGGCAGAATGGATTTAAATCCATATACCTACGAAGTAATGGCTTACAACACAATCAATGATATAAAAGGAGAACTTGTTATTCCCTCAAAAGTTTATAAGAATGGTGAAGAATACACTGTTACACTTATTGGAGAAGCCTCTTTTACTGGGAATAACATCACTTCCCTTGAGTTACCTGAAACCATTACTGAAATTGGTACATTCGCTTTTTATCAATGTGAAGAGCTCAAATCCGTAAAATACCCTTCTTCCTTGATTATAATTCACGAGAACGCTTTTAGAAATTGTTATTCGCTACTTTCTTTAGATTTGCCAAATTCGATTAATAATATTAAGGACAATGCATTCCAAGGGTGCAAGGAATTAAAATCGGTTAAGTTGCCAAACTCCCTTAAAATCTTGTGTAATTATGTATTTGGGGATTGTTATTCTTTGGAAGATATAAAACTACCTGACACACTTGAATTATTAGGAAGTCAAGAAGGAGGTGGTGCCGGCCATTGTTTTACAAATTGTACAAACCTTAAATCCATAATCCTGCCAAATTCTCTAAGGTACATAGGATGGAGTGTATTTGAAGGATGCACATCTTTGGTTTCTATCGTAATTCCTGAATCTGTAACTTCGATTATGTATAGTGCTTTCAATGGATGTAGTAGTCTTGTAGCTATAAAATTACCTAACACCATAACATATTTACAGAATTGGACCTTTGGTCATTGTACAAGTTTAGAAACTATTGAGTTGCCCAATTCTCTCCGAGGCATGGATGCTGCTTTTGAAGGATGTACGAACCTTTCTACGATTATATTACCTTCTTCATTGCAAGAGATGGGAAGCTCATTTGAAGGATGTAACAGTATTAGTGAGGTATTTTCTTATGCTGTTACACCACCTGATTGTTGGAATGGCAATGCATTCAAGGGGGCCTATTTGAGCATTGCAACACTACATGTACCGGTTGGTACAGCAAACTCTTATGCATCTACTAGTGTCTGGCAAAATTTTGGAGAAATTATAGATGACCTACCATCAGTTTCAGGGAATGAGGAAATTTTCACTAATGGTGATTTCAAATATAAAGTTTTAGATAAGAACGCTAAAACTGTTGCCTTAACAGGTTTAGGGAATACCAAAGATATTGAAGGAATATTAATTGTTCCTTCCAATGTTTCTTATTTAAATGACACATATACTGTCGTATCGATAGAAGATTATGCTTTTTATGGATTGAACATGTCAATAATAGAAATTCCTTCATCCATAAGCAATATCGGAAACTGGGCATTAGCAAATTGCAACAATCTGACAAATGTCAAACTTCCGGATAGTGTTTTAGAAATATCCAGTGGTTTATTATCTGGATGTTCTTCTTTGGAAAAAGTTTATTTTTCTAACTCTGTAAATTATATCGGAGCGTCAGCTTTTAGCGATTGTATTAATTTAAGGTCTTTAATAATACCTGATGGGATAATAGAAATACCTGCCTCTATGCTTCAAGGCTGCACAAGCATAAGTGAAATTCTTATTCCAAATTCAGTTTCTTTAATAGGAAACTCTGCTTTTTCCGGTTGTACATCATTGAAAAACATTGATTTGGGAACCGGACTATATTCTATTGGCAATTATGCTTTCGCTGATTGTCCCAATATCCAGAATATACACAGTATGGCTCTCAATCCACCAAATGCAGAGGCCTATACATTCCCTAACGAAGCATATACGAATGCTACTGTAACAGTACAAGAACAAGCTCTTACCACTTATAATAGCCAGAATCCTTGGTATCGTTTCCAAAATTATCTCACAGTTTCAGGAGCCATCTCACTTTCTCACTACAATGTAGATATGGCTGGTAATGAAGTATTCCAGTTAGGTGTATATGGCTCAGATAGTAAGATTGAATGGTCTTCATCTAATCCCTCCGTTGCATATGCAAATGATTGCGGTTTAATTGTAGCTATGGGAATCACCGGAACAACAGTGATAACTGCAAACGTTGATGGAGAAAATATAAATTGTAATGTGACAGTTTCTTCTCCTTATAGAGACCCCAATCTTAATACAAGGGCTGAAGAAGATAATGATACACAACCGGTGGATGTAATAATTGAATCTATTAGCGGAAATCCTCCGATAATTAATGCAAGGCTTGTTCCTGTGGGGTCAAAGACAATTATCGACTGGACATCATCGGACAATAATATTGCTTCTGTTGAAAATGGTATTGTAACAATTTATTCAGATGGAGATGTAGATTTTGGTGTAGAAACAGAAAACGGTCTTGAAGAAACTATCGAGATAGATACCAAAAATATTGATGAAGCCGGAGTCGAGACAATATTTGGAGATTCTGATGTTATGATGCCTATGAATGTATATGACCTTAGCGGGAGAATTATCTATTTCAACGCCACTCTTGAACAAATCAAGAATCTTGACAAAGGACTTTATATTATTAAGGGAAAGAAATTACTTGTGAAATAATAAAAGACTGATTAAAAATTAGAAACCACAGAGCGGATTTGAGTTTCAGTTCTGTGGTTTCTCTTTTTTATTTATATTATCTCTTAATTTGTAGGATAAAGTATCTTAACAGTTTTATAATGGAGTTTCTGATTTCATTCTTTCAACCAGTTCCGGACTTATTATCCAGTCTTCAATGGTTTCATTTTTCTTAATATCGATGGGTTCTTCATATAAATGGACTTCATAATCCATGTCTTGAACGGCTGCAAGCAAGGGTGATAATTTGTAATCAACCTTGAAACGGTTGCCCCATTGGGTAATACAGTATCCGTTTTCAGTTGAGTTTCCGTTTTTGTAGAAATTGTTAATTGCATGTAAATATCCCACGTACATATCAATCATCTGCATAGGGGTAATGTGTCGCATGTGGGGTTGGTTGCATCTTGCTATTTCACGTTCCCTCTCAAAGAGCATCCCGTAAACATTCTTCCACTTCCCTTCCCCTGATGATGGCAAGTAAAGAGGTTGCGGAAATATCACCGCACAGTCGTAGTTGTAATTCTTCGTATCCATGTTTTTTCAAAGTTTCTTTTATACAGTATTTATTGAAGTGTATTTTCCGGTGTCTATCCCATAAATATTTTATAAAATCAAGCCCGATTGATTATGGAAAAGATGTCAGATATAATGGAAACTAACGGTAACCTAAAAAACATGCTTTCACGCAAGGATTTTATAAAGGATCTGGAACTTAATCCTGAAAAAAATAAGAAGTATATCGAAGAGAACTCATGCCCCTTGACCAATTTAAGGGAAAAATTAATCCTGCAGACATTGGACGAAGGGGAAAAAGTATTGAAGATTGAAGATTTTTTCACCCAAAAGAGAAACTATTAACCAACTCTCGTCTCCATGTTTTATCAGAAAACCCGAAAGGATGTAAAATCCAATCGGGTTTTGTTTTGAAACATAGTGTTATCCGGGAGTTTCCCTTTTTTATCTTCATCATCTTAAATTTCATCATTCTTCTTCGTCGTCAAAATCATCGTCAAGGTCATCCTCTCTCCATTCCCTTGGTCTGTCATCATAGTCCGGGTCCTGTGGCGGCCGTTTCTGGAAGTTGGAATGGACATAGGGATTGTTTCTGACATATTCCTCAAACGTCATAACATATTCGTTTCTCATTGTTACAGTTTTGTTCGACGGAAAAATATCGTCAGTGTTTCCTTTATAATCAAAGAACTCCTTGATTACATCCACCACACCGTCATCTTCCACTAACGTCATATCGGGAGAAGTAATGAATTCTGTTTTAATATCCCAGCTTCCACTGTCAGAATCTCCCTCTCTATTGTAAAAATCTATTGAGCTTACTATTTCAGAAATACGTGTTCTCATGCTTTCACCTCCTTTCCAGCTTCTTCCAATTCTCTTTTATTTTGTGGGACCTCTATCCCCATTCTCAATAATGGGTTTTTGGAAATCAGAAAATTACCGTCATACTCATCTTCTTTCAAATCCAATGCTCCGTCAGTTTCTATGATTCTATACCACAACATCCTGTCTCGCATTATCCTGTAAATAAGATTTTTTTGAGGAAGTTGTAATGTAATCTTGTTTCCGTTTGGGAGTTCCCAGAAATCCGGAGCAAGCTGACCACCCTTTTGTTGTATAATCTCTGATGCCATAAGATAACAGATATATCTATTGACAAAGAAACCAAGATATAAATCTTCTTCATGTGCAGTCTGTCTGTTATAGAGTATTCCATAAATGTTTATTTCCTTCCCTTGGTCATCGAGAATTGTTATCGGGATACTGTCAAAATAGATTATGCTGTCGTATCCCAGCTTAAAATCAAATCTTTCCATGTTTTATTAAAAATTTCTTATATGATATTTATGGCTTAAGAGTGAAATCAGGAAAGGTCAAAATAACCATGTGATATTAAAACGACACTCTAAATCTTACGGAAATTTCCGTGCGGAACTAATAAAAAATAGAACTGCTAAACTTTGCAAACATTTGAAAATCTTCAGTTTAGTTCCTTGGTGGGCAATTTTATTGCCAGTACTTTAGCATCAGAATAATCTTACAAGATTAAAGCAGATAATACCATTTATATGAAAACTGACGAAAAGAAAAAGGGAACTGAAAAATGGAATGAGAGACATTTCCAGATATGTCTTGCACTGATAAGCAGACCAAATGTTGATTGCTACGGAGTAACCAAACCATTATCATTTCAAGACATAATTGCCAAGGCTGACAGGATGGTCGCTCTATTACAGCAACGTGAGGAAAGAATGGGAGGTGCGGTATGAGAACATGGATGGCCTGGGGGTTGCTGATAATTGGAGTTTGCGGAATAATAGCTCTGGGTTATTGGCTGACTGAAATTCTACCAATTGGAACAAGTATCGGGATAACCATCATTCTCAACTTTATAGTTTCTGTTTATCTCGCCTACGAGGAATACAAATGATTACGGATTACGGAAATTAAGGTTAAAAGTATCAAAATAAAGAAAAGGGTCAAAAGTATCAATTTAATCTTACGAAACAACCTTTTGACACTCTTTATCAAGCATCAATATAATCATTTAGATTAAAACGAAATATTATGGAAGAAAAAATTAAAGTCTGCATATATGCCCGGGTCTCCACATCAAAGCAAGACTATGACCATCAGCTTCTCTCATTGAGAAACTTCGCCAAGAAAAACGGATACCTTGTAATAAAGGAGTTTACTGAAAAGATTTCAGGAGCAAAGAAAATATATGACCGTATGGCACTGACGGAACTGATGGAATATGTCAGGGAAAATGAAATAGATAAGATTTTGATTTTTGAATGTTCAAGGTTATCCAGACGAGCCAGTGATTTCCTGAATATCATCGAGGAACTGAATGAACTGGGAGTTTCCCTTTACATTTTACAAAATGGGTTGGAAACTTTGTTGCCTGACGGGTCAGTTAATCCGATCGCTTCACTTGTATGTGGAATTATTGCCCAGTTTAATTCTATGGAGAGAACATTGATAAGGGCAAGAATGGCGGCAGGATATGAGAATTACCGTGCAAAAGGAGGTGTCGTGGGTCGTAAGGTAAACTGGCGTAAGGATGACAAGACCTACAAACGGGAATACTTCAAGGAAATAGATTTGCTGGAACGCAATGTTTCCCTCAAAGATTGCCAAAAAATCACAGGTACATCTATCAATACCCTCCGGAAATTGAAGGAAAGATATGTCAGTTGAAGTTTGAAATGCTAAAAACGGCTAAATAACGCTAAAATCCGGAGATTTCTTCAAAATGAGCTTATGTTTATGATGTAAGGGTTTCAAAAATATGACCATGTGTCATCAAAGACAAAAGGAAACTTTTTGATGATAGGTAAAACATATTAACCAATATTGGTTGTTCCCTCATAATTTTGAAAATCCATCAATTTTGTACCGTGAATGAAAAATAATTTATAAAAACAATAGATATGAACAACAGTAATTTTTCAAATCTGACCCCATATAATAATGAGTGGGGTGGTTTCATGGAGGGGATAAAGTATTTTATCAAATCCATTGTGAAACAATCTATGGAGGAAGTAATCCAAGACAAGATGTACGAGAATGTGGTCTTTGACCAGAACCTGACAACAAGACAACTTTGTGAGAGATGGAACATTTCTGACACAACTCTCCTGTCTTGGGAGAAAAGAGGTGTGATTTCCCCTATCCAGACAGGTGGAAGAAAGAAACTCTATTCACTCAAAGATGTAAGAGACGCTGAAGTTAATGGTTATATTAAAAATGTAGCGTGATGTTTGGATTGACAGTAAGAACCAATTCAAAAGAGGGTAAGACCCCTCTTTACACCAGACTGAAAGTTGAAGGTAAATCCATCTGGGTGAACCTTCAACTTCCTGTTGACATTAAAGAATGGAACGAAGTTTATGTTTCAGAAAGGAAACTTTCCAATTTTCTTGACCGCACCGGTTACAGTAAGAAAATAGCGGAGATTGAGTTTGGTGTATGGGATTTGAGGAAGCGGCATCGTTTGACCCAAGAGAGTTTGGAAACTTTAATCAAGAATGTTGCTCTGGCAGAAATCAGGGAACAGCTGATTAAGGATGAAGAACTTGAAAGACAGATGGAGGAACGGAAGAAAAAGAGTGTCAAGACTTTTGTCATGAATTATGTTGATGGAATAGTCAAGGGGGAAATCCTGAATTTGAAAGGGAAACCATATTCAAAAAACAGTGTGAAATCCTGGCAGCAATTCAAGAGGATATTCCTTGAATGTTATAAGAATTATGATTTCACATGGGATGAGTTGGACCAATCTCTGATTCACACCTTCATCAATTATCTGAATAAAAAAGAATATATGGGAGAAACAAAGAATCGCCATATTGGAGTATTCAAAACCCTTATTACAGTTTCTGAATTGCAGAAACTTCATAATAATGGGATAGCGAGGAAATGGTTGAAAACAGTTACCTTAACTGATTATGACAGGAAGGCGTTGATATATCTTACGAAAGAAGAATTAAAGGGAATCTATGAAGCTCCACTTACAGGATTAAAAGAACAGGTTAGAGATTTGTTTCTGATTGGTTGTTATACATCTTTAAGATATGACCAGTTCAGTAAAATTGAGAAAGGATGTATCAGATGTACGGAGACGGGTACAAAAGTAATTCGTATCAAACAAAACAAGGTCAATGATGTGGTGGAAATTCCTATTGTAAATAAGGAACTTAAAGAATTGTTGGAAAAGTATGATTACACGGTTCCAAAGATAGCGGGACAGATTGTGAATAGATACATTAAAGAAATATGTCATGATTTGGTGGCAATTGTTCCCAGTTTTGGCATCAAGGAAAGAACTTTACTGGACAAAACTGAAAGGGATTTAGAAAAGAAAGGGAAACTCAAATTTGAATATGACAGTGAAGGCTATCCAATCAAATCACGTTGGGAACTTGTAGCATGTCACACGGTCCGGAGAACCTGTTTGACACAAATGTATTTAAGTGATAAATACAATGATGAACAGATAATGAGTGTTAGCGGTCACAAGAAAAAAGAAAATTTGAGGAAATACCTTAGACTAACTCTGGATGAGAAAGCAGATGAAGTGGCAAGAGTGGCTGCTGATGGGTTGTTCTGATAAAAAGGAAACTGAAAAAAGTGAAAATTTCAGGTGAATTGAGTGTCCATAAAAGTTGGACACCTTTTTTTAGTTCTATAAGATTGCTAATCCATTGATTTAAGCCGGAATAAATAGATGAGACTTGAATAAAGTTTCCTTTTTTTGAGAGGGTTAAAAACAGCTAACTTATTGAGCCTGAATTCAGTACGAAAATAAAATGGTGACCAAAAGTGACCAAATTTTGGGTTTATAGAAAAAGAAAGAGAGATAATTTACTGTGATTTAGTAAGTTATCTCTCTGATTTTGTGCCCTAAGCCGGGATCGAACCGGCACGGGTTTAACCCCATTGGTGTTTGAGACCAACGCGTCTACCAATTCCGCCATCAGGGCAATGAGGGCGTTCCGTAACGCAAGTGCAAAGTTAATAAAATTTCCCGATTCTCAAACAATGTTTGGCCGAAAAATCGTAATTTTGCATTATGCAAGAAGAAGATTTCGACATCAGGCAACGTCAAGGCAAGGAATCGGATAAGGATATCGAGAAGGCTCTGCGACCTTTGGTTTTCGATGATTTCAGTGGTCAGGAAAAGATCATTTCCAATCTCAGGATTTTTGTGGCAGCAGCCAGAATGCGTGGCGAGGCACTCGACCACACCTTGCTCCATGGTCCTCCCGGATTGGGTAAGACCACTCTTTCAAACATTATCGCCAACGAATTGGGTGTAGGTTTCAAAGTTACATCCGGTCCCGTGCTCGACAAACCGGGCGACCTCGCAGGTATCCTTATGAGTCTCGAGGAAAAGGATGTGCTTTTCATCGACGAGATACACCGTCTTCATCCCATCGTGGAAGAGTATCTTTATTCGGCAATGGAAGATTATAAAATAGATATTCTTCTTGACAAAGGACCCGGAGCAAGAAGCGTCCAGCTTACAATCCCTCCCTTCACTCTGATTGGAGCAACCACAAGAAGCGGTCTCCTGACCTCCCCTCTACGGGCACGTTTCGGTATCAACAGCCACCTTGAATACTATGACCATAACGTGCTTCAAGGTATCGTGAAACGTTCGGCACGTCTGCTCAACGTCAAGATTGAAGATGACGCCGCTTTGGAGATTGCCCTCAGAAGCAGGGGCACTCCTCGTGTGGCAAACGCGCTGTTGCGGAGGGTAAGAGATTTTGCTATGGTGAAGGGAACCGGAGCTATCGATCTTGAGATTGCCCGACACGCTCTCGAAGCTTTGAATATCGACCGTTACGGTCTCGATGAAATAGACAACCGTATCCTGCTCACAATTATCGATAAATTCAAAGGAGGTCCCGTTGGTCTCACCACGATTGCCACCGCCCTCGGTGAAGATCCGGGTACACTTGAAGAGGTCTATGAACCATTCCTTATTAAGGAAGGCTTCTTGAAACGTACTCCCCGCGGTCGTGAAGTAACAGATCTGGCTTATAAGCATCTCAACAGAAAAAGATATTCCAAACCCGGCAATCTTTTCGAAGAGCAATAGTAAATGAGCATAAAGTCCCTGGCAAAAGACACAGCCGTCTATGGCCTGAGCAGTATCATAGGACGCTTCCTCAACTGGTGTCTCGTGCCGCTTTATGTCTACCTCTTCCCGACGGAGGAATACGGCATCGTCACCTATCTTTATGGTGTCACGGCCGTGATGTTGGTTATCCTTAATTACGGAATGGAAACCGGTTTCTTCCGCTTCGCCAACAAGGAAGAAGATCCCGAGAGAGTGTACACGACATCGCTGATTTCTGTTGGTACCACCTCTCTGGTTTTCCTTATCTTGCTTACGATATTCCTCTCCCCTATCTCAGCGGGACTGAAGCTTCCCGAAAGGTCTTTGTTTGTATGGCTGATTGGTGCCACAGTCGCCGTAGACGCGTTCTGCAACCTTCCTTTCGCATATTTGAGATACAAAAACAAATCCTGGAGATTCGCCGGACTCAAACTTATAAACGTGGCTCTGAATATCGGTTTGAATCTCTTTTTCCTTTTATTGTGTCCGGTTATCGTGAAATCAAATCCCGGATTTATTTCATGGTTTTATCAGCCACTTGGAGGTGAAGCCTTTGGGATTGGGTGGATATTCATAGCCAATATTCTTTCCTCTTATATAATACTTTTCCTTTTGATGCCTCAATTGATTGGAAGGATATGGCGCTTTTCGTGGCATCTTCTCAGACAAATGCTTTCTTACAGTTGGCCATTGCTTATTTTGGCCATAGCCGGTATGTTGAGCCAGAATATGGGCCAATTGCTCATACCTTATCTTATCAGCGATGAGGAGGCAGCCCGATCCATGATAGGTATCTATGGTGCGAATATGAAGATAGCCATAGTGATGGTGATGTTCACCCAGGCATTCCGTTACGCTTATGAACCTTTTATATTTTCCCAGGCCAAAAAGGCTGGAGAAAGCAGCCGACAGATGTATGCCGACGCAATGAAATATTTCGTGATATTCAGTTGGCTTATATTCCTCGGAGTAATGTTCTATTTGCCATTCGTAAGATACTTCATCTCTCCGTCATATTGGGAAGGTTTGCAGGTGGTTCCCGTGATGATGGTGGCTGAAATATGTTTCGGAGTATTCTTCAATCTCTCCCTTTGGTATAAACTTACCGACCGCACCCGCTGGGGTATGTATCTTTCGCTGATATGTTTCGGAATAATGCTCGGCCTCAACATTTGGTTGGTTCCCTTTATAGGTATTCCCAACGGATATATGGGATCGGCATGGGGTGCTTTGATTGCCTATTTTTTAGTGATGTTGCTGAGTTATTTTCTTGGCAGGAAATATTATCCCCTCCCCTACGAGGTAAAACGAATATGTGCTTATACAGTGGTGGCAGGGGTCTTCTATATAATCGGAATGATAATTGATGGAGTATTCCCCCTATGGGCTGTTTATTTGGTTCGTACGCTTCTCCTGCTTTTATATGCCGCAATAATAGGACATTTCGAAAATATTCCCCTGGTCTCTTCTTACATCCGACGCTTCACCTCTCGTATTCCTCAGAGAGTTTGAACAGCTCCCCTCCTCCAACACCTGCAGAATAAGAAATAAAAAATGCGGAACATCTATTGATGCCCGCATTTATTTTATTGGGAAATTTCTTATTCTTCGATTTCGATGTCTTCCTCGAAGAAGTCTTCATCGACATCGGCAGCAATGCTCTCGAAATCGTCATTGTCGGAAGAAAAGCCATCTTCTTCATCTTTCTTGGCGGCTTTAGCTGCCAACAAAGAATTAATGTTTTTCTTAGCCGGGCCGGCATCTTCCGCAAGAGCTTTCCTTATTTTTTCCTCAAGTTCAGCCATCAGTTCAGGATTATCGTTGATCATCCTTCTGACACCTTCCTTGCCTTGACCGATTTTTGAATCGCCGTAGGAGAACCATGCGCCACTTTTCTTAATTATTCCGAGCTCAACCCCGTAATCGATAATTTCACCTGCTTTCGAGATACCTTCTCCAAACATGATATCGAATTCCGCTCTTTGGAACGGAGGTGCCACCTTATTTTTAACCACCTTCACTTTTGTGAGCTTTCCGATAGGTTTGTCATCGGAATCCTTTAAAGTTGACGAAGGAGTTATCTCCATTCTCACCGAGGCATAAAACTTCAGGGCATTACCGCCTGTTGTGGTTTGCGCCGGTCCGTACATATTTCCGATCTGGGCACGGGTCTGATTGATGAATATGCAGCAAGTGCGTGTACGTGCTATGGCTCCGGTGAGTTTTCTCATGGCTTGGCTCATCAACCTCGCCTGGAGTCCCACATTTTTGTCGCCCATCTCCCCTTCGATTTCAGCCTTCGGTGTCAAAGCTGCCACCGAGTCGATCACCAAGACGTCTATCGCTCCCGAATTGATAAGTTGCTCCGCGATTTCTAAAGCTTGCTCACCATTGTCCGGCTGCGCGATCCACAGGTTATTTATATCCACACCCAACTGCTCGGCATAATACCTGTCGAATGCATGTTCGGCATCTATGATAGCACAAACTCCGCCTTGTTTTTGAGCTTCAGCTATGATATGAATAGCCAAAGTGGTTTTACCGGAAGATTCCGCGCCGAAAATTTCTGTGATTCTTCCCCTGGGCACTCCCCCCACCCCTAAGGCTATGTCAAGACCTATGGAGCCTGTGGAAATTGTTTCTACATCCTGAATGGCATTGTCGCCCAGCCTCATGATAGCTCCGGAACCGAAATCTTTTTCAAGGTGAGCCAGAGCAACTTCAAGAGCTTTCTTTTTTTCATCTACGTCGCTTATTCTGACAGCTTTTTTTACGGTTGCTTTTTTCTTTGCCATGATATAGTTGTTTTAAGTTTTAAGTTATAAGATTTGAGTTGTGAAATGCAAAGCATTTAATCACGATGCAAAGTTAATAAGAGATTTGAGATTTTTCCTAATTTTTGCTCAAATAAATTAATACACAATTAATTAAATATTCTTAAAGAGTAGAGTCTCACTGCAAAATATCTGCACTGAGACTCTCTTTTCGTTCAAATTATTAACATTTTATAGATTCACGGTATCACGCATCGATATTTGCATAAGTTGCATGTGTCTCTATGAATTCCCGGCGTGGTCCCACTTCTTCACCCATTAATATCGAGAAGGTGCGATCGGCTTCCGCTGCGTTAACAAGATTGACTTGCTTGAGCATACGGTTTTCGGGGTTCATGGTGGTTTCCCACAACTGTTCAGGATTCATCTCTCCAAGACCTTTATACCTTTGTAGCACCATCTTGTCGCGATTGCCATCGCAGTGTGTGTCAACAAAACGTTGCACCTGTTGCTCGTCCCATGCATACTCCTGGATTTTCTTCTGGCCCTTGGTGCTGCAGCGATAAAGTGGCGGAGTGGCTATATACAGATATCCGTTGTCGATTATGGGTCGTATCTTGCGATAGAAGAAGGTCATCAGCAGGGTTGCAATGTGTGCTCCGTCCACGTCGGCATCGGTCATAATGATGATCTTATGATAGCGCAGTTTGGTCATGTTAGGTTCCTTGGAATCTTCCTCAGTTCCGATCGTCACACCAAGAGCCTTGAACATATTGACGATTTCCTCACTGTCGAATACTTTATGATCCAGGGCTTTCTCCACGTTAAGGATTTTGCCGCGCAATGGAAGTATGGCCTGGTAATTCGGATTTCGGCCCTGCTTAGCGCTACCACCTGCGGAATCACCCTCCACGAGGAACAATTCACAAGCTGCGGCGTCACGGCTTTGACAGTCGGCCAACTTTCCCGGAAGTCCACTGCCCCCCAATGGAGATTTTCTTTGAACTTTCATTCGGGCATTTTGGGCTGCGTGGCGTGCGGTAGCCGCAAGAATAACTTTCTCAACGATAGCCTTGGCCTGCTTCGGATGCTCCTCAAGATAATATTTCAATGCTTCAGATACCGCGCTTTGAACCACACCGGCCACATCACTGTTGCCAAGTTTCGTCTTAGTCTGTCCCTCGAATTGGGGTTCGGCCACCTTCACGGAAACAACAGCGGTCAAGCCGTCACGGAAGTCTTCTTTCGACAACTCAATTTTAAGTTTGTCGAGCATGTGGTTATCGTCGGCATATTTTTTCAATGTGGTGGTCAAACCTCTCCTAAAACCTGTGAGGTGTGTGCCTCCTTCTATGGTGTTGATATTGTTTACGTATGAAAAAATATTTTCACTGAAGGAATTGTTGTAGGTCAATGCCACTTCAACCGGCACCCCGTTTTTCACAGTGTTGAGATGAATGATATCATCGATCAAAGGAATTTTACCTTGGTCGAGATATTTCACAAATTCCTTGAGGCCTTCCTCACTCCTGAAAATCTCCTTGCGATAATTGCCTTTCTCATCCATCTCGCGGAGATCGGTCAAAGTAAGCGTGATGCCCGCATTCAGATATGAAAGATCGCGAAGACGGTTGGCAAGAGTTTCGTAATCATAGATGGTCTCTGTGAAAATAGAAGAGTCCGGGTGAAAAATTACAGTCGTACCCGTTTTATCGGTTTCCCCTTTGACCTCTACTTCTGTTATGGGTTTGCCATAAGCATATTCCTGCACATGAATCTTGCCGTCGCGATGTATTTCGGCTCTGAGATAGTCGCTGAGGGCATTTACGCAACTCACACCCACGCCATGAAGACCTCCGGAAACCTTATAAGTACCTTTGTCGAACTTACCACCGGCATGAAGCACTGTAAGTACGACCTCCAAGGCGGATTTGTTCATTTTTTCGTGCATATCCACCGGGATGCCTCGACCATTGTCGACAACCTTTATGGAGTTGTCTTCTAAAATAGTTACTTCAATATAGTCTGCAAAGCCGGCAAGAGCTTCATCTATAGAATTGTCAACCACTTCATAGACCAAATGATGTAGACCTCTTCCGGAGATGTCGCCGATATACATTGCAGGACGTTTTCTTACGGCCTCGAGGCCTTCGAGCACTTGTATATTCTCCGCACTATAGTTGCCCTGCTGTTCCTCGGCAGAGTCGTATAGAATTTCTTCTGACATTTAATATTGGATTTTGTCTTTTTTACCTGTGTCAGCGGCAAGCCAAGCCTCCGCATTATTACTACAAAATTAATGAAATTCAATGGTAATGCAAAATTATTTTTCTTGAGTTCTGAAAATGATGTAACTTTTTCATTAAATTGCTTGTTAATCAAAAAAAGTGTTAATTTTGCCGCAAAAGTGTCTAAGATGAAAAATCTCGTAATTGTAGAATCTCCGGCTAAGGCTAAGACCATAGAGAAATTTCTCGGTAAAGACTACACCGTGATGTCAAGTTACGGTCATATCCGCGACCTCCGCAAACATGGGTTCAGCATCGATTTGGATAATAATTTCGAACCTCAATATGAAATCCCGGAGGATAAGCAAGATTTGGTGAAACGGCTCCGAAAGGCGGCAAAAGATGCTGACACAGTCTGGCTCGCATCCGATGAAGACCGCGAAGGGGAGGCTATCGCCTGGCATTTGGCGGAAGTGTTGGGCCTCGATCCTCTCACCACCCGTAGAATAGTGTTTCATGAAATCACAAAACCGGCGATCTTAAATGCGATCGCAAATCCCAGACATATAGATATTGACAGGGTTAATGCCCAACAGGCACGCAGAATTCTCGATAGAATTGTGGGTTTCGAGCTAAGCCCCGTTTTATGGAAAAAAATTAAACCGGCGCTTTCTGCCGGCAGAGTGCAAAGTGTGGCTGTAAGATTGATCTGTGAACGGGAAAAGGAAATTCAGAATTTTGTTTCTGAATCTTTTTACCGTGTCACTGGAAGTTTCTCAAATTCAAAGAAACAAGAATTTAAAGCGGAAGTGACTGAAAGGTTATCCTCTAAAGAAGACGCTTTATCTTATCTGGAAATATGTAAAGGCGCTGAATTCAAGGTGTCCGATATTTCCGTCAAACCACATCTCCGGGCTCCCTATCCTCCCTTCACTACTTCCACACTGCAACAGGAGGCGGCAAGAAAACTTGGTTTCTCAGTGAGTCGTACTATGAGTGTAGCTCAAAGGCTTTATGAGGCCGGTAAAATTACATATATGCGAACAGATTCAACGAATCTTTCCGATATGGCTCTTGCTACGATAAAGAAATATGTCACCGACAATATTGGTGAGAATTTCTTGAAGATTAGAAAATACCACACCAACAGCAAAGGTGCCCAGGAAGCACACGAAGCCATTCGTCCTACCTATATTACCGACACCACAATTGAGGGGACAGCTGAGGAAAAAAAATTATATGATTTGATTTGGCGTAGGTCCGTGGCCTCACAGATGGCTGATGCTGAAATTGAAAAGACCACTGTCAATATCGAGGTGATACCTGGAGATGGTAAAAATGATGATAAGGTTCCGGGATTCAAGGCGGAAGGTGAGGTCGTGAAATTTGAAGGTTTCCTGAAAGTCTATAGAACAGAAAATGCCCTTCAACAGGAATTTACAGAACTTCCGGCCCTTACAGTAGGCGAAAGTCTAATTTCAAGTGAGATAACGGCGGCGCAAAGATTCACTCAGGCCCCGGCAAGATATTCTGAAGGCTCTTTGGTTAAGAAAATGGAAGAATTGGGCATTGGCCGACCCTCGACCTATTCTCCTACAATCTCCACCATACAACAGCGCGACTATGTGAGAAGAGGTGAAAGCGAGGGTGTGAAGCGGGAGTATCTTGTGATTTCTCTTTCAAAAGGAAAAATCACAGAAAAGACTCAGACTGAAAATACCGGTAGCGATAAAGGTAGGTTGGTGCCTACCGATGTAGGTATGGTAGTGAATGATTTTCTCACGGCCGAATTCCCGGATATACTCGATTATAATTTCACCGCCAAGGTGGAAGAAAAGTTTGATGACATAGCCGAGGGGAAATTGGGATGGCAGAAAGAAATATCAAACTTTTATGATGATTTTCACCCCGGAATAGAGAATATCAATTCCAAGCGAACAGAACATAAAATAGGCGAAAGACTATTGGGGTCACATCCCCAAAATGGAAAACCGGTTTATGTCAAGATAGGTAGGTTCGGTCCCGTCGTGCAGATAGGTGACTCCTCATCAGATGAGAAACCCACATTTGCAAGTTTGAGGGCAGGTCAGAGCATTTCTTCAATTTCCATCGAAGAGGCTTTGAAATTATTCGAATTGCCGAGAACAATAGGCGAAATCAACGGCGAGTCGGTGACTGCCGCGGTGGGACGCTTTGGACCATATGTAAAAATCGGTTCTTTGTTTGTGTCAATTCCTAAAGATATGGATCCGCTCACGATTTCATTGGATGAGGCCAAGGAGCTTATTTCCCAAAAGCAGGAAACAGAGGCTAACAGACATATAAAATCTTTCCCGGAGATGCCGGGATTGGAAGTGTTGAACGGTAGATTCGGACCATATATAGCCTATAAACCGTCAGGAGCCAAAAAGGCGGTGAATTATAAAATTCCGAAAGGAACCGATCCTTCAGCCCTTACCTTTGAAGAAGTAAAGCAAATAATCGACGATAGCGGTGATAAAGATAAGAAAAGCGCTCCAAAATCTGCTGTGGGCAAGAAAAAAGAGCCTTCAAATAAGCCAACAACCGCAAAAACTAAAAAAACAACTAAAAATTTAAAGAAAAATTAACTCAATTCCCTTTTCTATTGCGGCTTTTAAGTAAAAATCACTAATTTTGTTGAAAGTTTAGGAATATTGCATATTTCCATCATGGTTTTTAACAAGAAACAATCATAAATAAGATACATAATACTATGACAAAGGCAGAAGTTTGTACAGAAATTGCAAGAACCACTGGTCTTGAAAAGGCAGCGGTACTTGAGGTAGTGGAGAAATTTATGGAGGTAGTGAAAGACAGTCTCGCACATGGTGAGAATGTATATCTCCGCGGTTTCGGATCTTTTATCGTAAAGACCCGTGCTGAAAAAACAGCAAGAAATATCTCCCAGAACACAGCAATCAGAATCCCGGCCCACAACATCCCGGCATTCAAACCCGCTAATACCTTTAAAGAAGAAGTTGCTAAGGGCAATTAAAAATTTCCATTAAAATTCAACTAACAGATTTTCTTATTCAATTAAAACCTTTTCCCTTGAATCTTGTTATATAGGTAAACTAACAATTAAAATTATGGAAAAGAATTGCTGTTGCAAGAAAAAACATTCCTATCATTTTCATGTAACTGAAGTGAAGGAAGACAAGATTAAAGACGTATTCGGCTTTAACTTCGGTGGTCATCATGACCTCAAACAAATGGTTGAAGATATCGTAGCCACGGGTAATATGACAGAAAAACATGCCAAAGAACTCGTATGTGGCCTTCGTTTACTCCACCATGTACTTAAAAAATATCCTGGCAATAAGATCTTCCAAAGCGTGATGCCGGCCTTCGAAGACTTCAAGCACGCTCTCCGCAGTGAATATTGTCCTTGTGATAAGAAGTGATAACCTTTTAAATCGATACTACTATGTGCGATAATAAAGAAAAAAAATCATATCACTTCCAAGTTGCTGAGGTGATTGACAACAAAGTGAAAGATGTTTTCAGCTTCAACTTCGGTGGCCACCATGACCTCGAAGAACTCGTTGAAAAAGCTGTTGCAGTAGGTAACATCACAGAGAAACATGCTCGTCAACTCGTATGTGGCGTCCGTCTTCTCCACCATGCAATGAAAAAATATCCTGAAAACGAAGCTATCAAGGCTTTCGCTCCTAAATTCAAAGAATTTAAGGATGCCCTAAAGGCTCAGGCTAATGAAGGAAAGTAATTTCTGAATTATTGAAATAAAAATTAGCGATCCACCAAGGACCGCTAATTTTTTTACTTATAACTCCCGATTCAAAGCTTACGACTCCTTCCTTTATGTCGGGAAGGTGTCGAATGCATAGAGGATCGTGGAGAGATATCTTTCCCCGGTGTCCGGAAGAATGGCCACAATTGTCTTTCCGGCGTTTGCTTCGTCTTTGGCAAGTTGCAGTGCCACATGGAACGCTGCTCCGGATGAAATTCCGGCCAACACACCTTCTTCGCTTGCTAAAAGTCTGCCGGCTCTTACAGCTTCAACATCTGTGACTTTAACAATTCGATCTATCAAGGAGGAATCATAATTGCCCGGAATAAAACCGGCTCCAATTCCTTGGATTTTATGAGCTCCGGGTCCTTCACCTGACAATACGGCTGAAGTTGCAGGTTCAACTGCCACAGTTTTCAATGTTGGCCTGTGTTCTTTCAAATATTTGGCAGTGCCGCTAATGGTGCCTCCTGTTCCCACACCAGCTACTAAGAAGTCTACTTCTCCATCTGTATCTCGCCATATTTCGGGTCCTGTTGTTCGGTAATGAATCATCGGGTTTGCGGGGTTCTCAAACTGTTGAAGTATCACAGATCCCGGAATGGATTCCCTTAGTTCTTCGGCTTTCTTTATCGCCCCTTTCATTCCTTCGCTACCGGGTGTCAGTACGAGTTCAGCTCCCAAGGCTTTCAACAGATTTCTCCTTTCCATACTCATAGTCTCAGGCATTGCCAATATAAGCCTGTAACCTTTCACCTTTGCTACCCAGGCAAGTCCGATGCCGGTGTTACCGGAGGTGGGTTCTATTATGGTGTCACCCGGTTTGATTGCTCCGGTTTTCTCCGCATCCTCGATCATGGCATAGGCGATTCTGTCTTTCACGCTTCCTCCCGGGTTAAAACTTTCAAGTTTAACCAAAACTCTTGCCTTGAGTTTTTCCTCTTTTTCAATCCGGCATACCTCCAACAAGGGCGTATTGCCGATCAATTGTGTCAAATCTTTAGCAATTTTCATAATTTATTTTATTTTAAGATATAGACGACGTTCTTGAAGGTGGCTCATATCCCGGCTCCATTCGTAAAACTTTCGGTTCTAATGCCGCTTTGAACTATCCTTGAGTATGGAGGCACACTGTCGGTGACCCATACGTTACCTCCGACAATGGTGTCATGTCCGATAGTGATTCTTCCCAACACTGATGCGTTGGAATATATTATCACATTGTCTTCGATGATAGGATGACGGGGCACATTCATGGGCACTCCTTCCTCATCATATCGGAAACTTTTAGCTCCTAATGTCACACCTTGATAAAGCGTTACATTATTCCCGATCACACATGTTTCTCCCACCACCACACCTGTGCCGTGGTCGATTGCGAAATACTCACCTATGCTGGCTCCCGGATGTATGTCTATACCGGTCTGAGAATGTGCCAATTCAGAGATAATTCGCGGCAGATAGGGTATGTTCATTGTGAATATCAGATGTGCAAACCTATGATGAAGCATAGCTTTCACTGAAGGATAGCAGAGGATTATTTCCACTTCATTGCCGGCTGCCGGATCTTTTCGCATTATGGAATGGATGTCGGTGTAAAGCATCCTTTTTAATTCCGGAAGAAACCCGATTATCTTAACTGACAGATCATGGGCTTCGGGATTATTATCAGAGATGCTTCTTTCGCCCTTACCCCGGCACGACAAACCGATGGCTATCTCTTGCTGAAGAAGTTCAAAAAGCCTCTCGGTGGTGATGCCTATGCGGTATTCAAGTTTGGAAACAATCGAGGTCCTTTCTATAAACAGCTCCGGAAACATAAGTTTCCAAAGCAGAGTGATAATTTCCTTTACATTTTGGAGCGATGGCAATCCCTGGGGACACAGAGTGGTGAGACTTCTGTCGTCGGTGTGGATATCGGCCAACTGCCTTACTGTGGAAGAAACCTCTTTAATCAGGGAATCAGAATCGGTGTGCGACATATTTGTTATAAATGTTTGTGTTATAACAAATTGATGTCAATGTTTGTTTAAGAGATAATACCTTCAGACTTTAGCATTTCCAAATAATATTCTGTCTTCTTTTCAAATTTCATCGGATAGGCGCGAGAGGTGGAAGGCATTCTCCAATGTTTGAACTCACGCATATGGCCCTCTCCTATATCTATATTGCAATCCACGTATTCGCCCATCTTTGGAATAATACTTCCAGATTCTGTCGCAATTATAGATGCGGCCTTTTCTCCGGTGGTGACTATCGCTGAGCAATCCGGAATTTTATTCAATAAAGCCGGTAGATTCACTGGTGTGACTATTTCCAAAAATTTATCGGAGGCATTGTCTTTTGTTCTTATCACCTCTGTTGCCGTCTCTCCTATTCCGATCTTATGTCTTGTCAGCATTTCCTGTATTCCGGTCTTGTCAATGCTTTTGGTGGCTTTATCAAAAAAATGTTCCTTGTCATTGAAGAAGATTTGACCGAATATTCTCCACATATCATTATAGAAGTTGGGATAAAAGAAATCCATACTCCATTTCTCAGGCTTGGGAGGAAAAGTGCCGCACATCACTATCTTTGTTCCCTCCGGAAGGAAAGGGGTGAAGGGATGCCGTTCTATTTTATTGTAGTCCATTTGAATTTCCATTACTATCTAAATCTCCATTACAATCTCTCCATCCCAAATTGTATTAATGGAAAACAATCCGTCCACAGGACTTGAAAGAAAATCCCCCTTTACTGTAGTGATGTAACCTCTCTTGATAGGAAAAGAAAAATATTCTGTGCGACATATCGGCAAAAGAGCTGAATTTTTCACCTCTAATTTCAATGTCGCTTCGCTTTCGTCCTTACAAAAGACAAAGCCCTCCGCTATCTTCAGTTCCTCATATTCTTCAAAAGGGAACCTCATCTTGCCAGACAATGTTAAAAGTTCCTTGTTGCTAAACTCATTTGAATGTAGGTTAAAAATCGTAGGGGTGTTATCCGTGAATAAAAGATATGCCGTGAAGTTGTCTCCTTGGATTAATGATGTCCTATAAGTTTCAATAAATTTGTTAATGTCGGTGGTAACTATTTCGAATCTGGCTCCGGCGTGATTTAATTGTAACTCTTTCTTTATCTCTATTTCTTCATTGGCATCGGTATACTCTGTAAGGTCGAGATTATCGGCACCAAAAGCACATTGCAAAGCCTCGGCATCTGTAGTTGATAAATTCAGCATTCCGACTTCCTTGAGATTTTCTGTATTGAAGGCGTAATTACCGTCGTCGTCTTGAAGATCGTACCACACAGCTATCTGATAATTTGTGGCCTTGAGCGCTATAGACAATTTATGGTTTAGCCTTCCAAGTGAGAATTCCTCTGAGGTAAGATAGTTTAAATCATGACACACCGCTTCTCCATCCTTCAATACTTCAATCACAAAACGATGGGGATGTTGGTTACGGGCTCTCGATTTTGTCCGGATGGCTGTATCATATAAAAGATTCTCCCAATTAAGATCAAAAGAAACCTCGATATTGGCGTTTATAGCAGTGGGGTCTTGACCTTTATCAGGGGAGTTTCCTCTTTCCGGTGACGGATATTCATGTATACATCCTTGCAGCAACACTACCGTAAGAAAACTGAAAATCGTAATTAAACCATTATCTTTACGCCTCATAAATCACAAATATAATAGGTCACAGCGATTGAGGCCCGGTCTATTCCCCAATAGGTGGAGACACGTGTATCTTTCAAGGCTCCGTTTTCCACATTGTAGTACCGGTCGTATTTTGCATTTGCCATTCCGGCTCCTATTTCAAACTCAAAGCACCATCTCTTGTTCAAAGCCAATCTATAGCCATAGCCTATTCCGGCGCCCAACAAAGGACGCGAAACGTCTTGATAACGATAATCATTTGCCCTAACATTAAACCACGCAAGATTGAGATGCAAATTGAAAAAAGAACCCTTTTGGCTCGATTTAAGCCACCATCGTCCCTCCGGCAACACGGCTACCGTCTTGACTGAAAATTTATCAGTAAGTTTCCAGGGACAGAACATCACATCCACGGTAGCGCTCCATTTTTCATTGATAATATATTCCAGCCCCAGATTTGGAATGGTAAGAGCCCAAGGTAACAGATTGCTTTTTATTAACAGACCTTGATGGGAACTTTCGGTTTGAGGAGCCACAGTCCGGAATTCCTCCAATTCCTCTCCCCTGCCTTTTAGAGGAAAAAGAATCAGCAGACACCCGAAAACAATAAAAGCGAATTTTCTAAAATCCACGTTATAGTTAGAATTTGTTCTGTGGTTTTATTTCCACAAAACTAAACAAATGAGTTGAAAGAACCAAACAAATAGCAGACTATCACCTTCTGAGTTGCTCAAGCCATGTATGAAAATATTTTTGGGAATTGATTTTTTTGATAAAAATTTGGGTAGAGTTCAGAAAATATATAACTTTGCAATGCAATTCGGGGTGTAGCTCAGCCCGGTTTAGAGTACGCGTCTGGGGGGCGTGTGGTCGCAAGTTCGAATCTTGTCACCCCGACTGAGTAAGAAACACATTGATAGTCAATATAAAGGTACTGATTTTCAATGTGTTTTTCTTTTATCCTAAGGGCATTTGCAACCTTAAAAAAAAGCCTGAAAGTGTTCGGGATTGTTCGGAAATGTTCGGGATTGTTCGGAATTTGTGTTCATTTTGTGTTCCATTTGTGTTCCATTTGTGTTCCAGCAACCTAAAATCCGATAAAATTTGACCACTTCGGGAAGATTTTTAAGGGTTATGATAAAAACATATTATTATCTCGATTGTCGGAAAAAAGATTCCGACAAACCGATGCCTTTAAAGCTGGTTCTTTATGACGGAAAGCAAAGGGTATCTATTCCGGTAAATATTTCTCTTCTCAAGAAAGATTGGGATCAGAAGAGACAGGAAGTGGTTTCCGGATCTTCAAAGCTCCAATTAAATACTTACCTAAAGGAAAATAAAATCACCATTGATTCAATAAAGATTCAACTTGAAAGACTCGGTGCTTTTAAGGGAAAGAGTCTTCTTGAAATCAAGAACCGCATTTTGATGGAGCTCTCATCACAGAATGGAGACGAATCCAAGGAGGAGAAACATAAGGAAGATCCTAATCTTTTTGTAAAAAGATATGAGCAGTTTGCGTCTTCAAGAGATGCTGAAGGCACCAGGGTGATCTATAAAAGAACTCTTGAAAGGATAAAGGCTTATATCCCTAATGGATGGGAGAAACTGAAGTTCGAAGATATCGATGTCAATTGGTTAAGGGAATTTGACGCACATTTGGCGAAGACATCTCTAGCCAGGAATGCCCGGAACATTCATTTCAGG
Organism: Muribaculaceae bacterium; assembly: GCA_022510405.1. GTDB lineage: Bacteria > Bacteroidota > Bacteroidia > Bacteroidales > Muribaculaceae > Lepagella. The sequence goes on along the minus strand of JAFLTP010000013.1, from coordinate 41,530 downwards.
AATATAAGGGCTGTTTTCAATGATGCTCTTGACGATGAAATAATCACCTGCTATCCTTTCCGGAAGTTCAAGTTAAAATACGATAAAACCCGGAAAAGATCTGTGCCTTTGGAATCTTTGCGAAGTTTACTTCGTAAAGAGGAGACCGGAAGCAATGCCCGATATCTTGACTGTTTCAAAATGATCTTTTTTCTATGTGGAATAAATATAGTGGATTTATGCCATCTGAAAGAATTATATGAAGGCAGGGCTGAATACACCAGGGCAAAAACCCACAGGCAATATTCAATCAAGGTGGAACCTGAGGCCTTGGCAATTATTGAAAAATATAAGGGAGACAAGTTTCTTCTAAATTTTTGTGATACCAATAAGGATTACCGGTCTTTTTACAAGCATCTTGCCGATTATTTAAGAACCTTGGGAATATCCACGTATTGGGCACGTCACTCCTGGGCAACCATAGCAGCTGAAATAGATATCCCGGATCCGGTGATATCTCAAGGACTAGGACACGGTCCCGAAAACCCGACAACAGAGATATACATTGACAGGAATCGTAAAAAAGTAGACGAAGCCAACAGGAAAATTATTGACTTCGTCTTATACGGCAAAGATTACCGAATCAAGGGTAGAAGAAAGAAAAAATCAGATGGAATCGAATAGGGATTTGTTGGGATTGAGGCGTTGCTGCTGAAGTGTGGCCAACTCAATATCGATTTCTTTCTTGCGAGTCCGGAGAGACTTTTCTTCTTCCTCGATATGTGCTTCCTCTTCAAGGAGCTTCGCTTCGGTTTCCCGCTCCAATAGTGTTTTGTTTCTCAGGCTCTCGAAATGTCGATAGAGGGTCTGATAACATTCCATGCGATATCTTGTCACAGTCTCTTTTGCTTCCGGAGCGACGTTCTTCGGATTGATCGTGAATAACCATCCGTAGATATACATGAGCGGTAAGCATACAATTTCATATTGCTTCTCATCTGCTCCTGTTGTTACCCTGAGGGTAATAACTGAACTCAAAATTTCATCCTCTTGGATTTTGGTATATTGCCTTTCATAGGCTACTCCGATTGCTATGCAAATAGGTTTGATAGGAACGAAAATTCCGTTTTCGGTGGATTCGGCAAAGATTTCCGTATCGTTAATTTTCATGATGGAAATCTTCATGCTTTCACCACCTCCTTTCTCGATGGAGCTGAAGTGACGGAATTTTTGACGGAAAATTGACGGAATTTTTCCGTCATTTCACGGAAATTGACCTTAAGGTCATCGAGACCGATAAGAACTAAGGCGATTAAGCCGGTAAGATACATGAGGATATCCCAGTCGAGACAGAGGGAGATCCAGCAGATAGCGGTGAATACCGCTGAAAGAATTGTTTTTGCTTTCATAGCATCATTTGTTAGAGCAAGGCAGGCGTCCGGCTGCCGGTCCGGTTTTTGGAGACAACAAAAAAAGCTGCCAATCCGTTGCTCTAACAAATGGTGCTTACCCAAAGGGTGCATTATTGTTCGGATTGACAGCCTGTGTCAGCTGACTATATTTCAAAAAAAGTACTTTCTAAGAAAGGGTATAAAAATAGCCCTTGCAATGCCGGGCGATTCCGCACCCGCCGGGGAAGACTACTTCCATTTGTTAGAGCATTGCAAAACTAATATTTTTTATTAACATTGACAAATTCTGGGTGATATTTAAGAAGATAATCGACAAATTCTTTTTCCCACATTATTTTAATTCTTCCGCCACTGCCATATTCAATTAATTTATCGTCAAAAGAATCTGGAAAATCATATGCTAATAAAGCAATTTTAGTATCCTTTGAAAATCTTTTAGATGCTGGATTCCCCATCATTGCTAATAAGGTAATAATATCTTCTACAGATTCAAATGAATTAAAATTACCGCCCACAACAACTTTTTTCCCTTCAAATGATTCCGGAGTCCATTCTTCTTTATCTTCTTGTGGTTGTTCATTTTGTTTGGAGTTAGTATCCAAAACCACTGATTCAGAATCAGCCTTATCTAATATTTCTTTCAGTTCCTTTTCACGGATAATCCTGATATTAGCTCCTTTTGCATTGAAATCATCTATTTTTCTTAGTTTTGAAGGTCCTGCATCTGCTCCAACTATAACGATATTTGTTTTGCTTGAAATGGAACCAACAACACTTGCACCATAGTTTTGAAGAGTCTGAGCGAGTTCATTTCTATCAGGATAATTCAGGAATACACCTGTTATCACTATCTTTTGGTTGTAGAAAGGAGTGTTTTTATTTGAGATTTCAGAATCTTCTATTTTATTCAATGCCTTTTTATCAAGAGATCTTTTTGATTTTTTTGTCGGCTCTTCAAAAAAATCACAAAGGAAGAATTTATCCGGATCCTTTTCACTGACTTTCAAATAAACCTTTGCACACATAACAGCATCTTTTTCTGCGTTATGATGAGTTTCTGTATCGATATCATAGGCTTGGCATGCCAGTTCAAGTTTAAGACCTGTCAATTTGTATGTACATTGGAATTCAAAAAAATCCGGATTCGCAAGATTATAATGATTCAGTAGATTCGAGAAAACAGATTTATCAAATTCCGAATTATGAGCCACTAATGGAAATTCTTCAATCAAAGATTGCACCCTATCCCAGATCTTGTCAAAGGTCGGTGCGTCTTCTACCATTTCATGTGTTATCCCATGGACAAAAGTGTTAGTTCTATTGCTATCGTCCGGCACCGGTTTAATCAAAGAATGGAATGTTTCCACAATCTTGCCATCTCTCACTTTGGCCATTCCGATAGAACAGGCGCTGGTTCTTTTCGGAGTCATAGTTTCGAAGTCGATGGCACAAAAGTCTTTCAGGATTCTCATAGGTTAATAAGTTACTAAGTTACTAAGTGCAAATTAACCTATAAATTTTAAAATTCTAAACAGAATTTAATCGATGATTTGGTAGAAATCGCCTTTGAGGAGCTGTGACATCCCGGACTCCCTGAAGGTAGCCGTTATCTTCTCGCATATGTATCTTTTCCCACGGATAAAGAATACCGCCCGAACATCCGGAATAGTGTCAGCAAGAAACTTGAAAGAAACCTTTCTTTTCGGGTCTATTTTATGGATGATGGAGTGTGATGAACCGGCACCTGTCAATCTCATATTGAAACAACTCCATGTTGTATGTCGGCTCCAATCATCCTTAACCTCTATACTATCCACTATAGGATAAGGCATCTTGGCATCTGTTCTGGTAACACCGGGCCACCAACCAAGATAGATCTTGTCATAATATTCGGAATTGGAGTCTTTGGATCCTGCCAAGAGAGAAGACTGAGTCCCGGTCATATCAGAACTTGGAATATCAAGGTAATGATTAGAGGTCTCATCAAATGCGCCAACATTTAAAAATATACACCATCCGTAAGCATCATCAGTATAATCAATCGATACCGGCATGAACTCTATCTCTTCTTCATTTGCATCTTCCGACTCATTGACAATCCTTTCTCCGAAAATATTGACCGGTTGCAATATGCATTTATAATCTATTATATCATTACCGTTGATCTCTCCAACTTTCTTGCCAGATAGGGTTCTTATAATAAAATAAGTATCGACATCTTCGGCATATAGCAATTTATTAAAGTTTGTATTACGTCTGGTCGTTGTGTTTCTCCATGTTGACATCCATCTGTTTTCGGATATCAATTCTGAGATTGTGGCGTATGTCACCACACTTTTGATCCTTTCCTTAACAAACCAATCACAGGAATAATATTTCCATGCCTGTGAATCATCAGAATTATAGGCAAGATTCTTCACATCGATATATTCACAGTTTGATTCATCGGAATCAATCTGTGATGAGAATTCTTTCACCACCTTGTCTATTTCAACAGGAGATAAATTTTGAAGTATATCTTTAGTGAAATCAAATCTTATCTTTTTGTTCCTATGGTCAATTGTGAATTCTCCTCCAAGAAACAATTCAAGTTTAGTGAAGAATTCATCAACTGTCCAATGAGGAAGGGCACGTGCAAATTCATGGATATCCCAAGAACCGGGAAGAGTGTTACAGATGAGTAGATACCTGCTGTTTATATCCTTTTCAAGAGAAGAAAGATCGATATCGTAATTTATCTCCTTCCCTATCATTTTTATTATATGGATCAGGTATGGCTGCCAAGTCAAGTCTTTTGTATCTTCAGCCCAGGTATAATAATTCATGTGTTCATAATCCTCTATCACATGAAGGTCGACGAAATTATGTGGCATTCCGGAATCGGAATTATTGTTCACCCAGGGCAAAGCCACGTATTTATTGTCATTGTATGATGGGCTGAAAGCGTCTCCCGGCGCTATCTGAGAAGGAAGGAAAATCTCAGGTTGTCCCAAATTAAGTTCATTGATGTATACCTTATCAAAGGTCTTGTCATAGTTTGTTTCGGATCTTCCCTCAAGGAACTGGCACTTTACTTCCGATTCCGAAATCTCCACTACAGTAAGAGAACCGAATTTATAGAATGTTTTGTCACGAATCTCACAATCAAAGATAATCTTTCCGAGAGAAACATCCTTACGGTTGATATGGCCGAAGATTTCAATGTTCTGCGGGCAATCCTTGAGTGGGAAAGTGATTGACAGCGTATATGCATCGCTTCCGGAAAAGAGTCTGTTTTCCGATATGTATTCAAAAGATGATCCTTTCTTGAGAGCGAGAGGATGACCGTTGACAGATATTACCATGGTTACTTACTGGATTTTGGTTTCTTGGATTTCGGTGATTTATTTTTGATGAGCCTGTTGTACTTGTCTTTGGCCTGTTCATAGCCTTCATCCCCTGTAACCGAATTGACAGTAACAAAAGGTTCATCAAGTCTTCTGTTAAGTTTACCCAAGGTATCGTTCAACTCATTGTTGGAAGAATTGTCTGGCATATTGACAATGACATTCGGTTGGGATGTTGCGCCTCCATGGGCGAGCACCATAGGAGCCGTGATGCTTCTTGAGACATCTTTCGCTGAAATAGAACCTATAGTGTTTGTACGCTGTGCATAGTCAAGAGCCTCAAGAATAGGCCGTGTCTTCGGGTTGTTTACCAGTTCCTGGGATGCTACCCATTCCCCAGCATGCACAACCCCCACTTCTTCATATTTCCCACCTTTAGGAGTGAAGCCGCCTTCAGCGTAACCTTGAGCAGCTGCCGCCTGTTGTTGCTTCTTGATCGATGCCACCTGGATTGCTCCGGCCGCAACAGCCATGGCAGCGGCTATCGGGGCCAAAATGTAACCAACCACGGGTACAGCCGCCGCAGAACCATATGCATTCAAAGCGTTCTGAGCAGTCTGTGCCACAGCCTGGATAACCTGCATTGCAAACATTTTCCTGTTTGCCTCGTCCTTTACCTTGGCTATCTCATCTTCTTTCTGCTTTTCAAGTTTCTTGATGCGATAAGTGTTCCCTTCAGCCTTTTCCACTTCTTTGTCATATCTCTTTTCAATAGCTGCAGTCTGCAGATCAAGATCCGCTTGAATATAAGAGGAGAGTTGAGAGAATATCGCCGACATACCGGAAACCACATTGCCCATCGCTCCGGTCAGGGCTTGGCCACCTTCCGAATTAAGCCAATCCACGGATTTATCTATGGCAGTTTCAAAAGAATTTTTATATTCATCCTCGCTGATTTTCCCATATTTTTTCTTAATGGCCAGGATAGCAAGTTGCTTTGCTTCCTCAATTCTTGTCAACTCCTCCGCATTTCCTTGAGCGGCCGCAACTTCCTTGTCATATACGGTATCAAGAGCGGCCATCTCTTTGTCATAGCCTTCCTGGCGTTCCGACTCATTGAGACCGAAATAAGAATCCTTGATTTGGTTCATAAGACTCTCAATTTCCTTTTTCCGTTTCTGAACCTGAGCAAACTGCATATTCTGCAATTGCTGTTCCGCTTGGATCCTTTCTTTTGTCCCCTCCTTGGTGAGTCGGATAAGTTGCCTCTGATGTTCCATTTCCAATTCCTCAATTTGGATATCATAAGTCTCTTTCTCAATCTTTCCATCAATATAGAATTGAATCAACTGGCTTTTCCGGAATGCATATGAAACATTCTCAGCCTCGATAGTTGCCTTCTGCCAATCTTCTTGTTTTTTAGTTTGTGCATCAAGATAAGCAGCCTGAATTTTCAATCTTTCATTTTCGGAAAGATCAGCATGTTCGAGTTGTTTTTGATAGAACTGTTCCGCAATCACATCCATTCTTTGGGTATATTGGATATAGTCCATCTGGCCGGTTCTGTAAGCAATTCGGGCTTCAGCTTCTGCCTTCTCCCTCCATTCCTTTTCAGCGGCGAAACGATCCTTAGAAATATTACTGTCTTCAGAGGAAACTTGAGTAATAATTGGACTTTGGTCTAAAACGGATGTGTTGGAATGTTTGGAAGCAATATTATATAACTCTTCGTTCTTTGATTCAATATTTTTAAGTTTCTCCTTATTTTGTTCTAATTTCTCATCTATCTCAATAAGATCCTTATTAGCATTGTCCAAATCTAATTTAGTGTTGGCCAAATTCTTTCTATCTTCCGCTGTAGATCCAAAAGTTCTAGAAAAATAATTGCTATGTTTAGAATCGAAATTCCTTTTAGTAGTATCATAAGCCATTTGAGCACCAGCCACTCTTGCAGACTGTAGGTTTCTTTGCTTCTCAAGTTCTTTGTTTTCCATTTCTATATCAATGGCCATACTTTGGTTTTCCTGAATTTTAGCTTCAGCTGCTTTGGCCTTTGCCACTTCCAAAATGGATTCCCTTAATTGGTCATATGCTGTCTTAGCATCACCCAACATTATCTGTTCAGTAGTCATTTTTCCGAAATATTCCGGATATTGGTCAATCAATCGTTGAGCTTCAAGTCTTCTTTTTTCTGTAGAATTGGCCACATTGGTTGCTGCGGAATAAACTCTATCTAAAACAGAAATTTGATGTTTGGAATTAGAATCCATTTTATCCGTAAGATCTGTTAATCCTTTAAGCCATTCATCATGAGTCTTTTTAGAAGCTTCAATTTCTTTCCTTGCTTCAGCGGTTTTAGATTTAAAGAGCATGAATGCCGTAGCAGCTGCCGTTAGAGCAGAGATCAATAACCCTAATGGGTTCGTTTTTATCAAAAGATTGAAAGCCTTTAATGCACCATTCGCGATAGCTTGTGCACCTGCAAAGGCTTTTGTTTTTATTGTCGCCAAGTTTACAACAACTGAATAAGCTGAAATAGCAGCAGTTATTGTAACTAGTTCCCTCCAATACTTGGAAGTAAAGTCAACAAGGTTGTTCAACAGTTTGAGAGTGAAAGTTCCTGAAGACATTACATGAGACATAATAGGCATCAGTTTCTCACCCAATTCAATGCTTAATTCCTGAATTCGTTTCCTTGCCTTATCGATAGAAGCCTGAGCAGTGTTGTTGAAAATTTCATATTCATGGAGTACGGAAGTTCCTTCTTCAAAAGCCTTGTTAGCGTTTTGTTGCTGCCATCTCACATCATCAATCTTACTTGCGAGAGTTGACATGGCGGCAATAGCCCTTGCTCCGGATTCGCCCATATCCTTGAACATAGGAGCCAACACATCCATATTGCCCGCTTTATTAAGAGCCTCAAGGAACTGGAGCAACGCTTCGTTGGCATCTGTCTTAAGAAGATTGGCAAAATTTTCAACATCAAGACCGGCCACACGTGCATATTTTGACGGATCAGTATACATACGGGTCAAAACCTGCGAAATGGCAGTCGCCGAAGCTTCCACCTTTTGTGCGTTGGCATCAAGAACCGCTCCGAGACCTACAATTTGTTGAATTGTCATATTGGCTTGGTTCCCCACACCAGCCAGACGGTTAGTGAATTCAACGAGATAAGGTTTTGAAGCAGTACTATTTTGAGACAGAACGTTAATGACGGAACCTATTTTAACCATTGCATTATAGGTTCCTTCCGTTTCTTCCACCCCGAAGATATTAGAAAGCTTTGCAATCTTTTGGGTTGCACCGTCTCCAAGGTCAGATAGTGCCACATTAAGGATATCGGCGGCTTGAACATACCCCATTATATCCTCCTTGGAAGTTTTGCCAAGTCGACCGGCTTCCTGGGCGAGTTCATTAAGTTTATCCCTGGTTGTACGGGTATCCATCTGTTTGAATTCCTCATTCAAATCACGGACTTGGTCAACCGTCATCCCCGTAAATTTTTGGGTGTTCGCCATGGCTTCGTCCATCTGTGCAAACTCTGATACAGCCTTTTTCCCTGCCAATACAAGGCCTGTAAGTCCTGCGACAGCTGCCATCAAACTTGCGCCGAATTCATTAAATTTTGATGCCAGACGTTGTGTCCAAGACTGCTGAACTTTCATTTCTGCATTAAGTTCCGCAATCTGTGCTTTAACCTGTTTGATTTTTGCTATCTGTTTATTCCATGCATCAGACCCTCTTTCAATCCCATTCAGTTGACGTTTCAATTCAACCAGAGCCTTATTGAGTTCCTTGGGAGTTGCCTTGTCAAGACGTTGCAGAACTGCGTCAACCTTTTGTCCGGAATTCTTAATCTGATCCATCATACGATTGACGTTTCGCAATTCTGCTTTATATTTCTTAAGAGCCTTATCATCATGAGCATCGGTAGCTGCTTTAATTTTCTTTCCCAGTTCCTCGGATTGCTTCTGAAGGTCGGCAAGCATTTTCTTTGCCTGTTGTCCGTTCACGGTAAGGACAACACTTGCGGTTGTTGAATAATCTGCCATTTTATCGATAATTAAAACACCGCAAAAATGACTTCAGAAAGGAAAATTGGAAAAGACGTTAAGAGCGTCTGAAATCCTTGAAAAATAAGAGAAAAGAGTCCGCTGTTAAATGAAATTTAACAGTGCATCCTTCAAATAATTTTAAAAATCCCTTGAAAAGAGATTTTAATTGTTTGAAGGTTAGAGAAATAGGGGTTAAAAGGGGCAAATTCGCCCCTTTTATGTGTCTACATTGCCCCCCTCGCCCTGAGTTGAAGGAGCGAAATCGCCTTGGTGACCTATCGGAATATGCAGACCACATTGAGAGGGAAGGAGGAAAGATGAAATCCAAAACCGACGGTAAAAGGGCTTATGGGCGTATCAAAATCCATCGCAGGGCGGTAAGGATTTTCACACGTCATAGAAATTCCTTTTTCGGCAAAGTGCGGTAAGGATCCTTGCCATGGAGCCTGTAAGCATGACTGTATTCCTGAACTGCAGAAGTCCGGGAAAAAGAAGTATGATAAAACAAGCAATGGGATATCTCCCTTTGTGAAGATTATCATTCTTCTCCGGAACTGACGGAAACCAGGCAGACAGATGTTGCCGGATGGAATGTGATTCGGAGATGCAACGGGGTTGGGGTCCCTGAGGCATCAAGGATGAATGACAACTGGCTCATCAGGATGCGGTCAGTTCGGGAATAAAGTAAGGATGGAAGGAGGAAGAGTCAAGGATGTGCAGCACTTTGGGGCTTGGGGTGGGGAAAGAAAAATGAAAAATGCTTTAGTTGCGAAAAAAGCCTGTCAGCAACAGGCTCTATAATTATCTACCAATTCATCGAATATTTCTTCGGAGTCAAGAACATCGACAGCTTTATTGAAATCGCAATTATCGGCATCCATTATACTTATAGAAATATGAAAAGGGATAGCCTTCTTGAAATCTTCCCAGGACTCGAAGTCAGCGAGATTTATAGATTTTTTGAATTCTCTTGCATATCCATCGATACCCCAGAAATGGATCATAGGGGGAAGAACCGGCACCGGCTCTTCCTTATATTTGGCTGTGATATCCTCCGGCACATCGATAGAAGGCTGTGGGAAAAACCAATCTTCTTCATCATCGAAGGCAGCATCATTCGTATTATCAACGATAGTCATTTGATTCATGTTGAATCCCGGGCAAGAACGCCAACTCATCTGAGCATCTGAAAAGTCATATAAATTTCTCATAACGTAATAATTTTTGAAGTTTTACGAAGCGAGAAAGTTTGCGGAGTTTCGGCTATTCGAGGCAAGATTTTATCCGTAATTTGTTTAGCTGCAGGGACGAAGCGTAAAGAAGAAATTCCGGTAAACGCAAAGCGCCCGACCTTGCCGGCCGGACGCAGTATATAACTTTGCTAAGTAAAACCGAAAATTATGTTTTGAGAAATTGACTTTGAATTCAGATGATGTTCTTTCAGGGATTTGACTTTCTTTTGATGAAATAGACTATGATAAGAATGGCAGCTGCTATGGAGAAAGACCATATAACCACAGACAATACGTCCGGAGGATCAAACACTGCCACAGAGTCGGAAGTGTCCGATTCTTCCTTCTGTGATTCCATGGAAAGGTCGATTGCAAGAGCAGAATCGGTTGAAGAAGATATCGAGTCTTGGGAATGAGTAGAAGAAGCAGCCTTGGCGTTATAAGCTTTGATTCCGATAATTTCCGAATAAGGAGCCATCGGCATTGACTTCGATGAAATCCGCATAGAATCGGATGTGGCCATAAATTCCGGATTTGACAAACCGTGCCAAACCGATGAGAATTTATCTTCATCGGAATAAGAGGAATTCCAATTTCTTTGGATGAAGATCTCGATCGAGTCGAATGAAATGGAGGAATTCAATTTAGTATCGCTGACATTAGTCAGCTTCTCATTGACATGAGCGGTAGAAGCCACTTCTACGAATGAGGATTCAGCGACAGCGGATTCCTTATGAGAGCGACAGGAGGTTGCCAGGAAATATACAATAATGAAAAAGAGCAATATTGGTTTCATAAGATTTAAATGACATTATGACAATTATTAGATACTGTTATGATGGAGACTTAAGATTGCTTTGAAGCAGCAAACTGAACGGCGATTTGTCTTGAGATAGCATTGGTTATAGTCTCAGCCAGATCCTGACCGACATTTTTAGCATAGAACTCTTCCATATTTTTCATGGAAGCATAATATTTTACAGAGAACCATTTTTTCTCTTCCCTGAGTTTATCCCTGCCGATATCGCCAGGATTTCCACGATAAACTTCCTTGCCAACACCATAGTTGACAAAGATACCATAGACATTGAAAGACTGTTCCAATTCAACTGATAGATATTTTCCATCGGCATCCATCCGGACACCGACCACAGAGTCATAAAGATTATTTGGCCATTCCTTTGTTTCGGATGGATATCTTTTACCACGATTAATTGCATCGAGAAGAACTATCTTCTCTTTCCATATTTCAACCATGGTATTATTGAACGCCTTCACATAGCGTTGTCTCTCCTTAAGTCTCGCCTCAGTTTGATTCTCCATCATCCTCCCATTCCAAAGGGTTATAGCATAAGCTTGTGAATACAGTTACCGGAACTTGGAAATAGGCGCAGGATCCGCCGGAGAAAAAATACCGCTCAATCTCATGGAACTTGATACGGGAATCGATATAAATGAATTTCTCCTGAAGAATTGTACGTTCCTGGATAAGGACGGACATCAACTGGCGGAACAGTTCCCTCATGATATCGAGGGACTGTTCACGCAGATCCATATTTTCGGCTTCATGACGCATGGCCATAAAAATAGTTTTCACCTTACGGGTGGCAGGCGTATTCTCAAGGTCGGTGTATCCATCCGAGACATCAGAGACACAGAAGAAATTTATGGTTTTCTGCATCTGCTGAAGAGCTTCCTCGAAGCCTTCGAGACCGGAGACACGGCAGAACCGGAATCCATAATGTTTGGCGAGCTTATTTTTAGCGAGCAGGCGTTCAAAGAATGCGGTAGCGTTCCAGGATCCGTCAAGGACGGGCACAGAAGCTGGAATGTAATCTTGGTCTTTCATAGATGTCGGATATCGTTTTTATGTTTTGCCGAAGGTAGTGAGACATGTATCCAAGAGAAATTCTTTTCATCGAGAAGCTGCCCTACATTGACAAAGCCAAACTTAATTCTGGTAGAGATAAAATTGAACAATCTCTCATTAGCCATTTTCTGAGATTCACCAGGGTGTGGTATCGCCCTGATATCAGCAGCTTCACCGGTAAGATGCTGAGAAGTTTTGGCACCCCCGACAGCTTTGTTAAGTTCCGGGGATCGATATCCGGAGTTTACTATAATGGGCTCTTTCAATTCATCACGCAAAGGTTGCAGCACATCTAAAATCAGACGTTTAAGATTTGCCTTCACATTTTCGTCAGGAGTGTTATCGATACCGAGACGAAGAGCGGTATCGGAACGTGTCAATTCATCGATAGAAAAATTCATGATAATTGAGTTTTAGAAATTGAGTTATTTTTTGTATTTCTGATTGAATTCCCGGTATTCCTTTGCCTGGGCGTTCAGTTCTGCAAGGGCGCGCCATGTATCCATTGCCAGCACTTCCTTTTCCTTGGTGATATCTCCTTTTGTGAGTGCACGGATCATTGCATTCATAGAATCTTCAGCGGTAGGCTTCTCAAGCGAGTCAACCTGCTGTGAAGAGACGGGTTGAAAAAATTCGAAGAATTTAGCCGAGAGAAGGTTTTTGAGCGCAACCGCCCAATAGAAAATATTGATACGCATCCATGGTTTCATCCTTCCTGTGTAACCATACATGATAGAAGCCATCTGGTCAAGAAGATCCTCATCCTTGCTATTAAGGTATCCTTGAAAAAGATTGTCGCACATAACGAACTTTTCAAAAGGAACCTCACTGAAATCAGCATCGATGGCACGGTGAAATCCGAAACGTGAGACACGCACAGGGAGCAAAGGCGGTTCCACAATCCATCTCACCATAGGTAGGATTTCAGCGATTTGATTCGGAGAGACAATAAACAACTTTTTCTTTCCACCGGATTTGGAAGACAGATAATATGTGCCGTCACCACGTTGGGCAACCACCTTTACATTGTTCCAACGGAAAAGGAGGTGAATGCAGATCTGTTCCTCGGAAAAATTGCTTGACAAGGATTTATAAACCAGAATCAACTGTTTATCCGAAAGTTCTTCCCAACTTTTAGGGAAATAGAAGTCAATTCGTTCATCGCTCATAAGTCAATTTTCTTAGCGTCCTTATGTTCATCGAGCGTAGTAAGTTGAATGAGAGAAACCGATGGTTTCACACCTGACCAACCGTTAAAGCGTATGATTATATCGTGCACCTTGAAAAGGATATCCCGATAAGGCTTCTGCAAGGCCTGTGATATGGTATATAGTTCACGTTTGTCAGAACCAGAGTTATTTGTCTGTGCTTTGCCCGGAACGGAACCTACCAGATTGGAATGGACACGCATGGTGAAACAGATCATATTGATCGCCTCCTGGATATCGGTCTCCCAATCTCCACCTTCCTTAGATGAGTCAATCTTATTGATCACAACGTCATGTTGTTCTTTCCCGGTCGGATCAACATAGAACTGCGAGAACCAAACCTTTCCCGAATTCTCTGCACCCGTAAGGAAGTCGAGAATCTGTTGCTTCTCCTTAATCACCCTTGCCTGACGTTTTACCCTGTCGGTAATACCTTCCCGGTTAAAGAGATTGTCCCAATATTTTTGCGACACCTCGATATGGTATTTGATTGGAGCGGAATTCTTCAGTTTCGATTCCTTGGCAATGCCGATAAGCTGCTTGATATTATACCATTTCCCCCGGAACAAGGCACCGTAATAAGGGATAGGATAATAAGTAGAGTCTACGGTAGCGATTTTTGAGATGATAGCGAATTTTCTTTCCTTAGTATTCTTTTCAAGCCGCGCTTTAAGGTCTCTCCATGGAGACTGAGGATTAAGGATTTCAATTTTCTCAACATCCTTTTCCGAAGAGATAGAGTTGCGCCAGTTGGCATATAGGAGATAAGGAATCTGTCCGGATTTGTCTTTAGGAGCAAACCGGCAATACATAGCCTCCTTCCTGACCAGGTTAAGAACCCTTGTACCCGAATCATTGAGAATAATGACAGAAACAGCAAATCCGAAATGCTTGAAATCCTTTGAAATCCCCAGAAAATATGAAGGGATATCGTTGTCAAGAAAGAATTCATCGATATCAGACTGAAGTTTAGAGGAAAGACCGGCATCCGGATCTTTCGGTACATACGCAAGACCGGAACCATAGCAGAGTTCCGAGTTCACTTCCTGACAAGTGGCCAGAGTCTCATCCTTTTCGATAAGATCAAGAATCCTATAGGGCATATCGTTGCCGTCACCCCATGGCATATATGAGAGATTCTCATTGATAATTACCGGGGTTACATCCTTTTCCTCCTTGAAAACAGTAGAAGAATCGACGGTAAATGCCACACGGGCTTCAGGGGAGAAAGATTCAATTGATGAGAAATCGTAAGAAATATCGGATGAGATATTTTTACTTGGAGCCGGAGGTGGAGTAGACTTGATTTGGTTGACGGGATGTTTTTTCATAATCATTTGAATAAACTATTCAAAAGTATTTCGGATAAGGACGGTTAGAAAAGACAATGGACCGCCTACGGGCGATCCATCATAAATATGAAAGAATCAATCACAGGAAAACTTCAAGACCGTTGATTTGAAAAATGAGGCAATCACGGATGCGTCTCATTTCTCCAGACTGGAGGCACTTGACATTTCGCCACCCCCCGTAGAAGTCATAATGAAGGGAGATGCAGTCATGGAGGTGCATGATGGAACCATCCTTTTTCCATACAGAGAGGTCAACGGGGTCAGGCGCCTTAAGCATTTCCCTTGCAGTGCTTAAATGTATCTTCTTCATATCAAAGGCATTTCAGTTTTAGGTTTTCTTGACTTCCTGCCATTAGGGATATTTTGCACAGAAGACCAGATATCATAGATTTTTTCTTTTGATTTGTAATCTATTCCAAGGGATGTACCAACGAAAGTAAGGATCATACCGAAAGAAACGATAACCGATGGATGTATTTCACCTTTAGGCGGTATAAACATAGCGCAGAACATCAGAGCCACCCCCGCTACAATTAAAAAGATTGTAGTGATGTATTGCACCAATTTAGGTGGTTTAACAGGAGGTTCCATAACGAATCGATATTTAAATGACACTTGAGATTTTGGAAGCGAGCAAAGCGGCGAAATCACGCCAGGCTTGCATGTCGGCGTATTCCTTCAGCTTTTCTTCGTTCTTGTCCTTGTTTAGGATAATTGCGGTCTGTTCCTCAAGAGAGTACCGGCGCCGGATCACGGCCGACTTCACCGAATTATAATCGGTGGAGTCGAGTTGAATCAGGAACAGACGGCCATGGAAGAAAGCGTCATAACCTATTACATTACCTTTCTCGTCATGTCGCTCTTCCACCTGAACGGTGAAATCCTCCGGGAAAGAGATTTCCTGCCAGCCCTCAGGATTATTTACCATGAGGGCGACGGCATTCATCTTCTCGTTGCGCAGATACTTAAAAGCATCCGCATAAAGTTTATTATTTCTCGTAAACATATCGATATCGATTTAGAGAGTAAAAGATTTTGTGTAGTCCGACAACGGTGGCTTATTCCATACTTCAGCGTCATATCCTGTCGCTCCCTCCTTGAGATAAAGCATTTTTGGAGTGCCTTCCGGAACTTCGGAGCCGAGAGTATCACCAACATACATTGTATTCTTAGATGCATCTGAGGTGTGCAACTTAATGGTATGCAATTTTGGACTGGCAAGCCTGGAACTACTATAAAAATTTAAATGGTCTGCCTCCAAGAATTCCAAGACTCCACTACCGAGTCCAAAGTTTAAAACTTCTGCTCTCGGGGCATATACTTTTTTATGATAACTTGTAGACCCCTCAACCCGACAGGTCACAGATTCCATATTTATTTCTGTAATCAAAGTAGGAACAGTTATAGATTCTTGCCCTTCTCCTGTCAGTTCGTTTGCAGTTACTCTAAAATCCTGAATTGGCGGACTGGATACATTCGAGGAAAAAATTCTCGACGGAAGAGATTGAACTTTCCCTAAGTTTAATCTGACTTCATTAATAAAATTACCAGTAAATCTTCCACTAGCAGCAAAATAACAATCAAATTGCTCTAACAAGGGAAAATCAAAAATAAGTATATCTGGAGAATTAAATGAATTACCCTCAATCCTATTAATAAGCTTTAACATATTGCTCCCGGTATTAGTCACTCTTTTGAGCATTGGTATCTTAATAAAAGGATATGTATTGAAATAGAACTCCCCAGTAGCTGTTACACTACATTCTATCTCCTCAAGCACAGGAAACTCAGCATTAATCCGAGCTGCTATAAATGCACTAACCCTTGTTTCAAAATTAACTTTCTTTAAATTTGGAAATTTAATTTCATTTGCGCCAACACTTCCACCAAACTCTCCGGACCTTAATGTTATTTCTTTTTGCGGAAATATTATGGAATTAAACCTTATATTTGAATGTACATAATAAGGGGCATTTATAAAATATTCAAATTCATTAAAATTAATAATATACTTACTATAAGTATCATTACCATCCCTTCCCGCATTATAGATATTATCGAAAATACTCTTTACAACTTCCAACTCTGTTACTGCCTCTGCTTCTCCCTTAGTCATATAGTGCTCGTTGTGACAAACACCCGACAGGTACATTGCTTCCATAATAATAGGGTTGGATTCCGAAGTAATAATTACCTCACCCGGAACCACCTCTACCAAGAAGCTGACAGAAAACATCACATCTCCTGTTTCCGCATATTTTATAGTCGCTTTGACAGTATATGTGTCCTCGGTATCTCCTTTATAATCGACATTAACGGTACATTTTTTCTGCGAAGAAGAAGCAATCTTTATACCTCGGCTTTCTCCGTTCTCAATGCTCCAGGCTACAGTAAATTGTGAAGTGTCCGTTTGACTGGGGAATTTAAGAGAATATTCGTAAACACCTTTGAAGTTAACCCAAACCTGTCCTTCAATAGAAACCATATATTCCTCAAGGTCTAATGCTTTCTTAATGCTCACTATTTTCTGTGCAGAAATTGTATTGATACCACCGGCTTTTCTGCCTGTAACATTAATTGTTATAGATGCATCTTTAAGAGAAACCTTTGTTGTCAGCAAACCATTCTGAGAAATCTGAACACCTTCCGTTTCAGGAGAAATATTCCACGTAAGACCTACAGCTTCATCGTAATCCGCAAGCAAGGAATACTGAGCTCTGTTACCCGATTTAACTGAATCGGGGCCAATAAGACCTGCAAATCCTTCCGGAGCCTGAATATAGAACTTGGCCGATTTATTGAAGCAACCGGCACCGAAGACTTCAAGCAATTGTGAAGCCTGTTCGGAAGTCAAAGAAGTAAGCGAAGCTTTTCCGGAGAAACTAACGGACATGAACGAAGCGAACTTCAATAGATAATCAGCAGATATGTTCTCGAAGTTCACATCGTCGAGTTCCACCGAGCAATAAGCGTTGGCTGTAGTCTTGGCGCTCATCCACTGATCAAGGATAGTCTTCTTATCAATCATCGGGCAACCGGTTATTATAAGGGAAGTCACCGATGAATACCCACCGTTCATGCTGAGACCTGTGGCTGTTAGTTTCGGAAGGTCTCTTAGTTCAAGTATATTGAGCGAAGCCGGCAAAGCCAGGTTAACCACAGGAGCACCTTGCGGAAGAGTAAGCGCTGTCACTCCGGTATCTGCGATATCCACATCTGTGAGTGCGAGATTTCCCGAAAGATCCAGGGCATTCAAGGCCATAAGTTTTCCGAGAGAAAGTTTCTTGAGTTTTGATGCATTGGAGATTCCCGACAATTCGGTCAAAGCTGAATTTGAAGCACCGTCCTTCTTGATCACCAATTCTTCAAGAGCCGTCCCCACTTCCGGAGAATACACACCCGACATTGTCACCACCGAAAGATACGGAAGGAACTCAGAGATATCGATCTTGCGGATATTGGGAGCCGTATAGAGTCGCAACGGGTCACCAACGTTAAGAACTGACTTGGTAATGAACTCATGACTTTGGCCTGGAGACAGGTGTATGCCCGACTCTATGGCCACGTTGTTTACTCCATAGCCGTAATTCATATCGAATCCTGAAACGATAGAGAATCTCAACCCTATCGGAGCACCGGCAAGTTTCACCTCGAAAACATTGTCACGGTACGCACCGGAAACGAACTTTCCGTCCATAAGGTTGAAACGGCGTGACAACCACCAACGGCGGTGGGAGCGTCTTGCGCCCTGAAGCATGAAAAGATTGTTGATGCCGTTGTCACGATACGGGCCAACGTACTTGTATTGAGCATCCTGGTTGTAGACACGTTCACACCATTTGGATGATTGGTCGGTATCGAAAGCCTTCACACACCCTGCGTATGTAAGGCCGGCAGTATATAGAGCGTTGTCAACCTTGGCCACGATCTCCATGAAATTGGAATCAGCCTCAAGCATGTTCCAAAGTCGGGAATCGTGTCCGGCATAGGCATACACCTCCGAACCGAAAGAATCATCCCGGCTCTGTCGGTCTATTGTAGGAGGATAGATAAGCAAACCATCGTTACGAAGACCGTTCACGGTATCGTTGTCATAATTTATGAAGAACCAATGCACCCCGTCCTCAGTGGTGAACATCGCATTTTTCACCACCTGGTCAACAGCACCGAACCGCATGAGATATACATAATATGCGGCCACCTTGTAGACATCGAGGTGGTCATACTTCTGCGATGAGAAATTAGCTGAAGAAACTGAAGCCATCCACTCTGCGAAAGATTTCAACGCCGCAGTGTTTGTGTTTCCGTCCGGATAACGGCCTTCGAAAGCATCCGCCCATTCGGAGTTCCAGTTGCTCGTATCAGTGAAAAGAGCCAGATGGTGACCATTGTTGAGCACCTCCCAACATTCCACCTTTGAGTTTGAGAATCCCGGGATATCCTTGAAACCGAACACAGATTCGGTAGACTTGTCATTGTTGAAATTATATTTGCCGATAAAAACCAACGGAGCACCGGCAGAAGCACGGTAGAAAAGAAGAATCGGGAAACCGTCTATCGTTGTACGCACATCGTAAGGATATGAAGCAGAAAGAGCCGCCTCCTGTGCCTTTGTACGCAAGGGATGTTGTCCATCGATCTCTGCATTGAACATCACATCGTTCCACAGCCTTGCCACACCGGTGTTGTGTGTTCCGGAAGATTCGGCATAGTCAGCCTTGAGACACCAGCAGCTCACAGGCTGTGCACCTTTGCGGAAAGCGTATTTCCTTGGAGTCACCTCCTGCCCTTCCGAATTATAGAGTCTGGTATCGGAAAGAGAATCGGAATATATCCTGAAATTTTTCTTTGGATAACCCATTGAAGAAGTACCCTGCGGACGCATCGCCGCTTTTTCCATCTTGAAACTGAGTTCGGGGTTCTGCTGGTCGGTATATTCTATGTCCACAGTGATCTGCAGGTTCTTGTTGGTGGTAGCCTCAAGAGCCGGTATATCTCCCGTGACGATCATAATCGGAAGCTGTCTTCCAAGGATATCGGTAGAGAAATCAGTGGTTCCTTCGGAGAAGATATCGTTGCGATCATAGACCTGAAGCATCTCTCCCGCCGAGTCACGGTACAATATGAAATTGTTGAGTATCTGGTCTGCGGTAAGAGCCACATCGTAGATACGGATATCCTTTAGCGCAAGGGTTGCGTTGGCCGAACCTTGGAACACAAGATTGTCGAGCACCCTGAAATTATCGGAAGCGGCATACACGGCTGCACCGGAAAGGATGCCGTCAAGATATATGAAGACAAGCTGTCTGTCCGAAACGCCCGAAGCACGGTTTATCACAATTGCAACCCTCACTGTCTCTCCTGCCTTGTAACGAGCCGAAACCTTTGTTCCGGCCGCAGAAGTCATAGAAACCTCGGAAGCCGTCACGAGCAACCCCGTGTTGCCGTTGAGTAGAGAACATATCACCGCATCATCGTCCACTACATTCTCTGCAGAGAACTCAAGTTCTATGGTCTTTCCTGTGGCAGTGGAATCCGAAGAAAGAGGCGCATATCCCACTTCAAGACGGGCTCCTTCCGAAATCATAAGCCTTCCGTCTGCCCATCCTGAAAGAGGATTCCAATTGAATCCCGCAAATGTGGATCTGATGCTGCCATATGTCCATACGTCTCTGTCCGGAGAAGAATTTGATTTCCCGGTAGCCCTGAGCGACAAAGCAAGTCCGGAATTAATCTCTGACAAAGAATTGGAAGATGCAGCGATATCGGCATCGGCTGTCACAGACTTCAACGCAGAAGCGACAGTAATCCTGTGTGAACCTCCAACCATAGGAGTGAAAGTGAAATCACGTCCCGTACCGTTCGAGAGACCCAGCGTTCCCACCACATCATTGTCAAGGGAGACTGTAACCGGCACTTCCGCCGCATATTGAGGATCGAACAGACCTATCTTTATTGTATAGGCGATATATTGGGTAAGATTATTGAGACGAATTGAGGAAGATTCGTTGAGAGTTCCGGAGGCCAAGTCAGCACCGAGAGCTATGAAATGAGTGTTTGGGTTCTCTCCCCTATAGATGATCAACTGGCGAAGGCAAGTCTGTGAATAGAATCTCTCGCCGTTCACCGTGATGTAGGCACGGAACTGCACGGTATGTATCCCCTCCGAAAGTGAGGAGACATCGATATATTTCACACGGGAGGCGGAAGCATCTGTCACTTCATCTTCCGAACGGTCGGCCTGAATCGGCAGTCCGTCAAGAAACCATTCCATTGTCTTGAGTCCGGCGCCACGCACCGAGAAAGGTATCTGTGCCGTGGCCTGTGGATTCTCGATGAGATTGTATACAGTGCCCACATTGTAGGAATCAGACAAAGAAAGGTCGACACGGTTTGCCACCACCGAGAAGGTGTTGGTAGCGAGTGAATCCAAGGCCTCAAGCCTGATGGAGATGTTTGTGATGCCTGATTCACCGATATAATCGTCTATGGCCAGCCGCACCCTTGAATTTGGCTGATATCGTTGCGTAAGGGTTTTCACCACCGAATTCCACCGGAAAGTGAATGTCGCCTTCACTTCTTCGGCCGTCTGCATGTTGTCGGCATTGAAGGTCTCGAAAGAGAACTCTATGTAAATTCCTTTCTGCGAAGGAAGAAGCGACATATAATAATCCGAAATAAGGTTCACCTTGATACGGTCGCCTGTGGCGCCGCCACCTCCGGCCTTGATCTGCGCCAGGAGAAGATGTTCGTTTATCTCCGGATTTGCAAGATAGTCCTCCCTTGCATCTTCGTCAGCGAATACCAGATAAACACCTCTTTCCTCATCGAGATAGAAATCGCCGGCTTTTACTCCAAGACCGGTTTCCACTTCATTGAGCCACTTCTTCAGGAACTTCTGGACATCATCACCCGAGAAGCCATCCCAATCGATATTTTTACTATTGATCATAATTATGATATGAAGAGATATAACATTAAATCGAATTTCTCCAGAACATCTGGTTGATCCAAGGCAAGTCATTACGCCATACTCCTGAAGCGAAGCAACATTGAGGATCTGAAAAATCCAGCATCCCGGCATCGGTATCTATGGAGCCTTTATAAATTGGCGAGATAACGATATCGGGCGCTTCGACCGAAATCATGGTGTTCGCCTCATTATTGGCCATATTGTTTTCCTGTGAAACCTTCGTGACGGTGAGCCAATTTTCTGCACCCACAACCCGACAATTCCCTGCTCCGTCCTGGAAGAGCCAAAGCAAGTCAGTATTATTGAAATATGCAGACAAATCGGCTGCTATCTCATCGATACGAGGAAAAACCAATGTCAGTTTGTTGAGTTGCATTTGCGAATGGGCTTCCCCGTAAGGATCCGAGGAATGGCGAGACTTGCCCTTAAGAATATCCAGGTAATAAAACTTCTGATCCGCTTCGAGTTCAAAATCACCCTCCAGAACAGAAGATACCGGCCTGCCCAAGGCATCGAGTTCCACCTGTGGCCAAACCACCACGTTATCTTTTGGAGTGAAGAAAACCCGGCCACGCATACCTGCGACAACAGCGGTGCCACGGCACCATCCTACAGATTTATGTAAAGATTTACATTTCATCAAAACAAAAATAATAAAGGATACAAATCCAATAAAAGACGTAAAGCCATCAGTTCATCACCACACGATTGACGGCGTATCTCCATGAGAATTTAGCTGTCTGCAATACTTCCCCGTCCTTAATTATACATTCCGAATCGGTAATAAGAACCGGATATGATACATCCTTGATGATTCTGCAGATTTCATGTGACGCAACCATGTCGGCAATCAGTTTCGCTTCATCCGTGTCAATAGGTCCCGTGAGCACTTCATAAGATTTTGACACATTTCTGTCATATGAAACCGACTTAGAACCAACGTCGGCCAAAGAATGTTCCACCTCGGTAGACTCGGAAGTCAATGCCGGGACAATAATGAAATCCCATGCATTGAAAATATTCCGGAAGAAGAATGCCTGACCATATTGAAGGGACTTGTCAATAAAGAAATCCATACTGCGCTCGCCACACCTTACAGAAAAAGAGGATATAGAAATCAAAGAAGAATCCACATGAAACGCCAAAGCAGCAGATCTGCGCAAATCAGCCATATTGATTCCAATTGAATAAATATTCTCTGACTCATCGTCCACATAGCCTCGGATGGTTATGGACTTCTTATCTTCGACTCCTTCGATAAAGAAATAATATTCCAGTTCATACATTTCTCTATCAGATGCGGAAGAATAGAAATAAAGACTAAATTTTGAATCCGGATCCACCCGCTTTGTATTAAGCCTGGTCAAGAAATTATTTGACAAGAAAACTGAAACATCATCGGCGGATTCAAGCATGGCGTCGCAATACACAATATGCACCGAAGCCACATCATGCTGATCAAGATATTGCGCGGTGATTTGCAACCACAGCATAGAGATTCCTTTCTCCCTCATATAATTCTCAATGATGTCACTGAGATTATATGCGATAGCCGAACCATTATAAACCCATAAATTTTCTTTGTAAAGAGTAATTTCATCTCCCACAGTCCTCAAGGAAAGTTCTACATAATCATTGTCAGAACTGATGATCAATTCTGAAAGAGAAGATGAAAAGATTGTCCCAGAAGGTTTATTTCTTATTATTACCATGGCAATTCAATTATTAAGCTATTCCGGAGAAAGAGATATCAGAAGAAGAATAAACGAAAGGTTTTGATTCACACCCGATATAAAGCGTGTCGAAAGCGTCAGTGCCGTCTGTGCGGTGTTCAAGAAGGTTTTCTTCCGTTTCAGCCAATTTTTCACCTGACTTGTATTTATGAAAACCGTTTCGACCCTTAGATATCCCCGCTGTCTGAACAGCTAGAATAAGGTCTTCATTATTGGAGCGGTTGAAGAAAGGAATAAGGCGGTTTTTTCCTGCGAATCCTTGGTTGATCAGAAGGTGTTTGTCATGATGGTGCATCGGATTGCCCAAATAAATGCTTTCCACGTTCCATCCCCGCTGTTGAAATTCAAACACCACAGTCTTATGGAAATCCTTTTCATTGACAGCATAGTTTGATTTAATGGCGGTAGAATCGAAATAATAGACAACAGTCTTATTTCTATGAGAAGAGTAATACCTGCAAAAATCTTCCACCAGTTCCGGAATCTTCCTATCATACTTCACATAGAAAGATTTGATCACGTTAAGCCGTCTTCCCTTTGGTTGACCGGCCACAATCCAGTTTATATTTCCTCCATAGTCCATACCGATACAGATAGGATCATCCGGATTAACATCAGAGTCGGCCACGGATGACATTGTTTCAAGCACATGAGGATGGCGCACTCCGATATCAAGACCGAGAGTCTTTAGGTATTCATTATTATTAGCGTCATATTTATGTCCCTCCTTCATCGAAGAGTAGAAACCATCCTTGGCAATACCGATTCGTTGACAAAGGATAGAAGTCTGGAAAGTTAACGGAGTTAGGTCACGCTTCATCTGCTTGATATAGTTTTCTCCAAGCAGCTGAAGATTCTCGATAGAAGAATATTCCTTGTAGTATACTGCCACCGACCGCATCTTATTCAAAGATCGGTCAAGACTTCTTAGTCTTGTCTTGAGATATGGAGGGATTGGAGCTTTATTGGCTCTTAGTTCCCGGATACGTTCCTTAACCCTCCAGATTTCATACACAGTAGCCTCAATTGTCTTGATAAGATCTTCATCCATCTTTTCCCTGTAATGGAGGAACCAAGAGCCTTTAGATGTTTGAGGCATATCCGACAGAATCATTATTGAATGATTGTAGGAATGTTTGCCGAAATAAGTTTTTATACCACCATTGGCCGGAAGAGTCTCATCTTTCAGTTTTTCATAATTGATAAATTTCGCTTCATCGATAAGTAGCCAAGAAAGGGTAAGAGAGTTAGAAGAACCGGCAATATCCTGAGATATAAGAACAGCCACCGAACCATTGTAGAAAGATATGACATGATCATAATCGTAAGGTTCCGTAATAGGCTTTTCAAAAGATTTTGGAGGTTTCTTTCCGATGACATAATGCACACCGTTGATATATCCCCAACGTTTCCAAGCGGCCATAAGTCCAGGTATAGTGTTTGTGAGTCCATGTTTGAAAGTAGGAACCACGATACCACCCGTAGAACCTTTCATGCGTTGCATATTGCGAAGCACAAAAGGAGCGGCAATAGAGTCTGTCTTACCTGTACGGCGACCGGCAACAATGACAGAAGTATTGGCGCCGATTAGCTGTGTCAGCTGCTGTGGCTTATTGAAATAAATCTGTTTGTCAGTCTTCATTATTTTCAATGTAAGGGGCAAACAAATCATCTTCCTCAAGGTCTGCTTCCTCATATTCCACATCCTCGATATCGATAGTTTCCTTGACATATTTATCAAGCATAGCCTTAATTTTGTCATCGATATTCGGGATGGGTTCTATACCCAGCACACGCGGATCGGAAGTGGCCATGAAAGGTTGAACCACGATAAGATGGAAAGGAAGCTGTTGAATTTCTTCTGCATCGACACGATTCAACTTACCATAGGAAGTGGCAGCACGTTCCATAGTCTTAGTGTCCTTCCGGGCTTTCGCCATCTGGTAAGTTTCAAGAATCATTTCATTGTAACGCCAGCGATGGAATTCACGGGCTTTCTCCGAAAGAGCCGGAAGAAGAGTATTGACAACCACCATATACTCATGGGCAACGTTTTTACCGGCATCTGGATAACGAGAACGGAATTCGTCAATAAACTGACGGTCTTTCATTTCCGGATTTGATAGGCGCCACATATACATTGCCCGCACCTTCATGATACGGTCAATGTCGAACCCGCCGAACTTAGATTCAAGTTCGGATTCCGAAGAAAAGAGATTCTCCCTGGCTAATTCAAGTGTAGTTATTCGAGCCATATCGTTATTTCTCTATTGACTCGTTTGTCTTGATAGCCTGTACCAGCGAACACAGAACTTCGTCCTGTGGCCGCTGACATACAGGCGCCAAACTCGTCGATAATTTTCTTCGAAAATCATTCATCGTCTTCCATATCAAGAAGGTTCTTGCTCATTGTATCGAGAGCCAAAGGTGAACCGATTCGTGCCAACTCCATCTGTTGCTTATGGAGCATCACCTTAGATGCAATCTTCCCTTTACGGTATGCCTTAGATGCAAGAGAAGAGCGGTCAGCGATATCATCACGCAGCACATCTGCAGGAATATCAAGCATAATAGCGATATCCGATATTTTCATATAGATTGAGGAAAGTTTCTCAATCTCCTCCAGTTCTTTGTCTGTATATGTCATGCAATGGGACTGAATGATTTTCTATAAGGTCTTTTATCTGAGAATACAATAGAACAAAGTGAGGATTTGCTCCTTGATTCTCGGCCAATATAACTGCCGATTCGTAACGGTTTCCACGGGTCAGATTCTGAGAGGTGATAACAGAAACACATTTTCCTGATTCAGCCTTCACCAATAGAATCTTTGAATGATTGTCAGCAAGGAACGTCCGGTTGACAACTTGCGAGAGGAACGGCCATAACTTTATAGTCTTCTGTGTTGCCTTGAAATCAAGAACCAGGTTGAAACGAGAAATAAGATTCTTCTTCTGGATGAAATAAAGCCTTCGGATAAATTCTTCCGAGATTGAAAATGAAGTCTGCCATACTTCTGCAACGCCTGTTTGTTCAAGAATCCATTCCAGAAGATCTGCCACCTGAATACGGTTTGATAGATATGCTTGTGTCGGAACCTCGGAAAGAGGTTTCAACACTGCATAAAGTTCTTTGTGAACCGGATTGGGCATTAAGACTTCTTGGACTTTTCACCGGTCTTTTTCTTTGTTTCTTTCTTTTTCTGTTCCGGTTCTTTCTCGGTGGATTGTGGCTGTTCCGGTTCCGGATCTTTCACCGGTTCTTCTGTTTCGGGAGCTATTTCTTCATTTTGATTTGGCAATTCGTGAGAATCTTCCGAATTTGCGACATTTGAAACCGTATTTTGTTCATTTTGTTCCGGAACAGGTGTACCCATCGCATAAGAATCATAAGCTTTCCAATTGTCATGAAGTTTCTTGTCAAGCTTGATAATTTCCTTGAGGAACGGGAACCTTTCCGAATCGGGGCAAGGAGCATTATGCAATGAAAGAGAACGGAGCTTCATATGAAGTTCACGCATCTGCTGAAGGATTGAAAGGTTTTCCACATAGAAAGCCTTGACAGCATCCGGCAGAAGATCATGATCCGAGCGTTTTCCCTTAACACGGTTCTTATCAGCTTCAACAGCAAGAGGGATATTGGTCTTAACAATGGTCTCAACCTGTTGAGCCATTTCTTCAACCTGTTCATGTGTGAGATCCTGAACCCGGAAATTGTAATATTTCTTGATCTGATATTCTATCACGTCATGACGGCGGTCGATACACCTCATGATATTGTTGAATAGAATACGGTTGCCGGAAAGCTTAAGTACATAAATAGCACCTTTCTCCCAGTCACGATCTTTTTCCTGAGTAGCCAACCAAGCACCAATTTCTTCAGTTAATTTGTGATTCATATGGAAAGTTTTTAATGTTTTATATTTTTTGATGTTTTCAGAAGAAGTAGCCCGGGGAGTCCTTCTTGTTTTTGAATTTCGGAGGATAGAAAGCCAATGCGGTTTCCGAATTTATCCATTCCGGAAAATTCTTATTGTCATACCTTATTATGTTCAGTATTTCCTGAAGTCTACGAGTCTTGAAGTCTCCCTTTTCGAAGAATGCTATTACTTGATTTTGAATTTTGATGGCCACTGATTTTCTAACTCCTTCAATTTCTCCCGACAGCATTTCCTTTCGAAGATTCATCATGAGTTCAGGAGAGAACCATTCATCAGCGAGAGAGTCTTCCAATTCCTCTATTTGTGGAATAAGCTTGAGATAGATTTCCCAAGAAGATTTGATTCCTAAGGCATCGGGAGTCTTGAGATATTTTGTTGCTTCGGGATTTATGAAAAGAGTCCTTCGGAAGAAATCAGCCTGTTCGGATTCCAGCCATTCCGGAATAGTTCTTAGCCTATAGAGCAGAACTATAATGTTTCTGTCTATTTCTTCTTGAAGGCCTTCGAGAAGTCTATCAGTCCGAGCCTTTGAAGCCGGAACCACATTCTTTGAATCCACAGTTGCAAAACCATTGGCAGTGAGAACAAGATCCAACTGAGGAACAGCCATTCTGTACGCTTCCATGACAATGATACGCATTGCCATTTCATTGACCGGTACTTTCCTTAGAAGATCATCCTCAGGGAGCGCACCTTCTGCATCCTCTAAGTCTCCATCTTCATTTTCTTCCGGAGGAGCGATCAAAGAAAGATTGCAGAACCATTTCTCAAACCACTCTTTTGCTGACTCCATAAATGGGGACAATTTGTCCCCAAGAGTGAGTTCACCGGGAGCAGAAGGCAGTTTGTTAGGGATATATTTGTTAAGATCGATATTCATAGGAATGAATTATATTATCTCCCAATCTTCTGCAAGCATATCAGTTTGAGATGCCATCCATCCGGAAAGAATTTGTTTCTGAGCGGTGAACATACAGATAGTACCAAGAGCCGGAATTTCACCACCGTTTTCTTCAGCCAATTGTTTAAGCATCGGATCTTTACACCATTCAGCTTTAACTATGCCTTCAGGCTTTAACCAAAGGAACATTCCTTTGCCATTCCAACCTTTTCTTGACACCTTCTTGCCTTGTTTCAAGGCTTCTATAGCTTTACCAAAATTCATTGATCAAAATTTTAAAGTTTATTGTTGATACCCGTAAAGAAAACCAGATTATAACCGAGAGGATAAAGAAGATCTCTCATTGAAATCATTGTAGAACCGGAAGTAACGAAGTCATCGAAGATGATAATGTTTCGTTCTTTTGGTGGATCCTTAGAAAGAGTGAACACAGCACCTACTCGCTGCCGATTCTTACAGACCGCCAAATCCTCATAAAATGGAATTTTAAATTCCTTGGCAATGCCAACCGAAATGAGAGTGGCGAAGTTTCTGACCTTATGCCTTCTTTTTGGAGATGTGACAATACACCAGTCGCCTTTTGTCAAATTTTCTCCAATCATCTTCCTGATCAGCGCAACCATTCCCTTGATGAAGAAAGGCACCATTTCAGGATCTTCCTTGATTTCTGTTAGAGTCTTTCCATAGACTGAGCGTTTCCAAAGAGAAATTATACCAAATGCGGGATTCCGGAACGAGATACGAACTTTGTTAGGAGAGAAATCACAACGCGGTTCTATATCATGCGACCATCCAGCTCTTTGTTTTTCTTCAAAAAGGTCATCCTTTTGAGAGTTCTTAATTGAATCATCAGAAAAATCAAAGTCGGGAACCATGGACGAAGGGACAACAACATCATTCAAGAGATCGTCCAGATCCAAGGCACCCGACCTTACACCCATTATAATAATTCCGCTAAGCAGGGTTCATGTTTAAGGCACTTCAGCTCCTGAGCAATCAATCTCTCCATCTTCAGTTTCAATTTTACCTGTATAGAATGGAGATATCACTTCATCGGTGGCTTCAACCGTAATGGTTGTGCCGGTCTGTCCGGTCGCTCCCTGGCCATTGTCCTGAGCGACAGAAGTGTTTGTTTCCCACTTTTCGGAACCTACGCAACGCCATTTCCCTGCCATATCCTGGAATATCCAGAGAAGGTCATTGTTGTTCAGGTAAGCAGAAAGAGCCGTAGCTTCTTCGCCTACACCGGGATGCACGAGAGTAAGTTTGTTAAGCTGAGTCTGCGATGGCACTTCCCCTTGAGGGTCGGAAGTGTGTTGAGAACGATTAGGGAGAATATCCACATACTTGAAAGTGGCATCAGCCTCAAGCGTGAAATCCCCTTTGTATTCGGCACCTGTGGCACGTCCGTTTTCATCTCTTTGAAGAGTCGGCCATTTTACAATTTCCGCTTTCGGGATAAAATAGGCACGCTTGCGGATGCCGGCCAACTGCGGGGCGCCATTACACCACTCCACAGACTGTGCTATTGATTTACATTTCTTAGACATAATCTTTAAAATTTAAAGGTTAAGCCACACGGAGGTCAGCAACAAACAGATTCTGCTTGTCGATGCGTTCAAACTGAGTTCCAAAGAACATAGTAGCTATGAAAGATAGCACGAAAGGTTTGAAGCGAGCCACCTCAATAGATTCCACGTCACCGAGAGAATCATACCCAACAAGCATGTTCCTTTTTGGAGAAACATGAATAAAGTCGGAACCGGCTTTATTGGAAAGCGGACAGAAGATAAGCTTACCTTCAGAGCCTTCCACTGAAGTATGACCGAATTCACGGTTATATGGAAGTGCACCGTTTACCATTTGATAAGCCACGTTGTACTTATCAAGTATTGACTGAGAGCAATAGAGATAGCAAGTCTGAGCACGGAGTTCTTCATCGAGTTTGAAAAGGATGTTATCCCTAATAACTTCGACAGCACTTTCATTAGTTATCTCTTCAGGCAGCTTAATATAGTTGCCCTTTTCAGCAGAGAGGTTTGTAGCATCAATCTCTTTCTGAGTGATGGTATCAAAACCATCAAAGAGATCCATGGTGGTTTTACCGGTCGGGTTACGTTTTGCTTTCCAGATAGCATTGTTGAGATACCATGAAAGCCTTTTAGCGATAAGCTGAAGAACGAGCTTTGCAGTCGGAGTCTGCATCTGTCCGTCTCCCTTTGTAGCGCCAGTACCAAGAAGAGTAGAAACGGCAGTGTTAGGTTCAAAATTCTTAACTACGGAACCAAAGAAAGTCTCCAGTTCACGAAGGTTAAGATTGAGGTTCACATCCGTTTCATTGGAAGGATCATAAGGAGCGAACTGAGCATCAGCATCAGCTTCACCTACTCGCTCCTTGTAGCGGATACCAGGACGGCCGGTCATATACTTTATGGTATTCATGACACCCTGGAGGATAGTCATAAGAATCTCCCTGCGGTATTTGATGGCAGCGTTTTGGTAATCTTCAGGAGTGAAAATAAATTTACCAGCCATAGAGATATAAAATTGTAAGTAGTGATTGGATAAATCGGAAAGAATTAAGGAAGCATATCGTAGGCTGCCTTGGCGTTGTTCCAGTCATCGACATAGTTGTCGACATCGGATTTCTCCTCTTTGGAACCTTTTGAATCTTCGGTCACCTGAGAAGTTTCGGCACCCGGTTTCTTGTCAAGTTTCGCCTGAAGATCTTGATTTTGTTTCTTCAAGTCTTCAATTTCCTTAGTCTGTTGGGAAATTTTAGAGTCCTTTTCGGAAAGAGCAGCCTCGATGGAATCAAGCTGCTGTTCGGTAATTGAAGTTTTACCATCTTCAAGTTTGAAAGCATTTACGGCGAGCAATGCACATAAGAGAGTGAGAGTCTTTTCCATTGAGATAGAAGAGTTATTATTGATTTTGAGATTTTCGGAGACTTCGGCACCCACCTTTTCATTTCCCTTGAAAAGAGAAGAAAGAGCCTTTAGAATTGACATAAGACCGGATTGTTTCTCGTCCTTCAATTCTTTGATGCTTGGCAATGGAGGCAAAGGCATTCCGGCGGCAGCCATGGCGTTGACAAGACCTTCGGTCAACTGAGGTGCCTTTTCATCTTCCAGTGCTGTGATTTCATCCACGAATCCCCATTCAAGAGCTTCTTCAGCGGTTAGCCACTGTTCCTTTGCCATAAGGTCAAGCATATCCTCCGGCTTACGTTTGCAACGGGCTGCATATTGACGGGAAGCATTAAGATCAAATTTATCGAGGTTTTCTTTTGTCTTTGTAAGATCCTTGATAAGGTCATCAAACTGGTCAGCGTTAAGTTGTGCCCACTTGAAGAAATATGAAGAGCATTTATGCACAAGGTACATAGCAGCCTTATCGATAGAAATATGTTTTGCACCGAGAGAAGCGATAGTTGCAGCAGATGCGTTAAGACCAACGAGATGGACTGAAACGTTTCCATGTCTGCGGAAAGCAGCAGCAATAGAAAGAGCTGTTCCTACGAGGCCACCGGTAGAGTCAATCAGAACATTTACGTGTTCGTCCTTATATTTTTGAAGTATATAATCAACGTAATCGGAATCGAAGTCCCAGCCTCCGACATAACCTTTGAGATGAAGATGGTAGTTTGGTTTCGCCATGATGTTAGTATACAACTTAAGCAAGTTAACGATGCGAAAATACTACCTTATAAAAAGAGAGGGAAAGACGTAAAAAAACCGTCTATCCTCACGGATTGACGGCATTAAACGCGATTTGGGGATTAGAAACCTCAAGAATTTTCACCTGTTTATATTATGCATTTCACCATAGATCTTAAAGCTTCATGAGATATTTCATAAGTGAGTCCGGCAGGATCACCTGAAGGGACTCCCGTGTTATATTCACTTTTGACAACCGGGAACGGATGCTCTTTTGAACCTATTATATAGGATATACCGTTGACATCAGTCACCACAAAGGCAATATGATTATAAAATGGCAGTTCATCAGCGGTTCTGAACTTGAGAGTAGACTTTTGTTTCCAACCATTGTTTTCTTTTTCAGTGACACAACGGCAGTCAACACTTCCAAAGAAAGTGATATCATTAAGATCAGCAAGGAGAGAGACCGGGATATCCCCTACTGATTGAAGGTCAATTCTAGAAGGCAGTTTCGAGCATTCCACCCAATAAATATTTTTAACTCCCGGAAGTATTTGGCAAGAAGAATTCATAAAATATGTTTTAAAGCAGAAATCGTAGAAAGCGTAGAAAGCGTAGAAATCATAGAAAACGTAGAAAGTGTAGAATCGTGATTTTTACCAAGCTGAAATCATACAGATTTTTTAGAATAATTTTTCTTTGCCCTGTCACGATTCAGGTAAACGTTTCGTTGACGCTGATATCGTTTGGCGATGGCGTTCCAATTTTTCTCATTGATCTCAATTCCGTTTTTCTCCATCCACGCATATATAAGTTCATCCTGACGGTTGCGGATTATATTTCCGAAACCATTAAGATCTTTCCATAAAGAGATATCGAATCTTGACCGGATAACATTCTGCAGAGAAGTTATGGCAAACTTCGGAAGATGGTTGTAATATTCGGGCGGTCTGTTCCTGAATTCCGGAATTATTATGGCCACTTTCCCTTCCTGATCAAGATCCGGTTCTACGTCCTCCGGCCTTTTCATCAGGTAGACCTCAAGAATCTTTGATTCCACTGATCCACGGGTAAGGCGTACCGGTGACTCACCCCCTTGCTCGTTGATGAACCATTGGCAAAGATAATCTTCTAATGGAATATAGAGGAGAAATTGGGACATAATGCCAAACTTTTGCACTACAAAATTACTAAATCTTGCTTATAAAATCAACTTAAAACCATTATAAATAAAGGGATTTGAGTTGCTTAATCCAAATAAGCACATTTGAATAGGTTTATTTGGAATATCGCAATTTTGGATAAATTGCGATAAACTGAGAGATCAAATATACAGTAAATTTAGAGAGGGGGTTCGTTTTGGAGGGGTTGCAGGGATTACAAATTTCTCACATAGAGAATAATGTTTTAAATATCAATCACTTATACATATTACAAATTTATTACAAATTCAAGAATTTGTATCAATTTGTTATCTTATTTTCTCTTTGTAATAAAAATGTTATAATGTGTAATGATTTGTAATCGGTTTGTAATGCGTTTAAATCGCTGTGACATAGTGAGATAATATATGTTTGACGTGAAAACGGGAAATAAAGGGTGTTGCAAAAATATTTTTCGCGAGTGGAACCTATATGAGTATATAAAAAAGCTCCGGGAAAATCCCGAAGCTTGAAGTGAAAAGTCCATATGGAAAAGAGGGCTTAAACCTCACTCTGTCCTTTTCAGCGGCATAAAATGGTTAAACATATATTAGTAAGGTAATTCTTCCTCGGAAGAAGCGAAAGAATTATCGTTTTCTTTCGTTTCCTTTTCCATTTCATCAAGGAGTTCCGAGATAAGTGTACCGGATTGCAAAGGCACCTGAATGTTCTTATCTTCTATCACTTGATCTTCTTCAATGTCATAACCTTCCTTCAGAGTCTCAAGACTGATTTCAAATTCATCTTTGAGCATCTTATAATCGAATGCCATTACATAGACAATTGATTCAAGATTGGCTGATGTTGTACCGTCAGAAACAGATTCAAGATTGCCAAGAGGATTTAGTTTGGCCATCCTCATTTGTTTCCGTCCTATGTAATGATTGCTCATTTCAAGGTATGGTTGGAGAGTAGGCATATCGATTCTTGATGCTGTTCCACCTAATCCGGATCTTGAAGCGATTACCTGTTCCACCGATGCGAAATTTATATAAAGAATCATCCTTGGATAATCGAAATTAACCTGCTTACCTTTGGCCGGCTTGAAACTCTTTTCGGCCTTGATACGGAAATGAGCCTTATCTATGATACGGCCGTTCATATATAAGCTGGAGAATAGTTTCCAGAAATCTGCGAGTTCGGATTTCTTTCTCACCATTTCATTCTGTGCCTTCATTCTTTTGATGGTGATATCGAAAAGATCCTTATATGATACCGGCACATCGATAAGCGTTTCAACAGTACGAAAAGCAGCCAAAGGAACAATCCAATTATCAAGGATCCTATCCTTCATGGTATAACCGTCAAGTCTGGCCATAACTTCCGAAAGAGTCGCTCCATATACTTCGTTGAAATGTTCCTTGAACTGTTCCCGTAGTTTAAGCAGTTCAATCAGAAGGTGTGAATTTCTTTTATGTGTCATTTCCTTTAGCTCTTTAAAATTTCTTTTTTCATCGAGAGAGAATTCGGTGCGTGAAAAAGGAAGATATACCACACGTGTAAACAGGGCCGGATCTTTTGTTGGCATTTCCTGGCCACAAAGGATTAAGGCAGCGGTAAGGGCTGTATCTTCAATCTTCTTAATCTCGATATTCATTTTGGTCTGACCTTTACCGCCCCATACACCTTTAAGGATTTCCATCTTCCGGAGATCCAGCTCATTCTTATATTCGTCAAGTATCTCGACAGCATTAGAGACTCTTGACAGCATCATATTCATAGAGGGAATTGTGGTATTAGCCAGCTTTGATGGTTCGTTGACAGGATGGAAGAGAGCCATGAGAGCGGTACCCAATGCCGTCTTTCCGGAGTTTGGAGGACCAAATAAATTAAGAATCGGGAAGCAGTCTTTGACAGCATAAACGATATCCCGGAAAACGGAGGCTATAAGATACGCGAAACCTATTTTAGCGTTGTCACCGAAAACCTGCACAAGTTTTGAAACATAGTCATGAAGAGTTATGGATGTTTCCGGCTTATGGATGAAATCAAGCTCGAAAGAGAAGAATTGTTTATTGTTTCTGTGCATGTCGGAGAATGCCGGAAGGTAATAGTTCTTTCCTTCAATGCTCACCAATCCCAAGTCATCAACCGGCACGAATCGATCCCCGGTGAAGATTCCGTTGCCAAAAGCATAGAAATCGTGTTCCTGGTTATAACCCATCTGGTTTATCTGCTCACAAGTCTTTGTGATCGAGTAAAGATATTCCTTCATTTGGTCAAGCTGCTCAGCTTTGCCGAGCCATATAAAGCGACCAAGGTTCTCGATGCGTTTCTTGAATTTAGGGAGCGACACCATTTCTTCCTGAGTCAGTTCGATGGCATCTTCATCACCGAAGGAATTGGTGATGCGATATATACGTGTTGCGTTGTCATTGGATTTTATATGAAATATCGGCTTCATGGTGAAATTTGAAATCCTATCCATTTCATCTTTCTTTCCAACTGAATAAAATTGTCCATTTTTGATGATAATGCCTGCCATCCGGCGCATTTTCTCTTCTTCAGTATAATTTTTAGAATCGGCTTCTTGGGCTGCGGCTCTTCTTCTAATGGAGGCTTCTTCAATACTGTCCTTCCAAGATTTTTTTCTTCCAAAAATTTCCGGAAGACCAAGTTGGGCACGGTTCTTATAATAGGAATCATCGGAAGATGCAACAAGATCTGAAATTAATTTTACTCTTGACTTTTCTTCTGAAGGAGATAGTTTTTTATCCTTAAATAGTTTTCTTGCATACCATAATATAAAATGCTCTTCTTCCAATTCCCTGAATTTAGCCATAGAATCTATATAAGAATCCGCATCTTGTTTTTTGCCATCTTCTGAAGGTATTTCTTTCACATATACATCAAAACCTAAATCGAGAGCAAGTTTTCCAGCTTCCATCACCGATTTAAAACCCGGAGGAAATTCATCATTTGATTCAGGCTTGACTACATCAGTGTCGGGAATAAAACAAATAGTATTAGCAACCTTCGCGAGCTGATCAAATTTCTCTTTGTTCCATGCTGTCCCTAAGGCTGCGACAGCTTCATAAATTTCAAGGCTGTGGAGTTTAAGTACATCGGGTCCTCCTTCTACCAAGATAAATCTGTTCTTGAGCTTTGCACTCTTAATGGCCTCGCTAAGACCAAACACAATATCTTTTTTATGGAAAATAATTGAATCTTTTGAATTCATATATTTTGCCGGGCTTGGTTCTTTTGCAATATCTCTGGCAGTGAATCCGATTATCCTTTTCCATCTGTCTCGTATTGGGAAAGTAATTCGTTCCCTTAGAAAGGCAAATCTTGATCCTTCGTTTTCCTTTATATAGCCCAGCTCTAATAGATCTTGCTCGTCTATGCCATGCTTACGCATGAATTCAAATAATTCTGCACTTTTGCGAGGGGCATAGCCGATACCATATTCCTTGCAGAATTTTTCTCCCCATCTCCCGAAAGCATATTCCTGCGCATCCTTATATTTATCCAATGACTGGATAAAGAATTGTTGTAGGTAATTGACTACATTACGCAGCTCCTCCCTCCTTTTGGATTCCTCCCTCTGTTCTTTAGTCTCCTCTGAAGATTCATAACGAAGCTCCACATTATACCGTTTAGCCAACAATACCAATGCCTCAGGGAAAGATATGCCTTCCTTTTCCATCACGAATTGCACTGCATCTCCGTGACGCTTGCATCCATAACAGTAATAAGTGTTTCTTTCCGGATTAATGTTAAAGGAAGGAGTCCTTTCACCATGGAAAGGGCAACACGTCACAAGATTGTTCCCTTGTTTTTTTAAAACGTAACCATAATCCCTGATAACTTTTTCGATATCAGAATTATTGATTATATTTTCTTTGCATTGGCTGGTTATGCGAGGCATGGATTATTGTTTTATTATTTCCTTCTTTTTATAATTCTTTCAGATAATCATAGAGGTCTTCCAAATCATACAGACCATGAAGAATTTTAATTTTATGATCCCGGTGCATTATTAAATTATTAGCAACCGCATGTTCAATCCAACAACCGCATGAATCAGCCCATCTTTTGCCGCTATGATCATGATGATATATCGCATCGCATTCCATTAAAACTCTGATATCAGCACACAAATGATCATAATAATTTGGATTCTCACCGGCGTCAATATCGAATGGACTTACAGGTTCATGTCCTGCACTTTTAATGACTTGTTTAACATTTTCAGCCTCTTTTCTGGCTTCTTCTTCAACGCCTGAAATAGGCAATGATATGTATATTTTCATAACTTAATCTTTCTTATATTTATCTTTAGCCAATCCATAACCGCATAATATTCCGGTAAGATAATTAAGGATCAAGCAAAGGATTGTTATTAGCTTATCGTCCATTTTTAACGTCTGTCTCTTCTTGGTGTATTCAATCCAAAAAAATAACCTGTGAAGAAAGAAAGAGGCATAAAGATTAAGATTAAAACTATCATAAGTGTAAATATTCTTCTAAGGTTTCACCACATCTTTTGCATATTGAAGTTCTTTTGAACACACCCAAATGTTTAAAGGCTTTACATTCTTGAAACTCCCATTTATGTCCCAAAAACAAACATCTAATTTTAGCCATCCACTTCTTCATCAGATTCTTTGATTTGTGATTTAGCCTGAGAGAAAGCAATCAGAGTATAAGTGAATTTAGATTGTTCCAATTCTAAAGGACTTAATCCTAAATCATTTTCAATTCCTGGTACATTTAGATCAATACTTACTTCCGGAATTTCTTTTATTTTATCCCAGTCATTTTCAACTGAGTCATCATACATTGCGATTTGATGCATAACCTTCTTAAGGTCTTTTTCATCTATTTCAAATATCAGTTTCATAATTAAAATGCTTCTTTTATTTCGTTGATTAAATCTTCTATCTGTTCATTGCTAAGGCCATATCTCCAATTTTCGGAAAGAATATTCTTTAAGATCTTTTCAAGACGTGTTAATGATATAAAATCGGGAGTATCGTCATACTTATCAAATTCATGGTTATTTGGATCACAAATTTTATCAACAATCTCATCCGGAATTTCCGAGGCATTCCTATACCCTTTCTCAATACCGTAATTGACAGCCATTCGAGTTTCACTTTCTGTCATTCGTCTATTCTTATGGATAATTAAATCACCCATTAACCCTTGACCGCAATTTTCCTTAAACCCTTCTAAACAAATATCCATTGCTATTTTTCTTTTAAGATTTGCAATGCCCGGTCGATGCCAGCAGACAGGGCTTCTTCAAAATAATCATACACCTTGATGCTACCTTCCTGAATGATGTAAGGATTATATTTATCCACATAATACCTCCATTTCAATACATCAACATTTGGATCCGTCACGCAAGGCAAAGAAGACACTACCAAAGAGAACTTATCTATGAACCATTTTTTTGCTTGATATAGAGATGGTGCTGAAAAATGATTCTCAGAATCTTCTGTATTGTGATCAGCAACCACAATACCTTCTTTTAATTCTTCCGGGAACATAATCCAATAATAATATCTGGTTGGAATATCAAATCCTAATTCCTTTAAGGCTTTCGCCTGTTCAAAACTTACATAGTCTTCCATAGTCAATCTGGTTATTATTTTTTCTTTACCATAAACTCATTTCGTGTCATCTATAAAAATATATGGCATACCTCCAGGCATAACTTTCCAAACTTCTTTATCAGCAATACAGAAGTCTGCCATTCCAATTGCCTTGCCAAGACAGAATAACATATCTTGAGTCTGATGAAAATCGGTCCATTGCCTTCCTTCTTTATCGACACACATATTCAAGAATGACATTCCTCTACCTTTTGATTTCATAAAGTCATCAGGCAATTGAAGAAGCATATCCTTAATTTCTTCCTTGTGTTCCATTATTTTAGCTTTATTGAAAAAGACCTTAATGACTATTCCATCTATTTCAATTTTTTCTTGATCACTATTTTCTCTTAGACATTCCTCAAAAAGATTCTTCACATTATCACCTGTCAATTCCATCTTTAACTATCTTTTAATC
The DNA here is from genome assembly GCA_022510405.1 of Muribaculaceae bacterium. Taxonomy (GTDB): domain Bacteria; phylum Bacteroidota; class Bacteroidia; order Bacteroidales; family Muribaculaceae; genus Lepagella. The sequence goes on along the minus strand of JAFLTP010000013.1, from coordinate 2,658 downwards.
GGTTTAAAACATCTCGGTTGTTTTTCATTATTTGGAAAAACATCCGGTTCTTTAATTCTTTATCCTCATGGGCATTATAGCCGCACCAGGCACAGCGCCCGCTGATGACTTCAAGAGCCCAATTTTCTCTGTGGCATTTAGGACAACGAATAAGAAGGATCTTATCATTGTCCAATACCTCTATTCCCGGTTCACTATAAATCGTTTCAGCCATAAGATTTAAATAGGCAATTCAAATGATTCTTCTTCCGGATCATCTTCATCTTCCTCAAAAGAAATCTCATCTGCGTCACCAAATTCAATTGTACATTTAAAGGCAACTTTTTCCCCTTTTGGGCGGAGTATACTATCCTCTCGCTTTAATTGATGATTATAACCATTGATAGAATCCCAGAGGAATTTTTCAATGTCTTCTTTAAGGAATTCTACTAATTCTTTTAATGCCTCTTTATCCTCAAGAACAGCTACTGACATATCATCAGTCCTTACTATATTTACTGTTGTCATAATCAGATTCCTTTCATTGTTTCTTTATAAAATAGTTCACTCTCATAACAGTCTACACAAATACCTTCTTCCGGAATTATTTCGTCTGACACTTCTCCACAGAGATTGCATTCCCCATGTTCCAAATCGCATTTATGGTATGTTCTTTCCACAATCATAATCCTATAATTTTTTCTCCTTTTGATTCTTCTTTGCATTTTTATGGATCTTATAGATGATAGGAATCAAAGACAAGATGAAAATCACTAAACAGATACCGGCAATACCTAAGGCAATCCATGTCTCCCATACCCTATACTTGAAAAATAATTCTTCATAATTCATATTGATTTCTCCTTTCTGAATTGTTTTAATCGATTGTCGATATGGTTAAGGAATTTCTTATGAAGCGACTTATTGAAAGTCTCGTTGCGAGTAAGCAGTTCACACAATTCCGGAGAAACACCTGTAAGAAATGACGCGAACTTGTCTGCATTTTTGAGAACCACATCCAGGTCTTCAGTGAATGACAGTTTCTCCCATCCATGTGCTTTGCAGATATCCACTACCATATAACTTACCTCGGTAAGGAAGTCCGCTATCAAATGGCATTCTATCATCAACGGGATAATACCCATTTCATCAAGTTCCTTCTTGCTTACCACCTCGGAAAGAGGTTTAGGTTCATAGTAAGGTCTGATCTCCTCAATCATTGCCTTTATTTTATCAATGTCCTTTCGAAGATTGATAGCCTGTACATATCTTCCTGAACGTAGAAGCTCGGCACCTCGAGCCTCAAGCTCCTTTACCTTTTCCTCATACCTTTGAAGTCTCGTTGCCATAGATTTTAATTTTATAGAAATGAATTCCAGAAAGAGAGAAGATCCTTCCCTTTATACCAGAACTTGTAATCGGTCTTCCTCATTCTTCTTTTAATCTTACCTTCCCTTACCTTGGCATAGAAAGAAGTCCTTCCCATGCCTAACAGTTTCATTGCCTCTGTTGCGGTGTACCATCCTTCCGGATTGACCACCGGTTGGGTATTTATTATTTTCATCTTCCTTTAAATAGTTATTGTTGCATGGTGGATTAGGCTTATATTCCACATAGTCTTTTATCAATCGGCAATACCTCCCATTGATAGCGTTATGTGCATTTGCACAAGTCCTGCAGTAATTATTGCCAAACATCATTAAAATAATAATAGACATATTTTTTTGCCCATTCTTTCAAAAAGAATGGGTCTCTACTCTGATAATTGTCATTTTTCAGAAGAACCTTCATTATTCTTCGATAAAGCAGGATTTTTCTCCATTTCTTTAAAGTCTTCATGAGATCCTTGTAACTGTTATGGTTTGGTTTTCTCTGTTAGTGGAAGTAGTGTACTTTTTGCCTTGCATGAGGCTCAATTCGGAGCAACAGGAACGGATTACCAACATTTTAGAAATAGGGAAACAACAAACTTGTCCTACCTCAAGCTCATCGATTACTCTTCTCATCGGGCGTTGCGTAGTGTTTTCAATCATATTTTTTGTGTATTTAGTAACTAACTAAGTAACTTATTTAGTAACTTAGTAACGCAAAGATAAATGTTTTAATGTAATAATACATTATTTAGTGTATGTTTTAAGACAAATTAACATTTAATATAAGATATCATGGATGGCAAAACTCTTCTACCCTTTATAGAAGCCCTAGATGTATCTCAAGCAGAAGTAGCAAAAAAACTAGGGATGAGCCCTCAAGGTTTGAATAACATGCTTACACAAACTAAGGATATAAAAACCGGATTCATTGAAAAACTTGCAAAAATTTATAATAAGCCAATTTCATATTTCTTTGATGAAAATGAAACGACTCCCACAATCGTAGAAGCCGTTGACCATTCTATCGCTGCAAACAATAGCGATATCTCCCTCGGGGATTATCATTCATTGAAAAAAGAAAACTCAATGCTTGAGAAGCTGATCGATGAAAAGGATGAGCGAATAAAAGAGCTCAAGGAACGTATCGAAGAACTCAAATCCAAATGACGGATTTGTGTTCCATTTGTGTTCCATTAAAATAGAGAATTTATAAAACAAAGATAATCAAAAGGTTGCAATGTGATTTCACAACTCTGGGGGGCGTGTGGTCGCAAGTTCGAATCTTGTCACCCCGACTGAGACCGAA
>JAFLTP010000012.1 GCA_022510405.1 Muribaculaceae bacterium | reverse complement strand
GCATCTGACTACGGATCAGAAGGTTACAGGTTTGAATCCTGTAGGAATCACCTAATTAAATCTCAAATTGCTTAAAATCAGCGGTTTGAGATTTTTCTTTTATCGATTGTACACATTTTCCCTTTCATTGATTGTACACCATGTGTAGACAGAGACCCGTACGAATTAGGAAAAGCAGGTTATCGGATATAAATGATATTTTGAATATATTTGAATCAGCTCGGAAATATATGAGATTAAATAACAATCTTAGCCAATGGAATGACAGTTATCCAGGTGAGTCGGATATTATAAAGGATATTTCTAAGGGTGTGAGTTATGTTGGATATGATCAAGAAAGTGAAATTGTTATGACTTTTGCCTTTATAAAAGGGGAAGATCCCACTTACAGAATTATATATGAAGGAGAATGGTTAAATGAAGAACCATACGGAACAATCCACCGGATTGCTTCCAATGGTAAAATTAGAGAAGTTTTGAAGTCAGCATGTGATTATTGCTTCCAAAACACGGATAATATCCGGATAGATACTCACGAAGACAACAAACCGATGTTGAGAGCCTTGCAGAAATTAGGATTCGTGAGATGCGGCATAATCAGTTGCCGTGATGGATCACCCAGAATAGCATTTCAAAAGTCAAAGGATCAATGAATCAGCGATTGCTCGATTCTTCATACCTTAAAAGCATAAGATTATACTTTAATTAATTTTGAGGAGAATGAAGTCAGATTGGCATATCGGGAGAGCAATTCTTTAGCCATTGCCTCTACTTCTTGAGGACTTGTTTCTTCTTGGTATATGTTCACCAACATCAAAAGTTTGGTTGTGTCCGGAGTCAATTTGGTTCTTTCTTCATCGCTTGTGGGAGTGCCTATTCCTCCTTTTTCATCCCTATAAACCGGTAACCCTTCAATATTAAGTTGACCTCGTCCAATGGCATTGAAATTGTCTTCTTTTGAACCGGCATCTAAAATCAACTTATTGCCTTCAATTTTATTGGCATCGAATCCCCCTATGCTATAACCTGTTTCTATGGATATCAGGTTTATGATATCTATAAGAGTTGTCAACCGATAAATTCCTTTGCCGTTAATGATACGTCTGCATAATGCTTCCGCCGAAGGTCTGTATCGGTTTGGATCCTTTCCTAAAAGTTTATATATTTTTCTGGTACCTAAAATGGAAGCGCGTTTATTTATATCCGAAAGTTCATATTTCTCTTTCAGAATTTTGGAAGCACTCTCAATTCTTGACCATAGTGAATCAGGTGTATCCGGATTGGAAACTTCAGCTTCAATTTGAAGAATCTTTAGAGTTGGAGCCAACTCAATTATTCTATCCGAAAAATTAATCTCAAACATAAATAGAGGAACGTTGTCTTAATAATATTATAATTATATTGAATACATAATATACGATTATGAATCTACAGCACCGGAAAGACTCAAAAATAAGGTGGATTTGTCAAAGTTGAAGAAATGACATATCCACCTTATGATGTGTTTAGTACTCTCTTATTTTAAATTGAGAAGTAAGGATACTTGTTTCACTACATTTTGAGGAGTGAAACCGAGTTTCTCATCAAGCACTTTATAAGGTGCTGAAAAACCGAATGATTCGAGTCCCCAGATAGCCCCGTTTTCGCCAACAAGTCCAAGTAGGTTGATGGGAAGTCCCGCAGTTAATCCGAATCGTTTAATGCCGATAGGGAGTACTTCTACCTGATATTCCTTATCTTGGGTACGGAACAATCCTTCAGAAGGAGCTGATACGACTCTTACCTTTACACCTTTTTGGCGAAGTATGTTCGCAGCCTCCGTGAGGGTTGAAACCTCTGAACCGGATGCCAATAACACAACGTCAGGGTTCTCATCAGATTCTGCAACAACATATGCTCCTTTTGCAGTCTTGGAATAATCATTGCCTTTCGGAAGGTCATTGATATTCTGGCGTGAAAGTATTAATGCTGTTGGAGTATACACATTTTCCATAGCCAGTTTCCAGGCTTCAGTGGTTTCCTGTGCATCGGCCGGTCGCAAAACCAAAACAGAGTTTCTTCCATGATGGTTTTTCAGTTTCTCCATCAATCTGATTTGTGCCTCTTGTTCCACCGGTTCGTGAGTGGGGCCATCTTCACCTACTCGGAATGCGTCGTGCGTCCAAATGAATTTAATAGTAAGTTCCATAAGAGCAGCCATTCTCACTGCCGGTTTCATATAATCGGAGAATACAAAGAATGTAGCACAAGCTACTATCACACCTCCGTGAAGGGCCATACCCATACAACAGCAAGCCATTGTCAGTTCAGCAACACCGGCCTGTAAAAACGAACCGGAGAAATCTCCCTTCTTGAAAGGTGTAGTGTTTTTAAGGAAGGAAATGGTCTTATCCGATTCCGACAAGTCGGCTGAAGCACAAACCATATTAGGAACCTGCTTTGCCAACTCTGCCAAGACTGCTCCGGAAGCATTCCTTGTAGCATCATTCTCTTTTTGCACAACTTTACTCCAGTCGATTTTCGGTGGTTTGTTTTCAAACCATTGATTAAGAGACGCCGACTTTTCAGGATTCGCATCTGCCCATTTTTTCTCCTCCTCTTTTCTTTCAGCCACAATTCCTTTAAGATGGTTGGCGCGTGCCTTATAAAGGTCTTTGACTTCTTTGAAAATAACGAACGGGTCATCAGGATTACCACCCAAATTTGCCACAGTATTTCTAAAGGCATCACCTCCCAGAGGGGCCCCATGAGTCTTGCAATTGGCTTCGTAAGAAGTGTTGTCGGCTTTACGAGCTCCCTTACCCATGATACAGTGACCTATAATTAAGGTAGGTCGTTCAGTTTCTTTCAGTGCCTCGTTTAAAGCAAGACGTATCTGCTCCACATCATTGCCGTCGATCTCTGAAACATTCCAACCCCATGCCCGATATTTCATTGCCGTGTCTTCCGAAGTCACATCAGCAGTTTTGGTTGACAGTTGGATATCGTTGGCATCATAAAACATTATAAGATTGTCAAGACCGAGATGTCCTGCCAGTCTGCCTCCTCCTTGTGAGATCTCTTCCTGCACTCCACCATCAGAAATGTAAGCATAAATCTTTTCCTTTTTGAATCCGGGATTACCGGTTCTTGCATACAGGAATTTTGCAGCGATAGCAGCACCTATTGCCAATACATGACCTTGACCGAGTGGTCCGGATGTGTTTTCTATTCCCCTTTGAATATTAAATTCAGGGTGTCCGGTAGTGGGACTACCCCATTGACGAAGTTCTTTGAGTTCATCAAGAGTAAACTTGTCGATCAGAGCCAATTGGGCGTAAAGCATTGGTGCCATATGGCCCGGGTCGAGATAAAATCTGTCGCGTGTTTTCCAATTTGGATCTTGCGGATCATATACAAGATATTCACTGAAAAGTACATTGATAAAATCTGCTCCCCCCATAGCTCCTCCAGGATGACCTGATTTTGCCTTTTCAACCATAGCCGCCGACAAAATACGTATATTATCGGCCGCCTTATTCATTAATTCCTTGCTATTCATTTTTTAACATTGTTTACTCCACAAAGTTAATATAAATTGTATAAATATCTTCATACATGTTACAAAACAGCATAAAAAAGATACAATAGTCGGAACCTTTTGTATTTATCCATGATTTGACAAGCTATTTTATTGAATCTAATTGTAGGCTAAAAATATAATTTGTATATTTACAAGATAAAACCTTAAGATCAAAATCAATGAAAGCAAAACAGATTCTATGGAGTATTTTTATATTATCGGGTGTGACTTTGGCATCTGCTGAAAATGTTGTCACGTGGGAAACATTGGGAAACCAACTTGATTCAAACAATGATGATTTCCATATTCAAAGATTCACAATAAAGGCAGATCAACCTTATGACGGTTTCGCATTTTGCCAGACAAAAACGGCTACACGTCCCGTGGACCCGGCTGATACACTTATTGAAATTCTTCCGGGATATTATCTAATAAAATCTCCCAAATTTTTGACGGCCAGTCCAAACGACAGCGTTGTAATAGACCTTTGGAAGAATAAGTCTTTCAGATTTCATCTTTTCCTTCCCGACGGTATGCATTTAGTTAAGGATGGAAAACCCATTCCGGCTAAAGGAATTAGGAAAAGATTGACTTCTTTCCCGGAACAATGGATCAATCCAAAAAATGGGTATGATTATATGACTTATGGCGACGAAGCCTATGTCATTAATGATTCTTTGAAATCTTCATACCGTTCAACTCCCTACAATCAGATCCCCACATTGAAAAATATAAATTTAAAGGATAATAAAGTTAAGGCCGAGGATTTGTTAAACACTCCCTTCAACCTTGAGGCTATTGATGATAATCGAAATGATTATTGGTATGCAACAATTCAAAATGGCAAAATTACCATACAAACAAATAGTGATTATCCTGAAATAATAGCAGAAAACCTTAAGAGAAGAATCAGGGAGAGCGCTGATGAGAACGGTTTTGTTTCGGAAGTTGAAATAGAGGATTGGAGCGATTTCCCTTACAGAGGTTTTATGCTTGACGTGGCCAGAAACTTCTTATCCAAAGAGGATGTGATGGTGGTGATAGACCAAATGAGCAAATACGGATTGAATATCCTTCATTTCCATTTAGGAGAAGACGAGGCCTGGAGAGTGGAAATCCCATCTCTTCCCGAATTAACACAAGTTGGTGGACATAGAGGCTTTACATTGAGTGATGATGTGCCATTTTTGAAAGGCATTTATTCAGGTGACGGAAATCCGGATTCTCCAACTGTTGCAAACGGATTTTATAACGTTGATGAATTTATAGAAATCTTGAGATATGCGAATAAAAAGGGAGTAAAAGTAATCCCCGAATTCGATACTCCGGGTCATAGTAGGGCTGCAATCAGATCAATGGAATGGAGAGCGAAGCATAATGGCGATGATTCCTACAGACTTATAGAGGATGGTGATACTTCCAAATATACTACGGCACAAGATTTCCATGACAATTTGATGAATCCTGCTCTTGAGGGTCCATATAAATTCTGGGATACAGTTTTTGATGATGTAATCGCAATATATAATAAAGCCGGTGTTCCACTTTTGGCAATCAACATCGGTGGTGACGAAGTGCCCCAACATGCTTGGGACGGAAGCCCTGCCGCCAATAAATTGATGCAGGAAAAGGGCATGACAAACCAGAATGACCTGCACGCCTATTTTGTGGAAAGATTAGCAAGGATGGCGGAGGAAAAAGGTGTCAAGATAGCAGGATGGCAAGAAATGGCGTTGAATCATTCTACTGAATATGATGCTACGGTTACCCCGGTTACATTAGGCGTTAACAGTTGGACAAAGGCATCTGCCCAAAATAGCAAGAAGATGGCTGAAAAGGGTTACAATGTAATTCTTAGCAATGTTGATTATCTATATTTCGACCACCATTATAGTGGACATCCGGAGGAACCCGGCATGTGGTGGGGAGGCATATTGACAGAATTCACACCATTCAATGCCACGATTGATACCCTGATGCCGTCTGACTCTGTGACACAATCAAAAGTAATCGGTATCTCGGCTCAGATTTTCGGTGAAACGATAAGGGACTTCGGTATGGTGAAAAGATATCTTTTCCCAAGAATTTTGGGTCTTTCAGAACGCGCACATAATTCTCATGCAACCCTTAATGAAAATGAATATTTCGGTGTTATCACCGAAGAAATGCCCTCCTGGGATGAAGAGGGTATAGATTTCTTTGTGAGACAACCGGGAATTGTAGACAATAACGGTTTAATATTTATGAACGAACCTTATGGTTTTGGGGAAATCAGGTATACTTTAGATGGAAGTGAACCGACTCGTCAAAGCGATGTATATCAAGAACCCATAAAAGCCGGAGATTATAAAGAAATCAGAGCAAAACAATTTATTGGTAATTCCGCAAGCAGTACTTCAATCCTATATAGAAAATAAATATTAAATGTTGCAAGAAAAGAAATTTTATCCATGGTTTGTAGTGGGTATGTTATGGATAGTTGCTTTGCTCAATTATCTTGACCGGCAAATGCTCTCCACCATGCAACAATCCATCGGGATAACAATCCCGGCAATTCAAGATCCAGCCAATTTCGGAAGGTTGATGGCAATTTTCTTATGGATTTATGGTTGTATAAGTCCGATTTCCGGTGCGATAGCCGACAAATTGAACAGAAAATGGTTGATTGTCGGTTCTTTGGGAGTTTGGTCAGCTGTTACCTCTTTCATGTCTTTGTGTACAAGTTATGAAAGTATTTATACATTGAGGGCGATAATGGGTGTCAGTGAGGCTTTATATATACCGGCCGGATTGTCACTTATTGCGGATTATTTCACAGGTAAGGGTAGATCCTTGGCAATCGGCATCCATATGACCGGTCTTTACACCGGCCAGGCTTTGGGAGGTTTTGGAGCCACAGTGGCCGACTTATTTTCATGGCAGGATACTTTCCGATGGTTTGGTATTGCCGGTGTTATCTACGCTGTAGTATTAGTATTGTTTTTAAGGGATAAACGTTCAACTCCTGAAATAGAGGCTCAGGAACTATATGGAGCAGAAGCGGGGGCTGAAATTTCAAAGGTAGAAAAATTTAATCCTGTTTCGCTTCTAAAGGGATTCGGATTAATATTTTCAAATATTGCTTTTTGGGTGATATTATTCTTTTTTGCTTCTTCTTCATTACCCGGATGGTCTACAAAGAATTGGTTGCCGACACTATTTGCTGAAAACTTAGGCTTGGCACCGGGTGTGGCCGGACCTGCTTCCACTATCAGTATTGCAGTTGCCTCGTTCATCGGTGTCATGATCGGTGGCCCGATTTCCGACAAGTGGGTAAAAAGGAATCTTCGTGGAAGAATTTACACAAGCGCAATAGGACTTGGAATGATGATCCCATGTCTAATAATGATAGGTTTGGGTCATAACGCAGTCACAACCCTCGCTGTTTGTCTTTTATTTGGTATCGGATACGGAATGTTTGATGCCAACACTATGCCTATACTCTGTCAATTCATACCGAGCAGATTGAGAGCATCAGCTTATGGTGTGCTCAATATGACCGGTGTGTTTGCCGGCGCTCTGGTGACTCAAGTGCTTGGAGAATGGGCGATTGAGGGAAACTTAGGATTGGGTTTCGCATATATGAGTGTGGTGATCGCCATAGCTATTATTCTCCAATTGACCTTATTACGACCCAAAACAGATAATTGCGAAGAAGTTGCGAGCGACTTTTCAAATAAAATTAAATTAGACATTGAAATAAATTAAGAGTACTCTATATCATGGAAAAAATAAAAGGCCTAATAGACGCACCTTTCACCCCTTACAAAGAAAATGGAGAGGTGAATTATGCCATAATTCCACAATATGCTGAAATGTTGAGAAAGAATGGTCTCAAAGGAGTCTTTATCAATGGTTCATCAGGTGAAGGATATATGCTCACCACCGATGAAAGAAAAAAACTTGCAGAAACTTGGATTAAGGAACAGAGACCGGATTTCAAGGTAATAGTTCATGTGGGAAGTTGTTGCGTCAAGGATAGTAGAGAACTTGCAAAACATGCTCAAGAAATTGGGGCCGATGGAGTGGGTGCCATGGCACCACCATTCCCTAAAATAAATAGGATAGAGGAACTTGTGGCATACATTTCCGAAATAGCTTCGGCAGCTCCCAATTTGCCATTCTATTTCTATCATATTCCGGCCTTTAACGGTGCCTATCTACCAATGATAAAACTTTTGGAAGCCGTGGATGGTAAAGTTCCTAATTTCGCAGGCATAAAATATACTTTTGAAAGTATCTATGAGTATAATCAATGCCGGCTATATAAAGACTGCAAATATGATATGCTTCACGGTCAGGATGAAACCATTCTTCCTTCTTTAGCTATGGGTGGGGCACAAGGTGGCATTGGCGGAACAACAAATTACAATGGACGAGAACTTGTAGCCATAATTGAGGATTGGAACAGGGGTGATATTGAAGGTGCCAGAAAACACCAGAACTATTCCCAGGAGGTTATCAATATAATATGTAAATACCGGGGGAATATAGTTGGAGGTAAACGAATTATGAAATTCCTTGGTCTGGACATGGGAAAAAACAGGACTCCTTTCCAAAATCTAACTGATGATGAGGAAAAACAACTAAAGGCAGATTTGGAGAGCATTGATTTTTTCAACCATTGCAACAAACTCTGATTAACCATGACCAAAGAAGAAAAAATTCAATATCTTTCCCATTGGAAGGATCATTATAAGAATGACCTTTTAAACAATATCCTCCCTTTTTGGTTGGAGAATGGTCTTGATAAGGTTAACGGTGGTATCTATACATGTCTCGACCGGGAAGGTAAACTTTATGATCCCACGAAGTCTGTATGGTTCCAAGGTAGGGCAGGATTTATATTTTCTTATGCTTACAATAATATCGCGAGAAAACCTGAATTTGTTGAAGCCTCAAAGAGTTACATAGATTTCATAGAGAAATATTGCTTCGACAAGGATGGTAGAATGTATTTCGAGGTAACCGCCGATGGAAAACCCTTGAGAAAACGTAGATATGTTTTCTCGGAATGTTTTGCCACGATAGCCATGGCAGAATATTCAAAGGCATCCGGAGATAAAAATTATGCCGACAAAGCTTTGAAACTTTTCAAAGACATACTCTATTTTATAGAAACTCCGGGTTTATTGGAACCAAAATATTTACCGACTCAACCAGCTATCGGACATTCAATAACGATGATTCTGATAAACACTGCCTCTGTTGTGAGAAGTGTTGTCAATGATCCCATCCTTGATAAAAGGATTGATGCTTCAATAGAACAATTGAAGAAATTCATTCATCCGGAATATAAGGCTCTACTTGAGATGGTATCCCCTGAGGGAGAGTTGATAGATACCATAAACGGTAGGGTAATAAATCCGGGTCATTGCATTGAAACTGCCTGGTTCTTGCTCGACGAGGCTAAATATCGTGGCTGGAACCAAGGAAAGGGGAAGGAGATTAAAGAAATGGCTCTCCAAATTCTTGACTGGAGTTGGGAGTGGGGTTGGGATGAAGAATTCAGTGGAATTATAAATTTCAAAGATTGTAAAGGATACCCGGCTCAGGATTATTCCCAGGATATGAAATTCTGGTGGCCTCAAACTGAAGGTATCATTGCAACATTACTGGCCTATGAAGCCACCGGCGATGATAAATATCTCGAGATGCATAAAAAAGTAAACGATTGGACCTATTCGCATTTCCCTGACAAAGAGTTTCCGGAATGGTATGGTTATTTGCATCGGGACGGTACAGTGGCTCAATCTGCAAAGGGTAATATCTTTAAAGGTCCTTTCCATATTCCCCGAATGATGATTAAATCCCAACTGCTGATCGACAATATTTTAAGATTACAATGAGAAAAATAATCATTATATTTTTCATAAATCTTTTCCTTTCGGCAATCATAACCGTTGTCTTTGCCAAAGAGTTGGAAAATGCAACGATGGGTGGTATTGACGGATTGAAAGTTCCGGAAATTTATAGCGACCATATGGTATTGCAGAGATATCGTCCCATAAAGATTACCGGAAGAGCCAATGCAGGTGATACAGTATTTGTCATTTTAGGGAAAAATAAATCAAAAGGAGTATCAGATTATAGAGGCAATTGGACCGTAACGTTGCCAACTCTTCCGGAACAAGTTGGACTAAATTTGACTATAACGGACGGCAAAGACACAATTCGGTTTAAAGATATTGCGGTTGGTGAGGTATGGTTGGCATCAGGACAGAGCAATATGGAGTTTCAGATGAGAAATACTTCTTCATGGGATGAAGATAAAGATAAAACCGGTGATTCTTTATTACGCCTCTTCAATATGAGACCTGTCGCCATTACAAATGCTAATGAATGGAGTGAAGAAAAAAAATCTTTAGTAGATAGTCTCAAATATTTTAAATACACCCAATGGAAATTATCGAACCCTGAAACAGCAAAATATTTTTCTGCTATAGGTTGGTATTACGGGAAATTTTTGCGTGACAGTTTGAATGTTCCGATAGGAATAATATCCAACGCTATTGGAGGTTCGCCTGCTGAATCCTGGATTGATTCGGAAACTTTGGAACTTAATATTCCGGAGATATTGGTGGATTGGAGAACAAATGATTACCTTCAACCATGGGTTCAACAAAGAATCGGAGAGAACACAGGGGAAGCTAATGATACTGTTTCTCATAAGCATCCCTATGATCCCTCATATCTTTTTTCATCCGGAATACTCCCATTAAACCGATTTCCTATTGCCGGAACAATATGGTATCAGGGTGAATCAAACGCCCACAATGTAGTGCTTCATGAAAAATTGTTTCAATCTTTGTTGGAAAGTTGGAGAAAATATTGGCAACAACCGGAAATGCCTTTTTTATTCGTTCAGTTAAGTTCAATTGACCGTCCCACTTGGCCATGGTTTCGAGATTCACAAAGAAGACTTGCGGAAAGAAATAAAAATGTTTGGATGGCCGTGAGTTCAGACTTGGGAGATTCCTTAGATGTTCATCCAAAAAACAAAAAACCTATAGGGGAGAGGTTGGCAAGGCAAGCCTTGAATCATATTTATTCAATGAATCAGATCACACCTCAAGGACCTACTCCTATCAGAGCATATCAATCTTATCAAGATGAAATAACAATTGAGTTCGATTACGCCGAAGGACTGAAAACTTCAGACGGTAACATTCCTTATATTTTTGAAATTGCAGGGCCTGAAGGTATATTTAAAATGGCAGAAAATGTTGTAATAGAAAATGACAAAATTATAATCAAAGGGATGGAAACTGAAAATCCTCAGTTAGTGAGATATGGATGGCAACCATTTACAAGAGCCAATTTGATAAATGGCGAGGGATTGCCTGCCTCAACATTTAAAATTAGCATTGAACCCTTGAAAGATATAAATGATAATTCAATAGAAGTTGGCTTTGAATCCGGATTGTCGGGTTCGTTTACGGGTGTTATCGATGGAGAGTTGATAATTGCAGGAGGTTGCAATTTTCCAAACAACCCGATGGCCCCTGAAAGCGTGAAGAAATTCTATAAAGGAATTTATAAACTTTCGGAAATGGATAAGGATAATTGGACAGCTGAAATAATTGGTAACCTTCCTTTTCCTATGGCTTACGGTAGTACTGTAAGTCTACCGAATGGTTTGTTGATTATTGGTGGTTCCAATGCTGAAAAATCTTTTTCAGAAGTTTTTCTCATAACTAAAAATGAAAAAGATGAAATAGAGATTTTGAATTATCCCTCTTTACCGGGCGCAATCGATAATTCTTATGCCACTTTCCTTGAAGATAAAATATTTATCGCGGGAGGAAATTTCAACGGACTACCTTCCAATAATGTATTTACTTTAGATTTAAATCACATTGACAAGGGTTGGCAAGAATTAAAAAGCTTTCCGGGGAATCCCAGAGTTCAACCGGTTTTAGAAGCCGCTACCAATCAAAAGGGTGAAAAATATTTATATCTCTGGAGCGGATTTGCCGGAAAAGGAGAGAACCGTGATGCTACATTGAATACAGATGGTCTACGATATGATTTAGAGAAACACAAGTGGAAAAGTATAGCTTCACCCAAGGATATTAATGGAAAGGAATTATCATTAGCCGGGGGTGCCATTACAACTTTGCCGGATGGAAAGATGGTAGCGATAGGTGGAGTTAACAAAGATATTTTCCTGGAGGCTCTAAAGAACCAGGCACCGGATTATCTTTCGCATAATATAGAATGGTATAAATTTAACCCTAATATTCTTGTTTTCAATCCCGCGGAAGAAAGTTGGATTATTTCCAATATCACTTCTGAAACCGCAAGAGCGGGAGCCGGCATCGTTTCAACAGATGAAAATGAAATAATTGTGGTGGGCGGTGAACTGAAACCTCGAATTCGAACATCAGAAATATATAAACAAAAAATAGATTGATAGGGTATGGAAAGAAGGGAGATTGATTTGTCGGTGTCTTGTTTTGGTGCAGTCAAGGATTTGGATTATCAGATGGCTGTAATACCATGGGGTGCCACAGAGCCTCATAATTTTCATCTACCTTATCTCACTGACGCTATTTTGAGTCATGATGTCGCTGTAGATTCCGCTAAAATTGCTTTCGAGAGATATGACCTTAGAGTTATGGTGATGCCATGGGTTGCTATGGGTTCCCAGAATCCCGGGCAAAGAAATTTGAAATTCTGTGTCCATACCAGGCAGGAAACTCAAAAAGCGATATTAACCGATATCGTGTCTTCTTTATATAATCAGGGCATCAGAAGAATAATGATAATAAATGGGCATGGAGGCAATATTTTCAAAGGCTTCATACGGGATTTGGCAATGGAATTTCCTGATTTATTGATTGCGTCAAGCGAATGGTATAAGATGCGACCTGCCAAAGATTACTTCGAGGATCCCGGAGACCATGCGGATGAATTGGAAACCTCAGTGATGATGTATTATCATCCGGAACTCGTTAATTTGGATGAAGCCGGAGAAGGGAAGTCCGGAGGATTTGTTTCCAACGGATTGTCTTCCGGTAAAGCTTGGATACCGCGAAATTGGCTGAAAGTTAGCCATGACACAGGGATAGGATATCCTTTAAAGGCAACTGCTGAAAAAGGCAAGAAATTCGCACAGGATATCGCAAAAGATTACGCAAAACTATTCCACGAATTCTGCCAACCGGAACAAGAACTTTATAAAGCTTTCTGACCTATAGCAACTTAGGATTCATCATTGTTTCCTAAAGGAATAATCTCCATTGGTGATATCTTCTATAGATAATCTTTTTAACACAAGATCAAACCCGTCATTGTAAAGATTTTCTTCGTAGAAGAATGCAATCTCATTATCTTTATCCATAACCATAGTGGAGTATGCTGACGAATAAGGAGTGACCTCGTATTCACCATCCCAGTTGGAAGCAATATTTGATGCGGTATAATTCCCTTTCAATGGACCTAAATCTTTATAGTTGATTCCAACATTGGCTCTTCCACCTTTCTTATTCATCGGTACGGATTGCAGCAGAAGATAAGTTTCTTCTCCATCTGCATTTCTTCTAACAGGAATACAAAGTGTTTCACCATTGCAAGGATTAGTAGAGGCTTTTACACCTCCAGTTTCTTCATTTGAAATAGCCATTGTATCCCATTTTCCCTCTCCTTTATTTATATCACTGAAATGAAAAACATTATAATATCTTCCACCCGGTATTCTTGAACTCACCAATATACTTCCGTCAGGAAGTTCTTCCGTTTTAGGTTCATCTGCACCATAAGGGATCGGACAATCCTCCACATCTCCTAACAGTTCCCAATTTTTCCCGAAATCATTTGAATACAATACATAATTAACCCGAGTTTTCTTATCGTTAACTCGTACTAAAGCCGCACAATAGATACGATAGGAGTCTCCATTTTTCACTATATTGCTTTGAATTATTTTGCCTGAACCAATAAAAAATGAGTTGATTTGTCCATCACTTCTTCTATCGAGCAAACTAAAAACTTGGTCGGAAATATCTTCAAAGTTACTCCAGGTTTTACCTCCGTCTTCAGAATAAAATCTCGCCCAACCTTGATGATTTTCATGAGTTCCCTTTTGGAAACTTACATTGCCGCTGCAACTTGTCACAAGTATTCTATCACTTTCCCTGTCGGCAACTATGCATGGATCACCAAATGCAATAAAGTTGGTTCCATCATCGATGGTAGTTGCCAGTGTTTTTTCCGGTTGCCATACACCGGAATTTGAATCTTGAATCCTATATAATAAATCGAGTTTTCCATTGGGAATAACACCAATATCAGATTTACAATATCTATAATCCGCTACAGCCACGAGATCTCCATTCCTCGTTTTTGCTATTGCCGGAATTCTATAAGGAATTTCTGAGTTGGAGTTGTCATAGAGGGTGATTGTTTCGTTTTTTAATTCCGTATTTTTATTAAAACTGTTAAGATTGGTCATTGCATCCTCCATGGAAATAGGAGAATAGTTTTCACCTAATATATTGTTCAACGAATCTGCTATTATATGGCTTGCAGCCACATATCCCAATCCGTTTAGATAAGGAGAATTTGAACTGAGGAAATAATTATCTTTTCTTTTGTTATCTTGTTCGATAAAACCGGCATATAGGTCAATTAAATAGATATTATCTCTATTGGAGACCATAGATTTGATTTCTTCATTCAACTCCTTTACTTTGCTATTTATTTCTTGGTTTTCAGTGGGTAGAACCGACATCAAAAAAATTGGCGTTTCAGGAGTTATTGAAGTTATCTTATTTAAAAGATCTTCATATTTTGATTTTATCAAGGGTATAGAATCTCCGGCTTTTATATTAGCCATTCCGGCATAAATCAGAATGGCTTTTGGGGAGTCTTTCCGAATAACTCTTTCTGCATTTCCTTTTAATATTACAGGAATTGCTGAATCTATTGATTCTATATTTACTCCCGGGAATCCCCATCCTATTCCTCTGTCTTTAAAAGAAGAGTTTTGCATTAATTCCGCCCATTCACCCCCGTGAATCAATTCATCACCAACCAAGAGAATATCTGTCGATAATATCGGGAAAACTCCAAAATAGGAAGTCCTCATTCCTTGTGAAGCTTTTAAATTTCCCCACAAGTTAGGAGACCCTTCAGGAATTACACAATCTTCTTCAATATAGTCCTTGATTATATCTGCCCATAGTTGATACCCGTTTTGGCTAAGATGTAATCCGTCAAAACTAAATGAATCTTCACTGAAGTCGTTAGATGTATTTTTCAATTCTCCATTTTCTCCCACAAATGCGGAATAAAGGTCGATGTAAGTTAAGTTAGGTTCATTTAAATCTTCAATCCAATCTTTTATAATTGCATTGGTTTTAGTGGTTTTCTCTTCGGTTCTTAACCCTGATAGCGAAGGAAGAATACTTTGATAGTAAACTTGGGCTTCAGGAACTTCCTCTCTGATTCTATTTAGAATTTTTTTAATTCTGTAAGCCACGGCTTTAGGTTGGAATTCACTACCCTCGGTTCCAAGGTCGTTCGTACCGATCATCACAAAAATTTTGGACGGTTCGCCCGAAATCATTGATTCAAGGTTATCCAGGATTTCTTTTGTAATGGCACCGGAAGTCCCCCGGTTTTTAATGTTCTTGGAATTCCCGAACAATTCGTTCCAATTCATCATATTGGTGATGGAATTGCCAATAAAAACAATATCTCCTTTTTGAGAGGGAGGAAGTGTTTGAAAACTACTGAACCGATGGTCTCTGAAGGGAAGATCGGCGTAAAGTGGTAATACAGACAGAGTGCAGATTGCAACCGATAAAAATTTATGAAAAAAATTCATTCTGATATAATTTGATAGAGATTATTGAGATATAGGAGCTTCTCCTTCCACCCCGGCATGCCGATAACCTTTAACCTTATTCCAAGCTCCACGAGTGAAATCCGGCACTTCTACCGGTGCAGAACCATTTTCAATGGATATTTCCGAAAGCGGTGTGATGGCACACCATTCTGCGAGATCATATACATCCATATCCAGGGGCAGACCATTGTTGAGACAATATATCAAACGATAGTCCATTATATAATCCATCCCACCATGGCCGCCCACTTCTTTGGCTTTAGGTCCTATTTCTTTGAGTATAGGATGTTGATATTTTTCTAACAGTGATTTCTTTTGTTCATCCGTCACAAATTTGTGATATGAAAGATTCTCATGGTCCGGTATTGAATCTTCTGCAAGTTGTTCAGCGTCGAAGGCATACCCTTCTATTGGATATTTATTTGCAAATCCATTGGTCCCGGTGAGTTGATACATCCTTGAATAAGGTCGAGGATTCACTACATCATGTTGGATATGTATTGTCTTTCCATTTTCAGTCCTTATCATTGTCATTGTGTGGTCACCATTCTTAAAATCAGCTGGAACTTCTCTTCCTTGTTTAGAAAGCCAAAGAGGAACTCCCGCAACTTTGGTATCCATAGAAACCAAAGTATTCATTTTGTCTCCTCTGTGGATGTCCAATAATTGTAAAGCGGGTCCGGCTCCATGAGTGGGATAGAGGTCACCTCTATGTTTGGAATTATAATCAAGACGCCAATTATTATAATAGCGGTCCCAGAAAGGTTCAAGATTATGAATATAGCTTCCTTCAGTGTGAAGTATTTCTCCAAACAAACCGATTTGAGCCATGTTCAAGGTGTTTAATTCAAAGTCATCATAGACACAGTTTTCTAATATTGTGCAATGCAATCTATTTGTTTCCGCAGTATCAACCAACGCCCAGATATCTTCCAATGTGAACGCAGAAGGAACTTCAATTGCCACATGTTTGCCATTCTGCATGGCGTATAAGGCTATTGGAACATGGTGTTGCCAGTCAGTTGCAACATACACCAAATCTACATTTGGATTTTCACAAAGAGCCTTCCATGAATCCTCTTCTCCTGAATATGTTGCCGGAAGTTCAATATTGCGACGTTTTAAATAACTGATAGATGAGTCGACTCTTTCCGGAACCAAATCACATATTGCCTCTATTTTGCTTCCCGGAACATATGTGAACCTTTCCACTGCATCCGCACCTCTCATACCTAAGCCGACGAATCCTACTCTTACCGTGTCGATCGGAGCGACAGAAAATCCTATCAAATCAGTATTGCCGGCCGGTCGTGGTGGTGTCGGAATTTTAATAATTTTATCATTTGAATAAGCGAGGGGAAACCATCCGGTGAGGAATATTATTAACAATATGCCTTTCAGCAGTTTAATCATGATATTTATTTTTAAAGGTAAATATCTATTGGTCATTTCTTCTCAAATTTAACGAAAAATCCTGACAAACGGATTATATACCATATTTTTGATTAAATTTACATATAACTTCTTTATATCATGAAAAAATATCTTTTAACTTCTCTTTTATCATTTTTCGTTATTTCTTCATTCAATGCTCAATCTTACCAAGAGTGGCGAGATCAGAACGTCAACTCTGTTAACCGAATTCCGATTCATACCAGTTATTTCGCTTTTGATAAGAGTGAAAATCCTCAGGGTGACAAAAAAGATTCAAAAAATTATATGTCGTTGAATGGAGATTGGAAATTTAACTGGGTAAAAAACGCAAACCAACGTCCAACTGATTTCTATAAAGTAGATTTCGATGATAAAGGATGGGATATCTTGGAAATACCTGCAATGTGGGAACTCAACGGATATGGAGATCCCTTATACCTCAATATAGGATATGCCTGGAGAAATGATTTTGAAAATAATCCACCGTTTGTACCGGTAGAAAATAATCATGTGGGAAGTTATCGACAAACTTTCTTTGTACCCTCAGAATGGAAAGGAAAGGATATAATCGGTCATTTCGGAAGTGTCACCTCCAATATCTATTTATGGGTAAACGGGAAATTTGTAGGATATGGTGAAGACAGCAAACTCGAACAAGAATTCGACCTAACACCTTATTTAAAACCGGGTGAAGAAAATCTTATAGCTTTCCAAGTGATGAGATGGAATGATGGAACGTATTTGGAAGACCAGGATTTTTTCCGCTATAGTGGCGTGGCTCGTGACAGTTATCTTTATGCCAGAGAAAAGAACCGGATAGAGGATATAAGAATAACCCCTGATTTATTCAACGATTATAAGGATGGCAAACTCACTGTAGAAATAAAGTTAAAAGGCAAAGGTATCACTTCATTAGAATTGCTTTCTCCTGATGGTTCCATTGTCACTTCCGGAAGTGTCAAAGGAAGTGGTAAAACAGTGATGGAGGTTAGGAATGCTTTGAAATGGACAGCAGAAACACCCAATCTTTACACTCTTGTGGCTTCATTGAATGGAGGTCAAGAATTGATAAGCCAAAAAGTAGGTTTCCGAAAAGTTGAAATTAAAGATAGGCAGGTCTTGGTAAACGGTCAACCTATTTTGATAAAGGGAGTGGACAGGCATGAAATAGATCCTGATGGCGGATATGTTGTTTCTCCGGAAAGGATGGTGCAGGATATCAAGATAATGAAGGAAAACAATATCAATGCGGTTAGGACCAGTCATTATCCCAATGATCCACTTTGGTATGACCTTTGTGACCTGTATGGTATATATGTCGTGGCTGAAGCAAATCTTGAAAGTCATGGAATGGGTTACGAAGAAAAAACACTTGCCAAGGTTCCTTCCTGGGAAAAAGCCCATCTTGAAAGAAACCAAAGGAATGTGCAAAGAAATTTCAATCATCCTTCAATAATAATTTGGAGTATGGGAAATGAAGCGGGCGATGGACCTAATTTCACTACAGTTTATAATTGGATCAAAAACGAGGATAGCTCCCGACCGATTCAATACGAAAGAGCTTTGAACGGGAATAATACAGATATTTATGTCCCAATGTATGCCACTCATGCGCAAGTTGAGAAATATGCCCTGACCGGGGATAAACCAATGATTCAATGTGAATATGCCCATGCAATGGGAAATTCCCAGGGAGGTTTCAAGGAGTATTGGAATATCTACCGTAAATATCCGCAATTGCAAGGCGGTTTTATTTGGGATTTTGTTGACCAGTCGCCCCGTTGGAAGAATAAAAACGGTGTTGAGATCTTCGCTTATGGAGGAGATTTTAATCCTTATGACGCTTCAGACGTTAATTTTTGTAACAACGGTTTATTGTCACCTGACAGAACCCCTCATCCACATATGGCTGAAGTGAAACGAGTGCAACAAAACATATTGACCTCACCGGTGGATTTAGAGAATGGAATCGTTGAAATTTTTAACGAGAATTTTTTCAAAAATATTTCCGACCATTATCTAAAATGGGAATTACTTGTTGATGGGGTAGTGGTAGAAAGTGGGGTAATTGACACTCTTGATGTTCAGCCACAATCAACGGAGAAATTGAAAATACCTTATTCTGTGCCTGATGAACCGGGAGAAATTCTTTTAAATCTTTCTTACATCTTGAAGAATAATGATGGAATTTTAACAGCGGGAACTGAACTTGCCAAAGAGCAATTCACTATTAGGGAAGGTATATTACCTAATATGGAAATCGTTAATAATGAGAAAGAAAAATCAGACCCAGTCGTAATTGCGAATACTAATTCCAATTATTTGATAATAAAAGCTAACCATTTTCAAATAGATTTCAGTAAAACAGATGGTTTCATAAGTCGCTATCTCGTGGATGGTAAAGAGATGTTGGAAACCGGAAGTCAAATAAAACCAAATTTCTGGAGAGCACCGACAGATAATGATCATGGAGCTAATCTTCAAAAATTGTTCAAACCATGGAAAAATCCTATTATGGAGCTTAAAGGTCTTAATGGAGAAATCAAAGAAGATGGAGTGGCATATGTTTGCGCAGAATATAAAATGCCGGAAGTTGAGGCGACCCTTAAGTTAGATTATACAATTAATAATGAGGGACAAATTTTGATTAATGAAAAAATGACCACTAATCCAGATACAAAAATTAATGGAATGTTCAGATTCGGAATGCAGATGCAAATGCCCCGGGAGTATGATCAAATTAAATATTATGGCAGAGGTCCTCATGAAAATTACATAGACCGCAAGGTTAGTGCTGATTTAGGTGTTTATAGGCAGACGGTAGGTGAACAATATTATCCATACATACGTCCTCAAGAAACCGGTACCAAATCAGACATCAGATATTGGGATGTTGTTAATTCTGCCGGAAAAGGTTTAGAATTCACATCCAACACTCCATTTTCTGCCTCAACATTGAATTATACACTTGAATCTTTGGATGAGGGAGAATCAAAACATCAATTGCACTCTTCAGAAGTGAAACCTGTAAAATATTCAAATGTATTCATTGATAAAGCACAAATGGGTGTGGCCGGTGTAAATAGTTGGGGTGCAACACCTTTGCCTCAACATAAAGTAAATTATGAAGACCAAGATTTTACATTCCTTATAACTCCGGTATCAAATATTTATTGAAATGGATAATTTAAAAGAAATTGCAGGTAAGTTTCTTCCGGTAGAAGAAATAGAGGAAATAAATTCTATTTGTTCGGGATTAATTAATAATACCTATTTTGTAAAAACAAAAGCAGGTTCCCCCGACTATATTCTGCAAAGAAAAAACAAGAACGTTTTCCCAAATGTGCCCGCTATGATGGATAATATCCTAAAAGTGACTGAACATATAAAAGGGAAAGTGACCCTGTCCGGTGGTGATCCGGAAAGAGAAGCAATGACGGTTGTGAAATCTAAAGAAGATGAACCATATTATAAGGATGAATCCGGAGAATACTGGACTATGAGTCTTTATATACCGGACACCATCAGTTACGAATCGGCTGCAACTAACGAGTTGGCACGTAAAGGAGGAGAGGGAATTGGTAAATTCCAAAGGCAATTGGAAGATTTTGCCCAGCCTCTCTATCCAACTATAGAAGGTTTTCATGATTTGAAATTTAGATTCAAACAATGGGATAAAGTTCTTAAGTCAGGAAATCGGGAAAGAATTGATGAGTGTCAAAAAGAAATTGAATGGATCGAACAAAGAAGAGGGAAAATGGAAGATTTTTGGCATCTTGTAGAAGAAGGTAAAATACCTAAGAGGGTAACTCACAATGATACCAAACTTAGCAATATCCTTTTCGATAAGCAAGGGAAAGTTTTATGTGTAATAGATCTCGATACCGTGATGTCTAATACCATATTGGCAGATTTTGGCGATGCAATCCGTACATTTGCCAACACAGGTAAAGAGGATGATGAAAATTTGGACAATGTAGAACTGGATATTGAAAAATATAATTCTTATAAAGAAGGTTATTTAACTGAAGCCGGAGAGATGCTAAACGAAACAGAAAAAGAATACCTTTCCTTTGGACCTCAATACATCACATACGAACAAGTGATGCGTTTCTTGATGGATTACCTTCAAAATGATATATATTATAAGATAGACTATCCGGAACATAATCTTGTTAGGACACGTGCCCAGATGAAACTTGTAGAAAGTATGGAAAATTATTTTTCTAAATAAATCATTTGTAATTTTAAACAATACATATATGGAAGATTTTAGATATTATACACCTACCCGATATATTTTCGGAAGGTCGGCACAGCACAATGTAGGAAAATTGTCTTCGGAACTTTTAGGCTCTAAAGTTTTGCTCGTTTATGGACAAGGGTCAGCAAAGAAATCCGGATTGCTGGATCAAGTGGAGAATTCCTTAAAAGAATATGGCATAAAATTCTTTGAATTCGGAGGTATAAAACCCAATCCTGCAGATGGTCCTGTTAGATTGGGAATAGATTTGTGTAAGGCAGAAGGTATCACGGGAATACTTGCAGTAGGAGGAGGGTCTGTTATTGACACTGCAAAAGCCATAGCTACAGGTGTTATGTACGATGGGGATTTTTGGGATTTTTATTGCGGGAAAGCTGTACCACAAAGAGCTCTACCTATAGGAGTGGTTCTTACAATTCCTGCTGCAGGAAGTGAGGGATCTGGAAATTCAGTAATTACAAAGGAAGAAGGCCTTGTAAAAGTTTCCATCAGAACTGAGTATGTGCTTCGGCCATTGTTTGCAATCATGAACCCGGAGTTGACTTATTCTTTGCCTCCATATCAAACTGCTTGTGGGATAGTGGACATGATGGCACACATTTTGGAAAGATATTTCACTCCTTCTAAAGGAACAGAGGTTTCAGATGGCATAAGTGAGGGATTATTAAAGGCAATTATAAAGGAAGCGCCATTGGTTTTAAAACATCCCGACAATTATGATGCAAGGGCAAATATTATGTGGGCCGGTACTCTTGCACATAACGGTATTTGTGGCTGTGGGAAAATTGAGGATTGGGCAAGCCATGGATTGGAACATGAGATTTCAGCCCTTTATGACGTGGCCCACGGGGCAGGTTTGGCTGTAATCCTTTTGGCCTATATGAGATTTATGCTGAAACATAAACCGGAAAGGATAGTGATGTTTGCAAATCATGTGCTGGATGTTCACGGAGAAGATGAAATTGAAATAGGAGAAGAGGGAATAGATAAATTGGAGAGATTTTTCAAGTCAATCGGAATGCCGACCACTTTCAAAGAATTAGGTATCGAAAATCCTGATATAGATCTTTTGGTTAAAAAAGTTCATCAAAATAAAGGGGAGGTTTTCGGGGCTTATTATCCAATAACGTCTCAAGTTTCGAGAGAAATTTATATAAAAGCTTTGAAAGGAAATTAATAAAAGAGAAAAGAGATATGAACGGGAAAATTCATATCTCTTTTTTCAAATCTGAATGAATATTTAATGGAGTATTACTTTAGAAGTTTTAATTGAACCATCTTCCATTTTTATTCTCTTTATAAATATTCCTGAAGAAGGATTTATAACCCTTCTTCCAGAGAGATCAAAGAATTCTGTTGTTTCGGCTTTGCTATAACCCAAATTTTCGACAGCTGACGACTTAGATACAGCGCACTTGTTGGAGTTGATAATTCTTCCTGTTGACTTGTCTACAATAAAGGCAGCAACAACAAGACTATCCGGGCTTGGTACCAATTCATTGTCTTCGATATTAAATGAATAAGTATTGGAATATAAAGTACCTCCGGAAATGGTAGAAGGAAGACTTCCTGAAATACCCCTCATAGCAGATACATCTATTGCAACATCGTTGAAGACAAGACCATAAACTTTCGCAGGCCAAGTTGTCAATACTTCAAGTGGAGTTCCTTCATAACCTGATTCTCCGGCAAAATAGTTAGATTGCGCCCAATATTCACTTGTAATTCCATTTGCAACAAGCACATAACCAACTTCATAATTGGCATCATTCATGTCTGAAATGAATGAAGTGTTGGATATCACATCTACACTTTCTTCATTCAAGGAAGCATTCACCTCAATTTCAGCAATCGCAAGCGTAGCCATTGCATTTTCCACATCTATAGAAATACCAAATTCTGTGGATGAAGTTGACCCATAATATGGATCTATGATGGAGATTCTATCGATTGTGGCTGACGGAAATCCGCTAACATTTACCGGATAACTATTAGTAACAGCCATATCATCGCCATTATGATAGCAAATTGAGACTTGATTATCTCCAAAATCTTCACTTATCATTTCCATTGCGATGAAACCACGAGGGCACCAACCACACCAAAGACCTGTATATTCCTCTACCAATGGACGATGAACCGGAACGAAAGGAATAATATTAACAACACAATCTATTGATGGCTTAGACGCCATGTTAGTTTGTCCGTTCGCTTCTACAGCTGTGATTTCAAGTTGGTGAGGACCTATACCGGAAATACCCGGGAATGTGAGAGTGACAGGATATGTGGCAGAAAGGCTTGGTGGCAACGCTGCCGGCAATAATACAGAACCCTCTGCCTGTTGAACACTTCCATCCACTGAATAAGTATAGGAGAGAACTTCTACGGGATTCAGACCATTATTGGAAACTGAAAGTTCCACATCAAATTCTTCGTCTTCTGAAGCGTAAATGGGTTTATAGTCAATAAGATTAACTGAATATTGATTAAACTCGCCTTCAATAGAAGCTACTATATAAGCTACTCCTCCCACATTAGAAGTATAATCTGTCCATTTAAGCACAGACTTTGACATGTGGACAAACATACCATTGTCATTTTCACCTGTACTATATACAATTGGCTTTTTCTGTTGTGGAGTTGTTGTAGATTCCACTGTGATAGAATAACCTATATATACCGGATCTTCTGTGAAAACGTAAGGTTCGGGGAGTACAACTTCAAGAAGTCCATATTCAGTACCTTCCACCTTTACTAAAGAAGTAATAGCAGGGAAACTACCTATATTAGGAACGTTGATTTTGTTTTCCAAAGTCAATTCGCTCGATAACCAAAGAGAAGGATCGGTGATCCCGTCGAGAGTGCTGATATAAGCCTTCAGACTTGTGAGTTTCATTCCGGCAAAAGAAGGATTATTTATGCACATTGCAACATCAATGGTCTCCTTCTTACCTTTGCCATATAATCCGAATTCACCCTCTGCATAAGTAAAATCCAAATTTTGAACTTCTGCAAATCCTGCGGTAGCACAACCGGTGATACAAATTATTGACAGTAATTTTTTTATCATAATTGAAAATAAGTAAAACCGGCGATGCCGCTGCCTTGCGACATCTGCCGGTGTTGAAAATTCTAATTATTTTATCTTACCATAACTTTCTTTGCTGACACTTCTCCCTTGGAGTTGATGCCACGCATGATGTATAAACCTTTTTCAGGATGTGAAATCTGACGTCCGGAGAGATCGTAATATTTAACATTGATATTCTCAGAATTGAATAATTGATCCACAGCCGCCGGAGTTACAGTTTCTTCTCCTGTTTCCAAATTCAGTGTAACTATATCACTTTCAGTGACTTTACCGTTATATTTGTAAACGGATTGAATGCCAATAGTTGAAATACCATCAATATAAATTCCAACTTCACGGTCTGCTCCTGACCATGAATAAAAATCGTTGCCATTGTCAAATATAAACGGCACTTCACTACCTTGTCCGAAACCGTCGTAGATATTATAACCTAAATCATCATCATATTCTTCCTCAAACTCATACAAGTCGCCGTCGATAAATACTCTATAAAAAAGATCTTCGCTGCTAAGAACATTACCATCTGTTGAAACGTTCGGAATTGTGAACAAGAAAGAATAATACCCAGAGTAATCCAAATAATCATCTGTATAATCCAGAGCAAAAGGATTCAAAGGTACTCCAGCGAAACTATTTTGAACTTTTAGATCAAATTCATCATATATGGACAATTCAAAGAGTACTTCCATATCCGCATTGATGCATAATAGCGGAGAACCCTCAGCGTAAGTGATCACTTTATTAGCGGAGTCGATATCCAAAGTTATTACCGCTGATTCATCAAGGAGTTGGTAACCGGCAGAAGTTAATTCCACAGCCTTCGTGTAATTCAGATATGAATAATAAACACCAACGAATTCATTCTGATGAATTATCGCTTGATTACCGTTAAGGTCAGCCTTTACTACAGAGAATGGAGGAAGGAGATATTCAAGGCCTTGCATATAGAGATACTCATTATCAAAGGCTACTTGTACGGGATGACCATAAATACCATCATTGAAGTAGTAAATTTCAGTTTCCACACCTTCCGGTATAACTGCTACTTCTTCATCAAGGGGAGAGTATACCATAGATGTGTAATATAATCCGGCGTCAGAGAGATCATCGGTGAATACTAAACCTAAAGCATAATCGCCATCTTGAGGAAGATCCATAACAATGTCTCCGTCGTCATAAACCACGAATTCAGCATTGCCTTCTACCATTGTAGCATCTCCATTAGCATCCACTTCAAGAAGTGTCATTAGGAATCCATATCCATAGTTTTCATAGTAATATGCCATTTGAGGAAGCTCGACAGTGATTTTACCTTCTGATTTTACACCTTTTGCAAATGTGCCAAAACCTGCATCTGCAATAAGGTCATAGAAGTAAACGTCATCGTCTTCACCATAAACTATAGTAGCTACAGAGCCTTCATATTCAAACGGCTCACCATACATACCACCGACAACATCTAAATTGTAATACACAGGTGTTCCTTCTGCATCAAAGATAACTTCCAGGTCATCATAGGATGCCCTTGTTGAGGGAGATGCTACATGTTGGGAAATCCTTTTTTCGAATTTTTGTCGAGTCTCCATTTTGTGAGACTTAATGGATTTCTGCACGGGAGAAATTGGAACGCCGGCTAAAGCAACTCCTGCCAACAACGCTCCCAAAGTAAAAATAGTAAAACGTTTTGCCATAAAATTAATTTTAGTTAGAAATTTGTATTGTAGTGTTTTGATAGCCGATATTGTTATAAAAGATTGTTTAATAACAATTAATGCTGACAAAATTAAAACATTTTGCCAAATAAATCAACAAATTCCTAAATAAAATAAAGAAAATTACCCTTATATATTGAAAAAATTTATCAATTCTTTTATTTCAGTGGTGTCTTTTATAATTTTTCCTTCCTCTAAAATGATGGCCCTGTGGCATAATTGTTTAGCCAATTCTAAATCATGTGTAGAAAGTAATATGGATTGTGGCAAAGATTTGATGATATCTATAAAATTTTTTACGGCTATATAATCCAGGCTTGAGGTAGGCTCATCAAATACAATCAATTCAGGGTTCATTGATAATACAGTGGCAATAGAGACGGATTTTTTTTGACCTCCTGATAGTTCAAAAGGAGATCGCTGCGCCAAATCTTCTGTGTTTGTAAGTTCAAGTGCTCTATGAACTCTTCTTTCCACTTCTTCTTGTGAAAGTTTCATATTTCTTGGACCAAAGGCAACGTCATCATAAACTGTTGGCATGAATAATTGATCATCGGCTTCTTGAAAAACAATGCCAACTGTTTTTCTTATTTCATTAACAGATTTCGATTTTGTATTCATTCCCTTTACCCAAACATTCCCTTTTGAAGGAATCAAAAGGCCGTTGGTATGAAGCATCAAGGTAGACTTTCCTGCCCCATTAAGACCTAATAATGCTACTTTTTCTCCTCTGTCAATTGAAAAAGAGATATCCTTCAATACCTCTGCGGAGCCCGGATAGGAGAAAGAAACATTTTCAAAGGAAAGTAGCATCTTAAAAAGTAGAAAAAAGGAAATCCGATAAATTATAAAACCTAAGCAATATAAAAATAGAGGACCAAACAATGAGAAAATAAATATCTTTTAGATTCCATCTTTTTGTTTCTCCCAATTGAATTTCACCATCAAAACAACGAGCAGACATAGCCATATGAATCCTTTTGGATCTTTCAACGGTATTGATAAAAAGGGAACCGATGAATTGTGTCCACATTTTAAGTGGGAAAGATGATTTGCCGTAACCTCGAGAAATTATTGAAATATGCATTCTTTGCGCCTCCTCCAATAAAACTCCAAGATACCTATAAAGCATAAGAAGTTGAACTGTCAGTATTTTGGGTAGACCAAATGACCTTAATGATTCACATATTTTTAAAAATCCATCATAATTTATCAGAATAATCAGGGCCTGCATACATAATAAACCCCTGACAATGATAGATGAAAATGTTAACCATCCGTAAGAAACAGTGACACCACTTATTTTAAAGGCTTCTGTGTGATCCAAAATAGGATTAAAAATCCCAATCAATAATATAAGGGGTAAAACCCACAAAGACTTGATAAAAATGTTGGAATAATTGGTACCAGTTAAAGGAGCCATTATTATTGGATAAACGGCAAACCAAATTATTTGAGCTAAACTGACTAATGGCAGGGACAGAACGAAAACAAGATATATTACAGTTGTAAGAATCAGTATCCTGCTGTCTAATTTTGAAATCAAAGCATCATTTTTTGTTGACGTTTGATTTGAATGTAAAGTCAGAAGAGCTTTTTGGAGTTTCATTCAGATTTCGAATGCTTTAGCCTTGAAAAAAGGATTCCGGAGATTCCCCACAGCAACATCATTACAATGACAGCACCCAAGATACCGGCATAATTGGAATCATATTCGGGCATTATAGCTGTTGAAGGGGCTTCTGACACAAATTCTGTCAATCCGGCAACTTTTGCTATCGACCATTCCAATCCATCCGGATTTTCAGACGCTAAAACTGTGAATCCTGCGGCCAATACCAAAGTTATTATGCCGAAAACTGTTATTATACCTTTATAAGGCCTTGCTTTAGTACCAGCATTGATGTTTTTATTAAACAGAATCGATGGACTTCTTTTTGATATAAAAAGAATTAAAGAAGCCGTCACCAATCCTTCAATGAGACCTATCACTAAATGGATTGGAATCATAAACTTTATAAATGTAGAAAAGGGTAAGGCAGTTATGCCGGATGCCTCAGTTTCCAAGGTAACTGCAAAGGCACCTATTTCCAATGCAATAATAGAAGACACAATTGCTCCTAAAGTAAGTTTGAAGGGGTTAAGTGAATTATTAACAATCGGTTTGTAAATCAAAGGATATGCAATAAGACAAGACGTGGCAGCCATATTGAAAATATTGCAACCTAAAGCCAACAATCCACCGTCAGCGAATATCAAACATTGCACTATAAGTATAGAACACAGAGTGATAAAAGCACACCAAGGTCCCAAAATGGCAGATAAAAAAATACCACCTATCAGGTGACCACTTGAACCGGTTCCCGGTATGGAGAAGTTAATCATCTGAGCAGCAAATACAAAAGCACCCATCACTCCCATCAATGGAATTATTTGTTGAGAGGAATCCTGTTTTGCTTTCTTGGATGCTAATGCAATAAGTGAGATGGAAATCAGACCCCCTACAATTGCAACCGGAGGAGAAATTAATGCGTCGGATACGTGCATATCATAGTTATATTTATGCAAATATAACTAAAATAAATAATTTTATAACCAATTTTTCAGTAATAATTTAAGGTCTCTTAGATATTTTACTTTTTATTCAAATAAAAATATTTCCACAAGGGAGCAGCCATTAGCGACTGCTTCATTTTATCTGTCATCAATAGATCCAAAACCTCTTTCTCAGTCAAAAGGCATGGTGTAATGTCTTCCGTTGCGTCTAAATTTTGAGAACTCACTTTTTCAACATCCTTGGCAATAAAACAGTATGTGAGGTTAGTAGTAGTGGACGGATTTTGTGAGATAACGGTTAATAGTTCCCAATTTCCATTTCCATATCCGGTTTCTTCTAATAGTTCTCTTTTTGCTGCATTAAGAGGTTCTTCACCTTTTTCTATAACCCCGGCCACAAGTTCAACGAAAACATCTTGAAGTCCATGACGGTATTGTTCTATCATAAGGAATTTACCATCTTTGGTTATAGCCAAAACATTGACCCAATCCGGATACTCCAAGATATAGAATTCCGGATTAATATTACCATTTGGGAGCTTCACTATATCTTTACGAGCTGTCAACCATGGCCTTTCAATCAAATATTGGCTCTCGATTGTTTCCCATTTTTTAATTTTCATAACCTGTTAACTTAATGAAATTTTACCTACACTTATTAAGACGATAGATAGTATAGAAGTAGACACTATGATTCCAAAAAGAATTTTTTCTTTCAGATTTAACAAAACAGTCTTTTCAACCGTATGATCCACTTTTTGCTTATAGGTGAGATAATAGAAGTAAAAACCTAATAGGTAAAGAATTGATGATGCTATGAATAGAAGAAATCCTCCGGAAATCACACACCAGATACAATATAAAACACAAAAAATACCGATTATTCGATATTTAATTATTTCTTTTCGTTCTTCTGAAGTATGAAAGTGACGCTTCCTTAAATTTGCCTTAAATAAAAAACCACCGCTTATTCCATAAGCGGGAAGAACCATTATGGTGGTCAAATTTAAACCGGCCATATAAACATCGGGAGCGGTGCAGACCAATACTATAAAACCACTCATGAAAATTGTGGTAAGTAAAAGTCCGTAGACAGGCACTTCATGTTTATTTGTCTTCAAGAAATTGGAGGGGAAAATTTTGGATTTAGCCGCTCCGTAAGGAGCTTGACAACATAAAAGCGTCCAAGATATAAATGCCGACAAAATTGAGAGGATGACTGTGGAAATAACAAAATAATATGCCCAGTCGCCGCAACAAAGCCTCAATACATAGGCCATTGAAGGGTCCGGTAGTGAAGCTAATTCAGCCCGGCTCCTCACTCCATAACATAATAAGGATATCAGTGCATAAATTATAAGAGCCAGATAAAAACCAATTATAGACGCTTTTCCTACGTCTTTATTGTTTTTGGCGTAACTTGACAACATCAATCCACCTTCAATGCCTACAAAGCAGAACATGGTTATGAACATGGTGCCCATAACTTGTGTCCAAAGTCCTCCTAATGGTCTTTCACCCTCTACAATTGTTTCACCCCAAACATCAGAAAATAAAAGTTCCAGTCTGAAATAGACTATCAGTATGACTATTATGATAAATATAGCAGCAAACTTCAGGAACGTCATGATGGTATTGATAAACGAGGCAGTCATGATGCCTCGTTCCACAATTCCAAACATTATCCATACAATACATTCACAAAAAACTATAGATTCCCATTTATGTTGAAGAAAAATCGGGAAAAACGCTCCAACAGCATCGTTCAACATAACAACAAAAGCAACGTTGCCGAAAGCTACGCACAACCAATATCCCCAAGCTATATTGAACCCGACATAGTTTCCGAATCCTTTCCGAGCGTATTGATATAATCCTTGGTTCAAATGAGGGTAATGATCTGAAAGAATTTTGAAGGTGAGCACCAGAAACACCATTCCAAACCCTGTAATCAGCCAAGCAATCACTACGGCACCTATTCCGGCCGTAGACGCTATGTTTTGTGCAATATTAAAAATTCCTCCTCCCACCATCGAACTGAATACGATGGCGATGAGTCCCAAAAGACCTAACCTTGATGTCTCCTCTTTGGTTGCCAATTATTTTTCAATATGGTTGAGAATCCACTCCAAGTGTCCTCTCTCGGTATCGTCGGATGTCCAATGTTCATTGATTGGAGTTATCAAAGCTTCTTTGGGAGAGGTTATGACGTTATAGACTGCATAACTGGTGGTTGGTGGACAAGTATTATCGTTGTATCCCCATGTCATATAAACAGGTACATTGAGTTTCCTTGCAAAATTTACAACGTCATAATATGCCATGGTCTCCATTTTCTCTGGAGTATCCATTCCCGGTGTGTTAAAGAAATGAGGATAACCACCGGCTCGATCAGCCTTGTATCCGGCCATATCACTTAAAGCGGGATGATTGGCAACACACAATGTTACCCTTGGGTCCAAAGCTGCTGTAGTTATGGAAAGAGCTCCGCCTTGACTTCCTCCTTGCACGGCCACGTTCTTGCCGTCCCATTCCGGGAGGGATGTGAGAAAATCTATGGCCCTTACACATGCCAAATAAACATGTTTCATATAATAGTTATCCTTATTGTCGAGTCCGTTCATTAGATAACCGTTTTCCTTTGCATTAAATGCTTTGCTTAATTCTGCAAACTGTTCATCACTCATTTGCGGATTCAATCCATGAATCTCCATTTCGAATCTAAGGCACCCGTTTTCACCATAATATTTATGACGTAAAGGTTCTTTAATAGTCTTAATTCCAGCTCCGGGAGGACATAGGACAATGGG
Organism: Muribaculaceae bacterium; assembly: GCA_022510405.1. Lineage (GTDB taxonomy): Bacteria > Bacteroidota > Bacteroidia > Bacteroidales > Muribaculaceae > Lepagella. The sequence continues at coordinate 62,605 of JAFLTP010000012.1, read as the reverse complement.
ACATGATCCCGGTTCTGCATTTTTAGGCATTGAAAGATAGCCATAGATAGATTGGCCCTGTTTATTTACAGTCAGTTTCACCAGATAGCAATCCATTTTGTCGGTTGAATATTCAGGAGCCGGAGTAATGGTATATTTTAAGGGCAGATTATTCAATTCATCCTTGTTTTTTTGCCAAAACGCATCAAAATCTGATGGCATCTTTGTGTAAGGCTCTATTTTTTCCGGAGAAAATCCAACCTTAATATGGTGATTATATACTTTTCCGTCAACTGTAGTTGAAAGTCTGCAATCCCTGAATCCAGGTTTATTCATAGTGCCGGTCTTTATTTTCGCTCTACCATTCTTCAAGGTGACAGAACCTTTTGAATCGGTCGGCATCATGTCTCCACCAAGTTCATAGTCAACTTTGACATTATCCACCGGAATGCCATATTTGTAAAATTGCACCACAATTTCAGGATTCTCACCAATTTCATATATCCAATCCGCGTGATCAGGCACTGTAACCCATAACACATCACTTCTGTAAGGATAATTTTCAGCATGTGTAGCTACCACTATGAAAATTGCAAATAAAAGAGACAATAGTTGTTTCATGTTTATTATTTATAATGGGGATAAAGATATATCTTAATGGCTCTATAATCCTACTTCAGCCATTTGTCGAAGAAAGTATTAATCTCCTCTTGTACTTCGGGACCGCAATAATGAGGCATGTCCCAAATCATAGTGGAAAGTTTTTCATCAACATTTTGACTTTTCCAAACATTGTGCATCACGTTAAATGACTCTTCCACGCCTGAAGGATGAAAAAGTTTATCTGTCTTTCCATTTATGAAAAGCATAGGTTTCGGACAAGCTATTGATGCAATATGGGGATGATCCATATAGAGACGAATGGAGGGTAGGGTATTGGCATACCCGCCATTCTCACGTCCGTGTTCCCATGAGAACTGACTGTCGGTAACTGTCATCCAGCAGATAGCGGCACCGGTTTTTATACGATCCGTGAATGCCGACAACATCCATGCCCTATATGCTCCCATTGAGAATCCCATACAACCGACCTTATCCTCATCCACTTCCGGTAGTGATGCGAAAAATTCTGTGAGATAAGAATCTTCATGGGTCATTATTCCACTTAAACAACGGCCTAATCCCATCAAATTTCCTGCAAATTCGCTCAGTTTTGCTTTATTAACACCTTCTTTTCTACCTCGGTCGCCCCAAAATATTGCGTCAGCGGAAATTACGGCATATCCTTTTGATGCGAGATAATCTCCAACATATTGGCCACCGTAGCATTGATCAACCCACATATCAGCATCCTTAATCACGGCTGAATCCACATCAAAGGGTTTTATCATCTTTTCCTTACCGATGAAAAAATGACCCCCATGGTCATGGAGCAAAACTACACCGGGATGTGGTCCCGGAGCATCCGGTAGCAGCATAAGAACATCGGCACGAGTATATTTGCTTATATTTAAGCGAATTTTTTTTGCAGTGTATCCGTCACGCTTTTCTTCTGCAATCAATTCAGGATTGAAATCAACAGGAGCCGGTGGTGGTGCAAGCATTGCATCTTTCAATACACTACGAGCCGAATCCCGCCAAACATTAAAATCTTTGATATCACTGTTTCCCCATGCCATAGGGTAGGTGAGCTCTTCCTTTATTTCATTTAGAAACGCAGGCATCTCTCGTTCCACTCCATAGGATATATATTCCTGAGCCGTCGCGCTGCCTATGGTGCAGACGACGGCCCAGATTATTGATAATATGCGATTACACACGTTATTTTTATTTGATGACTTTACCTGATTCTCTTGATCCATCTTCATAATTGATGACGCGAATGTTGATACCTTTTTGTGGTTGTTTCAACTTTCTGCCATCCAATGAATAGTATTCTATGGAGCGAATTGCAGAAGGAGATTTATCTATCTCGATAGTTCCTATGCCTGCTATGTATTGCAGTTCAGGGAAATAATCTTCGAAGGCATCTTCTGCATTTTCATTTTGAGCTTGAACAATATGTTGAACGATAGAATTAGCATAAACTTCTATGTTACGATACCATCCTTTGGGATCCAGAGAGAAAGAAAGGGCGTCTGATGGATCGTTGGGATCGAGTCCGTTTTTAATTTCCCATTCATCTGGAATACCATCACCGTCAGTATCAAAATCAGCAGGACGTGTCATCTTTCTAAGAACCGGGAAACTTGCTGTCTTGGGATTTTCTTCACCTTCCGGATTATTGATGAAGTCGAGAATGCCTTCTGTGCCCGATTTTGTATTCGTAGTGGGGTTTGGAACGTCTCCATGATAAGTAACAGTTCCAGTAAAACATTCTTCCATGAGACGTTGGTCAACTGCATCACGTACAAGGCTTGCTCCCACATAATCTAAAATGCTGTTGTATGCTTCAACTGCAGAATGGGTGCTTATTTCACCTCCATCGATCGGTTCATCAAGTTTAATCCTTATATAATCTATTTCGTCTATTGTGACATATTCCTCATTTTCTCCATACATATGGTAAGGATCCTTGGTATATCTTTCCCCATCAACTGTCTTACCGGAATCAAATATTACTCCACTCCAGTCATAATTTTCAGCCTTGTCATCCGCTGCCGTAACATAGTTGCCGTTGATATAGTAGCGTGAAGACATTCCGGTTTGTTCTACGGGAACACCATCGCTATTGCTTGAATCAGCAAAAGAGATTTGTGTGACACGAGTCTTGTTTTTTGTGCCCGGACCGGCTTTGTAATAATTGTTGATCATGTTGATATAACCACCACCGGGACCACCGTAGCAACCATTTCCGTTACCCCAGTTATACAACACGCAATTACGGAAGTCGACTCGTTCTGCATCAACTGTATTGATATATTTTTCTTTGTCATAGCCCGACCAATTATAACGAGCTCCATTGAAACGAGGGGCACGATTTTGAACATGGGCAATGAAATTATGATGGAAAGATGCTTCTTTACCTCCCCAAATACCTCCGTAAGAATGTGCACCCTTAGAATGACCCGGGTTTGCAAGTCCTTCTGTCACTGTGCACCATTGCATTGTGAAATTTCTGTTATCATAGAAAGAAGCAACCTCATCGATGCTCCAAGACATTGAAACATGGTCGAGTATCATATCATGTTTCTGTCTTTGCCAGGTTGCGTCGGCTCCGTCGTTGACATCTGTCACTTGCGAACGTCGGAAACGAATGAAACGTATGATGTTCTGGTTTCCCTCTCGTATTGTCCTATAACGGAGAGTTATGCCATCTCCGGGAGCTGTTTGTCCGAAAATTGTGGTATTGTCTCCAATCGTGAGGTCTGACTTTAAATCAATATAACCACCAACATCAAAAACCACAATCTTGTTCTTGCTGCCGTTGACGGCTTGACGGAAGGAACCTTCACCATTATCATTAAGGTTGGTGACATGTCGGATTTCAGGTAAATTCGTATCATCTCCACGACCTCCCTGTGTGTAGCGTCCGTGTCCTTCAGCGCCAGGGAAAGCCGGAGCCAAATCCTGAGCATTCGCACCTGCTGTAATGGCTGCGATACTAAGTAATGTTAAAAATCTTTTCATATTAATGTTAGGTCTTAATTTATTCTTTTTAATATGACTCTGATTTTATATCAGAGTTTAAATCAGGATTTTAGTGGGCTTATAAAGTTACACCATTCTTGAATATGGCTATTTCATGTATTCCGCTCTTCTCTGAATTTACTTTCTCACCGGAAGCCACTTTCAAAACATATGAAATGAAATCGGAGAGCACCTCATTCATGGAAGAATCCTCCAAGAGCCGTCCGGCGTTAAAGTCGATCCATTTGGGTTTACGTTGCGCAAGAGATGAATTTGTAGAAACCTTAATTGTGGGAACAAATGTGCCGAAAGGAGTTCCTCTTCCTGTAGTGAAAAGCACCAATTGACAACCGGAAGCTGCAAGAGCCGTAGCTGCCACCAAATCGTTTCCGGGAGCTGAAAGAAGATTCAATCCTGGGTTGTGAATCCTTTCTCCGTATTCCAACACTCCGAAAACAGGACTCTTACCTGATTTTTGAGTGCATCCCAGTGCTTTTTCTTCCAAAGTGGAAATACCTCCTGCCTTATTACCAGGTGAAGGGTTTTCACCTACCGGTTCTCCGTGGCTTAAGAAATATTCTTTGAAATTATTTATTAGAGACACAGTATTTTCTAATAGTTCGTCGGAAGCACAACGTTTCATCAAAATTGTTTCAGCCCCAAACATTTCCGGTACTTCTGTAAGAACGGTAGTACCACCTTGAACATTGCACATCCAGTCTGAAAATTCACCAAGCAAAGGATTTGCCGTGATACCGGAGAATCCATCGGAACCTCCACACTTAAGACCTATACGTAATTTTGATGCCGGTTGCTCGCTACGTTTATAATTACGAGCATTCTCATAAAGTTGGTATAAGAGTTTAACTCCATATTCAACTTCATCACCCTCAACTTCCTGACAGACCATAAACTTTACACGGGAATGGTCATAGTCGCCACAATATTTTTCAAAATCTTTGGGCTGATTGTTTTCACATCCTAATCCTACCACAAGGACACCTCCTGCATTGGGATGATGCACCATATCCCGAAGAATTTTCTTTGTATTTTCATGGTCATCACCTAATTGAGAACACCCGAAATTGTGTGGGAATCCGAAAATTCCATCCACACCTTCAGCATTGGTCTCCGCAACGACACGGTCAACAATCTGTTTCACTATGCCATTCACGCATCCTACTGTTGGAATCACCCAAATTTCATTACGAATACCGACTTGTCCGTCCTCTCTTTCGTAACCCATGAAAGTTGCTTCTTTTCCTATTCCGGCTGCACCGGGAGAATCCGGTGAAGGATTGTCAATTTTAATGCCGGAATAATCAAGTGTACCTTTAAGATTCGTTTTTATATCATTATGATCTAAAAAAGAACCTTGCCTTACATCATGAAGGGCATGTCCTATGGGAAAACCATATTTTATGACATTATCTCCTTCAAGAATTTCTACAAGGGCAAACTTATGACCGGCAGGAATGTCTGAAACAAGTGTAATTTCATTTCCATCGATATTCACTTTCATTCCTGCGGAAAGAGGATTTATTGCAACGGCTACATTGTCGGCCGGGTTTATTTTGATAAAGTCTTTCATGAAGTGGTTTATTATTCCTGAAAATTCAAAGTTTATGATTTATTGAATGGGGTTCCAATCAGAACTTATTGAGAAAACATTCGAAAGATTCCGAATTTCGGCAACCTCTTCAGGAGTCAATTCATGAGCCCAAGAAACTCTGGCTGCAGGATTGGCTCCCGGTCCTGTTGAACCGTACTCTCCATATCTTGAAGTTTTTTCATTTTCCGGGTCTTTCCAATTGTCCCATCCTTCCGGTGCAATTTGGGGAGCAAGATCGCAGTCGATAAACACCGTATAAGCATAAGGTCGCCATGGTCTTCCCAGATATAATTTATCTACCTCGTCAAGGGCTTTTATAGAACATCCATCGAAAATATAACCATACTTCACATCTTTTGGAGTTGAAGCGGCCGTGATATAGGAGTTGGCTTTCCCTACAATTTCACAGTTTTTGAAATATGCGGTGGCCGGACCGAATATAAAATCTGTTGTCCCCTCTATGTAACAATCCTCAAAATATACTCTGCTGAAATTTCCGGCTGTAAATATAGTGTCTTGATTACCCAAAAAACGACAATGTTTGAACACAAGTCGATCTCCTTCTGTGTGAAGGGCTACAGCCTGTCCCAAACGAGGGGCATCATTCTCTATTGTTAAGTTTTCAAATGTAGCATCACAAGCCTCAACTTTCATCGTATAAGTACGAAAAGTACCCATTTTATCGATATTTGCATGATGATTATAAGTGATTATGACGCTGTCCATATTTTCTCCAATAAACTTCACATTATGAAGCCAAGCCGGAATCACTATTTTCTCATTATAAACGCCGTTGGCAATATGGACGGTCACTGTATAGTCCATATAGGCTCGTATAAGTTCCATGGCTTCAGTAATAGTCTTGCAATCACCTGAACCATCTTTATTTACATATATTTCTCTTTTATATTCGGCTGCCGACAAACCTGAAAATATAGTAACAAAAAACAGCAAAAAGGCAGTGATACGAAATTTCATAATTGTTGTTTATTTAGTAATTCTAAACCATTCTACATTAAGCCATCCGCTATCGTTGCTTTCCCAGTCTCTCACACAGAAAAGACCAACCTTTGCCCCAATCCAATGACCTTCGGTAACCTGAAGCGGTTTGCCGAAAGTTGTGAATTTTTTACCATCAAAACTGTAAGAAAATACAGCCTCACATTTATAATCTTCCTTCTGAGTTGGTTTCTTACCGGTCATTTTTACATTCACCCGCAAATAAATTGGTTTGTTCTCGTCAAGTTTTAAAGATGCATTTTGAGTCTCTTGTCCCCCTTTGTTTGATTTTAGGCTTTCAATTTCAGAGAGATAAATACCATCTTCACGGCTTTCCAATTGTATGGCCCCGAGATTATATCCTGCAATGACCAGACCGGCCCTTTCACCCGGCATAATTTTACCATTATTTTTACGAGGTGCAAATTCCACCTTTGTTGTAGCTGTGAAATTCTCAGCCGGAAATTTTTGTAAAAGGAGGTTTGATGAATCATAAAGTCGACCGCTGTCTGATGTTTTTTGCGAAAAGAGTCTTAATTGAGAATTGTTTGCATCACAAAAATACCAAAGAGCATTCGGGTTTCCTTTCCATTGCCATTGTTTTCCAAGCTCAACACTGTCAAACTCATCGCTTTCAACCGGATTATTCTTTGCAACAGAAGAGCCAATATTAGGTTTTTTATATTCCTTCACGGGTTCTCCTCTTCCATCTCCATCTGGATCAACCCCAATAACAGGCCATCCATCGCTGTTCCATACCATTGGTTGTAGGTGTACAACTCGGCCATAAGGACCTTTATCTTGAAAATGAATAAACCAATCTTCCTTTCCGTCAGGAGTATCAATCCATGCACCCTGGTGAGGTCCGTTTATATCTGTTGAACCTTGGTCCATAACATTTCTAACTTCATAGGGACCCCAAGGACTTTTTGAACGGAGCACCTCTTGCCAACCGGTGGCTACTCCACCGGCTGGGGAGAAGATGTAATACCAATCTCCACGCTTATACATTTTTGCCCCTTCAATGGTTTCGTTCTCTATATGACCATCGTAAATGACTCGATCTTGACCAATAGTCTGAGTACCATCCGGAGTCATTTCAATCATTCCCAAAATACTTTTCACACCTGCCCGGCTACCTGCATATCCGTGTGCAATGTATGCCTTACCATCCTCATCCCAGAACGGACATGTATCTATTACTCCTTTGGCCTTGTAAACATGTACCAATGGTTCCCATGGTCCGGCCGGATCTTTCGTCTTTGTCATGAAAATTCCAAGGTCGGGATCACCGTAGTAAATATAAAATTCTCCGTTGTGATATCGGATTGAAGGTGCCCAGACATGATTACCATGACTTGGATCAGGAGCTGACTGCGCATATTCCGGCATTTCGGCAATTGCGTATCCTATGATTTCCCAGTTTACAAGATCTTTGGAATGAAGTATCGGTAATCCCGGAATGTCACAAAAACTGGATGAAGTCATGTAGTAGTCATCGCCAACTCTCACTACATCAGGATCTGAGTAGTCAGCGTTTATTACTGGATTTTTATATTTCCCGTTTCCAAGATCCGGTTGCCAAACCTCCGAAACATAGTTATTGCCCCGGGCAGCAAGCACCGGAGCAATCATTAATATTATTGCTGAAAGAATGATTTGATTAGTTCTTTTCATAATTTAGTCAGACTCTTTATGGATGGAATATTACTGATTAAATATAATCAATTCCGGATGTGTATTATTTCTTGACAAATTTATAGTTCTCAACCTTTGATCCATTTTCAACCACGAGTATATAAATACCGGGAGCAAGAGAATCTATAATGTCCCAACGGTCTTCACCTGAAACTGAGCAAACTACTATTCCACTCATGGCATTGACAACTGTAAAGCGTGATGCACCGGTTGATAAAACTGGATGAACAGAGGCCGAGGCTTCATAGTGTTCTTTAACATTTGAAGCCGTAAGACAACCTTTATAGATGTAAAGTTCATCAATCAGTCCATTATATGAAGAATCATATTTATAAGTGTCAGTGCCACCTATTACCAAATTTTCATTCGGAGATACAATTGCTCCGGTTGCAACATCTGTTTTGCTTTCAACAAGTTCACCGTCGATATAGAAAGAAAGCGTTTTAGCATCAACATCTCTCACAGCCGCAATATGATGCCAGTTACCATCGAAAACTCTTGTTGACGCATCTGTGATACCTACTTCCGTTTTTGTCACATCATCGTCTATTGAGAATCTAAAAGTGTCACCATTTTTATGCTCGACTCCAAACCAGTTGCCTGTAGGACTTTGTATTGATCCATAGAGCAAAAGATAGGCATCTGAGGAACTTGAAGAGTTCATCCAGAATTCCACAGAGAATGAATTGTCGTTAATATCCAGCTCTTCATATGGCACCTGAACATACACAGATTTTCCTGAAAGTTTCAAAGCATTACCAACTTTCCCTGTTACTGCTTCTCCACCGACATAGGTGCCGGAGAATGCTCCGTTGGATTTTTCTTCTGTGGCATACTGCGAACCGATGTTGTTGGGAGTCGTTTCCTCTACAACTTCAAAAGGATAATATGCCATTATTTCCAAAGCTGTGTTTTGGCGTACTACTATATTGATTTCTACTGATGTGTTTTCATCTTCTTCTGCACCTGTCGTGGTGAGTTTGAATGAATATTCACCGGGTTCGAATACTTTACCGCTTATAGATCCTTGAAGTGTGGCTTCATCGAAGTCAAGAACAAGTCCTTCCGGAATATCGGTAGTTTGAAGACCTGTTGCATTTTTTACCGTAAATATAATAGGTTGGATATCATCACCCACATAGACTACCTGATTTAGTGAACCGGACCTTACTGATATATAACCCTTGGTATTGAAATATTCTTCCGGACTGAATGAAAGATGAGGAGGCTGGTTGTAAGCACAATTTTGCCAAGCCACTGCTAATCTATACTGACGATCTTGCATAAGGCATGGAATCTTATAATCGGATGGGGTAGTGGTGGTGAATATCAAAAGATCGGATTGCGTGCTTCCGTCGTGTAGAATTATTTCCTCACGCCAGTCGCCGAACAGGTCTGCCTGAAGATTTGGTGTAGCTTTTGTCGTGTTGCAGGAAGCGGCATTGCTGTATTGACCAAGATTTAGAAGAGTATTTATACTTGTGAGGTCATTGTTTGGTTTTGTAATATTAACACCATCTAAAAGTTCATCAAGCAAGTCACCGTCCCAATAAACACGGAAATTAACCGAAGGACGTTTTGCACCTGGGATTATTTCCTGTCCTCCCCAAACAGGATTTTTGGAAGACCACCATTCATATCCCGGATACGCGGAAGAAACATTGGCTGCTAATCCGCGTCCTATATCATTGCCTGACTGAGGATCAAAAAACAAGACTTCACCTGTAGCTGCATCACGCACAGTAGTGTCATATTTATATGATTTATCCTTCTCTTCGTGAGGCATCATCACTTGTAATCCTTCTCTGCCGGGTATCATTTGAGCAAGATGAAGAGCATCGCCGTGACCTCCACCAGTGCTGTATAGGAAACTTCCGTCATGATCGAGTGCAGCAGATCCGAAAATTATTTCATCACAGCCGTCAGCATCTATATCTCCAACAGTGATAGAGTGTGCGCCTTGACCATAAAGTTCTTTACCCTTCGGAGATTCATATATCCATTTTTCCTTGAGGGTTGTTCCGTCAAAGTCCACCGCCCAAACATATGCGTATGTGTAATATCCACGCACAAATACTCCTGATGGCTTTTCTCTGTCGAGATATGCAACACACGCCAAATAACGTTCAGCACGATTACCATAACTATCGCCCCAGTCGCTTCTTATGTTTCTTGGAGGATTATATGCTATAGTTGAAATTTCTGCTCCGGTTTCTCCATTGAAAACCGTAAGATATTCCGGACCCGACATAACCACTCCGGTATTGTCACCAGATTTAACACGGTAATCATCGTCTACCTTGTCATTACCCATCAAAACCGGTTTACCCGTTCCATCGATAGTTCCGGGAGCAGTCTTACACATAAGTTCCGCTTTCCCATCTCCATCAAAATCAAAGACCATGAATTGAGTGTAATGATTTCCGGAACGAATGTTCTGACCTAAATCTATTCTCCATTTTTTAGTGCCGTCAAGTTCATAACAATCAAGAATTGTGTTGCCGGTGTAACGACGTTGAGAATTGTCGGCTTGATTTGATGGAAACCATTTCACCACCAGTTCCCAGTCTCCGTCGCCGTCAACGTCGGCTACGGAGACATCGTCCGGTGTATAAGTATAGTCTTGATATCCTTTTCCCTCCTTACCACTGTCAGATGGAGTGGAACCTCCTGCCGGACGGTCGAGATGTACTTTCATATAGGGTGTTTCCCATGCTTCAACAGCATTGGAAGTTTCTACCTCTATGCCATCTTGCAATGCTTTCACTGTATACTTTACACCGACAGTACCTTCAACGTCTGTGAAGTTAGTGTTCGATTTAATAGGTTCATCAGTTATTTTTGTATCACCACGGTATACATCGAAAGTCAAGCCCTTGGGGTCATCTATCAATGATCTCCACGATAAAAATACACCTTTGTCGGTTTTTACCGCTACAAGACCACGATCAAGCTTTTCAGCTTTAACAGTGGGGCTATAAGATCCTTGTGCAGATAGACCCAATATTGACAAGAGGGAAATACTTGAAAGCAATAATTTTTTCATGATATCAAGTTAAAATGGTGGGTATAACCTTATAAAATTGAAATGAAAATTGAAGTTTTTTAGACTTCAATTTTCTTATATTTCGGCACAAGCAATTTCATTATAACCCAAGCAAGAATATATGCTATTGCACAAATACTGAAGACAATCATATATGCTGCAGGTTTACCGGCAAACTGTAGGAACTGGAATGATGGACCCATACCTTCAGCAAAACTGAATAGTTGGCCCGAACCCCAGTTGATGGCAAATGAACCAAGACCACCGGCCATTGTACCGATACCTACGATAGATGCTACCGTAGAAGTGGGGAACATATCACCGATTGTGGAGAAAAGGTTGGCACTCCAAGCTTGATGGGCAGCTCCAGCCAAACCGATGATTATTGCAGGATACCACACTGAATATTCACCAAGTGGTTGAGCAAAAAGTGCTAAAATTGGTACAAATGCAAATATCAACATTGCACGCATTCTTCCAGCATATGGATTCATACCTTTGTTTTCCACAAATATCTTAGGAAGATAACCACCTCCGATAGATAGTACAGTCACGATGAAATAAAGAGTGAAGATCAATGCCTGACCCATTGAAGAGAATGATGTGAACCCGAACTGATCAGAGAAATAAGCAGGAGCCCAGAAAAGGAAGAACCACCATACACCATCGGTGAGAGTCTTGCCTGCAACAAAGGCCCATGTCTGACGATATTTGAAACACTGCCAGAAAGGAATGGTTTTCGTTTCTTCTTCCTTGATTTCGGCCTCTGATTCACCCTTTTCATCCTGTTGGATATATGCCAACTCAGCTTTGTCTACATATTTTGAATCTTCCGGTTTGGAATACATCTTTCCCCAGAAACCCATCCAGATAAAACCAAGGGCACCGATGATAATAAAGGCCATTTCCCAACCGTAAGCCTCAGCAAGTGCCGGGATACAAAGAGGGGCTGCAAGTGCACCTACAGAAGCGCCGGCATTGAAAATAGAGGTTGCAAATGCACGGTCTTTCTTCGGGAAATAGAGAGCGGTAGTCTTAACGGCAGCAGGGAAGTTACCTGATTCACCGATTGCAAGGAGCGCACGGCATGCAAGGAATAACCAAACGCTTATAGAGGCAACGCTCAGAGCCATTGCTGATCCTGCCTGGATGTCATAAAGTGCTTCAATGGATCCGAGTCCTGCAATATGTATCGTAGCCCATCCGCAGAACGCGTGAAGGCAAGCTGCCAGCGACCAGATAAAAATTGCTACAAGATAACCTTTCTTGGTGCCAAGGAAGTCAATGACCTTACCGGCAAAAAGGCTTATGACAGCATAAAAAATAGAGAAAAATGCCGTGATCATACCATAGTTGGCATCTGTCCAATGGAATTCCGGCGAAATAAAGTCTTTCCAGGTTAGCGAGAGCACCTGACGGTCAAGATAGTTAATTGTTGTAGCGAAGAAGAGCAAAGAACATATCATCCACCTCCAATTGGTGCGTTTGGCTGTGCTCACCGCTACTGAGGGATTCAATTCCATATTTTAAGGGTTAGGTTAGTAAGTATTAATCAATTATATAGATTGCAAAGATATTAGATTCAAATGACAATAACAAGGGATTAAGACTAAATCGCTATAATATGTCGTATTACTAACGATTTAGTCTATCCTTTATTATAGTTGGTTTGCAAAAAAATCAAATAATTATGCTCTAAAACTTAAAGTAATCCTTAGCGTTGTTATAGCAGATGTCTTCCACCATTTGTCTGAGGCGTTTTTCCTCATATCCCTTGAAAGGTATTTTACCGGCTTCCACATCGTTGCCAAGTATATTACATAGACATCTGCGGAAGTATTCATGCCTTGGATATGAAAGGAATGAACGGGAGTCGGTCAACATTCCCACAAAACGGCTCAAAAGACCCATATTTGATAGAGAGTCCATCTGTTTGGTCATTCCATCGAGTTGATCGTTGAACCACCAACCGCTACCAAATTGTATTTTTCCCGGCACTGAGCCATCCTGGAAGTTTCCGAGCATAGTTGCAAGCATGTCGTTGGCATCAGGATTAAGGTTATAGAGGATAGTTTTGGCGAGTTTCCCTTTTGTATTGAGGGTATCGAGCAATTTGGCACATGACTTGGCTGTGTTGAATTCACCGATAGAGTCGAAACCGGTGTCTGGACCAAGTTTCTTGAACATGATTGTGTTGTTGTTACGGATTGCTCCATAGTGGAACTGCTGGGTCCAATCGGTTTCATAGTCCATTTCACCGAAAATCACGAGCATCGCTGACTTGAATTTTCTGATTTCCTCACCGTCGAGTTTGTTGCCGGCATATACTTTATCGAAGATTGCTTCGATTTCTGCATCGGTGTAGTCTGTTGCGTAGAATTCTTCGATTCCATGGTCAGAAAGTCGGCAACCCATCTCATTGAAGAAGTCATGACGTTTCTGTAGGGCTGCGATGAGGTCAGCAAACTTGTTGACAGTAACACCGGATACTTCTGCAAGTTTTTCCACGTAATTACGGAACTCTTTCGGATCTTCTACAGCCATGGCTTTGTCAGGGCGCCAAGTTGGAAGCACTTTTATTTCAAAACCGCTGTCGCGAAGTTGCTTGTGATATTCAAGAGAATCAACAGGATCATCGGTTGTGCAGACTGCCTTCACATTGTAATGGCGCATCAGTCCGCGAGCAGACATTTCCGGGTCGTTGATAAGTTTGTCATTACAAGCGTCGAAAATTTCCTTTGCGGTTTCCGGATTGAGGAGTTTGTCGATACCGAACGCTGTCTTGAGCTCGAGATGAGTCCAGTGATATAGAGGATTACGGAAAGTGTAAGGCACTGTTTCTGCCCATTTTTGGAATTTCTCCCAATCTGAAGCATCACCTGTAATATAATTCTCGTTTACACCGTTTGAGCGCATTGCACGCCATTTGTAATGGTCGCCACCCAACCAAATCTCTGTGATGGATTTGAATCTGTAGTCATCAGCGATCATTTTGGGAATCAGATGGCAGTGATAGTCGATGATTGGCATCTTCTCGGCATTTGTGTGGTAGAGATCCTGAGCCACTTCAGTCTCGAGAAGAAAATTTCTGTCTAAAAATTCTTTCATGATTTAGTAATTATTGTTATTGTTCTTTCTGTTCTTTTCCGTTTACACGAACGTTTTTAATAGTGAAGTTCTCGATATATTCAGGATGAAGTTCTCTTTTGTCGGCTGTGATATCAAGGTTTTCAAATGTAAAGTTACTGAGATGGTATTGATCTTCCCGGTTCTTGACATTGAAAAATGAATCGCAGTCAAATTTTATGTTTCGCATTGTTATATTGTCCGAATAAGACATCGGAACGCTTTCCCTGCCTTTTAGATCATAAAACTGGGTCCAAGGAGCCACAAGTAAGAAATTCTTTCCATTTCCTTCAATATCCTCAACCGTCACATATTCATATAGTTGTGGCGTGTCAGGACGCATTTTCAACCATAGCAGGTTATTTGCTTCATTCACTTTGATCCGTCGAAGAATGATGTTGTGGTTATACACACTTTCCGAGCCCAAGGTGAGACAGCCATGACTGAAACCGTATTCACAATCTTCGATGATGATGTTTTCGTTACCCCCGTCTCCTTCCATTTCAGGATACTTTGAAAAGTCAACTTCAGGATAAGAATTCCGGAATGCATCCGCGTAAGGTCCTTTTCCTCCCTTGATTGCAACCGCATCATCGTTAACGGACATGTAACAATCTTTAATGAGAATATTTTTTACCACGTCCAGGTCAATGGCATCAGTAGAAGGGGCTTTCACCGGGGCTGCCGGTGAAAATATATGAAGTGATAGAAGCTTGACATTTTCACTATTGTAGATGTGTGTTGTCCAGAATGCAGAATTCTGAAGATTTACTCCCTCAATTCTTACGTTTTTACTGTTAGAAACGTAAACGAGTCGAGGTCGTTGCTCATCCTTGTTGGTACATTGAGGATTCCATTTGCGTCTGTCCCAAAAATGTTTCCAATAAGTTAAACCGTTTCCATCGATTGTGCCTTCTCCTGTGATTGAAAACCCATCAAGGCCGTCGGCATTTATCAATGCGGGGAAGTAGAGACAAGTTTCTCCTTCAATTCTGGTTTTCATTAAAGGATAATCGCTCGGATCATTACTACCCATAAGCGTTCCTCCTTTCTTAATATGCAGATTTACACCCGGTTTGAAGAAAAGTGCGCCGGTTAGATAAGTCCCTTCAGGCACTACTATCAAACCTCCTCCTTCTTCTTCCACTTTATCGATTAGTGCCTGAAATTCCTTTGTGTGGACTTTCCCGTCATTCAACACCCCGTAGTCACTTATCTTATATTGTTTTCCGAGTGTGGAAATATCCAATGGAGTTGTGTCGCGGAACCAATCTGAAATTTCAGTACCGTCGGGCCATAAGTCTTTTGCCTGTTCTTTTTTAGCGAAACAGATGTTGTTGCAGATCAAGCAAATAAGAATGCAAGAGACAAATTTTATATTTCTCATCAAAAGGATTTACAGATTTAAAAGTTATAATTTATATACTTCTGAACCGGCAAGCAAAACACATCCTGTGGTGTAGTCATCAAAGTCCGGTTTCGAATCGTAAGCCACCGGCTGTCCGTCTTTCGGTTCTTTTCCGGTCCCTTGTACATAACCTATATATCCATCAGGATGAATAGCCTCCGTCACAATTCCATTCCAAGCCTTTGTGAGTGCCGGTAAATATTTCTCTCTATCCAAAATGCCGTTATTTATACCCCATGCCAAACCATATGTAAAGAGTGCGGTTCCTGAAGTCTCCTTTCCTCCGAAATTGCTGTCATCATGCATGCTTACATTCCAGAATCCGTCTTCTCTTTGACATTTCACTGCTGCATCGAGCATGGCTTTTAAATCATTGATATAAATCTCTCGATGTGGGTCATTCTCAGGTAATTCCTGAAGAACCCTGACCAAAGCTGCCACAACCCAACCATTACCTCGTGACCAATAACAATTCTTGCCATTAGGCTCTTTGTATGGGGGTACAAAATCTTTGTCGCGCCACCAAAGTCCCTCTTTTTTATTGAAAAGTCCACCTGCTAACGAGTCACGTGTCCACACATACATCTTCCACGCCTTTTCGTTATATTTTGGGTCACCTGTCAATGCACTCATCTTTGCAAGAACCGGCATTCCCATCTGTATGGCATCTATCCATGTCCAATCATTTATCTGAGGTGTGTTGACGAGCATATTCATGTTCGCTTTTGTCTTTGTGAGCATTTTTGGCTCCGGCGTGAGCCTGTACAAATCGATATATGTCTGCGAACAGGCATAATTATCGGCATTGCGGGTAGTAGTCTCATCTTTTCGCATACCCCAATCGAAACCATCACCCCATTTATATGCATAATCATAATATCGATTGTCGGGATAAATGGAATATAGCGCCATCAGTCCTTCAAAATAGACTGCTCGTGTCCATAGATTTGCCTCATAAACCTTTTTGCGGGAATAATATGGGATTTCTTTTAAGGGATCCGGATGGTTCTTCAAATAAAAGTCATTGATTTTAATTAAGGTTTCCAAGGTTTCATCCCTCGAGGGCAACTGATTCCCGGCCTTGACAGGCAAAAGTAAGAATAGTGTCAGTAAGGATAACAATAATTTTTTCATCAGCTCTAATAAAAAGGTTTCTTTATTTTGAAAGGGTCAATGGTATCAAGCGAACAGTGGAATTTAGTCCCGATGGTAAAACAGGCCACTCGCCGAAACTGAATTCTTTGGCATTGGTAACAGATGCTATATTCGCATCCTTGAATATCCTCCATTCCACTCCTCTGCGTTCGTAATCTGCGATACGGTTGGCCTGTGTATTCGTCACATCGATTTCAAGATGGTTTAAACCCGGTGTCAGGAATTCACCCACTGATAAGGTGAAGGGAACACTCCATACTTTTCCAGCCGGTTTCCCATTTATTTTAACATCAGCACTTTCTCTAATATCCTCGAGGTCAAGCAGCCAATCGTCTGCCTTATCTTTATCATCCAAATAAAATTCAACTGAATATTTTCCGGTCCCGAAATTTACTTTTGCGTCAGGAAGGGGTAGTTTAGTCCATGAATAAACTGAGTCCGTAGGGAAAACACCGGCTATTTCGGGTTCGCTTTTCGGGAAACTTACCGTCCATCCTTTGTCGATGATTAGTGGTTCTCCTTTCGACTCGACATATGCCCAAGTTTCACCATCTATTTGATAAGGAAAAGTCTTTAATATTAGGGACTGTCCGGGTTTGAGTTGAAGTCTAACTTGAGTGGCTCCATTAGTTGTGGTTCGGGTTTGTGCCAAGCCCTTTCTACCTGTTACCGGATCAAAGATTACTATAGATGAAGCCGGGGTGGCTAAATTTACAAAATCGTCAAGCTCCTTATCATTCAGTAGTGACATGAAGTAATTATATCCACCGACCTCGTTGCGCCTGCGAATTGTTGAAATTCCGTATCTAACCTTAATTTCTTCAGGTACTATTCCTGTTAGAGTTAACCCTTCAGTATAATTTGGTGAAGCTATGATCTTCCCTTTTCCTTGTTGTTTTACAATTGCTTTATCTGACATCTCAGGAAGAGAAGTCTTTAGGGAAGCGAAATGGTTGCGCCTATTTTCAAGATCACCCATGCCCGGTACGTCTGTGGGTAGGGAACCAACGAAAATCACTGTTGCGCCCTCTTCAGCAAGTTCAAGAATACGTTCAAGTGTCGAGGGTTGAATGTAATGGACAGGTGGGACTATAATAGCACCGTAACATGCCCCTCCTTTGGAAGAGAGTTTCTCTCCCTCCACAGTTATTTCATCCAGCAACGCATCAGAAATATAATCCATGTCATATCCGGCATTTATTATATTATTCACTGCCTCCTTTATATCTGGCATCCTTTCATCCATCTTATGGATTTCAAACATCAGGTAGGGATTTCCTCCTTGACGTTGCCATATCTCGTCGATCGGAAAATAAAGTAAAAAATCATTGTCCGGTATTCCTGCAGAAAGAAAAGACTGAACACGACTTACGTAACTGAAAAGTGAATCGGCATCCTGCCAAATACTGTTGGTGGGCGAAATATTAATGGATGCGTAAAACATCCACCCCGGGAATGATACATCTTTAGGGGAATAGGGAGCTCCATGAAAATAGACATGGTTCACTCCTGAAACAAACATCTGGTCAAGTTCAGGTTTGGCCCTCGATAGTGTGGTTCGGAAATGTTCGGTCAACCAGGTTAAAGACTCGGCAGAGGTGAGGGGTTTGCCGGTTAAATGTGCTGCCGAGGATGCGAATTTCAAAACAGCCGGGTCCGCATCGCTTGGTCGAGAAGGTCCATCCTGGTTCAATCCGGGTATGTTGAAAACTGTCTGTCCGAAAGATTCACATTCCGGAATATCCACCGCTGCGTAAAGATCGATAATATTTGCCGGAGAACCATGGCTTTGGTTTCTGACCCTTGCACCATTTGCATGGGAACGCGCGAGCCAAACGTCGGTGAAATTTTCACGGAGCATTTTAGCTAAAGTGAAACGGTAGTCTCGCACGACTCTCGAACGGATTTCCTTGTCAGTAGTATCATCAAGGAATTCAGGCATATACAACTCAAGACTATATCCGTGATCTTTCAGGAATTCGTCAAAAATATTATCAGCCCAATCGGCACCATACACTTCATATGAATCGTTGAAAAAGGTATTGGGAAGAGGACAGGAAGATTCCGCGAAAGCGCTGTCAAAACGATCCAGATATTTGTTCACAGCAACACTGTCATAGTGATTTATTACCAGACCTTCTCCACCAGGAGCGGCCCGTTTAACTTTTTGGAATGTACGTCCGCTGAAAACGGCATAAATAGTCCAATCTCCTTCTCCTTCAGGTGCTTTCCAATTAAGAATGGTGTCCGAATTAAGTTTTGATGTAAGATTTAGTCGTTTATTACCATTGGCTGCTATAATGGCTTGAAGAGTTGCTACATCTCGCTGTTTTTCTTCAGAAGGCAATATCTTTTGATTGAATATTTTGCCCGGTTCAACTGTCCATTTTTCAACTACTCGTTTACGTGCACTATGTTCAGTGCCTACTTCCGGGCCACCAAATGGCCATCCCGTGCCGTTGTTCATGTCAATCTGAAGTCCGAGCCTTTCTCCTTCCCTTATTGTATAATCAAGCATCCGCATCCATTCAGGGGAAAGATAAGAGATGTCGTTTGCTTCATTCCCTTTCACACCATAGATTGGAGTGATTTCCACGCCGCCAAGTCCTTTTTTAGCGAATTCCTCGAGATTGTAGGTAAGACCTTCCGGATCAACCGCACTTCCTAACCACCACCACCTAACGAAAGGTCGGTTTTCCACGGTTATAGGATACCAATCTGTCAGGTCTGATAAAATCTCAGACCTGACAGTAATTGGTTTGCTGCCGATAACAGCAACAATACTAAGAATTATCGTTATTATCCTTTCTATCATTTCGGTGGCTCCGGTTGTGCGTTAGTCAACGACCCTCCAACACCTTATCAAGAGCCTTTTTCATTCCTTCCTTACGTATCAAAGTAAGATAATCTGTTGCCTTGTCCAAAAATCCGGGTATCTCTTTGCCAAAATTCTCAGAGAATATGTCGCTGTCCAAAATTGTAGCAACTGTCGATCTCAAATCGTTGTCGTTCCAATTCTCTTGTATCAATTTCACGTGTTCCGGTTTGTCTTCCGGAGTGAATGGAGAATCAGGCGCATACATTGCGAGAAGAGCTGCAAATGTAAAGACTGAAAGATCGGCAAGTTTGTTCAATTTTGTCCAATTGTCTTTCAATGTAGGATAGTTGCGTGTTTCCCACTTCGACAATGAATTCAATGCGATTGATCTCAGTTGATGATTGATATATGGATTGGTGAACCGTTCAAGTATCTCTTCTGAGAATTTCTTCAATTCCTCCGGGTCTTCATCTATTACCGGAATCACTTCCTGTTCAATAAACAGGTTGACAAACTTATTTATTTCAGGGTCACTGAAAGCCTCGAAAACAGTGTCATTGCCGCTTAAAATAGACAAAGCCACCATACCGGTGTGTGCTCCGTTGAGAATCCTCACTTTCTTGTCTCTGAATTCTTTAACAGAAGGAAGGAAATAAACATTAAGACCGGCCTTATGCAACGGAAGCTCTTCCTTTACCTTTTCTGCTCCATCTCCACCGATCACCCAAAGATGATAGAGTTCGCCTTTCACCAATGCGTTGTCTGTATACCCTTTTTCTTTCTCAATTTCTTTAACAGATTCTTCAGAATAGCCTGATACTATTCGGTCAACCAAAGTGTCGCAGAAAATACAGCTGTTGTCTACCCAATCGAGGAATTCCTTTCCCATACCTGCGTTTTCTGCATGCTTGGTTACATATTCTTTCAAACGCGCCGCATTGTTCTCGCTAAGCTCGCAACAAAGGAAAATCAGCCCTTTGTCTTTGTCGCCCTTGAAATGTTTGTATCTATGGTTTAATAATGCGGTTACTTTCCCGGGGAAAGTGGCAGCACACAATTTGTTGGCATCGTCTTCATCATACTTGATACCTTGCTCTGTTGTGTTGGAAATCACAAATCTCAGTTCAGGTGATTCGATTATTTCTGCATAATCCTCAGGTTTCTCCGTAGGCGAGAAGGCTTTCGCCAATGTGGTGATTAGACGTGTCTCTTTTTTCGGTGTCCCGTTTTCCACACCTTCAAGACACACATTGTATAAGCAATCCTGTTTTTCCAAATTCTGGATCGTTGGATTGTATTTGAATCTGGGTGAGACTACTGCCACTGATGTATCTATCACACCCTTTTCATTGGCAGTGTCGAGAATCCAATCTACAAACGCTCTTAGAAAATTGCCCTCACCAAATTGTAGAACTTTGGTTGGTCGTTTCGTTATTTTAACTCCAGAATCCGAATTATTAAGTTGTTTCATGACATTGTATTAGGGATAGAGGTTACTGATTACAATTTTTACAATTTTGCAAATATAGATAAAAATATGATAAATAAACGAATGTTATTATGTCAAAATGCACTTTTTGAATTTTTTATGCGCATAATTGAAAAATTAATATTACTTTTACTTCCATATTTTTCGCCCCATAAAATAAATATCATGAAACTATTTTTATTGATACCGGGTCTTCTATTATCCCTAAGTACTTTTGCTCAGTCTTATCGTTTTGATTTTACGGATTCTAAGAACTCTAAACAGGAGAATAACTACATAAAGGTTTCTTCAAAAGATACTTATACTCCGGAAAAAGGATATGGTTTCGATTTTCAGGACGGTGCCACTTCAGGTGCTAACCAACCTTTCTTTTTCTCAGTAAACCTTCCCGATGGAAATTATCTGGTTACTGCGGTAATCGGCAATGAAAAAAAAGCCAGTGAAACAACTCTTCGTGCCGAGTCTCGTCGTCTGTTCGTAGAAAACGAACCCACAAAGAAGGGTGAGTTCAAGACCTATAAGTTTGCAGTAAACAAATACAGCAATGAAATAAGGGAAGGCGACTCTATCAAATATATCAAAGGTGGAAGTAGAAATAAGCTTAATTGGGATAATAAACTTACTTTGGAATTTAACGGTGAGTCTCCTCAATTGGCTTATCTTGAAATTGAGCGGGTAGACGATATCCCCACTGTCTTCATTAGCGGCGATTCAACCGTCACCGACTATGATGTGGAACCTTATGCGAGCTGGGGTCAGATGATTCCACGTTGGTTCAACGATGGTATTGCCTTTGCCAATTATGCTGAATCCGGTGCCCGTCTTGATTCTTTTAAAGAACGGGGTCGTTGGGAAAAAATACTTTCCGAAGTGAAACCCGGTGACTGGGTATTCATTGAATTCGGACATAATGACCAGAAATTGAGCGGACCCGGTAAAGGCGCATTCTATTTCTATATGTATCAACTTAAAGAATATATTGATGAGGTGCGTTCCAGAGGGGCTTATCCGGTGTTTCTTACACCTACCCGTCGTCGCTATTTCAACGATGAAGGAAAACTCATAGATTCCCATGAGGATTACCCTGAGGCGATGAGATTCATAGCACAAAGGGAAAATGTTCCTCTTATAGATTTGCAGGAAATGACCGGTACACTTTATGAAACCCTTGGTGTCGAAGACTCGAAACGTGCTTTCGTTCAATATCCTGCCGGCACTTATCCCGGTCAAAAAGATGATCTCAAAGACAACACGCATTTCAATCCCTATGGAGCTTATGAGATTGCAAAATGTGTGGTGGAAGGAATCAAGCAACTTGACTTGCCATTGACCCAATATATTCGCGAAGATTATGTAACCTATGATCCTGCTCAACCGGATTCATTCGCATCTTTCAAATGGATTGAATGTCCCTTTATTGAAATAACAAAACCCGAAGGAAATTAACATGAACTCAAAGTTTATATTTGGTAGCATCTTATTGGCATTAACTGCTTCAAATTCTTTTGCCGCCGATAATACCAACGATAGTCATACATATATAATAGGCCATTGGAACTATCCGGCCAATTCCGTAAATCCGATTAATGTTGTTTCCGACGGAGAAGACGTGGAGCTTTTCATTAATGACATCTCCAATGGTTTTGGCAGACATGAAAGCAAACATCTTTTTACTTTTGATAACGTCATTTTTCAACCCGGTACACTTACGGCTGTCAGCTATGATTCACAGGGAAAAGAAGTAGGAAGACATTCTCTGGTTACTTCGGGAATACCGGCACAAATTAAACTTACTCTTTTGGATCCGTCAAAAACTGATCCGTCGGAAAATTCAGAGGCGGCCGTAATTCAATGTGAAGTGACTGACTTTTATGGGAAAAGATGTCTTAACGATAATAGAACAGTAATTTTTGAAATTGAGGAACCTTCCGATTGGGTGAATGTTTCTTCCAATGAAAACAAGGTTCGTGTAAAACAAATCCAATTACATAAGGGCGAAAACAGGATAGCTGTAAAAAAACCGTCAAATTCCGGAGATATAAAGGTGACTGCCAAAGCTTCCGGTCTTGCCGATTCTTATATTACGGTACCAAAGTAAAAGGTCTTTGTATAGTAATACCCATTAATCCTATTACAACATCTCCCGACATCGTTTCAAGAGTCAGGGATTCAAGTTGGCGTGAGAAATCAGTAGGGATATCCAAGACTATACCTGCGCCTCCTTCAATAAACCGGTCGGCAACACCTTTGATTCCAAGATTTTCTCCAAGATAACGGCTCATCAGTCCGCTTTTGAGATGGAGCCGGTAGGGTGGTAACATTCCTTCAGGCATCGCAAATGCGTACTCATCGTTATAAAAATCAAGTTCTATCGGTGCCCAATTATAGGGATTGATTAATGAAGTGGTCTCTTCTTTGCCGTCGGTGTAACGAATCCGCAATCTCCCGTTCTCGATACCGCTTTGCATATGATTTGTTGAACCGGCCAACAGCAGATAAATATGTTCTGCATTCCCGGATAATGGAATGGTTATAGAGTCAGGATAATTATCCCATAAAGAGGTATATATGACATTATTCCCTTCAGAAGGAAGCGCAAATGTCAAGCCTGTTTCTGTCTTAAGAATATCACCCTGTTTTTTTAGAATTTCCCTAAGACCACTGTCATCTATATCTGCTGTGAGTGTGGGGTGGCACCATTCTCCAATCCCTTGTTTTGGAAGTTGAAGTGTGGTTACATTTGGTCGAGGTGACATATATTCATTCCGGAAAATATCTGTCACAGCTGAATAATAACTTTCCCTGAGGTTCACCATCTCACAAAGTTCGGGACGTATGTCTCCAAAACCATTCTCAATCATGGGATTGGTATCTTCTAAAGACCGGGCTTCCGGAATCCACCAACTTAAATTTCCATCTTTCATCTCCCGGAAAATTACCGGCCCCTCAATTCGTTCTTGTCCTGTCGGTTTCGGATATAGATTTCCTCTTTCAGTTATTTCTATTTCAATGTTTGGATCGGTTCCGGCGTTGATCGTTATGGTAGGCTTAGAAATGGAGTTTAAAACAGGTGCCCATTCAGCAGGTTTGCCATTCACCGTTACACTTTCAATTCCTTTGGCAGGTACTGTGAGCCTTAATTTGGACTCATGGCCATATCTGTTCTCTATTAGATATATGGTTCGGTCGCCATCGCGTTTGTAAGAATACGACAAATCGGGTAACTCTATCGAGGACTCATTCCATTCTTCCGGAAATCCGGGTATGAGATTTACTACCGGTTCATTAGCCAGCAGATCCGGCCGGATTCCGAACAATCCTTCGATCAGTGCCCGGCTCCAGATTCCTATTGGATCCGCGAAATCTCTGTAACATTCTCCTCGGGCCTTGTCATAGTGGCTTATCTGACCGAAATTTAATGGTGATGCTCCAAGATACATATTGTCATAGGCAACACTTTTCATAAGATTGTAGGCTTCCTCGTTTCTTCCTGTCTGCCAATAGGCGAGGGCGGTGTGCATCACTTCCGCTATGGCCACGTTATTGATGCTCCATGAATAAGGTTTCCAATTGGTGGTTGAGAGGGTAAACAACTCTTCCTCAATACCTTTGCTTTTCACAGGAATATGAGGAATTTCACGGTCTATGTATAAAGTTGCGGTATAGCTCTTGAAAGGATCAGATACTTCGGAATCTATCGCGTGGTATATTGTCCAGAGTGCAGCAGAAGGATGAAGTCTTCTATGTCCCATTGCTTCTCTGTACTCTGCCCAGTGACCCCGGTCCGACATCCACAAAACACTGTCGATGGCGGCTGAGATTCCATTGGCTTCTTTTCTATAAGTAGTGGAATCTTCTCCCAGAATTTCGGCTACCTGTGCTGCCAATCGATTGGCAAATAGATTATAGGCCGAGGAATGTGTCACATCTCCGCCACTGTAATACAAAGCGTCACTTGCCCATATGCAGCAATAAGCGTCATACAATTTATTGTCGTCAGGATCAAAGTTTCTTTTCTCCCAGTCCAGATGAAGTTTTATCACCGGAAATAGTTCCCGCATAGCCACGGTATCTCTTGTTGCCCTGAAATATCTTAGCATGGCATCTATATATACGAGGTTCATGTCGTAGTGCGACATCTCGTCTTTCTTGCCAGGTCGCCGGCAAATATATCCGTTGCTGTACATTGGAGTTCCCCATTTTTTCTCGGCCCGTGCCAGATTCAAAGCCGAATCCTGACGTGGATGGTCATATATGGGGGGAATGTCGGTAATTTGATTGGCTGCATAGGTCTTGAAATGCGTTAAGGCCCTCTCATGCTGTCCTGTAGCACTTCCTACATAAGCTCCTCTCCAACCTAAATGTGGGGTACGCCAACCAATGGAACCGTGCAACCATGCTTCACCGCTCCAGATTCCGTCAGAGGCTACGGCCAAAGCTCCCCCGATGGGATTTAACCAGGCTTCGGGTGTGTTAATTTTTATTTTGCCAGCTAATTCTTCTCTCTCTTTCTCCGCTTCAGTCAAGAGTGCTTCAAGGCTCTTTGTCGGTATTTCTCCCGATGGGAAAAGACCTATTATTTTTTGTTCCCCCGGTTGTATTTCTATTTCACCTTCATAGGACGGTAGTTTTGTGATATAATAGTTTTTTGAAGGTATTATCAAAGATATATTCTTTCTTTCCGTTTTACCGTATTCCACAGACACTGTATCGTGGTTAACTTTATACTTGTTACCTATACAATATTCCGGTTTCAAATCGAAACAAGTTGGATCGTCAACCCCGAGGTCTCCTTCACGAGAAAATTTCTTGTCGGCTACTCCGCCGAATCTTACGGGAATACTCACCGGATGCTCATTGAAATTTTTAATTGCCCAAAGTGCGAAGTCGGTGTTACGGCCAACTTGCACCTCAACTGTCACACCTCCTTGTTCATAGTCCATTCTTCCCGGGGTATAACGGGCTCTACAGTCACCCTCAGGTAATGTTATTTGGAGATTGCCTCCCATTCTCGGTAAATAAATTCCGAATTCGGGATAATCCGAACAATCTATACGAAATCCCGAATGTGCACCGTATAAACCTCTGTTGAATCGTTTTTCGCCGTTAAGAGACACAGCCGAAACTCCGTCCGGCAGGTAGTGTGGGGGACGTATTTCCCCGCGAAGGGTTAAAAAGGTGACAATTATTAAAAGGAGAAAACCGGTAATTTTATTCATAACTGTTGTAAAAACGTCTTTTTGAGTCCCTTATTGCCGATTATAACTGATAGGAATACCTCAATTACAACTTTTATTATTAAATTTGCGTTTTAAACCCTGTTTGCGTTCATGAAAAGTATACTTTTTGCTCTCCTTTTTACGTTATCATATCTAACAGCGTTTTCCCAAACGGATGCTTATATAAAATTGTATGACCGTAATAACAAACATCCTCGTATCGTGAGCATCACTTATCCTGGCGATGCCAATACACGTGAGATGTATAACAGTATTTATGGTCATGGTGCGGTTATTGAAAATCCTTGGGTAGCTTACCGTGTTTATATGGACAATCGACAAAGTCTTGATCTTTACGTGAAACAAACTCCACAACTGGAACTTGACGTTACGGGTTTCTATACAACACCGGAGCAACTGAATGAAGGTTACGGATGTGATGTCCTTTGGGCGGGTCAGTCTGTAGGAGCGGGCTCATTTAGAGGATTTACCGACCAGCCGGTCACAATTGATTCTGTTGCTACTCGCTCCCAGACAGTTTTAAGCAATTCTTCCGTGCAGGTTGTAGATAAGGATTGGATCTTTAATGGTCATCCCATTCAGATGACACAGACTTATTCTGTGTTGCCTGATAGCCGAGATCTTTTGGTGGAAATTCAACTTGAGGGTTACGCTCCGGAGGATGTTTTCGCAACCGGCGTTCAAAAACTTGAAACAGATAATGAGGGATTTATTCTTCCAGAAGGTGTAGCCGCTTCTTGGGGTAGTAATATACCCGATAAAAAGCATCCGGAACTAATAGAAGAGGTTGGCTTGGCTATTCAAATAGATCCGGAAAACATAATTGAGGCACGTGAAGATGAGATCAATTACTTATATTTGCTTAAACCTGACAAAAACGGCAAAATCAAATACAAAGTGATTTCTTCCGGAAGTCGGGAAAAAGATGGCTTTAAAGATGCCTCTTCCTGGTTTTCCTACATCAAAAACAACTATAAAAACTAACACCTTTAAACTCTAAACTTTAAACTTTATATGGTAAACTTCTCGCTTAAGGGCAAGGTAGCCCTCGTCACTGGTGGTGTATATGGAATTGGGTTCGCAATTGCAAAGGCTCTCCACGAAGCTGGCGCGAAAATTGTATATAACTGCAGTACACAGAAATCTATGGATATCGGTATTGCAAATTATAAGGAAGCCGGAATCGATGCAAAAGGTTATCTGTGTGATGTTACTGACGAAGCTGCCGTAAAGACAATGGTGGCTGACATAGAGAAAAATATAGGTGTGATTGATATCCTTGTAAACAATGCCGGTATCATTAAGCGTATACCGATGCACGACATGGATGTGGAGGATTTCCGTAAGGTTATAGATATCGACCTCGTCGCTCCTTATATCTGCGCCAAAGCTGTCATTCCTTCTATGATTAAGAAGGGTCACGGTAAGATCATTAACATCTGCTCTATGATGAGTGAACTCGGTCGTGAAACTGTTTCAGCTTATGCTGCCGCTAAGGGTGGTTTGAAGATGCTAACCAAAAACATATGTTCCGAATATGGCGAACACAACATCCAATGCAACGGTATAGGCCCCGGATATATAGCAACTCCTCAGACAGCTCCACTACGTGAGAAACAACCGGACGGTAGCCGTCATCCGTTCGATCAGTTCATCATCGCGAAAACTCCAGCCGGTCGTTGGGGTACTCCGGAAGACTTGGCAGGTCCTGCTGTCTTCTTGGCCTCTGATGCTTCTGACTTTGTAAACGGTCATATTCTTTATGTAGACGGAGGTATTTTAGCTTACATCGGTAAGCAGCCTTAACTAAAAATATACGCGGGATTTATCGGGAATTTTCCCGATGAATCCCGATAAACTCGATGAATCTCGATGAATCCCGATGAATCTCGATGAATCTCGATAAACTCGATGAATCTCGATAAACTCGATGAGTCTCCATAAACTCGATGAATCCCGATAAACTCGATGAATCTCAGATAAACTCGATGAATCCCGATAAACTCGATGAATCTGGATTAATCTCGACAAATCGTGATTAAACTCACAACTTACAACACAAAACTTACAACTCAAATATTACTCAGTGGAACAAGTATTTTCTTATATTATCGGACTTGGCGCGGCGGTGATGATGCCTATCATCTTCACCGTACTCGGTCTTTGTATCGGTATTAAAATAGGTAAGGCTCTTATGGCCGGTCTTAAGGTAGGCGTCGGTTTCGTCGGCCTGTCTATAGTGACTGCCCTCCTTACTTCTTCTTTAGGTCCTGCTCTTAATGACATCGTTAAACTTTATGATCTGCAACTAAAAGTATTTGATATGGGTTGGCCGGCCGCTGCAGCGGTGGCTTACAACACTGCGGTAGGAGCATTTATCATTCCGGTGTGTCTCGGTGTGAACTTGCTTATGCTGTTTCTTAAAACAACCCGTACAGTAAATATCGACCTTTGGAACTATTGGCATTTCGCTTTCATCGGTGCGGTGATTTATTTCGCTACTGATTCCCTTGCCTGGGGTTTCTTCGGAGCGATAATATGTTATATAGTCACGCTTGTCATTGCCGACATGACTGCGAAGAAATTCCAAGGTTTTTATAAAGATACCGAAGGAATCTCCATTCCGCAGCCTTTCTGTGCCGGTCTCGCACCTTTTGCTTATGGCATAAACAAGGCTCTGGATAAAATTCCCGGTATGCAGAAACTTGAGATTGATGCAGAGGGTTTGAAAAAGAAATTCGGTATCTTAGGTGAACCACTTTTCCTCGGTGTTCTCGTCGGTGTAGGTATCGGTTGCTTCACCTGTTCTTCCTGGAATGAAATTGTGGATAAAATCCCTTATATCCTTGGTTTGGGTATAAAGATGGGTGCCGTGATGGCTTTGATCCCGAGAGTTACTGCTTTCTTCATAGAAGGTTTGAAACCTATTTCAGATGCCACAAGGGAATTGATTGCGAAGAAATTCAAGAATGCCGATGGACTGAATATTGGTATGAGTCCGGCTTTGGTAATTGGCCATCCTACTACTCTTGTAGTTTCTCTGCTCCTCATCCCGGTCACTCTCGTTCTTGCGGTTATACTTCCGGGTAATCAGTTCTTGCCGTTGGCTTCTCTTGCCGGCATGTTCTATGTCTTCGTTCTGATACTTCCTTACACCAACGGTAATGTTGTCAAGTCTTTTATCGTAGGGCTTGTGGTAATTGTAATGGGTCTTTATATGGTAACCGCTATCGCTCCGGCATTCACACTCGCTGCCGACGATGTATATAAGGTAACCGGTGATGGAGCAGTAGCAATTCCTCAAGGTTTTGAAGCCGGCGCGCTTGATTTCTCTTCTTCTCCGCTTGGTTTCGTTATCTACCAACTTTCCGTCCATCTTAAGGAAATCGGAGCAGGTATACTCGTGTTGTTGACTTGTGGTCTCATGTGGTGGAACCGTGTTCTCATCCTCAAGAACCAGAAGGAAATGGTGAAAAAGGGTGCTACAACTCTTCAAACTATGGAATAAAATTATCTCACCGGATATGTCTTTTCAAGACATTTCGGTGAGTTTTATATTTAAATATAAGGTTATGAAAAAATTAATTTTTGCTGTTATGGCTACTTTAGCAATGTCCTCTGCGACTGCCCAAACTACTTATACCGTGCAACGTGCTTGCCACCCTGACGATGTAAAGGAGTATTCTACTGATCAGCTCCGTTCCCGCTTTGTAATGCCAACCGTTATGGAAGCAAACAAGGTGAACCTCACTTATTCTATGTACGACCGTGTTGTGTTTGGTGGTGTGATGCCGGTGGGTCAGTCTGTCAAACTTGAAACAATAGATCCTTTGAAGGCTGAATATTTCCTTCAGAGAAGAGAATTGGGCGCAATCAATATCGGAGGACCGGGCATTATTACTGTTGACGGCACTGATTATGAATTGAATTTCAAGGATGCTCTTTATGTGGGTTGCGGAAATAAGGAAGTGTCTTTCCGTTCAAAGGACGATTCCAATCCGGCTAAATTCTATCTTAACTCAACACCTGCTCATAAGCACTACAAAACTCAATTGATTACTATTGACGGCAGAAAGGGTTCCATAAAGGCAAATTCTTTCCATGCCGGAAGTATGGAGGAAAGCAACGACCGTGTCATCAACCAATTGATTGTAAACAATGTGCTCGAAGAGGGTCCTTGCCAGCTCCAGATGGGTCTTACTGAACTGATGCCGGGTTCTGTTTGGAATACAATGCCTGCTCATACACACGACCGTCGTGTGGAAGCTTATTTTTATTTCAATGTTCCCGAAGGCAATGCAATATGCCATCTTATGGGAGAACCTCAGGAAGAAAGGGTGGTTTGGCTCCATAATGAACAAGCTATCATGAGTCCCGAATGGAGCATTCATGCAGCAGCAGGCACATCCAACTATATGTTTATCTGGGGTATGGGTGGTGAAAACCTCGACTATGGGGATATGGATAAAATCCAATATACCGAGATGAGATAATAATTCACTGCCAACAACTTTAAACTCACAACCAACAACTAAAAACTCTCTGTTCACTACTCCATTCATGAAAGATTTTGAAGAAGTTTCTGAACCTTACACTCTTGCCGAAGCCATAAAAGAGGCGCAGCGGTGTCTGCATTGCAAGGCACCGGGTTGCAAGAAAGGTTGCCCTATCAGCAATGATATACCTGACTGGATAGCCGAACTTGCAAAAGGCAACTTCGGTAATGCGATGAATATTATCAACAATCGGAGTAACCTTCCGGCTGTTTGTGGCCGTGTCTGTGGCCATGAACGGCAGTGTGAAGGTAACTGCGTTCTTGGTAAAAAAGGAGAAGCGGTGCATATTGGCAAATTGGAACGTTTTATCGCGGATTTTGATGCCGAGGCCGGTTGGAGACATGAATCAATTCCGGAGAAAAACCGTGGTAAGGTTGCAGTAATAGGTTCGGGTCCTGCAGGACTCACAATCGCAGGTGACCTTTCAAGACAAGGTTTCTATGTCGAAATTTTCGAAATGGAACCGGAAGCCGGTGGCGTGCTTATGTTCGGTATTCCTCAGTATCGTCTACCGAAAGAGGTGGTGAATCGAGAAATAAAGAAGATTGAAAATCTTGGTGTCAAGATAAATCTTAACACTACCATCGGTAAGGATTTTACTGTTGACGATCTCTTCAAACAAGGTTTTGACGCTATCTTTATGGGGACAGGCACAGGCGTTCCTAAACGTCTTGCCATACCCGGGATAGAACATAAAGGTGTGAGACAAGGCATACGTTTCCTTCGCCGTGTTGGTTTGTATGAAAACGGTTATATTTCTCGTAATGAAGTCGTGATTCATGAAGGGGACAAAGTGGCTGTTATCGGTTGTGGTAACACTGCTATGGATGCCGCCAGAACCTCTCTCAGAATGGGAGCGTCTGAAGTTACCGTGATCTACCACCGTGATATTGAGAAGATGGCTGCCCTAAAGGCGGAATACGAGGATGCAGTCAACGAAGGCGTGAAGTTCCTTTGGAATTCTTCCGTGGTTAACATTGAAGGTAGAGACGACAATGAGTTCAAACTGAAATCGATTACGGTATCCACTCCCGAAGGTGAGGTTGTAATGCCTATGGATAACGTTATCTTAGCTGTGGGTTCAGTACCGGCTTCTCGTATAGTTTCAACCACTGATGGCATTGATGTTGACGAAAAAGGTTACGTAATCACGCGTGATAATCCATATGGAATGACTACTCGCAAAGGGGTTTTCGCCGGAGGAGACGTCTCGGGAAGTCAGGCGACAGTCGTTCACGCCATGCAGGACGCCAAAGCAGTTGCCGAAAGCATCGCCAAATATATCGATGCGGTTAAACTTATGGAAATAATCTAAGCTCGATAAAACTCGATAAAGCTCGATAAGGCTCGATAAAACTCGATAAAGCTCGATAAGCTCGATAAAACTCGATGAAGCTCGATAAAGCTCGATAAGCTCGATAAAGCTCGATTAAACTCGATTAAACCTAACAACACTATAAACATATGAGCAAAGTAATTACACTCGGAGAAATTATGCTCCGTCTATCCCCTGAGGGATGCTACAGATTCGTAGAAGTTGACAAATTCAACGTTATCTGGGGTGGCGGCGAGGCCAATGTTGCTGTAAGCTGCGCAAACTATGGCCACGACGCCTATTTCGTTAGCAAATTGCCGAAACATGAAATCGGTCAGGCTGCTGTGAATGCTCTTCGTCGATATGGAGTACATGTAGACCATATTGCAAGAGGTGGTGACAGAGTAGGTATCTACTATTGCGAAACCGGTGCATCTATGCGTCCGTCAAAAGTAATTTATGACCGTGCACATTCCGCTATCGCAGAGGCTGATCCTTCTGATTTTGATTTCGACAAGATTATGGAAGGGGCCGACTGGTTCCATTGGAGCGGTATCACTCCGGCTATTTCAGATAAGGCAGCTGAACTCACTAAATTGGCTTGCGAAGCGGCAAAACGTCATGGAGTCACTGTTTCTGTCGACCTTAATTTCCGTAAGAAATTGTGGACAAGTGAAAAGGCTATCTCTATAATGAAACCTTTGATGAAATATGTAGATGTTTGCATTGGTAACGAAGAGGATGCAGAACTTTGTCTCGGTTTCAAACCGGATGCTGACGTAGAAGGTGGTAACACCGATGCCGAAGGTTACAAAGGTATTTTCCAACAAATGATGAAGGAATTCGGATTCAAGTATGTAGTTTCAACTCTTCGCGAGTCTTTCTCTGCTACACATAATGGTTGGAAAGCTATGATTTACAATGGTAAGGAATTCTATCAGAGCAAACGTTACGACATCAATCCTATTATCGACCGTGTTGGTGGCGGCGATTCTTTCTCAGGTGGTCTTATCCATGGTTTGCTTACTATGCCTACTCAAGACGAGGCGCTCGAATTCGCAGTTGCAGCTTCTGCCCTCAAACAGACTATCCCCGGTGACTTCAATCTCGTTTCAGCAGAAGAGGTGAAAGCTCTTGCAGGAGGATCTGCAAACGGTCGCGTTCAACGCTAATCCTTATCCCCAAACCTTATCTCTTATACATAATATAATGGCAAAATTCAATAAATTACAGGTTCTAAATAAGATGGAAGAGGCTCCTATGGTGCCGGTTTTCTATCACAAGGATGTTGAGACTGCTAAAAGTGTAGTTAAAGCATGCTACGACGGAGGTGTACGCGCTTTCGAATTTACAAACCGCGGAGACTTCGCGCACGAGGTATTTGCAGAGGTTGTGAAATATGCTGCAGCAGAATGTCCCGAAATGGCAATTGGCGTAGGCTCTGTGGTAGATGCAGGCACAGCTTCACTTTATATGCAACTCGGTGCTTGTTTCGTGGTTGGACCGCTCTTCAATCCGGATGTAGCTAAGGTTTGCAACCGTCGTCAGGTGCCTTACATACCAGGTTGCGGTAGCGTTTCTGAAATCGGTTTCGCGCAGGAAGCCGGTTGCGAGGTTTGCAAAGTGTTCCCGGGTGATGTTCTTGGTCCCAAATTCGTTAAAGGTCTCTTGGCACCGATGCCTTGGAGCAAACTTATGGTTACCGGCGGTGTGGAACCTACTCAAGATAATATCACCGCTTGGTTTAAGGCCGGTGTATGCTGCGTAGGAATGGGTAGCAAATTGTTCCCGAAAGACAAAGTGGAAGCAAAAGATTGGGCTTTCGTCACTTCCAAATGTAAGGAAGCACTCTCTTACATCTGATTTAAGAACTTTAGAAAAGTTCTTCCTGTTAACTTTTAGAACTTTAAAAAAGTTCTTCCCATTAAGGTCCTTCCCATTAACGGGAAGGATTTTTTTTAAATCCTCTACAATGGGAAGGATTTTTTTAAATCCTCTACAATGGAAAGGCGGAGCCATTGCACATGTTAGTTTTTTATTATATTTGCAAATAAAATAAATTTTTATGCTACGATCCTTTATCACTATTGTTGCCTCAGCCACAATTCTATCACTGAGTGCAGCCACTCCTCAATCCCCTAAAGCTATTGCAAAAGCTAAGGCCGATTCCGTTGTGAAACTCCTTACTTTGGAAGAAAAGATCGGACTTATGATGGACCGCTCCAAACCAGTTCCCAGACTCGGCATCCCTGAATATAATTGGTGGAATGAAGCTTTGCACGGTGTTGGCAGGGCCGGATTGGCTACGGTTTTTCCTCAATCTATTGGCATGGGTGCCACTTTCGATCCGGTGCTAATCGAAGAAACTTTCGATATTATCAGTGATGAAGCGAGGGCCAAATATAATGAATTCCAAAAGGAAGGTGACAATGGTAGATACAAAGGTTTGACTTTCTGGACTCCCAATATCAATATATTCCGGGACCCGCGATGGGGCAGGGGTCAGGAAACATATGGAGAAGACCCTTACCTTACAACCTTAATGGGTCTTGCAGCTGTTAATGGTCTCCAGGGCGATGATCCCGACGGAAATCTGAAAACTTTGGCTTGTGCTAAACATTTCGCAGTTCATAGCGGTCCGGAATGGAACCGTCATAGTTTTGACGCAAAAGATGTGCCTGCCGAATATCTTTGGGGTACTTATCTCCCAGCTTTCGAGGCCCTTGTAAATGATGGCGTAGGACAGGTGATGTGTGCATACAACCGATTTGAAGGAGAACCATGTTGCGGTAACAATCGACTCTTGATTCATATTCTCCGCGAAATGTGGGATTTTGATGGTATTGTAGTTTCAGATTGCTCCGCTATTCGTGATTTTTATATGCCGGAACATCACGAAACACATACAGATGGTGCAGAGGCAAGTTCGGATGCTGTAATTTCCGGAACCAACCTCGAATGTGGCAGCGACTTCTCAAACCTTAATGAAGCTATTGAACGTGGTCTTATTACTGAAGAGGATATAAATGCCAGTGTTGTAAGGTTGTTGACTGCTCGTTTCCAATTGGGAGAAATGGGGGAGAACGCACCTTCTCCCTGGGATTCCATACCATATTCAGTAGTGGATTCTCCTCGTCATCGCCAACAAGCTTTGGATGTGGCTCGTAAGTCTATGACTCTACTGAAAAATAATGGTATTTTGCCATTGTCTCCTCAAAACCAATCTATCATGGTGATGGGTCCCAACGCCAACGATACTGTTATGCAATGGGGTAATTATAACGGTACTCCTTCTCACACCATTTCTATTTTCGATGGTATCCGTGCCAAAAATAATTCCGTGAAATATGCCAAAGGTTGCAACCATGTGGTCAATGACAGTATTCTTCCTGAAGTTGATCTTGCCGGTGTGGAAACTGTTATTTTTGTCAGCGGTATTTCTCCAAAACTCGAAGGCGAGGAAATGAAGGTAAATTTCCCCGGGTTTAGAAAAGGAGACCGTGAGACTATCGAACTGCCACAAATACAGAGAGATTTGATTAAGAGTCTTAAGGAACAGGGTAAGAATGTTGTTCTCGTAAACTGTTCCGGTTCTGCTATGGGGCTTGCTCCCGAAGATTCAATCTGTGATGCCATTCTCCAGGCTTGGTATCCGGGTCAGGAAGGCGGTCAGGCTGTGGCCGAAGTTTTGTTCGGTGATTATAACCCGGCCGGTCGTCTCCCGGTTACTTTCTATCGTGATGACAGCCAGCTTCCGGATTTCGAGGATTATAACATGGCCGGCAGAACATATAGATATATGAAAGACATTCCTCTTTATCCTTTCGGTTATGGCTTAAGTTACTCGGAATTCTCTTATGCAGATCCTTCACTTCAGGAATCGGCTCAGTTGGGAGACAAAGTTCCTTTCGTCGTGAATGTAACCAACAACAGTGATATCGATGGAGAAGAGGTGGTTCAGCTCTATGTTAGAAAGAAAAATGATCCCTCTGATATAAACAAAACTTTAAGGGCATTCAAAAGAGTGAATGTTCCAGCAAATTCTTCCGTAGATGTGGAATTCATCCTTGATGAAAATGATTTCAAAACTTTTGATCCAGTAAACGAGGAAATGGCTGCTACTCCGGGAGAGTACCTTATATATTATGGAGGCTCTTCAGCTTCCCCTTCCTTCAAGGAGATAACCCTGCTCTAACGGGAGGGAGTTTTTCAAAGTCCCTTAAATGGGAAGGACTTATGCTATGTCCTCTTATCTTTTGGATTAGAACTTAAAGAAAAGTTCTTCCCATTAACGGGAGGGACTTTTCTCTAATTCCCCCTAAAGGGATACCAAAAACCTGTTCCTTTCCACCAAATTTGAATTATCATTCCTCCCTTATTGTGTTTATGTCATTTTTTTTTTGGTATTTTAAAAAGAATTAATAAATTTGCACCGAAAACCGAAAAAGGTAATTTTTAAATCATTAGCCTATTGCTTTTACCGTGAACTGTGTATCACGTATTTAACAAGAAAAACTAACAACTAATCATACACATGAATCATGACCTTAAGTAATCTAATCTGTAAAAGACAGAGATCGGGCAACCGCTCATCTATGAGAAAAAGGTTCCTAAGTCTGCTCGCCCTCTTTATGGCGATTCCTGTGTTTGCCCAAAATATCGATGTCACGGGTACCGTGTTCGATACTGAAGGCGAACCCCTTATCGGTGTTACCGTAATGGTCGAGGGCACTACCAATGGTGCCGCAACCGATGTTGACGGTAACTATACTCTTAGAATGGTGCCATCAAATGGTAAACTTGTTTTCTCTTACATCGGTTACAACACCGTTGAGGAAAAAGTTAACGGACGCACCAAAATCGATGTGACAATGGCTGAAAACTCCAAGGCGCTCGATGAACTCGTGGTTGTAGGTTATGGACAGATCAAGAAATCTGACCTTACCGGTTCTGTATCAACTATCGATGCACAACAAATCAACGCCAAAGGTTCAGCATCTGTGCTCGAAAGCCTCCAGGGTTCCGTACCCGGTGTAAACATTACAAAAAATACCGGTCGTACCAACGGTGACATTTCAATTGAAATCCGTGGTAAGTCCTCAATCAACTCCAGCGTTACTCCTCTATATGTAGTCGACGGAGTTGAAACATCAGATATCTCATTCCTGAATCCCCAGGATATCGAACGTGTAGACATCCTTAAAGACGCTTCTTCCACTGCTATCTACGGTTCACGTGCAACAGCAGGTGTTGTTCTCGTGACTACCAAGAGCGGTGCCGGAGCTCACAAAGGTGCCCAAGCAACTATCTCTTATGATGGATACTATGGTATTAGCCACGCAACCCGTATGCCTGATTTCATGGATGGTCCGCAATGGTATCGTTATCGTTTCGGAAAATTTACACAACCTGTTAACGGCCAGGATAATTGGATTCCTCAACCTACTTATGGTATGTTGCCATCTTCCATGGGTTTAGGTCAGGCTTTACTTCAAAAGACTGCAAGCGATATTACTTCACCTTATGTAATGAAAGAGATGTTGGCTAATAACGCTACAACTTATTGGCCCGGTCTCGTTACTCGTGACGGTCATCAACAGAACCATTATGTTGCAGTTTCAGGTGCAAGCGAATTTGTTGATTATCAATTCGGTCTCGGTTATGAAAACGTACAGGGTCTTTATAAGGGCGATAGCAGGTCTAACTACTCTTTTAAAGGTGCTGTGAATGCAAGAATAAACAAGGTAATCAATGCCGGATTTAATATTTATGCTGCACAAATCAATAATTCATATGCTCCGAATAATGCCATTGAACAGGCTTATCGTGTGAATCCTTATATGATTCCTTATGATGAGGAAGGTAACACTATTCACTTCCCTGGTAACAAGACTACCCTTGGAACTGATGACAACCAATTCTCCGACTTCATCAACCCGCTAGACAGAATGAAGAATTCTGTGCAAAAACGTAAGACCTATCGTTTGCTCGGTAATATCTATTTGCAATTGAATATCATACCCGGTCTTACTCTTAAGTCGACTATTTCTCCAACTTACACAGCTTATCGTAATGGTGAATATGTCGGTTTCACTAATCCGGCAACCGGTAAAACTTGGGTAGATGATGAAGTGCGTGCAGCTTATGTTACCAACAACACTTCATATGGGTTCGTATGGGACAACATATTAAATTATGTTCGTACATTCGGTGACAATTCTATCAATGCGATGTTCCTTTATTCTGCACAGAAGAATAATTCAGAAAATTATTATCAAACTGCTGTAGATCCTATCGAAGGTACAGATTGGTGGAATATGGGAACAGGAACAAGCGGTGAATCAACTGTTACTTCTTCTTTCTCTGAAAACAGTATGCAGTCTATAGCTTTGCGTGCCAATTATTCATGGAAAAACAGATACATCGCCACTGCAACTGTTCGTTGGGACGGTTCCTCCAAATTTGCCGAAGGTAACAAATGGGGTTGCTTCCCGTCATTTGCACTCGGTTGGAACATCGCTGAAGAAGCTTTCTTGCAGAAATGGTGGCTCAACAACCTCAAACTCCGTTTCAGTTATGGTGTTACAGGTAATAACCGAGGTATCGGTAATTATGCAACAATTGTTGGTTTGAGCTCAACTGATTATTTCTATCCCTTCGGCGGTACTTATTATGATGGTTTCTATCCTTCAGGTATTGTTAATCGTGCTCTCAAATGGGAAACTTCTCATGAGTTCAACATCGGTCTCGATTATGGTTTCCTCAACAACCGTATCGTAGGTTCTATCGAATGGTATACAAAGAAATCTAAAGACCTTCTTTACAACGTTCAGCTTCCTCTCGAGGCTGGCGGCGGAAACATGACCACCAACGTTGGTTCTGTTAGAAACACAGGTATAGAATTCTCAATTACAACAACAAATATCGATACACGTGACTGGACTTGGACTACTACCTTAAATCTTTCACACAATGATAATAAGGTACTCCAAATCAATGGCGTCTCAGATCAGATTATAGGTAGCAATGCTGCAGGCTGTCTTTTCGTAGGATATCCCGTGAACAATGTTTACGCTTACGCTTGGGATGGTATCGTTTCTGACCGTAATATGACTGTACCTGATACTCAGATTGCAAGAGATAAAGGTCTTACTCCGGGCTCTGTTATGAGAGAATGTGATTTCTATAACATTTGTTACGGTCAGTCTGAAGGACAACCTATTATCCGTGATGTCAACGGTGACGGTAAATGGAACGATGAAGACCGTGTAATCTTTAACGCTAATCCGAAACTTATAGGTTCTCTTACTTCAAACCTCCAATATCGTCTTCCAAAGAAGGGTGGTTCAATTGATTTCGGTTTCTCTATCTATACCAAGTTAGGTTATAAAGTTTATTCTCCTTTCATGGCGGGTGACTCTTTCGACTGGCACGACCGTGGCCGTGGTAAAGTCATGATGGATACTTATATCCCTGCAGGTATGCTTCTTGATGCTGATGGAATAACAGCAGACGGTGCGCTTATTAATCCGGTTTATCAAACTCAGACACATTATGGTTCTTGGCCTGTAGTTAATGCCGGTGGTAATGATGGACTTGGCCCCGCGGGTACTTATTTCGGTCTTTCAACAGACACTAAGTTCTCAGGTCGTAGTGTAGCAGATGCATCTTTCTGGAAGGTTCAACATATTTCTCTCGGTTATAACTTCTCACCTCAACTTACTGAGAAATTTGGTTGCAGCAACCTCAGAGTATACGTGAATGTTACTAATCCGTTCGTATGGTCTAAGTATAAAGGTTTCGATCCTGAATGGGCCGATGCAAGCGGTAGCAATGACGGTCCGAGCACTATCACTTACGAGTTCGGTTTAAATATCACTTTCTAAAAAGCATATCACTTTATTAAAGAAAGGATTTAAAATGAAAAAAATATTATATTCCATATTATTGCTCGGTGCAACACTTTCTTTGACAGGGTGTAAGGATTTTCTTGATCCGAGAAATCTTTCCAACCCTCAAGATGCCGAGTCTTATTTCTCCGGAAATCCGGAAGATTTACGTCCTGTGGCATATGATGCCATAAGATATGTAGCTACTCAAGTAGATCTACTCGATCAGGCTGCTGACTTGTTCATCAATCCTCGTGCTGCTGACGATGGTACTTTCTCCATGTTTCAGACTACTCCGGACAATGGTACTGTAGCTGATTATTATAAAAATGTGGATGGCGGTATTAATAAAGCCAATGCTATGATTTATTATGGTGGCATGCAAGATGATCAGGATCTGATAGCTGAAGGAAGGTTCCTACGTGTTTTCGGTTATTATTACATGACCCAACAATTCGGAGCTGTTCCGTATGTAGATTATTACATCCAGGATGCTAATCGTGATTATCCTCGTATGCCTCTTGAAGAACTTTATCCTATTCTTCTTGAGGAATGTACCGACCTTTACAATAATTCCTCCCTACCGGCACAGAATCATGAGGGTAGTGCAAGCAAGCAAGCTGTAGCCGCTATAGCAGCAAAGATTGCTCTTGCTGCCGCTTGGGACCTTGATACAGAACTTATTGATGCTGCCAAAGGTACTTATTCAGTAAAAAGTACTGACCGTTTCCGTCAAGCTGCTCAATGGGCTGAAAAGGCTATAAACGGAATCCAGCTTACAATGTCTTTCGCTGACAAATGGGCTTGGTGGAACGAAGGTAATGAAGAAGAGATTTTCTCTGCTCAATATGATAGAAACGGTTATCCCGGTGATAAATCAACAGGAGGACACTCTTTAATGAACAACTATATCGCTTATTTCGGTAACTGTGTTCAATCCGGACTTAAAGGTACCGGTTCCGGTGGTACTAATGTTGCTTCTGCAAAATCTGCAAGTCTTTTTGAAAAGGGCGACACACGTTTCGAAGGTACATTTATGACTACTATGTACAATGCACCTAAAGACGACGGTGGAAATGCTAATTGGGAATTGGGTTACATGGCATGGTACAACCAACCTGAAGATGTGCAAAAGACTCTTCCAGTTGCTTTAAGATTCTATGCGCCGGAAACAACAAAGGAAGAAGCTGAAGCTGATATCCGTCAATTAGTTGCTAATGGTCAGGCTAAATCTTTTGCTACAAACACTTATGGCGTTAACCTTCCTTTTGCTGCTATCATTACAGGAACTGAAGTGACTCAATGGTTCTTCAAAGCTGATGGTTCAATGCCAACTGCTACTACAGTTCCTTACACCGACTTTATCGTTGAGGCAGCTAATAACGGTACTACAGTTACCAAATATGATGATCCCACTTGTGGCGCTGTAACCGGTAGTCAAGATTATCGTGATATTCCTTTGCTCCATGTAAGCGAAATGTATCTTGTTGCAGCTGAGGCTTATCTTCTCGCAGGTGATGAAGCTTCCTCTCTTAAATATATTAACGATGTTAGAAAAAGAGCAGGTGCTCCGCAACTTTCTTCTTTC
This sequence comes from Muribaculaceae bacterium, assembly GCA_022510405.1. Classification (GTDB taxonomy): domain Bacteria; phylum Bacteroidota; class Bacteroidia; order Bacteroidales; family Muribaculaceae; genus Lepagella. Next base: position 21,057 of record JAFLTP010000012.1, on the reverse strand, counting down.
GGTGCTTACGAGGCTCCTTATACTACAAGCCTGAACTTTACTTTTGTTCCTCTTGACCTTGTTCTTGATGAAAGAGCTCGTGAATGTTACGCGGAAAGAACCCGTTATTTCGATCTTCGTCGTACAAAACAACTTGTTAGATATAACCTCGAATTCAGCCGTTTCATGAATGAAGTGAGCAAAATGGCTAACGCACAGGGTGAGATAAAGTGGTATAGACCCATTCCTCAAGCTGAGATTGACAATAATACTGCTATATCAAGTGCTGATCAGAATCCTGGCTATTAATATTTAAATTTAATTTATAATGAAAGCTATATATAAATATTTTTTCTTAAGCGTTGCATTGGCAGTCGGAATGACTTCTTGCGACAATAAGGACGAATTACCGGATCCGGGTCCATTGGATAATGCTGAGAAACTTGTTGCCGGTACTTATATTGGGGAGTGGACTCGTGTAATTGATGGAACGGATGAGGTAGAAACAGGTAAAGGTTCTATAACTTTCTCGGTTGATAGTGAAAATTACGGAAATAATGTATCAGTAATGACTCTTACTGCCGAAGGGATTGATTTGGGCCTTGATGATAAGACCACTTCAGTTTGTAATATTACTATCTTAAGTTCCGGTGATTTCACCTACTGGAATCAAACTGCTTCGAATCCATTCGGAACCACATTCTATGGGAATGTAAGTACAGATGGGGTTGCTAAGATGTATTACACAAAATCTGTTAGAGATGGTAGAAAGACAACTACCTATAATTATTCTTTCTCAGGAAATAAACAATAAAAAAAATGCGGTGGTAGGCTCTCTATCCTGCCACCGCAAAAATAAACAAATCTATTAACTAATTAATTAATTTAACAAACATGAAGAAAACATTACTTCTTGGTTCATTTGCTATCCTTGGTTTGATGGCAAACGCTCAGTTGGTAACTGAGCCTACTGAAGAATCTTTGGCAGATGCCGGTCTTTCATCAGAAGGTAAAGTTGCTATTGAAGGTGGTACAGTTTTTGCAGAAGGTGATGCTGGTACTATCGCTATGGCTTATAATGACAACTGGGGAATTACAGGTGCAAGCGGTTCTTATAAGAACGTAGTAGTTGGAGACGTAGAGTTAACTCTTGGAAATGGTGCAGTAGGTGACACTAATCCTACTTTCTCTAACTATGCTGATGGTGTTATGTCTGCAGGTGCAGTTTTCGCAATCACTCCAGCAGCTGACGGTTGGTTGACTATCTTCTGTAAAATGAATCCTAACAAACAATATGTTGTTTTTGAGGATGTAGATGGTCCGTTGTCTTATACTCTTGGTTATTCTAACGGTGAAACTACTATCTATTATACTCTTCCTCACGATGAGTATTATCTAATTGACTTCGAAGATTATGTACTTCCGGGTCATGAATTAGAATTTTATGAAGATGAAACTCCTAAATACTCATATTTTGTAGGTGCTGGTGGTGAACTTGGAACAGATGCTGTTAAACCTAATTTCCCTTGGAAAGTGGTTGGTATGCCTGAAAAATTTGAAGCTCAGGAAACTGGTTTCTTGATGTTCAATGTAGCTGCCGGTAACACTTACTATGTTTCTGCTCTTGGTTCAAAGGCTGGCATGGGTCCGTTCGTTTTAACTGAAAGTGATGAACAACCTGTTGTAACTTATGTTGCTACTGATACACTTCCTGCTGTAACATTTGGTGAAGGTGCTGGTGTTGAATCTATCGCTGCTGACTCTTATGATGTAAACGCTCCAGTTTACAATGTAATGGGTCAAAAAGTTAATAATGACTACAAAGGTATCGTTATCAAGAACGGTAAGAAATTCATCCGCAAATAATTTTCTATTATCATTTGATAATAATCTTAAGAAGGCGACCATTTCAATGGTCGCCTTTTTTATGATAAGTCTTTCCACTTTAAATAAAAAGTTTTGTCTATAAATGAAACTTTCTTGTTTTTGAGAAAAAGTTTTGTATATAAATGAAACTTTTCCTATTTTTGTGAAAAGTTTTATTTATGGAAGAAATTAAAATTATTGACCGTCCTTTATACACGGACAAACTGAAAAGTTATATAGGAAAAAATTTAATTAAAATTTTAACGGGTCAAAGACGTGTAGGAAAAAGTTATATCTTAAAATATATTGCTGATTATATTAAGGAAAATAATCCCCAAGCCAATATTATAAACATTAATCTTGAAGATTTTGCTTTTACTCATATAAAGGATGCTAAGAATCTTTTTGATGAAATCTCAATTAGACTTTTACCTGCTGATAAAAATTATATTTTCATTGATGAGGTGCAGGAAATTAATGATTTCGACAGAGTGATTAGATCATTTGCCCTTCAAGATAATATTGATATTTATATTACAGGGAGCAACTCTTCAATGCTTTCTTCCGAGATTGCCTCCCGTTTGGCCGGGAGAAGTATCGAAATACCGGTTCATCCTCTTTCTTATAATGAGTTTTTACAATTTCATTCCTTACTTCCTTCAAAGGACACTTTAATGTGGTACTTGCAATATGGTGGTTTACCATATTTAAAAAATCTTCCGGAGCGCTCTACATGGTCGGAATATATTGATGGAATTATGAATGCCATTGTCTATAGAGATATCGTGTCACGACATTCGATCCGTAATAATGATTTCTTGAAAAGATTAATGCTTTTTTTGGCTGACAATGTGGGACAAATTTTTTCTGCAAAAAGAATTTCAGATTATTTGAAATCACAAAAAATACAAATTAGTGTTTCCGGTGTACAAAATTATATCCAATATATATCCGAAGCTTATATTATCACTCAATGTCGTCGCTGGGATGTGGAAGGTAAAAGATTTTTGGAAATCGGCGAGAAATACTATTATGAAGATTTAGGTATTAGAAATGCCATTGTTGGTTTTAAACCAAACGACTTGTCAGGTTTGATTGAGAATGCTGTTTTTAACCACCTTTTGATTCATGGCTATAAAGTTAAGATAGGGCAGTTGGTGAAAGGTGTCGAAATAGACTTTATAGCTGAAAAAAACAGCGAAATCTCATATATTCAGGTAGCTATGACAATTACTGAAGATGATACAATAAAAAGAGAATTTGGAAACCTTGAGATGATAAAAGACAATTATAAAAAATTTGTAGTCACACTGAATGATTCTTTCCCTAACACCTATAAAGGTATTAATACTTATAATCTTATTGATTTCCTAACAAATTTCGAGTGAATATCAGTCATTGGAAAGTAAGTCATGTAAGTTTATGTGCTGACAAACTCGGAGTGTAATCAGGGGGAATGAGGAACCATTATCCATTTTTTGCATTTCAATTTTCAAACGAATTTTACTTATAAAAAAATTTTTTATATCTTTGTAAAATAACCCCTTTGCTTTTATTAATTTACAAATATCAAATAATCCACTAAACATTATGAAGAACTCGATTCTCTTAATCGCTTTGCTGATTCTTCCGTTTATGGCCCGTGCCGACTGGGACGACGCCGACTATAAACGTATCGAGCAAAGTATCCGTGAACCACAGTTCCCTGATGCGGAATTCAACATCACCAAGTATGGTGCAAAACCAAACGCAAAACCCGAAAAAAATCAAAAGGCTATCAACAAGGCCATCGAAGATTGTTCCAAAAAGGGAGGCGGTAAAGTAATCGTGCCTGCAGGTCTTTACAAAACCGGTGCTATCAAACTTCTGAGCCATGTCAATCTTGTGGTGGAAGAAGGTGCTACCATCGAATTCGTTTTCCAACCGGAACTTTATCCTATCGTGCCGACTCGCTGGGAAGGACTTGACTTGTGGAACCTTTCTCCTTGCGTTTATGCTTACCAGGCTACTGATGTTGCTATTACCGGTAAGGGTATTATCGACGGAGGTGGAACAAACGACACTTGGTGGAAATGGAATGGTAATCCGAAATATGGATGGAAAGAAGGTACTATAAGCCAACGCAACGGTTCTCGTGCTCGTCTTCTTCAAATGGCCGAGGAGAGTGTGCCGATGGATGAGCGTCGTTTCGGTCCTGAAGATGGCTTGCGTCCACAATTGATCAATTTCAATCAATGTGACGGTGTCCTCGTTCAAGACGTAACATTGCTTCGTTCTCCATTCTGGGTGATCCATCCTCTTCTTTCTAAAAATATAACTGTACGCGGTGTCCAGATTGATAATGACGGTCCTAACGGTGACGGCTGTGACCCTGAATCTTGTGACGGCGTTCTTATTGAAAACTGTTTATTCAATACCGGCGACGACTGTATCGCAGTGAAGAGTGGCCGAAACAATGACGGACGTGTATGGGACAAACCGAGTGAAAATATCATCATCCGTAACTGTGTCATGAAAAATGGTCACGGTGGTGTGGTTATCGGTTCTGAAATCACCGGCGGTTGCCGCAATCTTTATGCTGAAAACTGCCAGATGGACAGTCCTAATCTCGACCGAGTTGTTCGTATCAAGACCAACACTTGCCGAGGCGGTATCATCGAAAATATCAACGCCCGCAACATTGAAGTGGGACAATGCAAGGAAGCGGTGTTGAAAATCAATCTTGATTATGAACCCAATGAAATCTGTTGCCGCGGTTTTCTTCCTACTGTTCGCAATGTCACCATTGAAAACATCACTTCCAACAAGAGCAAATATGGAGTTATGATTATCGCACTTGACTCCACTGTCAACGTATATGACATCAACATTATTAATTGCCACTTCAATAATGTTGCCGATGGTAACTCTATCACAGGTAAGACCAAAGACATCACCTACAAGGATTATTACATCAATGGTTCCCTCTGTCTTTATGAAAAACCGTTTAAACATTATTCAGAATGGATGGCCGCTTCTGAAATGAAAAGGGTTCCGGAAAGCTACCTTCTTGATTTCAGCAACAAGCCAAAATGGAGTTATGTGATGGGTATTGAACTCGAATCAATGCTCGACACCTATCTTAAATACGGTAACAAAGACATACTTGATTATTGCGTCCTATACACAGATACCATGATTAACCCCGATGGAAAGATTCGGGGTTATAGATTGGAAGACTACAACTTGGATAACATCAGAACCGGCCACTTCGTAACTCGATTACAGGAAGTAAGGCCGGAAAAAAAAAATCTTGAGGCTATAAAAACCCTCATGAAGCAGATGCAAGAGCAACCCCGCACTAAAGAGGGAGTATATTGGCATAAGGCTATTTATTCCTATCAAGTGTGGCTCGACGGAATATTCATGGGGTTGCCCTTCGCTGCTTTAACCACTCCCATGCTCAATGACCAGGCTACAAGCTATAAAATTTGGGACGATGCAGTAGATCAGGTTAAAAAGACCTATGAACGTACTCTAGATCCCAAAACCGGTCTTAACCGCCATGCCTGGGATGAAAACAGAGATATGTTCTGGAGTGACAATGAAACAGGACTTTCACAGCATAGCTGGGCAAGAGCTCAAGGATGGTACACAATGGCCCTTATAGAACTCTTGGATGCTCTTCCCGAAGATTACCCTCGTCGCCAAGAGGTGATCGACCTTTTGGAAAAAGATTTGGATGCAGTAATCAAATGGCAAGATAAAGACTCAGGAGTGTGGTATCAAGTAATGGATTCACCGGAACGTGAAGGTAATTATCTTGAATCAACAGCCTCCTCAATGTTCGCTTATTCTCTTTTGAAGGCTTTCCGCAAGGGCTATCTCGGTGAGAAATATCGTGACGCCGGTATCAAGGCTTATGAAGGTATCATTGACAATTTCATCAAGGTTAATCCCGACAGCACCATTTCCTTAACAGCTTGCTGTGCCGTAGCAGGTCTCGGTCCCGGAATAAGCGAATCAGTGTTGGCTGCCGCCCCTCATGTCAAGGAAGACAGAAGACGTGACGGTTCTTTCGAATATTATATCAGCGAACCAATTCGTGACAATGATGCCAAGGGTGTAGGGCCTTTTATCTGGGCTTCCTTGGAAATGGAAGCGCTCGGTTATGACACTGATACGACAAATCAACCGATCGACCGTAAGGCTGTAGTTAAACGTAACAATCCTAAAGTGACCTCTGCCAACCAATTGGAATCCCTTTCGGTTGGCAATGGTCATTTTGCGGCCACTGTAGATATTACGGGTCTGCAAAGTTATCCTGAATTTTATAAAAATGGCATCCCCCTCACAACTATGAGTGACTGGGGATGGCATTCTTTCCCAAATTCTGAAGGTTTGTCACACGATGACACCCTCGGAGAAATGAATCTACACGATCGGAAATCACTATATGCTGTGGAGTACAAAGAGGAGGGAACAAAAAAAAAAGAGCCACAGATTATTTTCGTATAAATCCTCATAGACTCAATCTTGCAACCATAGGTCTTGAACTTCTTGACAAGGAGGGTCATATCATTCCCATAGAGAGCATCTCCGACATCAATCAGGAACTCTCACTCTGGAACGGAGTAATTGAATCAAATTTTACTGCCGACAATGAAACGGTGAATGTTATGACTGCCGTGGAGGCCAACAAGGATGCTCTTTTTTCTCGTATAAAAACTGATCTTTTGGCAGAGGGTCGTGCCAAAGTTTCCTTTCGTTTTTCCTATCCTTCCGGACAACACGCCGATGATGCGAACAATTGGAATTCTCCGGAGCAACATTCCTCTCAAATAATCTCTTCAGATAGCAACTCTGCACTCTTAGAGCGTAAACTTGACGATACAAGTTATTATATCCTGATCCAATGGCAAGGAAATGCAAAAATTGATACTGTAGACAAACATTGTTTCACACTCTCTACAACTGATAATATTCTTTCTTTCTCAGTCGAATTTGCTGAAAATCCAATCCAAAAAGGAGACATCAGCTTTTCATTCGATCAAGATCTTAAGGCAGTCTTAAAGTATTGGCCCGCTTTTTGGAACAGTGGAGGTATCGTGGATTTCTCTCAATGCACTGATCCACGTGCCCCTGAACTTGAACGCCGAGTAGTTCTTTCTCAATATCTCACAAAAATCAATTGCGACAACTCACTCCCACCTCAAGAAACCGGCTTAACCTACAACTCTTGGTTCGGTCGCCCTCACCTTGAAATGATTTGGTGGCATGCCGTGGATTTCGCCCTTTGGAACCATCCTCAAATGGTAAAAAATATGCTTGATTGGTACAACACTACAGCATATCCTGAAGCCAAGAAAATTGCGGAAAGACAAGGGTTCAAAGGGGTTAGATGGATGAAAATGACTGATCCGAATGCCGGAGAGGCTCCATCTAATACAGGTTCCTTCCTCACTTGGCAACAACCTCACTACATTTATCTTGCTGAAGAAATGTATAGATTTAATCCCGATGGAGAAACTCTGGAAAAATATGGAGAAGGGGTAGAGGCTACGGCAGAATTTATGGCTGACTTCGCAAAGGCATGTGCACCTGAAAAGGGTCTTATAGAGCTCTATGGCCAGACTGCAATGCAGGAATCAATGTCAAAAGATTTCTCTTTCGGTCATCCTTTCGAGCAAGCCTATTGGTGGTATGGTCTCACTACTGCCCAGAAATGGCGTGAAAGGCGTGGTCTTGAACGTCGTGCCGACTGGGATGATATAATCAAGCGATTGGCTCCATTGTATGAATCTGACGGGATTTATACTGCGGGAATACCTTTAAAACCATTCTCAGATAAAAGTGTTTCCAAAGAATTTGATCCTTATAAAACTCCCGATATAAAAGGAAGCAAAGAAATATCGAAAGAGGAATTCGACCAAAAGTCAAAGAGTGATCATCCTGCCGTTCTCGGTGCATGCGGTCTATTACCAAAATCACCCCTCTATAATGATAAGGTGATGGATAATACGCTTACATGGGTAATGGATAATTGGAATTGGAATACTACATGGGGATGGGATTACGGGATGGTGGCCATGGCTGCGGCTCGTCTCGGTCGGCCCGATGTAGCACTTGAGGCTCTGTTGATGGAAAAAGGTAAAAATACTTATCTGGTGAGCGGCCACAACTTTCAAGAACCTACACGTCTGAGGCTCTATCTGCCCGGCAACGGTGCCCTGCTCAATGCCATTGCTATGATGTGTGCCGGTTGGGATGGATGCAAAGACGTGCTGAATCCGGGTTTCCCAAAAGACGGCAGTTGGAAGGTCCGTTGGGAAAACCTTCATCGTATGCAATAGTATCGGGATGAACTTTGTCCATATGTTCTATTACCTGTGTAAAGTAGAGTTTTGTAAATTAATTATATTTTTTATAACTTTGTAATTCAAACTTCCTGATTTACTTAATGTAACAATATAAATAACCTAAAAAACCATAATAATTCATGAAAAGATTTTCTTTAATTGCCCTGGGTATATCCCTGTTTTCAATCACAGCCTTTGCCCAAGAGGAACAAATCCCTGCGTTCCCCGGTGCGGAAGGTTTTGGAAAATATGTCACAGGAGGACGTGGGGGAGATGTTTATCACGTGACAACTCTCGATGACAATGGAGATAATAACAATCCGATTGAAGGATCGCTGCGTTGGGCAGTGCGTAAAGGAGGAACTCGTACAATTGTTTTCGATGTTTCCGGTACGATAATGCTCCAAAGCGAACTTAAAATCACCAACGACAATCTGACTATTGCCGGTCAGACCGCTCCAGGCGACGGTGTCTGTGTGGCTAACTATCCTTTTGTAATTTCTGCCAACAATATAATTATCCGTTTCTTGAGATTCCGTCTCGGCAATGAAGCTCTGAAGTCAAACAAAAATGCTCATGAGGGAGATGGACTCGGAGGTATGGACCGTCAGAACCTTATAATTGACCATTGCTCTGTATCATGGTCTATCGACGAATGTCTATCCGTTTATGGCAGCAAGAATTTCACCGTGCAATGGTGCATCGCATCACATTCACTTGTAAATGCAGGTCATTCAAAAGGATCACACGGATATGGTGGTAACTGGGGTGGTTCAGGTGCTTCCTACCATCATAACTTCATGACAAATCATGGATCACGTACTCCTCGTTTTGGACCGCGACCCGGAACTCAGAAAGATGAGAGAATGGATTTCCGCAACAATGTAATCTACAATTATGGCGGCAACGGTATCTATGGCGGTGAGGGTATGAACGTTAATGTCGTTAACAACTATTTCAAACCCGGAAAAGCTACTCCAAGCGGTAACAAAGGAAAACGTATTGCCAAAATCGATGCACGCACATTTGATTATTGCGTGGATAAAGATGCTCTTGTTACTAAAATCCATAATGCTATCCCAGGCACTTCATCTGTGAAGGCTGGACATATTTATTATCAATTCTCGGATTATGGTGACCCAACTATCAGGGTTTACCTTCCGGATACAAAAGAGTATGTATATTGTCCCGTTGATATGGAGAATGCTACTTTCGATTACAATGGAACTGAAATAAAGATCTCAACTAATTCATGGTGGCCCATGGTCCACAAATACGGAACTTTCTTCGTAGAAGGTAATGTGAATTCTTTATATCCTGAAGTCACAGAAGATAATTGGGCCAACGGTATTTACAACCAGATGGCATCAACTGAATGTGACAAGGTTTATCCCGGCAAAGACAATGAAGTGAAGAATTCACTTCGTCTTGACCTTCCTATCGAATTTGAAGAAGTTACGACCCACACTGCTGAAGATGCTTATGAAAGAGTGCTCGATTATGTAGGCGCTTGCTTACATCGTGACGAATACGACAGAATGCTCGTGGCTGAATGTCGCGAAGGAGACACTCTCTTCACTTCCAATGGTCTTATCGATTCACAAGACCAAGTGACATATGCAGACGGTTCCACAGGCTGGCCGGTGTTAGAGGGCAAGGATGCACCTGTTGACTCCGATGGCGATGGTATGCCCGATGATTGGGAGATTGAGAACGGTCTCGATCCTGAAAATCCGGAAGACGGAAATGATATCGCTGAATCAGGTTATACCTATCTTGAAGAATACATGAACTCCCTCGTGGCTCATATAATGGAAGGTGGCCTAGTTGGCGGAACTCTGCTTGCAGGACAGGAGACTCTAAATCCGGCGGGTATTGAGGTGATAACCTTCGATTCTCCTTTTGTTCGCAATGATGGAAGAACCTTCACTCTCACAGGTGTGGAAGTCAAAGGTAATCTTGCTCCCGGTATTTACATCCGTAACGGCAAAAAATTCGTAGTAAAATAAAAATATTTCATTTAAGTAATTTGGTAAAATGGGAGTCTACTTGGCAAAATTGCCGGTTGCTCCCATTTCATTTTAATTTGTGGATATACGCTTCAAGCGTTCTAACCGCTCTTTTTATGTAACTTTGCATACATTAAACAGCAATTTTGCATACACTAAACGAGCAAAGGGTGAATCTCAAGTTTATAATATTTGTAATCTTTAGTTTTATCGTCATAAATAATCTTTATGCAGAGGAAACTTCGGATTCCACTCAGGTTTACGATCTGGATGAAATTATTGTGACAGATCAATCGGCAAGAAACAGGATTCAAGGATTACCGGGAAGCGAAACTCTCGAACTTACGAAACTGGCTCTTACTCCACAATTATTTGGAGAACCGGACATAATAAAATCAATAACTCTGTTGCCCGGAGTGCATGCTGAGAGTGAAGGGGCCGGAGGGTTTGAAGTAAGAGGAGGAAATGCCTATCAGAACCTGGTTTTGATGGATGGCATGACTTTATATAACCCATCCCATATGATGGGTATTTTCTCTACTTTCAATGAGGATGCTATGAGCCAAGCCACACTTCATAAAGGTCCTATCCCTTCTTCCTTTGGTAGCGCAGCTTCTTCAGTGCTTGAAACGCAGATGAAACACGGCAACCTAAGTAAATATAATTTTTCCGCCACCATTGGTATTCTAAATGCTAAAGTTTCTGCGGAGGGTCCGATTGTGAAAGATAAACTATCTTTTGCAATATCTGCGAGACGATCGTATGTTGATTTGTTTCTCAATCTCATCCCTAAATACAAGGGAACGGTGATGAATTTTTATGACATTAATGCCAAAGTGAGATATAATGTGGATGAAAATAACATAATTGATTTTTCATTCTTCACTTCACGTGACAATCTGGCGGTAAAAGATGTAATGGAATTACACTGGGGAAATCTTTCCGGAGGGGTGAACTGGTGGTCAAATCATGATGACTGGAATTTTTACACCACCGGTTCTGTCACCCAGTTCACCAACAACATGGGTTCAACGATTATGGATTCCAACAACACATTGAAGGAACACATCAAATCTTTTTCCCTTAATGAAAGGATAACTTATGATATTTCCGAAAATCATAAACTTGAGATTGGATTTAGGAGCGAACTTCTCAATGTGAAATCCGGTGAAGTCAGCTCGGGCAATACTCATCAAAAAGAAATTCGATCAGGGTGGCTTAACGCTTTGTGGGCAGGTTATGAAGGTACGGTTTCCTCTAAGTTAAAAATCAATATAGGTCTTCGAGGCTCCTTGTTTTCATCTATTTCTTCTGGCAAATTTCATTCTTTTGAGGCATTTAATGAAACTTCTCCAGATTTTTCTTCGAAGTCTTATTTTAATCTTGAACCCAGAGTGGGTCTTCGCTTTTTAATAAATGATTGTCATAGTGTCAACGCCGGAGTCTCTTTAACCACTCAAGACATTCACGGCATTAGAGCCACGATGACAACTTTCCCATTCGATCGTTATGCATTGTCTTCAGCTAATATAAAGCCGGAAACTACACGTCAGTTCACTTTGGGATATGCCGGGATGACAGATAATGGTTCTTGGGACTGGAGTCTCGAGGGTTATTATAAATCGATGGACAATGTATATGACTATAAAGATGGAGTGGGAATGTTTTCAAGAATCAATCTTGAAAGTATTATACTTGGGGGGAAGGGTAGAAGTTATGGTCTGGAATTAATGCTTAGAAAGAATATCGGCAAGTTGTCAGGCTGGATTGCCTATACTCTTTCAAAAACGGAAACCAAAATCACAGGGATTAACAATGGCAGATGGTACAGAGCCTCCAACGATAGAAGAAATGATTTATCAATTGTAGGTTTATATCAATTCAACGACAGCTGGGGCGTCTCTGCTTCCTGGACTTTTTCCTCCGGAAGGCCCCTTACGGCCCCGGATGAGAAATATATTATAGACGGAGTTACCTGTTATTATTATAGTGAAAGAAATTCATATATCACACCTTCGTCTCATCGGCTTGATGTGTCTGCCACATATACCAGAACCGGAAAGAAAACCACATCAATCCTTTCATTCGGTTTTTTCAATGCATATGCTCATTACAGTCCGTTTGTAATTTATTTTGAAGACGATCCTTCCAAACCTTCGGGGACAAGAGCAGTGCAGCAATCCCTCTTCGGGATTGTGCCATCGTTTTCATACACCATTAAATTCTGAATATGAAGAAATATATTTTTATTTTTCTTTTGATACCTTTCTTGGCAGCATGTGAGAAAGAATTGGATTTTAAGTATCATGAAGTGGAATCCCAATTTGTAATCGAGGGAAACCTTTCTGAAGAGGGTTCAATGGTGAAATTATCTTATACCGTTCCAATGGATGAACCTTTTCCGGGGGAATATGAAACTGATGCAGACGTAATCATAACAGATTTGACCGATGATGTTACTTATGTTCTCTTACCTGAAAACGGAGTCTTCATAAATGGGACTCCCGGATTGTCTAATCATGAATATGAATTGACGGTGAATCATAATGGCAGAAATTTTAAATCCCGATGTTTAATGAGAAAAGGGGTGGAAATAATCGACCTTAAGTTCCAATGGATCAAGATGCCTTATGATTATGTAGCTATCTTGGAAGTGACATCCACAATCTCGGAAATTGAGGGGACGTGTTATTGGACACGGATATATAAGAACGGGGAGCCCTATAAATGGCTTATGAGCCATGGTAGTGGCGCGATTGACGGGAAATTGACTCAAACAACCTTCACAACACGTCAAAATCCCGATGACGAAGATGATGAAGACAATCTCAAAGATGGAGATTTACTTACTGTAATGGTGTTTCCGATATCATTGGAGATGTATGATTATCTTGTAGGGATAAGTTCAGACAGTAATGGTCCGGCTATGTTTACCGGGGATTTTTGTCTTGGTTACTTCTTAGCAGCCGGACAATCCCAATCAAGCATTATTTTCAATTCGACGCAAATCCCGTTTTATTCAGAATAAGCACATCTCTATATATCATACATATCTTTAATCTTAATGTTAGTTCGGTATAAGATTAGAATAGGGAAGGCCAAGGATTATCGACTAATTCAAGATTAATTGAGGTTTTCTTAGGCTGGAAACAATAGACAGCCAATGTTCCTAAGGCATTGTTGAAGAAATTGTTGAAGATGGATGTCTTGAATGTAACAATTGAGCAATATTCTAGAGTTCATCGTTCACGGATTCAATCAAAGCCCTCTTTCTAAGTATAAACATGTCATACCCGGGCATCAGGATGTTCTTCATGTTGCTTTTGATCTTGGTAATGAGCTTGACTCCATCCATAAAAAGAAAGTCGAAAAGTCTTTTATCGATATAGCCTTTGTCACCAGAAGCAGGTAACATTTTTCAAGAATAATCTACTTTTTATAAATTTGCATTATGAGAAACCGGGCCTGACTTGGATTTGGCTTTGTGAAATTTTGTATAAAATTGTCATTACGGATCACTCGGGATAGCTTTCCAAAAAAATTAAAGATAAAAATGGAAAATAAATTTGATATACTTTCAGAACTTTTGAAAAAGGACAGGAGTTACAGAAGGTTTGACGAGAGTTTCAAGATTGAGGCCGATACTCTCAAGAAATTGGTGGGATTGACCCGATGTTGCTCTTCGGGAAGGAATCTTCAACCCTTGAAATATTTTATGGCGAGTGACGAAGATAGATGTGAGCAAATCTTCCCGTTATTAAAATGGGCCGGCTATCTCAAGGAGTGGGATGGTCCGGAAAAAGGAGAAAGACCTTCGGCATATCTAATCCAATGCCTTGATACTGATCTTACAAAAAATTATCATTGTGACGATGGACTTCAGTTGCAGGCCATCACATTGGGAGCCACAGCTTTAGGATTAGGTTGCTGTATCATCAAATCATTTAATGCAGAAAAACTTAAAGAAATTTTAAGTTTGGACGAATACCTTTCTCCTCTATATGTAGTGGCAATAGGGAAACCGGTGGAAAAAGTTGTTATTGAGGAATTGAAAGATGCCGGAGAAGAGGGAATTAAATATTACCGAACACCGGATAAAGTTCATCATGTACCTAAAAGATCACAAGAAGAATTGTTGATAAACCATTAAATTTTTACCATGAGGCTTGACGGAAGAAGGACCAGCAGCAATATAAGTGACCGCAGGGGAGGTTCAGGAGGCAAAATTGCAGAAAAGGCACAGGGTTATGCCGTACCGGAAACTTTCAACCATGGAAGGTCAGACCAAAGAGTGAGATGGCTTAAGAAAGGCATATCAACAGGGGACATAAGAGATGGAGATACCTTCTCCCCGGCTTACTCTTCTTTATAGGTATTAAATAGATTTTGACTAATAGCTCATCCTTTTACCGGTTTATTCTTGATTGGGTTTTGTTCCAACTTCCCATTCGCCGTTTACACCGGATCGGGATTCATAAGATTTAGTCCCTTCAAATCTTCACTATTCCATATTCATGATGTTTACCGAAATTCGATTTCATTTTAATGGGATTCGAAATCTTGATACGCAATTGATCCCGGTCCAGTATTGAATGTTTTTACGGATTATAGGCGAAAGTTCTATCACCTTGGAAAATGATTCTGTAGCTCAAGGTCCTTAGATGTTGGTACCTCTCTGAAGGTTCCTGTAAATTCTTTAAGTACGAAATTAATTGCAGAACATTCGGTGAATGAATGGAATAAGGATTGAAACCTATATTTGAAAGGTTTCTTATGTCAAGACTGACATATTTGATTTTTCTGTCTTTTTCACCATCAACATTAGAGGAGATTCACCGTTACTAAGCATCTTCGACTTGTAACAAATTACCTTTACTGTATTAGCCATGGTTTAAACTATGGTTTAAACAATCTGTTTAAACTGAGGCTAAAACCAATAAAAAAAGCAGTCACCTCATTGAAGTAACTGCTTGATTTTCTTGTGGTCCCACTTGGGCTTGAACCAAGGACTCCCTGATTATGAGTTAAATCCGGAACCACTATAGCCGACTGATTAATAATAATTTAACGTTCTCTCAAATTCCTTGTGCAAGGTAATGTACAAGGTAGTCTTATCTTTGGGAATCGGAGGAACTGTTTGCCCCTATCAATTCCCTTTTACAAAATTAAATTTTATAGCCGATATCATCAAATTTATATCTGCTAAAATTTTTGTTACAATAACCATTAATTTCATAGAAGCCTATTTCCTATATTCCTTCTGGTGACTAAACTGTTCATATAACTGTTCATTCACCCGGTGTATATATAGGACGTGTACTACTGAACAGTATTTTTTAACCTTACCCCAATTCCTTTTTCAAGACAACAAAAAAGAGAAAAGACAGGGAAAGAATAAAACTGTTCAGAAAACTGTTCGTTCAGTCGGTGCATATATAGGACTTGTACTACTGAATGGTATTTTTTAACCTTATCTCAAAGTCCTTTCTATGACAACAAAAAGAGAAAAGACAGGAAAAGAAAAAACTGTTCAGAAAACTGTTCATTCTGTCGGTATATATATAATAATGTGAACAGCTGAACGGTATTTAAAAGGCTTTATATATCTTCCCAAGGAACGAAGTCTTTCTTGTATTGCATAAATAATATACTTGCATTATATTTGCATTATAAAATAGCATAATATGGATTTAGCGATTAAAAAGAATCAAAGTTTCAGACTGCCAGTAGAATTACTCGAGTCTTTAAAACGTATTGCAAAAGGTCAGAACCGTAGTCTGAATAATTATGTTGAGACTGTATTACTGGAGGCTGCCGCTCATGAGCCCAATAAAGTAACATTGTCGGCAATGAAAGAAGTGGAAAGTGGCGCCTTAAGAAATGAACCAGCACTTGATCTTACTTCTATAGAAACGATGGAAAAATCAATGGGCTTATGAAAAGGTTAAAACCTTCTACTCAATATAAGAAGGATTACAAACGATTCAGGAATAACCCTAAAAAATTGGAGAAGCTATTTAAAATTCTTGAATTGTTGAAGAATGAACTACCTATACCAGAAGAGAATAGTCCTCACAGATTAAAAGGACAATATTCCGGGTATATGGAATGTCACATAGAGGGGGATTTCCTTTTAATTTGGTTTGACCCGAATACTGACGAAATAGACCTTGTCCGTCTTGGCTCCCATTCTGAATTATTTGAATCATAAACTCAATAGGGCATTGTTAACATTTGACAGATAGAAATTTACGAGTTTGCGGTCGAAATTTTTGACAGCAAAAATATATCTTCAAAATACAAAAGAGGCAAGTTGAGGTGATCAACAAATTTGATAAGCTTGAAAAAACATCCTCTCGATGTTTATCATTTTCCCAGAATGGATGTAGTTTAATAATATATATTAAAGGATAATCTATGGAGGAAACAATCGAATTTGCAGAATTCACAGATCCCGATATCCCAAGACTGGAAGAATTTAAAAGAAACCAAAAATAGTCCCAGTTATTAGCCAAGTTTAATTTTTTTTAGAAATGGCGAAGAAAGTAAAATCATATTCACAGGTTGCGGCTACTGAGGCTTTGGAGCAATTAGGACAACATGGCTCGTCTCCGGAAGAACTTGTTTATCATTTATTGCGAATTTTCCCTGGATTCGGGGATGGTCAGATTTCTCGTATAAAAGATGGTCGTGGAAATTCCGCCAATGACAATAAAACAGTCCTTGTTAAGAATCTTATAGCTTATCGTGCTGTTACTTCTGAATTAAAGGAGAATCTTTATGATGAAATAATAGGAATGAAAGATAATGCCAAAATCTCAAAGCATAATCCAAGGATGTATGTTGTGAGCAATGGTAAGGATGTGATTGCATACGACCCGAAGATTAATGATTGGTATGAGAATACCATTGATCTTTTATGGCGTGATTTTGAATTTCTGACTCCGCTTGCTGGTATTGAAAAAGTTGAGCATATCGAAGAAGCCGAAGCCGATGTGAAAAGTGCCGAATTGATGGCAAAGTTATTTGATGATATTCGGCGATACAATGATATCAGGGATAAGGATACGGTTCATTCCTTGAATGTATTTATGTCAAGGCTGCTTTTCTGCTTCTTTGCAGAAGACACAGGATTATTCCCGGGAGAAAACCTTTTCACCAACACATTAAAGACTCACACCAAAGAGGACGGCAGCGACCTTGCCGAGTTTATTGACAAGGCATTCATCGTGATGTCTACCAACAACAAACAAATAAGGGAAAGTTACCCTAAGTTCTTTGATGAATTTCCCTATGTAAACGGAGGATTATTTAAAGAGCATTTCCCGGTGCCGGTTCTTTCCCGTCGTGCCAGAACTTTGATTATAAATTGCGGAGAATACAACTGGAAGGAAATTAATCCCGATATATTTGGAAGCATGATACAGGCTGTTGTGACTCCGGAACAAAGATCAGGCTTAGGAATGCATTATACCTCGGTGCCTAATATAGAGAAATTAATAAAACCGCTATTTTTAGATGAACTTGAAGAAGAATTTGATGCTGCTTATAAAGAAGCAAAAGAAAAAACAGATAAAAAAATAAAGTCAGATAAAGCAACTCAACGATTACGCACTCTTCTCGCGCGACTCTCTAAAATAAAATTCTTCGACCCGGCCTGTGGTAGCGGTAATTTCCTGATTATATCTTATAAGAGAGTCAGGGATTTGGAAATTAGAATATGGAAGGCAATGCGAGACATCGCCA
Source organism: Muribaculaceae bacterium (assembly GCA_022510405.1). GTDB lineage: Bacteria > Bacteroidota > Bacteroidia > Bacteroidales > Muribaculaceae > Lepagella. The sequence goes on along the minus strand of JAFLTP010000012.1, from coordinate 3,119 downwards.
ATATGACAGTTCTACCGATTTCGGCTATATCGTTGACCCAATTTTACGGAATAGAAATTGATGAATACGCTTGTGATACAGCTATTCTGTCGTTATGGTTAGCGGAACATCAAATGAATGTAAAATTCAATACTGAATTTGGCGTTCAACCTGAAACCTTACCGTTAAAACCGTCGGGACATATTATTAAAGGGAATGCCTGTCGTCTTGACTGGAACACCGTCTGTCCACACACTCCGGAAGATGAAGTTTATATAATGGGTAATCCTCCGTATCTTGGTTATAGTAAACAGGATTTTAATCAAAAATTAGATATATTATATAGTATATCTTATATTGAGGGATTTAAGAAATTGGATTATATATCGCCATGGTTTATTAAAGGGGCAGAATATATTAAAAATTCAAATTCTCGTTTTGCTTTCGTTACCACAAATTCCATTATACAAGGAGAGCAAGTGTCAATTCTATGGCCTAATATTCTAAAAGATATAGATATATATTTTGCATATAAGCCTTTTATGTGGAAAAATAATGCAAAAAATAATGCAATTGTTGCTGTTACGATTTTAGGTTTAAAAAATAAAAGGCAAAATTTAGAAAAGAAATTTTATAATGGGACCTCTTATCGGAGTATGACAAATATAAATCCTTACCTCATAGAAATGGATGATATATTTGTTTATCCTACTCTATGTCCTATTTCTCCGAGAAAAGAGATGATAAAAGGATGTTCTCCAGTTGATAATAATAATTTTATGTTTACACCTGAAGAAGCTCAATCTTTTATTGAGACTTATCCTAATTTGAAACCAATTATTCATAAATATGTAGGTGCTGAAGAATTTGTTAAAGGTATCGAACGATATTGTGTTTATATTGAATCACCTGAAGAAATTGAAATTTCTAAATCAAATCCATTACTTAATAAAAGATTTGATGCAGTCTCCAAGTTTAGGGAAAAGAGCACTAAAGAATCAACCAGAAGATTTGCTGCTTTCCCCTACCGATTTATTGAGCAAAAATATCTTAGACAAAAATCAATTGTCGTTCCTCAAACTGGTTCAGAAAACCGCAGATATATTCCGATGGGAATAGCGGATGAGTCTTGTGTATTATCAAATGCAGTTAGAATTATATATTGCGGTGATGGTTATGAGTTATCATTATTAGGATTATTATCCTCCTATATGCATATGGTTTGGGTAAGAGCTGTTGCCGGCAGAATGAAGATGGATATGCAATATGGAAATACGACTTGCTATAATACCTTCCCATTCCCGAAATTGAATCACGAGCAGAAGGAGGAATTGGAACGGTTAGCTCAAAATATCTTGAATATCCGTGATATGAATTTCGATATGACTCTTGGGGAAATGTATAATCCTGAATCTATGCCGGAAGAATTAAAACAGGCTCATCATGAACTTGATTTAGCTGTGGAGAAAATTTACCGTACTGAACCTTTCCAATCAGATGAAGAACGTCTCGAACACCTTTTCAAACTCTACTCTAAAAAGACAAAGATTTAATTTCCCTTTATGAGATTTAGAAAATTTATTAAAAAATATTGGATAATTATATTACTACTAATACTATGCCCTATTATTATAAATTTCATTGTATTAATTCCTAGTTTCCTTCCAATTGTTGGGAATGCAAATTTATGGATTAGCTTTTTTGGATCTTTTGCTGGATCTGCTTTAATGGCTGGCATAACTCTTTATGTTCTTCAAGAACAATTAACACAAAATCATACTGAAAACGAGAGGAATAGAAAAGATAATCAAAAACAGAATGATTATAATCGAATCCTTACATTGAAAATTCAAAAACAAGAAATTAATCTGAGATGGTTTGATGACCTAAAATCAGCTTGCACCCAATTAGATTTAGCTTTTAATAATAATGATGTCACATTATTAAGTGATATGGATCCTTTAAGCGAATGTTTTAATCAAAAAGTATCATTTTTGCTCAGTAGAATGAATGAGGCTTTTTTTGTTTTTCATATAACAGTAAATTATAATAAGCATATTTCAAATCACGGCGAAATTCATAGATTGACGAATTATGTAAGAGAATATCTATCATTATTATCTGATATGAATTGTTTATCAATTTATGGATTAAAACTTAAAACATTATTAGAGGATATAGATTATACACCAGAAGAAGTTAACAATCAACTTAAGTCATTCATACTTACTAACAAGAATAAAATGGAAATTCCAGAAATAACATCCAATAGAGTGTGGGATTTACTCATATCAGACGATTTCAGTAGTTTACAAATAATTTCCAAGGTAATGCACATTCTTCGAAAGAGAATTGATAATTTTCATATGCTAAAAATAGGCAACTCCATAAATTCTTTATTAGAGTCTGAATATGACAATATAGTATCTTTCCAATAAATCAATACAGGAATAACACAATGACTAATCTTGTTGATATACAATATAAACAAACTGGTAAAGCTACCAATACCGATTCTCTTGGTATGAGGGAAATGCAGGCTATGGTTTATGAACAGAGAAACCGGCAACATATTCTTGTAAAAGCACCTCCTGCTTCAGGAAAAAGTCGGGCAATGATGTTTGTGGCTCTTGATAAACTCGAAAACCAGGGTGTAAGGAAAGTGATTGTGGCCGTACCTCAGAAGAATATTGGCCGTTCTTTCAATGACACCTCACTTACTCAATCCGGATTTTTTGCGGACTGGAGGGTCTCCCCTTATTGGAACCTTTGTGCGACGGCAGGATCGGAAAGTTCCAAAAAAGAAAAAGTTAGGGAATTTCTTGACCATCCAACAGCAAAGACTCTTGTATGCACGCATGCTACTTTGCTTAATGCCTTGAATGGTGTAGAGTTGGAAAAACTTAATAATGTTTTCTTCGGTATAGATGAATTTCATCATGGGTCTGCTGATGAAGAAAATCGTTTGGGTTCTCTTATCCGGAGATTACTCAATGAAACTTCTGCCCACATACTTGCAATGACTGGCTCATATTTCCGTGGAGATGCCGTGCCGGTGATGCGTCCCGAAGATGAAGCAAGATTCCATCCCTCTATCAACTACAATTATTATCAGCAACTCAACGGTTACCGGTGGCTCA
>JAFLTP010000011.1 GCA_022510405.1 Muribaculaceae bacterium | reverse complement strand
AATATGGCTGAGGTTATCAATGAAATATACATTCCCAAGATTATCAGAGACAAATATCCTGAACTAACGGATGAAGAAGTGGATGCCGTTTCAAAGCACACGATTCTCACTATAGCTACCCAAGGTCAGGATGTTGTAGAAGATAACTCCGGTAACCGCTTTATCAAGATAGCCAATAAATTCGTTAATTTGAATGACCTTGATATCAATCTCATAAGCGAGATAAATCCGTTCCAAAGAGCTTACGAAGTGGTTTCAAAATCCCTGAACCCCGAAACTCTCAGATTGATTCAATATACAATCGAAGACAAGCGTTCGGAATCGCTTACTGATGAAGAAGCCATACTGCTTTTTACCAAGTATCTTCCCAAATGGAGGGAAGAAAATCCCGGTAAAGAGAAACCGGAATTGACTGACGGTGATCCGTTGGCGAGGAGGATTGCAAAGGCTATCGAACATCTAAGGAACCTGAAACGTAGAAGACTTAACGCTCAAAATAATCAAGCTGAATGATAAACTGGGATAAGGAATTAGAGAAAATTTTTGAAGATCCACTTTTGGCAGATGTAACTCCCACAAAGAAAAGGACGACATCGAGCGATCGCCTGATTGCTGGTTTTCAAGAGATTCTCGACTTTTATGAGAAGAATAACCGTTTGCCTCAAAACAACGCTGAGGAAAGCAAACTTTATTTCATGTTTCAGGGTATTTTAGGAAATGAGTCTAAAATAGAAAGGTGTCGGCCATATGATGAATTTGGAGTCCTCCCTTCTGATGAGTTAACGGTTGAAGAACCGGTGGAAGTTTTTGAGAAAAAAGAACTCTCTGAAGAGGAACAATTGGAGGCGATACTTAATGATCCACTCCTCGCAGATATTGAAGACAGCAAAGACTTCGGTCTTTTCGATATTCCTGATTATATGAGGGAAAGATTGAAGGCAAGGAAGGAAGCTGAATATATCGGAAGAAGAAAGCCTTGTGAGGATTTTGATAAATTTGAAAACAAATTTAAAGAGATTCATCAAGGTCTGAAAAACGGGAAATATAGATTGGTGAAATTCAGCACACAATTCTTGAAAGTTGGAAGTTTCTTTATTGAGGATGGTGTATTGGGATATTTGGCAGCCTTTGAGGATGAAGGGATTAATAAGCATGGTGATAGAGACGGGCGAACAAGAGTCATCTTTGAAAATGGTTCGGAAGCAGATATAAAATATAAGACCATAACCAAAAATCTTTCTGTTACAGGATATTCCGTGCAGGATTGTTCGGAATTTACGGATGAAGAATTAGAGAACCATTTCACAATTTCAGAAAAAGATGTTGAGAGTGGAACAATATACGTTTTAAAATCACTTTCCACAAGAACGGACATTGCTTCTATAAAGGATTTGTATAAGATTGGGTTTACCGTCACTTCGGTGGAAAGCAGGATTTCCAATGCAAAGAATGAGCTGACATATCTATGTGCCGATGTAGAAGTTGTAGCCACATGGAAAGTATATAACGTTAAATCTTCAACTTTTGAAGCCCTTATCCATAAACTGTTTTCGCAAGTGCAATTACAGATAACAGTTGATGGCCATCATCCAAAGGAATGGTTTATCGTTCCCTTTAAAATTATTGACCAGGCTATAAACAGCATTATCAAAGGGGAACCAATAGAGTATGACCCCAAACTAAAACAACTGATTTACACTTCGAACGAAACAAAGACAATGAAATGTCTTTCGGTTCAACAGCCTTGGGCTTATCTTATCTGTTGTGGAAAGAAAGATGTAGAGAACCGAGCATGGAAGCCCAAAACTGCCCCGGGAAGAATCCTGATACATGCCGGTGCCAAATTGGACAGGTATGCACAGGCAGAAGCTGAAGATATTGTTGGACATAAATTGCCACCTCTTACTTTAGGAGCCATAATCGGTTATGTTGATGTGTATGGATTTGTAGAGCATTCTAACAGTATCTGGGCATCAGAAGGACATGGAGCAGAATGGAAATGGCTTTTGAAAGATGCCAGATTATTTAAAAAACCTATTCCCTCAAAAGGGCAATTAGGTCTTTACAGCGTGAATATTGATCCGGATAATTTACCTGAAACAATTTAAAAAATGGCAGAAGATAAAAATATATACCATCGCACTTTAAATCCTCAGAAAGAAGTTGGGTTCCTCTGAGAGAAAATATTTTAAGTATCGTTACATTTAAAAGTAATAAATTGAATTATTGACCCTATATTTTATAATTATAAAATGTCATTTTTAAAAAATTTTTTGAAAAAATTCTTTCAGGATGAACTGGATGGCCTTCAAAATAAAGTGAGGGCTAAAGATATGCTTATAAATAAGCAAAATGAAGAGATTCAAAAAGAAAGAAATGAGCGAAAGAAAGCTGAGGCTGATAAAATAAAATTAAGAAAAGAAGTTTCCGATCTTAAGAATAAAAATGTCGAATTATCGGAAAGAAATAACTCTATTCTTAAGGATATTGAGGCTGAAAGAAACAAAAAAGATCGCAATTGGAAAGTGGTTGTTTCTGAAAGGGAATCCCATGCTGATGAGATTAAAAATTTGAATGATAAATTTTATAAGGAAATAGCTCAAATAAGAAGTCAGAAAGATGGAGAGATTCAATCTCTTAAGAATGAAATTGAATCTCAAAAAGATAAAATTCAGTCAGGCCAAAGAGAAGTTGAATCCATTTCAATAAAGCTAACGGAAAGTAACAATAAGAATGTGGAATTAGAAGTCTCTTTAAAACAAAGAGAACTTGATGTGTCTTCCTTAGAATCTAAAATAGAAAAGACGAAACAGGAACTACACTTATCTAATGAACTTATTTCCAAGTTATCAAAAGATAATGAACATAAGGAGGAGCTAATCAATTCTAAAGGCCAGGAATTAAATGACCTTAAGAATGTTTTGAATAAACAAAATTCAAATGTTATTGATTTAGAGAAGGAGAAACAAACCCTTATTAATGATTATGAACTTGAAATTAATAGAAAAGAACAATTAATCAACAATCAAAATATTACTCTTTCCTATATCTCAAAAACTAAACAGAAACTTGAAGATATCGTTAGTCAGAAAGATTCGGAGATTGAAGAATTAAAAATCAAAGCCTCTGAAGTTTTTGAGAAAATGTTTTCATTAGAAGATGAAAAAGAGAGGCATTTGGAGGAATTAAAAAGCAAGGAAGCAGAAAAGATTAAATTAAATCAGACCATCGAAAGCATTCGGAAATCTAATTCTGACTTAAAGATTGATAATGAGAATTTATCAGGACAACTCATAGAAAAAGAATCTGTAATAAAAGATAAGGATGATATAATATCAGCACAACAATCGAAAATAATTGATTTAGAAAAAGAACTGAATAAAACTAAGTCTGACAAAATGGCTGATCCGATTGTTAAGGCCATGCGGGATGAAATCGTTTCAAAAGATGAAGAGATTAAAGAGTTAGAAAAGAAAATTCAGACTCTCAATGAAATCATTTCGGATTTAAGGGATGAAAATTCAAAACAAATTTCAGAAATAAACTCCCTAAAAAGTAAAAATGAGGAACTAATCTCTCGAATTGACACCTTATCTAACATATACGCCAACAGTATAGAGATTGAAGGTAAATTAAATATTACACTTCGAGAGAATGAACAACTTAAAGCTCAAATAGAGAAACTTCCCAAACTCTTAGATTTGGAAGTAAAGGAGAAGGAAATAAGATCCTTAAAGGAAAAAATTGAAAAGTTAGAGAATAAATTAGCCAAAATTGACAACAACAATTCTACTATCCCTCAAAATAATAACGAGGAGGAACAAATAAAAGATAATGAAATAACCACATTTAAAGATAATAAGTTAAACCAACCAAGTCAGGTCAAAGCTTCAAATAATGGGATTAAGGCAGGTTCCGGCAAGCCGATAAGACAAGGTCGACCGGTTAAGTTATCAACCCCATATAGGAAAAAGATAAATCCGGTTTCCCAAATTTTGGAAAAGAAGAACTTTCCGCCTATTGAGAATGACAATAAATATTCTATCACCCAACGATTGATAGATCATGTATTCAACATCAGAACTAATAAACTTGTTAGTGCGGATGAAATTTTTTTGCGAAGCACAGCGGAAGAAATAACTTATCTTACCAGAGAATTAGTTAAAGCTAAAGAAAAGAACATCCCTTATTTAGTATGTCCCAGTTGTAATCAAATGGTTACAATAGCCAGCCGTCGTTGTGGTTGGGCAAACAACTTTAAAGATGTTAACTATTTCACTCATGCTGTTAAGAACATTCCTTGCGATTTAAAGAAAGAACCACCGTATTCTTCATTAGACGGGGATTTTATTGATAATGAAGAAGGGAATGAAAACATTAAAGTTTTCAGACAATTAATTGGGGAGGCATTAACAACTCCTTTAAGTAAAAATATGGGTGTCTCTGAAGTTAATATTGGGAGTTTTATATACTCAGAGGAATTACCTATAATGAAACGTCGTTTAGTTGATGTAACTGCTAAATATAATAATCTTGATATTGTTTTTGAACTTGTTTCAGAGACGACAGGAGTAAGGAAAGTATATGATAGAGATAGATTTTATCTTATCAACAATAGACAGGTATTTTGGATTTTCGGATTAGAGGCTGTAGTAGATTATAATGAATTACGACGGACCGTTGCCAAAGACATTCTTTTTACAAATAGACGCAATGTGTTTGTCTTTGATCAGGAGGCTCAGGATGAATCTAAAAAAAGAGGAGAATTAATCCTTAAATGTAATTGGCTTGATGAAGATAATGAATGGTTTTATAGAATAGAAAAGAACGGTAAAAACGGTCTTTTAATTTCTCTTGACCAAATAAAATTTGATCCGGAAGATTGCAGACCTTTCTATTTTGATGCTGACAAACCTTATTTTAATGCTCATCCAACTGCAGCAAGACCCGTTAAGCCTACAAGAGAGGACTTAAAGAATGAAATACTTCAGCAATATGAATATGAACAAGCCAGGAATAAGGCTTATCATGAAATGGAAACAACAGGAACCGGAGTTTCCGCTTTCTATGATGGTGATAAATGGGGATTTTATTATGGAGATTTAATATTAATCGAACCAACTTTTACAGAAGAACCCAAATTTGAAAGCAATCTTATAAGAGTAAAAGAAAATGATAAATACGGAGTCTTAAATCGTTTTGGAGAATATCTTCTAAAACCTGAATTTGAGGAAATTGAGATCTTACCTAATGGTACTATAATATATTCAGACGGACGAGATTGGAAAATTTATGGCTTAATTGGCAATCTGTCTTCATATAACCAAACAGATTACACTGAAACATGGGTTGATCCGGCTTTTGATAATATATATTATTTTTTAATTCATAAAAATATATATAAAAATCAGCCACCTCAAGAGTTTTATTTTATTGGGGATAATATATTCATAAAAGATCCTGTAACAGCTAAATGGTCTTTATGGTATTCTAATGGAGCGAAATGGACAGATAACTCATTTGATTCATTTGAAATAACTCCTGAAGGAAAGATAAAAGTTATTATAGGAGGTAAAACTCAATTATTAACGATAAATGGTGAAATTATAGAGGAACAAAATTATAAAACAATAACCCCGTTGGCAGAAGGATATAATCTTGTAGAGACTTTAGATAAGACATATTATATCGCAGATAATAATAAGAATAAACTGACGGATGAATATCTTAAAATTGAAAAGATTTCAGATGAATACCTAAAATTCCATAGAGATGGCAAATGGGGATTGGTTAAATCTTCAGGCGAAATTATATCTAAAGCTAAATATTCTTCAATTTCTGAATTCAATGGAGAAAGATTTATTGTACAGATTGAAGATTCAACACAAAAAGGAATATTTAGTATTTTGAAAATGGATAATTATGGTAATCTATTATTTGATAGTATAGAAAGAGTAGAAGATGGATCCGAAATAATTGAATCATTGAATTATTTCGGGGTAAAAGTTATTGAAGAGATAAAGATTCCATTGATTTAATCAAAGTTGAAATATCTGAATAATAATATGTTTTTAGCAAAAAAGGGGATAAAGTCCGGGATCATAGATATCAATAATAATATTATTATTCCTTTTGATTACGAATATATTCAACCTATTGGGAATGATGTATATTCAGTTAAAAAGAATGGGAGAATATTCAGAATAAATATTAAAAATGAATTAATAGACGAAATAAAATCTGAGAGAATAGAAAAATCTTTGAATGATGGTTTTAAGAAAATCAGAGAAAATGGGAAATGGGGAATTTTAGATCCAAAAGGAAAAATTATAGTAGATTTTAAATATGATGAGATAAGCACATTTAGGGGAAGACTTGTAGGTATTATTAATAAAGATTTGATAAAACTGGACGCTTATTACCCCTATCGTTTGCCAATGTCCGGGTTTAATAAAGGTATTCAATTTAACAAAGACATTATAGAAATAGGTGGATATCTTTTTGAGAATTTTGAGAAAAGAAAATCACCTAAGTTTGGAGATGAAGTATCTGTTATATTAATAAACTGGACTTCTCAAATGCAATATCCATCTGTCTTATTAGCAGAGAAAGCTAAATTAAAAAAGAAGTCTAAACATTTTGATAAGTCCACTGATTTTGAAATAGGGAAAACATATTCAGGGACTGTAACTTCTCCAAAAACAGCAAAAAAAAGATTCTCTGTAACTTTAGATAATGGGGAAAAAACAGTTGTATTCCCTAGTGATTTAAAACAGTCAAATATAAGTATAAGTAAGGGAGATAAAATTAAATTGACTAAAATTGGTTATAACGAAGAACTTGATCGAACTATATGGAAAGTTTCAAAACTCTGATTCAATTTATTTTCTAAATTAAAATTTTATTCATGATAAGCAGAGAGGAAGTTGAGGAATTGAGATATAGCAAGGAAACCGCGAGGGTGGAACGGACCATATCAACCAGTGATATGGATAAGTTTCAGGAGGCTATCTGTGCTTTTTCTAATGATATGGCTAATAGTCGTAAGCCAGGTTATTTGCTTATCGGCGTACATGACAATGGAGAATTGTCAGGGTTGAAAGTTGATGACAAACTTTTCAAAAAGATAAGCGGTATCCGTTCTGATGGCAATATTTTGCCGTTGCCGGTTATGACAACAGAGGTCTTTGAGTTTGAAGGAGGAGATGTTTTGGTGGTGGAAGTCCAACCTTCTTTTTATACACCGGTCAGGTATAGAGGGAGAACTTTCATTAGAATAGGTCCACGAAGAGATATTACATCCGAAGCTGAAGAACGAATATTGGCTGAGAGAAGTTGCTCTTATATGGCTACTTTTGATGCCACGCCATGCCGAAATGCCAAATTAGAAGATCTTAATCTTGACTATATCAAGAATCAATACCTTCCAATGGTTTTTGATGAAGAAACTCTCAAAGATGACAACAGAGATATAAAAGATCAATTGGCGTCATTGCATCTTTATAACCGTGATCATGATTGCCCCACATACGCAAGTATAATTCTTTTCGGTAAGAATCCGAGATATTTCCTATTGGGTAACTATGTTCAGTTTGTAAGATTCAAAGGAGAAAATAAAGGAGGGGAAGTATTGAATGAGCGTGAATTTTCGGGTCCACTATACAAATTACTCCCAAAACTTGAGTCATTTGTAAGGGATGCAATCATAACACAAAGACCCGTACCTGAAACTTTATTCCGAGAAAAGACTGTGTGGAATTATCCGGAAGGAGCCGTAAGAGAGTTGGTCATGAATGCTTGTATGCATCGCGATTTTCAGTCAAATATGCCAATCAGGCTATATCAGTTTGATGATTATATAGAGGTGATGAATCCCGGAGGTTTATATGGAGAAGCAAGACCGGAGAATTTTCCGACGGTCAATGACTATCGAAATCCCTTGGTTGCTGAAGCCATGAAGGTGATGAAATACGTCAATAAATTCAACCGAGGCATTGCTAAAGTTCAGGAAATGTTGAAAGAAAATGGCAACCCTACCGCAAAATTTGACGTAGATACTCTGACAGCTTTTCGAGTTGTCGTAGAAGCAACTGCTGAAAATGTCCCCGTAAATGGAGGAATAATAGGAGGAATAAATGCCGAAGAAAAGAAAAATGACGGTGTAAATGCTGGGGATGATACTGTAAATGTCGTAGAAAATGTCGTAGAAAATGTCGTAGAAAAAAGATTGTCTGAACGAGAAATAAAAATATATAATCTTCTAAAAAGCAACCCTTATTTAACGGCTTCTGATTTACAAAAGGAACTCCAAATATCTCACCGTACTGTACAACGCGATCTTTTTAAAATGCAAAACAAAGAAATTTTAAGAAGAGAAGGGGGTGATAAAGGTGGAAAATGGGTTATTCTCAAGTGAATCTTACCTTATAGTCCTATAATCACTTCTACAGTTATAAGAGGATTATTTTACCCAGTCTTTTAGCTTTGAGATGAGCTTATCAATTGAGATTTGCTCATCTTCAAGCACATGATATTCTTGCCAAAGCTTTGCTTTTTCAGGATTAGGAGCATCGGCCATTGGAGCAATTTTCTCTCCCATTTCAGCCATTTTTGAATCGTTTTGCTGGAAATGGAGTTGAAGTTTTTCTATGATTTTTGCCAAATTTTGTTGCTTTAATTCTTTGGAGACCGGCTGTATATTGAATAGCTTTTCGGGAACTTCAGGTGATAATCTTTCTTCAGAATTATCATCAATCGATGGAATGGTTATGGCTTTTAAAGCCATTTCAAGTAAATAGACTGCTCTTTCAGGATTGTCATTATAACCGATTTTCTTTAATAATAAATCGACATCCTGCATGTCTTTATAAGTGGAAACATCATCACCATAGAGGGTTGCCAATGTATCAAGTTGCTCATCTTTAAATTTATTTTCGCCACTTTCCATCCGTAAATATTGAGGTCTCGAACATGATAGAATCATTGCCAAGTGGGTAACGGACATCTTGAATTTCACTCTTTGTGCCTTCAAATGAGAGGGTAAATATCCTTTCTTGATTAAGTCCGGATGATAAAATTTTCTCTCAAAATGGAGATAGAGATGTGGTTTAACGTCAAATTGATCCTTGAAAAACAGTGTGTTTTGTTTTTGTAAATATTGTTCTTTCATGTAAAATTAGGTTAGGTATTATATAACAAAATCGGTTCTCTCTCGCCTTCTTTTCAGCTTGCTGTGAGCCAAAAATCGAAGATTTTCAGGCTCATACTCCCGTCAAAAAAAGGTATCACCTTTTGCGTACGGGGAATTATGCTACCTCAAGGAATAAATTCCTTGATTTTTAAAGAATTATTCTCCGTAATAAAGAATCGTAATGTCTACAATGCAAATATAAGTCAAAACCATCAAAATTTTCAGGTTATTTCCAATAAAATTTCTTTGACTGCCCCTTCCAATCTTGATTGTCAAAACCGTATCTCTATGTATGGTTTCCTTCCAAAGAATTTTTGCCTGAAAAAAAGAAAAAATATAAAGAGAGCATAGGAACTAAAAACTGGTATTGAAATAGGAGGAAATCGATGAGGATAAAAAAGGATGAATTTAAAGTGTTCGTTCAGTTTTTTAGTTATATATACTAACTTTACTGAACAATTATTTATGAACACTTTTCTGAAGGCATTGAAGAGGCAAGAATAATATTATTTTCTTTTTAAAGGGAACCGGTTCTTTTAATAAAATTGGGTAGAAATTTTTATCGAAATCTACCCAATCAATTCTATGCAACCTTAGAGGACTTTTCTTTCTCTGGTTTAAGGATTGTCTTTTTATTTGCCCTATCTTTTTTCTTTTTCTCGGGGACCATTCTTAACAATCCTAATTGTTCGGCTTCCTTTTGAGTCAATCCGAAGAATTTAGGAGTTCCTGGTTTTACTTTAACTTTTCCATCAATCTTCCCATAAAGGACCCAATCAATAACTTTACGGTTAGCGATGTCAACTTTCCGATTGTCATAGTTGATGTATATAGCAGTAATCTTGTTGCCGTATTCATGCCCAAGACCTGCTGAGATTGTTTCTACCGGTATATCAAGACTCGACGCTATTGAAGCCCAGGAATGACGAGCATAATAAGTAGTCAGTTTAGGAAATAGTGGGGCATATTTTTTCTTGCCACCTAATCCGCTTCTAGTAACCGGTCCAATCTTCTGAAGAGTCTTATTCATTTTCTTTCGGAAGAAGACATCTGAATCCCAATGATCCAAAATATCGAGTAGATAATTTTCACCTCCATATTTTTCTATCAAAGCCATAGCTTCCGGTTCAACTTTCATTGAGAAGAAATGATTAGTCTTTGTTCTATGGAATTCTATGCGGCCTTTGACTATTTCTTTTAGATTACAAAGGTCCACATTGTTTATTCCCATTAGGTAGAACATAAGCAGAAAATAATCCCGGTATTTCTTTGCATGTTCCTCGCATTCGAAATAAATAAGCTGACGAAGTTCTTCAACTGACAGATCACGTTTGGCTGTAACTTCGTTTTTAATCTTAAATCTCCGGAAAGGATAATGTTGGGTTATAGTGTCTTCAATGGCATCGTTGAAGACGGTTCTTATATTCCTGAAATGGATATTACGGCTGTTCTTGGATTTTGCTGTCTCAGCCATGAATTTATCAAAGTCGGAAAGCCATTCCACCGTGATATCCTCAAATTTCAATTTATCTAAAGATATTTTACCGGGAAGAGAAGTGAATGCAGTCAGGCGGTTCAGCGTGTGGTCATAAGTTCTTTTACTACCCTCACTCATTCGAGCCGCATACTTGTTGAAACGGTAGAGAAATGAAGACTGATCTTCTTTATTTTTCTTTTTCTCAGGGTCAACCTCTATTAGAAAACTATCCCTGATATCTGAGGCTGTCATTCCAGCCAATTTTTGTTCTCTCGTTAGCCAGATGATATGAGAATCTAACTTCTGTTTCATCTCGTTGAGATAAGCCGTAAGGACAAATTTTTCTGGGTGATTGATTACTCTTCCGTCCTCCCATTGTTCCGGAAGGAGTTTTGCGTCTAAAGAAACGTAACTGGTTTTGTTACCATGTCCGATTGCGATTTTCATTATCGCCGGTTGTCCGGGCTTCACCCTGCGACAATCCAAATAAAATTTAGTGCTCGCCATACTTAAAATGTCGAGGCCAACATAAATCGGGACTTCTGCTGTAAAACTGTTACCTTGCACCTAAAATTATGTGCAAGGAAATGTGCAAGGTTAATTCATCTTACATGTGCAAAAAGCATCCTTTTTGTGCATGAACCTCTTTTTTTTTAAGCCGGTTTCAAGCTTTTTAGAAAGCAAAAACACTGATTAAATCGCCTTAATTGGTTTATAATCAGTGTTTTCTATCTTGTGGTCCCACTTGGGCTTGAACCAAGGACTCCCTGATTATGAGTCAGGTGCTCTAACCAACTGAGCTATGGGACCTCCGCTGTTTGCGATTGCAAAGTTAATGAATAAACTGAAATTTTCAAAAAGTTCTTGAAAAAGTTTTGATATTGTATCAATAAATTTGTGTTTTTAGGGTGTTATGTATGCTTTTTTGGAAAAAATTATTAATTTTGCCATTAGTGTGAATGAAATATTAACGCGAGAAAGATATTAAATTTCTCGAACAACCAATAAAGACAGAAAATAAAAAACTTAAAACATAATATAATGAAGCTTAACCTCATTTTAACCGCGGCAGTTCTTGCCGGCTCATCATTCCTTTCTATGGCTCAAACGCATCAGGAAGGTGTGGAATATTATCGTGCTGACCAGTTCAACAATGCTAAGGAACTTCTGCAGAGAAATTATAACAATGCAGGCACCGACAAGGCTATCAGCGAATATTATCTCGGGTTAATCGCCATACATGACGGTAACACTGCTGAGGCTAAAGAACATTTTGACAAGGGAATATCCATTAATGCTTCTTATCCATATAATTATGTAGGATTAGGAGAATTGGCTCTTAAGAACGGAGATAAGAAGGCTGCCGAAGATTACTTTAAGACAGCTAAGAGCAATGTGGGTAAAGAAAAAGATGACAAAGCATCTTTGGATATCGCGATTGCAAGAGCATATTATAATGTTGATCCCACATTATATGCCAAGGAGATAGACAAGAATGTAGCACAAGCCATGAAAGACAGTCCGAAAGAGGGACCGGCAGCCACCAATGTCGATATCTATCTTTTTGACGGCGACCGTAAAAATGATCTCAAAGATTTTGGAGGCGCGGGCAACCAATATGAAATGGCAACCACTTATAATCCCAATGCAACAGAGGCTTATGTAAAATATGCAGAACTTTTTACGCAGGTGAATCCCCAGTATGCAATCAACATGCTAAACAAGCTTCTCTCTGTGAATCCTCAGTCAGCTCTTGGTCAAAGGGAACTTGCCAACGCTTATTATAACGCTCAAAAATATAAAGAGGCAGCTACTCAATATGAGAAGTATGTAAAGAATCCTAACCACTTCAAACAAGATGAGGACCGTCTCGCATTCCTTCTTTTCGTTGACGGAGACTATCAACAGGGTTATGATTTCGCTACAAATCTTTTGAAACAGAATCCTCAGAATTTCACGGCTCAACGTTTCCAATTCATGAACGCTGCACAGTTGGACAGCATGAAAGACCAACTTGTTCCTATGGCTGAGGCCCTTGTGGTAGCTCACAAGGCCAATCCGGCAAATATTTTCGCTCCAATCGATTACAACCTTATCAGCGAGGAACTCTCTAATGCCGGAAAAGCTGATGAAGCACAGGCTCTTCTTGAAGAGGCTATAGCAGGTGACCCCTCAAACCGTGATTATTACAAGCAGTTGGCAATGGTGTTCGTGAAGGAAAACAATCTTCCGAAGGCTACCGACGCTTTCCAAGGATATATCGACAATACTGAAAATCCAACTTACAACGATTATATCCAGCAGGCTACTTATGCATTCTATGCCGGAGTATCTAACCAAAAGGATAATCCCGACGAGGCCAACAAATATTATGACATGGCTCAGGCAAGTACTGAAAAAGCACAACAAAACAATCCTTCGAATTTCACCAAACCTTTGAAAATACAGGGTGACATCGCCAAGCAAAGAGCACCGGAAGAAGAAGTGGCTTCAGCAGCAGTTCCTTTATTCACAGAAGGTATAGCAATTTTTGAGGCAAAAGAGAATCCGAGCAAGAATGATATCAACGATGCCAAAGAAATGTATAATTATATGGGCAACTATTATCTTGATCAGAAGGATGTGCCTACTGCAGTGACATATTTCAACAAATATCTGGAACTCGATCCTGAGAACGATGCATACAGACAATTTGTTGAAGGACTTCAAAAGTAAATAGATTCCACAACATAATACGGGGATGGATAAGCATGCAGCGCACGTGCTTGTCCATTCCTATATAACATAAAACATATTTAACTAAAGGCATCATGGCAGAAAAGATCCGTATAAAGAAAGGTCTTGATATTCCCTTGGGAGGGAAGCCTTCGAAAGAAATCAGTATAGACTCTTCTTCCCACATATTTGCCATTTATCCTGATGATTTCCGCGGACCAGTCTGGAAGACCTCCCTTAAAGTAGGAGATAAAGTAAAAGCAGGAGATATATTGTTCACAGATAAATCTTCCGGAAAAATATGTCTTGTAGCTCCGGTTTCCGGAGAAATAAAAGAAATCAATAGGGGAGAACGCCGTCATATTAATTTTATAAGTATTGAAAAGAGTGAAGGTAAGCCGTCAGACTTTTCAAAGAATCAAATTACCAATAATCCAGAGGCTATAAAGGACTTATTGA
The DNA here is from genome assembly GCA_022510405.1 of Muribaculaceae bacterium. Lineage (GTDB taxonomy): Bacteria > Bacteroidota > Bacteroidia > Bacteroidales > Muribaculaceae > Lepagella. Next base: position 82,233 of record JAFLTP010000011.1, on the reverse strand, counting down.
AGAGATCAGGACTTTGGGCCATGATGCGTCAACGTCCTTACGACATTGTGCCTGAAGTAGAGGTCAAACCTCGTGACATCTTTGTCACCGCCTTCGATACAGCACCATTAGCGGGAGAGATTCTTGCCGAAGAAGATAAAGAATGGCTTGAAAAGGGAATTGCCATATTATCGACGCTAACAGCCGGTAAAGTTTATTTGGGCATCCGTTATGGACAAGACTTATCTTCCAATATAGCACAAGTTTATGAATTTGAGGGACCACACCCTGCAGGTAATGTTGGTCCACAGATAGCCGCTATAAAACCTGTGAACAAAGGAGAGACGGTTTGGACTTTGGATGCCAGAACAGTGGTTAGAATCGGGAAATTATGTAAAGCCGGAATACTGGATTTTGAAACTTTGGTGGCTGTTACCGGACCTGAAGTCAAAAATCCTCATTTGGTAAAAGCAATAGTTGGTTCATCCATCGAAGGTATTATAAAAGGTTTTTTGGATTCTGAAAATGGGAAAAGAATCATTTCCGGCAATGTTTTGACCGGCGAGAAGGTAACTAAGGATGGTTTTCTTCATTATCCTTATCGACAGATCACAGTGATAGAGGAGGGAGATACAGCCGATGAATTTATGGGGTGGGCTTCAATGAACCCTGGTAAATTCAGTGTTAAAAGAAATTTCCCTGCATTTCTGAAAGGATTAACCAAGCCATTTAATTTTGACGCACGTATAAAAGGGGGCAAGAGAGCTATGATCTTAAGTGGAGAATATGACAAAGTTTTCCCATTTGATATTTATCCGGAATATTTGTTGAAAGCTATAATGGCTAACGATATCGACAGAATGGAAAAACTTGGTATTTATGAAGTAGCTCCCGAAGATTTCGCCTTACCAGAATTTGTAGACACCTCTAAACAAGAACTTCAGAAAACAGTGAAGGAAGGGCTTGATTATCTTAGGAAAGAACTGAGTTAATTAAGTTCCGAGTGCTGAGAAACAAGTTCAAAGTTTATTATAATTATAGAGAAATAAGACTAAGCTTTCAAACAGATCCAGATGAAGGGATTAAAGAAAAAAATAGATAAAGTAAAACCACATTTTGAAAAGGGAGGAAAATATTCCAAACTTCATTCTGTTTTCGATGGGTTTTATACATTTCTTTTTACACCCAATGAAACCTCGACGAGCGGTGTTCATATCCATGATTCCAACGATTCGAAAAGAACGATGATCACAGTGGTGATAGCTTTATTGCCATGTGTCTTATTTGGAATGTGGAACATCGGGTTGCAACATAATATGGCGGTAGGAGATCCGGATAGAGCTTTTTTCAGAATGTTTTTCTATGGATTTTTTGCCGTATTGCCTCAAATACTTACCGCTTACATAGTGGGTCTTGGCATAGAATTTATAGTGGCACAGATAAGGGGTCATGAAATTCAGGAGGGTTTCTTGGTATCAGGTATTCTTATACCTATGATATGTCCCGTAGATACACCATGTTGGATGCTTGCAGTGTCAGTAGCATTTGCAGTGATATTTGCAAAAGAAGTATTTGGTGGGACAGGCTATAATTTCCTTAATGTTGCATTGGTTACTCGAGCCTTCCTATTTTTTGCTTATCCCTCAAAGATGAGTGGAGACAATGTTTTCGTTTCACTTGGCAATCAAGCGGCAGTGGATGGATATTCCGGCGCTACACCTTTGGGACAATTGGCGTCTGCAACCGGGGGAGACGCTCAGGTCTTGAATGTGGTTGGGGATCCACTATCCTTTACCGATATGTTCTTTGGTTTTTATCCAGGATCTTGGGGTGAAACCTCTACGTTTTGTATTTTAATTGGATTGGCAATTTTGCTTGTAACAGGAATCGCATCCTGGAAAATTATTTGTTCTGCCGTATTCGGAGGTTTCTTTATGGGCGTTGTAGCGCATCATTTCGCCAATGAATTATACCCAGTGACATATTTATTACCATGGGAACAACTAAGTTTAGGTGGTTTTGCTTTTGCAGTGACATTCATGGCTACTGACCCAGTGACAGCCTGTAGGACGGAGGCCGGTAAATATATCTATGGTTTCCTCATAGGCGCCATCGCCATATTGATTCGCTGTTATAACACGGGCTATCCGGAAGGAGCGATGTTGGCAGTGCTATTGATGAATTGTTTCGCACCATTGATCGACTATATTGTGGTGAACGGAAATATTAACCGTCGTATGAAACGTGTTGTAAACAGTAATGACTAAAAACGACAGAAGATGAATAGAAATAGCAATACATACACCATCATTTATTCAGTAGTGTTGGTAGCTGTCGTTGGAGTTGTTCTTTCAGTGGTATATCAGGCATTACGTCCTAAACAGCTTGAGAATATCGCCAATGACACAAAGAAGCAGATTCTTATGTCGGCTCGACTTACACCGGAAAAAGGTGAATCAGTATCTTCTTTATTTGATCAACATATTGTGTCGAGTTACCTGGTGGATGCATCGGGCAACAGAGTTGACAATTCCGAAAATCCATTTGATATCAATGTGGCTATTGAATTCAAAAAACCAGCGTATGAAAGATTGTTGCCGGTTTTTGAATGCACCACGGATAATGGTTTAAAATACATAGTACCAGTGTACGGAGCAGGACTGTGGGGCCCAATATGGGGTTATATAGCTTTTGATAATAATGGCAACACCATTTATGGAGCATATTTTAGCCATGAAGGAGAAACGCCAGGACTGGGTGCTGAAATTGAAAAGCCTGCATTTCAAGATCAGTTCGAAGGGAAAAATATTTTTGCAAATGATGGTGATTTTACATCCATAGCAGTGGTAAAAACAGGAAAGGAACCACAAGGAAAAGCCTGGGTACATGCTGTGAGTGGAGGCACCATCACAAGTCAAGGGGTTCAAAAAATGCTTTATGATTCTCTTGAGCCTTACACCGCGTTTTTTTCTAATTTGGCTGACGGAGAATCCGTGGTGTTGAATGAAGGAGGAAATAAAGAAATACCTGAAGGATACACCGGAGAAGACGATTCTGCCAAAGGATTACAATTACAACCACAAGAACTTTAAGTCCGAGAAATATGAAAATAAGTAAATCTTGGCTACCGTTAGTTAACCCATTGTCGAAAGACAATCCGGTTATAGTGCAAGTGCTTGGTATATGTTCAGCGCTTGCGGTCACAGCAAAACTTGAACCGGCTGTGGTGATGACTATTTCAGTAACCGCAGTACTTGCACTTGCCAATGTGATAATTTCGCTTATAAGGAACACTATACCGAACTCAATAAGAATTATTGTACAACTTGTTGTGGTGGCGGCATTGGTAGTTATTGTGGATCAGGTACTCAAAGCATGGAACTATGAAGTAAGCAAGGCTTTATCCGTATTTATAGGTTTAATAATCACTAACTGTATAATAATGGGTCGGCTTGAAGCTTTTGCAATGAGCAACAGACCTTGGCCGGCCTTCTTGGACGGAATAGGAAATGCCCTTGGTTATGGAATTATTCTTATTATAGTGGCGTTTATCCGTGAATTATTGGGAAGTGGATCCATTTTTGGTTATCAGGTAATACCTCAATGGTGGTATGATGCAGGGTATCAAAATAACGGAATGATGATATTGCCTCCGATGGCTTTGATAACGGTAGCATGTATCATATGGGTTCACAGAGCGAAGAATAAGGATCTTCAAGAAAAATAAAAACCAAAGGAAAGGATATTATGGAAAATCTAAATATTTTCATTCGGTCGATATTTGTCGACAATATGATATTCGCCTATTTTTTGGGCATGTGTTCCTTTCTGGCAGTATCAAAGAATGTAAAAACCTCATTTGGATTGGGTATTGCAGTAAGTTTCGTTTTAATTATAGCATTACCGGTCACTTGGTGTATAAATCAATACATTTTAATTCCCGGAGCATTATCTTGGTTGGGAGAACATTATCAAGATGCAGACCTAAGTTTCTTAGGATTGATAATGTTTATATCAGTTATTGCAGCGCTTGTTCAAATAGTTGAAATGGTGATAGAAAAATATTCGCCATCTTTATATGCTTCATTAGGTATATTCCTTCCGTTAATAGCAGTGAACTGTGCTATATTAGGAGCAGTATTGTTTATGCAACAGAGAGATTTTCCAAATCCGTGGACCGCTACAGTTTATGGGGCCGGCTCTGGTGTTGGATGGTTGTTGGCCATAACATGTTTGGCTGCTATCAGGGAGAGATTGGCCTATAGTAAAATACCGGCACCATTGAGAGGTATTGGAATCACATTTATAATAACGGGCCTCATGGGAATAGCCTTCATGAGTTTCCTTGGAATTAAAATTTAGAAAGCTATGACTATATTGAATATGGTTCATTGGAATGGGGTGGTTGTGGCTGCTCTAATTTTCCTTTCTATTGTAATAGTGCTTGTCATAATTCTGTTGCTTGCAAAGAAATTTCTGGTTGCAGGCGGTGATGTGATGATAACCATAAACGGAGGTAAAAAAGAACTTCCGGCACAAGCAGGGAAAACTCTTTTGGCTACCCTTGCAGAAGGAGGAGTGCATCTTTCTTCAGCATGCGGAGGCAAAGGAAGTTGCGGACAGTGTAAACTACAGGTCACTGAAGGAGGAGGAGATATGCTCCCTACCGAGGCCGTGCATTTCACCCGTAAGCAAATCAAGGACCACTGGAGGTTGGGTTGCCAAGTGAAAGTTAAAAACGACCTTCATATTGAAATAGACGAAGCGGCTTTGGATGTAAAGGAATATGAATGCGAAGTGATTTCCAATAAGAATGTAGCAACCTTCATGAAGGAATTTATAGTTCAACTTCCTGAGGGTGCACATATGAATTTTATACCAGGTTCTTACTCCCAGATCAGGATTCCTAAGTATGAAATTGATTATAACAAAGATATTGATAAAGATCTTATTGGAGCAGAATATTTACCGGTATGGGAAAACTTCGGACTATTTGGCCTCAAAGCCAAGAATACAGAGGAAACAGTGAGGGCTTATTCAATGGCCAACTATCCTGAAGAAGGGGATAGGTTTATGTTGACAGTGAGGATAGCCACTCCTCCGTTTAAACCGAAACCTCAGGTTGGTTTTATGGATGTGCCGCCGGGAATAGCATCCTCTTATATTTTCTCATTAAAACCGGGAGATAAAGTTTTGATGAGTGGACCCTATGGAGATTTCCATCCCATAATCAATTCTAAAGCAGAGATGATTTGGGTTGGAGGAGGAGCCGGTATGGCTCCATTACGAGCACAGATAATGTGGATGACCAAAACAAGACATTGCACTGACAGAAAGATGAGTTATTTCTATGGTGCCAGGGCATTGAATGAAGTATTTTACCTTGAAGATTTCTTGGCACTTGAGAAAGAATTCCCCAATTTTAAGTTCTATCTTGCACTTGACCGTCCTGATCCAGCTGCAGATTCCGCTGGCGTTGAATATACCCCCGGTTTCGTTCACCAGGTGATGTATGAAAAATATTTGAAAGATCATGAAAATCCGGAAGATATCGAGTATTATATGTGTGGACCGGGTCCGATGAGCAATGCTGTGAACAATATGCTTTATAATTTGGGAGTGGAACCTGAATCCATTCACTATGATAACTTCGGAGGATAGAAAAGGTAAAAAAGGGATGAGTTATAAGGAATAGGGGTTTAGAGTTAGAGTAAAGAATATTAATAAAAAATAATTCCTTAAATAGAAAACATGAAAAGAGACAATGAAGTTTTTGATATAATCGACAGGGAACACCTTCGTCAAAGAAGAGGAATCGAACTTATCGCAAGTGAAAATTTCGTAAGCGATGAAGTTATGAGAGCAATGGGCTCCTGTCTTACAAATAAATATGCGGAAGGTTATCCCGGCCACCGTTATTATGGAGGATGCGAGGTTGTGGATGAGGCAGAGAATCTTGCCATTGACCGTGCTAAAAAACTTTTTGATGCCGAATGGGTAAACGTTCAACCCCATAGCGGTGCTCAGGCCAATATGGCAGTGTTCATGGCTTGCTTACAACCGGGAGACACATTCTTAGGAATGGATCTAAGTCATGGAGGTCACCTTAGCCATGGCAGTCCTGTTAATTTTTCCGGACTTCATTTCAATCCGATAAGTTATTCTGTGGATTCTGAAACAGGCAGAGTGAACTATGAGGAAATGGAGCAAAAAGCACGTGAACATAAGCCTAAATTGATCATTGCCGGTGCCAGTGCTTATAGCCGTGAATGGGATTATGCAAGAATTAGAAAACTTGCCGATGAAATCGGAGCTATCTTTATGGTGGATATGGCTCATCCGGCCGGACTAATAGCAGCAGGACTTCTTGAAAATCCTTTGAAACATGCACATATCGTCACTACTACTACTCATAAGACTCTTCGTGGTCCTCGTGGAGGCATGATCCTTATGGGAAAAGATTTTGACAACCCTTGGGGAAAGAAAACACCTAAAGGAGAAATCAAGAAAATGTCGGCCTTGTTGGATTCTGCAGTTTTCCCCGGAGTACAAGGCGGTCCACTGGAACATGTAATTGCAGCCAAAGCAGTTGCCTTCGGAGAAGCCCTTCAACCGGAATGGAAAGAATATGCTATTCAGGTTCAAAAGAACGCTAAAGCGCTTGCAAATGCGTTAATAAATAAAGGATACAAAATAATATCAGATGGAACCGACAACCACTCCATGTTAGTGGACCTTCGTCCTAAGTTCCCTGACATGAGTGGAAAAAAGGCTGAAAGAGTACTTGTGGAGGCTGATATAACCGCCAACAAGAATATGGTTCCATATGATAGCAGAAGTCCGTTCTTAACATCAGGTCTAAGATTTGGCACAGCCGCCATCACGACACGCGGTGCCAAAGAAGAACTTATGGAAAAGATAGCGGATTTGATAGATGAAGTTTTGACTCATGCCGACGAGCCTGAAGTTATTGTTAAGGTGAGAGGAGAAGTCAATGAAATGATGAACGATTATCCGATGTTTGCTTGGTGATGATAATGTCGGAATAATCATCGGAGAGAAACAAATGAATCCAGAAAATTTCGACAAAGCCATCATTACAATCAGCAAGGATGAACTTGCAACTCTTCCTGCAGAAACCTTTCAGGGAGAAATTATAGTTATCGATTCACCGGAAAAAGTGGCATCGGCAGTAGAAGATTTACTCACTGCCGATGTCATCGGTTTCGATACAGAAACACGTCCAAGCTTTAAAAGAGGCCAAAGTTTCAATGTAGCCTTGATACAGTTATGCACTCCTCGAAGATGTTATTTGTTCAGGACAAATTTAATAGGTTATCCTGAAGAGCTAATGAAAGTGTTCGAGGATCCAAATATTTTGAAAGTTGGTTTATCTATAAGAGATGATTTCCATAATCTTCGAAAAGTAAATGATATAGTACCACAAGGCTTCATCGATCTTCAAAATTTTGTAAAAGATTATAAGATAGCGGATAATTCATTATCACGATTATATGCTATACTTTTTGGAAAAAGAGTTTCCAAAAGTCAAAGACTCTCTAATTGGGAGATACCGGTCTTAACAGAGGCACAAAAAAGTTATGCGGCATTGGATGCTTATGCTTGTATAAGTATTTATAAATATCTAAAAGAAGGCAATTTTGATGCCTCCAAATCTCCTTATCTCACACTACCTCCTGATCCTGAACCAATTGAAAATAAAACAGAACAATGAAAAAATATCAGATTATCACTTGTTTACTGGCTTTATATGCTATCTTTATGACTTTTTATTTCGGTCTTGATTTATTGAAAGAGGGACAGAATTTGAGATTTTGGATAACATTGATAGCAGAAATTACTGTAATAACACTTGCTTATTTTGCACTTAAGAAGAGAGATTATTATCGGGATCAAAGGAAGAAAGAAATGAGAGATCTTTAATTCTCATCAATTTTCCATTAGCAGTTCTCGGTAAGGTTGGGACATGAAAAATATCTTTAGGTACTTGCCATTTTTCCAAAATATCATTTAAATTTTTTCTTAGATTATTATCTTTATTATGTCCTTCAATCATCATAATTACTTTTTCACCCCATTTTTCGTCAGGCACTCCTGTAATAAGAAAAGGTTGGTTTAGAAGGTGTGAAATACGTGATTCTATTTCGACAGGATTGACTTTTCTTCCACCCGTTATTATTATATGATCTCTACGTCCTCTTATAAAAAATTCTGTGTTTGAAACCAACTCCACAATATCGTTGGTATATATTTCAGTTTTGTCTTCAAAATTGATAACCAAACAATTATCTTTATCATAAGTAATTGATATATTGGGTAACAATTTAAAAGGCGTTTCTTCATCCAAGATTTTTCTTAATGCTATATGGGATGCTGTTTCTGTCATCCCATAACTTTCATATGCGTTAATACCACTTTCAACTATTTTTTTTCTTAGTTGCGGATGAATGGGAGAACCACCGACCAATAAATTTCTAATTTTAGGAAGAACATCTTTATTCTCAATAATGAAGGGAACTTGGGATGGCACCACTGCTATCAAATCGATTTCAGTACCATGTGTCAAATTTTGGAGAGGTTTATTTGTTGGTTTTTCGTAAGTAAAGATTGCACGAGCAATTTCTGCCCTTACAGCCATCATTTTTCCACCAATGAAATCCGCTGCCACACATGAGTGAAGCCAACTATTCTTCCTGATCCCAAAGTATTCGTTAGTTCTTTTTGCTGATTCCTTTACAAAATATTTAGGGAGTAAAATTTCTTTAGGGCAACCTGTAGAACCCGATGTATGGGCTCTTATAAAATTTTCATCATTATTCCATTCTTCCAAAAACTCTTTAAATTCCATTTTTATCTATGCCATTTGAGATTGGAGAATTGGGAATAATTAAAAGGGTTCTCCGTATTAAAAGAAAGCTGATCATATGTTAATACAACCGGCGTTTCAAAATTATTTGTGAAAAGACTACCTGTTCCCAAACCCTGAGGACCTTTAGCATTTACAGCCGCAGTGAACTGAGCAATTGCATTAAGCCCTACATTTGATTCTAAAGCAGAAGTGATCCACCATCCTATATTTCGTTTTTCAGCTTCCTCAATCCAAATGGATGCACCAGAAAAACCTCCGCATAGAGCAGGTTTCAGTATAATGTATTGAGGATTTATTTTCTCAAGGAGTTTTATCCGTTCTTCATTAGAAGCTTTACCGATCAATTCTTCATCCAAAGCGATCGAAATAGGAGAGTGGTGGCACAATTCAGCCATTTGTTTCGGATTTCCCGGCTTAATGGGTTGTTCGATACTATGGACTTCAAGATTAGCAAGTTTTTCCAGTTTTTTAAAGCAATCAGTGAAATTAAAACCTCCGTTGGCATCAACACGAATCATAAGTTCGTTTTGATTATAATGATTTCGGATAATCCTGATCATTTCAAGTTCCTTATCCCAATCAATGGCTCCTATTTTTAATTTGATACATTTAAAACCATCTTTAATTTTGGTTTCTATTCTTTCAACCATTTTATCAAAGTCACCCATCCATATCAAGCCGTTTATCTCAATAGATTTACTCCCTTCTGTAAAAGAAGATGGGAAATAGATACCTTTACAACCATTCGAGAAATCATATATTGCCTGCTCCAATCCAAATTGAATTGATGAATGGAAACTTAAATCTGTTTCTTTTCCAATGGCAACATTTGCAAGCAGTTCGGTTAATTTCCAGACGTAGGTCCCATCGGCTTCAGGGGAAAGCCCCGGAAAAACTGCAGCTTCCCCTATACCAAAATGGGAGGGATCGCTTTCATCATATATCTTGATAAAAAAAGTTGGCTTTTCAGTAAGAACTCCCCGGGATGTTCCGCTTGGTTCTTTGAATTGAAGTAAATAAGGAGCGAATTCAAGACGCATTTTCAAGGGAATTTAGGGAATTGGTCGAAATCCGGATCTCTCTTTTCAAGGAAGGCATTCTTTCCTTCTTGTGCCTCATCCATAAGATAATACATCAGAGTGGCATCCCCGGCAAATTCCATTAATCCTCTTTGGCCATCTAATTCAGCATTTAGCCCTCTTTTAATCATTCTTATAGCCAAAGGAGAACGCTGTTTTATGACATTACACCATTCCACCACTTCATCCTCAAGTTTGTCAAAAGGAACAACCTTGTTTATCATTCCCATATCTAAGGCTTCTTGGGCTGAATACTGTCGGCATAGAAACCAGATTTCACGAGCTTTCTTCTGCCCCACACACCTTGCAAGATAGGAAGAGCCGAAACCGGCATCAAAACTTCCCACTTTGGGGCCTGTCTGACCAAACCTTGCATTTTCTGATGCAATTGATAAATCACAAATCACATTCAATACATTTCCTCCACCAATTGAATAACCATTTACCATGGCGATAACAGGTTTGGGTATTGATCGGATAGCATTATGAAGATCAAGCACATTAAGCCGTGGAATTCCGTCATCTCCTACGTAACCGCCTCTTCCTTTCACATTTTGGTCACCACCACTGCAGAATGCTTTATCTCCGGTTCCGGTCAACACTATTACTCTAATATCTTCTCTTTCCCGGCATATTTTAAATGCATCAAGCATTTCCATATTGGTTAAAGGTCGGAACGCATTGTAGACTTCCGGACGGTTGATTGTGATTTTTGCGACTCCTTCGAATTCTTCAAAAAGAATGTCGGTATATTTTTTTATTGTCTTCCAGTTTCGCATGGACTTTGAGTTTATTATGTGTTGTTATGATTAGTAAGTTTTAAGTTGAATGATTGAAAAATAGATAAAAGTTTAAACTTTTAATTTCATATATTCTTTGAGTGTTCGGGCACTATTTTCACCATCACAAGATATCTTTAATATTGCTTTATTCGAGGATTTAAGAAACTCACTGATGGCATTAGATAGAGACTTCTCATCAGAAGCTTCAGAATAGTTCCACCCGTAACCATGTGCCAAATCTTTTAAGGGAAGAAGGGGTGGTTGGCAGAGATATTCCTCTCTTTCTTTTAATTCTGAAGTTGAAGGAATAAATCTAAAGATACCTCCACCTTGATTGTCAATAACAATTATTTTAAATCTTTGTGGAATTTCTTTAATTCCCAAAGCTCCTACATCGTATGCCAAAGATAAATCACCGGATATTAGAATGGTATTACCTTTATAAGCCAAACTGGCACCTATTGCGGTTGAAAGAGTTCCATCTATACCTGAAACTCCTCTGTTGCAATAACTTGCGTGAGGTAAGCGATATTTAATTATTTGAGCATATCTTATAGGAGTTCCATTTGAGAAAAATAAATTATAATCAGTTGGGATTTTATTCAATAATAAATTAAATGCCTTTAATTCTGACCAATCTGAGTGAGCAATGAAATTATTTTTCTTTTCAATTGCTTCAGCTCTCTTCTCAGTCCACCATTTTTTATAATTAATAACATTTTCTGCAATCTTTATTTTATTTAAAGATTTAGACAGGTTCCTGAAAAAACGGGATGGTTCAACCTCAATCTTTAAAGAAAGAGACATAAAAGGATCAGAAGTGGTATGGAAATAACCTACTGACCAATGTTCACATTTATCTTTAATTCTTCTGAGATATTCTTTTAGTTTACGGGATATAAGTGATCCGCCAAGAGAAATGATTATATCAGGTGAAATCTTTTCGAGTTCTTCAATATTAAAGGCTGTTAAAACTGTATCCACGCTATAGTCTTCAGTTTTGAAATGAAGATTGGAGATTGTTTCAGCCATTACTGCAATATTAGGGAACTTTGAAAAATCCGATAAAGATTTCTGAAGATAAGAGTCAGGTAGACCAAAACCAACAACCAATAAAACTTTTGAATTTGAAATTTTACAAGCCAAACTGCTAATTATTTCCTTGTTGGCAATTGAATCACCCTTAAATTCGTTTATTATCCTTGGTTTACTTTCTTTTTTCTCTTTCTTTATATTCAAAGGTTCTGAAAGATGAATGTTGATATGTACAGGACCTGGTTTACCACCACATGCCTCTAATACAGCATCATTGGTTATACGGTTTACATACCATGTCATTTCATCGTTGTCTTCTCCTAAAGCCGGTATTGTATAACTATTTTTTACATAGTTGCACAAGGCATTGTCTTGTCTAAGTGTTTGGGAATCATCCTGGTCTATCCATTGAATAGGACGATCTGCAGACACTACAATCAAAGGTAATCCTTGATAATACGCCTCTGCAACAGCCGGTGCATAATTCAAAAGTGCGGTGCCTGAAGTACAAATCAAAGCGACAGGTTCCTGTTTTACCATTGCCAATCCTAAACCAAGAAAAGCCGCAGAACGTTCATCTATTGCGAAATATTTTTTCATTGATACTCGTGAGGCGGCCGCTATAAGTAAAGGGGTATTTCTTGATCCCGGAGAGCAAACAACATTCCTAACTCCATGCTGTAATAGCACATTAAATAAGACAGAACAGAATTCTTTTCCTGTATCTTCCATTATATAAATTTTATGGGATGATATCCTCTTAAAAAAGCCGAAGTATCCATTCGTTTCTTACCCGCAGGTTGCAATGAAAGAATTTCCAATAGCAAATCTCCGGTAGAAATCAAAAGTTTATCTTTTAAAATGGTTATATCTCCCGGATTACCATAAGTAAGGTTTTCGTTACAAACTTTTGTGTCGAAAATTTTCACATCCACAGGTTTATCATTCTTTGAATCAATCATAGTGGTCCAAGCAGCCGGATATGGTGACAACCCCCTAACGAGGTTATGAATGTGGATTGCAGAATCTTCCCAATTTATTCTGCAAGTGTCTTTATAGATTTTTGGAGCCGGTTTATGGTTACCTTCCGGCTGAGGCATTGTTATCACCTTATTTTCTTCAATTGCCTTTACGGTTTCAACCACCATATCGGCACCTAAATGCATCAATTTATCGTGTACGATACCAACATTGTCTTCCGGTTCTATAATTATTTCTCTTTGTTGTATGATATCTCCAGTATCAATTTCATGTTTTAAAAAGAATGTGGTCACTCCGGTTTTGGATTCCCCGTTTATAACAGCCCAATTAATTGGCGCTGCTCCCCGATATTTGGGTAATAAAGAAGCATGCAGGTTGAATGTTCCTAATCTGGGCATATTCCAAACAATCTCAGGAAGCATTCTGAACGCAATGACTATAAAAAGATCTGCGTTTATTTCTCTAAGTTGAGATATAAATTCCGGAGATTTAAGTTTTTCAGGTTGCAATATCCTTAAATCTTTTTCGAGGGCATATCTTTTTACATCACTTTGAATCAACTTATGGCCTCTACCGGCAACCTTATCCGGCATTGTGACAACGGCCGCAATATCAGCACCCGATTTTAGAAGTTTATCCAAACTTTCCACTGCGAATTCCGGTGTTCCAAAAAAAACTATCTTAATCTTATCCATTTTATAACATCTTCAACCTTCAACTTTCAACTTTAATCTTTAAACTTTAAACTTTCAACTTTAATTTTTTTAACCCTATTCATCACTATAGTGCTTAAGGACTCTTCGGTAGGAATTGAAAATTTTTGATTTTGAGACGAACCCTACATATTTGCCATTATGAACTACCGGAAGATTCCATGCGTGTGTTTTATCGAATGTCCTCATAACTTCATCCATAGGCATATCTATTTCAATCCTTGCAGGCGCTGAAGACATAAAACGAGACACTGTCATTTTTTTATAAAGATCAGTTCTGAACATAATGTTCCTGATATCGTCCAATAGAACCACCCCCATCAACATCCCCTCGTCATCTATCACGGGAAAAAGATTCCTATTTGATTTTGCAATTATATCCACCACCTGCTTCAAAGTCATATCCGGATGAACTGATTTGAAATCCTTTTCTATCACATTCTCAACCTTGAGAATTGTCAACACAGCCTTGTCTTTTTCATGAGTCAATAAATCTCCCTCCTTAGCAAGACGCATTGTGTATATACTGTAAGGAAGAAACATTTTAATTGTCATGTATGATAACGTCGAGACAATCAACAGAGGAAGGAAAAGGTCGTAACCACCGGTCATTTCTGCTGTAAGAAAGATAGCCATTAGAGGAGCATGCATAACCCCACTCATCACGCCGGCCATACCCAACAGAGTGAAGTTTTTATTTGATATTCCAGCACCGTCAAAAATAATATTGAAAACAAATGCAAATAGAAAACCACACATTGCACCGACAAAGAGAGAGGGGGCGAAAGTACCTCCCACACCTCCTGCTCCATTGGTGGCGCTTGTTGCAAAAGCCTTGGTTAAAATAATCGCTCCTATGAACCCTGCAATAAGCCAAACATGTTCTCTATCAAAATAGAAAAAAGTACCTTCAACTATTTTAGAATAATCTCCCTCAAGGAGTTGATTGATGGCTTCGTATCCTTCACCATATAATGGTGGGATTATAAAAATCAAGCCTGCCATAATTACCCCTCCAATGCAAATCCGGAGTGCCTGATTATTGAGTTTCTTGAACATGGTCTCCATCATAAACATCACTTTAGTAAAATAAAGTGATATTAATCCACAGAAAATTCCTAACAGAAGGGTATATGGAATATTTCTAATTAAAAATGGTTCACTTTGCGAAAAGAAGAATTCTGCGTTATATCCCTCAAGCACATAAGCTACAGTTGCTCCCGAGATGCTTGAGATCAACAAAGGCATCACAGTAGCTCCTGTTAAATCTATCATCAACACTTCAAGGGTGAAAAGCATCCCGGCTATAGGTGCCCGAAATATTCCGGCAATACCCGCTGCCGCTCCACAACCGACTAAAAGCATCAGTATTCGGGGTGACATTCTGAACGCCTTGCCAATATTTGATCCTATGGCAGCCCCTGTGAAGACAATGGGACCCTCGGCTCCTACGGAACCACCAAAACCAATAGTGATTGAAGATGCTACTAGCGAAGCATACATGTTCTTCTTTTTAAGGCGCGATTTCCTTCTTGAGATAGCATATAATACTTTAGTGACACCATGTGATATATTTTCCTTCACAATGTATTTCAAAAACAAAGTCACTATAAATATTCCAACTACAGGATATACCAGGTTCAGCCAATTGACAGTAGTGGCACTGAAATGTGCTGTAAGTGCATGGGCTATGGTATGTATCAAATATTTAAGTAACTGGGCGGCAAATCCGCAAATTATACCCACCAACAAGGATAATAAGACAACAAAAGTTCTTTCACCGATATGGCGTTCTCTCCATGCCACAACGTTTATCCATCCGTCGGACCACCAATTATGCCTTTCTTGATATGCCATTATAATCCTTCGCCTCCTATGACAGTTTTTAAGGTGTATATCAAGATTTTGCAATCTACCGACAATGACATGTTGGCCAAATATATGAGATCGTATTGTGTCCTTTCAACCATTTGTTTCACATTTGAAGCATAGCCATATTTAACCATGCCCCATGAAGTGATTCCCGGTCTGACTTGGCACACCAGTGTATAGTAAGGAGCTTTTTCAACTATTTGTTTTATAAAGAATTCCCTTTCCGGACGTGGACCTACAATTGACATTTCACCTTTCAATACATTCCAGAACTGTGGGAGTTCGTCGAGTCTATATTTTCTCATCCATTTACCGGTAGGCGTGATTCTATCGTCATTTTCCTTGGAAAGTTGAGGCCCCTTATCCTCGGCCTCTTCATACATGCTTCGGAATTTGTATATATAAAATGGTTTTTGATGTCTTCCAATCCTTTCTTGTTTATAAATAACAGATCCTTTTGAAGAGAATTTCACCATTAATGCCAAAATTCCGTAAAGAGGAGAAAGCAAAATCAAAACCAAGCATGAAACGATAGCATCGAAGCTTCTCTTTATATTTTTAGAAGAATCTCCCATTGCTGGCCCGGTTAAATCAATGAAGGGTTCTCCATAAATATCCTTCATCCTAATAGCTGAGGTGACATATGAAAAAGTATCAGGGGATATTTTAACGGGTATATCCAGTGGAAACAGTACTGAAAGAAGTTTCATCACTTTTTTGTCATCATGATTCTCAGGAGCCAACACTAACTGGTTTATTCCAATTTCTTTAGCAGTGGCTATAAAGGTCTCAAAAGGTATGACTTGATTTTGATCCTTAACCTGATTTTCACCCGGTATTTCTACAAATCCTGCCACATGGTATTTTACATTTCTTTCCGCTTTACTTAAATTATGAGCCACTTTTCGTGAAACCTTGGAATTTCCCACAATCAAAACTTTAATTTGCCAAAGTTCTTTTCTAAAATGTTGAATAGCATAATTGGTGATTATTACCCTAAAGATATAAGTAAGCAAGAAAAAAGAGCCGAACAACACTATTATGATCTCATAATTGATTGTTCTTCTTCCGGTTTGATCATTTATTAATAGAACGAGGTAAATTATTATCGTGTTAATGATAGCTGAGAATAGGGTAGTGGTGAATTCTTGCAACCTTGATTTGTTAAAAGGTTCGTTATAGTAACCTGACAACCAGTAAATACCAAGCAGACATGGAGGCACTATACATTGTTCCAATATCAATTTTGTGGAACCAAGAAAAGTCCATAGAGTAGCATAACCGTTGGAATATTCATGTAATAAATAAAATCTCACAATATTAAACACCCAAAAAGCAATTGCTCCTGTAAATAAGTCAGCAATAACATACCTTAAACGTTGTTTTGTTTTGGATGTTCCTGTAGTTTTCATCTAATAACTTTTACGACTCCTCCCTTACCTAATTTTATAATATTGCTTGGTTTATGTTCTGTACCATCTGTTTGACGAAACTTCACAATATAGTCAACTCCGGTCTTGATTATATCTGAAATCTCTGAATAGTTTGACGGCGACTTCTCTCCGCTAACATTTGCTGATGTAGAAACCAAAGCACCTCCCAGTCTTTTGCAAAGTTCATTTGAAAAAGGTTCTTTGGTAATCCTTATACCTAAAGATCCGTCGTCAGAAATCAATTCAGGAGCCACGCATCTGGCCCCCTCATAAATTATAGTCAATGGATTGACTGCCGCCTCCAACAAATCCCATGCAACATCCGGCACTTCATCAACTAATCTTTCCAAAGCACTTTCATTGTTGACCAAAACCAACATAGCTTTGCTATCAGCCCTTTTCTTCAAATCATAGATTCTCTTTACTGCCTCGCTATTCTTGGCATCACACCCAATTCCCCAGATTGTATCTGTGGGATAAAGTATTATGCCTCCTGCTTTAAGGCACTCCACAGCATTTTTCAAATCTATGGAAAAATCTATCTCGGTCTCAGTTTTCATTACTAAGTTCTATTGAGTCAAGTTGATTTATCCATAATTTGTAAGATGCATCAGATGGCATCCGCCAATCTCCTCTGGGTGATAGATTCACGCTTCCCACTTTTGGTCCATCAGGCATACACGACCTCTTAAATTGTTGGGTAAAGAATCTTTTAATAAAGACTTTCAACCATTTAAGTATAGTATCTTTTTCGTAGATATCTTTAAATGCGATTTTTGCCAAATAAAATATTTTTAAAGGCGAAAAACCATAGCGCAAAAAATAATATAGATAGAAATCATGTAATTCATAAGGTCCTACCAAATCTTCAGTTTTTTGACCAATTTCCTCGTCTACAGATGGAATCAATTCAGGACTAATTGGTGTTTCACAGATATCGACAAGTATTGCTGACGTAGATTCATCAACAGTTGAAGAGAACCATTTCACCAAATGTCTCACCAAAGTTTTGGGAACAGAAGCATTTACCCCATACATAGACATGTGGTCACCATTATATGTGCACCATCCTAAAGCAAGTTCCGACATGTCACCGGTTCCGATCACAATACCGTTTTCTTTGTTTGCTAAATCCATCAAGATTTGTGTGCGTTCCCTTGCCTGGGAATTTTCATATGTTGCGTCAAAGTTCTCAGGATTCTGTTTTATATCACTAAAATGAAGCTCAACAGCGTTCCCAATCGGAATTTTAAAGGATGTTATACCCAAATTCTCCATCAAAGCAGTGGCATTGTTTTTAGTTCTTGATGAAGTTGCCAATCCGGGCATAGTAACTCCGATAATACCTTCTCTGGGAAGACTAAGTTTATCAAATGCCTGCACCGTCACCAAGAGAGCCAGCGTTGAATCTAATCCTCCGGAAATGCCGATAATTGCTTTTTTGCAACCTATAGCCTCAAGTCGTTTCATCAATCCATAGGATTGAATATTGATAATTTCTTCACATCTTTGTGTCAGTGTGAACGGATTTCTTGGCACAAAGGGTTGAGTATCTATATAATTTAATTCTTTTGATTGTGATATTTCCTTACTGCTTATATCGGTTACAAACCGGAATTCATTTATAAAGGTTTCTTTTTCAGCAAAAGTGTTGAACTTTTCTCTATCAGATCGTAATTTTTCTATATCTATATCCTTTGTCTCAAAAAAAGAACCGGTAGAAAATTGATTGCTGTGATCTGTAAAGATACCGTCTTCCGCAATTATTGCTTTACCAGAAAATACAAGGTCGGTTGAAGATTCGCCCCACCCGGCTGACGAATAAACATACCCGCAACGGCATCTTGCTGATTGTTGACTTATCAATGAAACTAAATAATCGTATTTACCGATCAAATCATCCGATGCAGATAGGTTTAGGATAATTTCCGCACCGGCCATCGCCATTTGTCCACTTGGTGGTGAAGGCACCCATAAATCTTCGCAAATTTCAATACCAATATTTACCCCCTTATGTTCAAATATCAAGTCAGTACCAAAGGGAACTTCCTTCAATCCAAATTGAATGGAGACATTTCTTATGTGTTTGCCTGACTCAAACCAACGTTTTTCGTAAAATTCATTATAGTTGGGTAAATAAGATTTCGGTACTATTCCTAAAATTTCCCCTTTATAGATGAATACGGCAGTATTAAAAAGTTTTCCAAATTCCCTTATAGGTATACCTATTGCAAAAGCGATTTCTAAGTCTTTTGTTTCATTAGCAATTTTATGAACTTGAGATTTTGCTTCCTTTATTAGGATATCCTGATGAAATAGATCGGCACATGTGTATCCCGTGACACATAATTCCGGAAAAACAATACAATCCACACAAGCTTTTGAAGCCTCTTTAACTGCCTTTATGATTTCTTGCCCGTTAAATTCCACATTCCCGATCTTGACTTCGGGAACATAGGCTCTAACTCGGTAAAATCCATATTTGTCCATATCTAAATAAAATACCTTTAGACAAAGTTAATGAAGAAATTCGGTGCAATTGCCAATTAAGGTGAAAAATTTATTAACTTTGGGGTACCGAATAATATATTATTGCCCACTCTCATTAAAATTATGAGGAAAGAAAGACATCATAGCGCACCACTGTTTAAACAAGACAGGATATTAACCTTTACAAATAATAGCGGGAAAGACCGACTCCTGTTAGAATTTATTGAGGAAATAGCTAAGGATGCGAGTCGCACTGATGCCAAGAGTTGGTTGAAGCATGGTCAGATAATGGTGAATGGAGAAGTCACTACATCATTTAATGCCCCGGTTGCTTCAGGAGCCGAAATCAAGATTAATACATCAAGACCTTTCGTAAGATTTAAACACCCGAGGTTAAAACTGCTATATGAAGATGATGATGTCATTGTGGTAGAAAAAGGATATGGACTTCTATCAGTTGGTATACCCAATCCCTCAAAGAAAAAAATAGAATCTGCTTACGACATTTTAAGGGATTATCTTAAAAGGAAAGATCCACATAATAAACTTTTTGTGGTTCATCGTCTTGACAGGGATACTACCGGAGTGATGATGTTTGCAAAAAATGAGGAAGCACAAGAGACACTAAGGCATAATTGGAACAATTTTGTATTGGAGCGTCTCTACGTTGCTTTATTAGAAGGTTTCGTTAAAGAGGATGAAGGCACAATTAAAAGCAGGTTGACTGAAAACTCCCAATATAAGGTTTATTCTACAAACAATGAAGATGAAGGGAAATTAGCGGTGACACGATACAAGGTAATTGGTCGAGGCCATGGTCTTTCTTTAACGGAGTTCACTTTGGATACAGGGCGAAAGAATCAGATTAGGGTTCATGCCTCTGAGATGGGTCATCCTATTTGTGGTGACCGGAAGTATGGAGCCAATCAAAGTAGACTCGGGCGTCTTTGCCTTCATGCTAAAACATTACGATTCGCCCATCCGGTCACTCGTAAGGATATGTATTTTGAATCCCCGGTTCCGTCAGGATTTTATAAAGCAATAAGATAAAACACTACTTATAATTAACAAAACACGCCAATGCCAATTGATACTTCGTCATATTATCCGGAAGTGAATGACCCTGACGGCAAAAAAGACAAAGAAAGTCTTAATGGTGTTCACACATCATTATTCGGAGACACTCCTAAAGTTGAGGAAGTTATTATAGAAGAAAAAATTATAGATTCTCTTGAACCGTCAGAACCTTCCAAAGATTCCGAGCTTCCTTGGGAAAAGGTAGTAAATGGTTTCTCCCATTTCCTGTCTTGGATTTTTGTACCCTTGATTATGCCGGTGTTTGGGATATTATTCATTTTCCGACTTTCTATATTGGATGTAATACCTGCAGGATTACAGACAGCGGTTACGTTTGTGATAGCCGGTATCAACTTCTTTGCTCCTATGCTCCTGATTTTTTTGCTTAAATTAATGGGTGTAGTGCAGGATGTAGGACTCAATGGTCAGAAAGAGAGATTAATTCCTTATATCATAACGGCCTTATGTTATGGGGCATCAGCATGGTTCGTTGCAAGCAGAGGAGCACCAGTGTGGGTTGCCATGTTCTTTTGTGGAGGAGTGGTGGCTTCCGTTATAAATTTGTTCATAAATTTGAAATGGAAAATCTCAGCCCATGCTGCGGCAATAGCAGGTTTAGTGGCCTTATTGATCCGGCTTCAAAGGGATGTGGCGGTTGAACCAAAATTGTTCCTTTGGTTAATCATTACAGTTGGTTGCGCGGGGTTACTTGGTTCGGCACGAGTTTGGCTAAATAGACATACAGTTTGGCAAGTATTAGCTGGGTATGCTGTTGGTTTCTGTGCTGTTTTTTTTATGATGTATATTCATTAAATCATTCAACTCACGATTCATATGGATCGATATAACTATAAGAGACGTTCCACTTCAGAAACAAAGGTCGGTAATATTGGAATAGGAGGTAAAAATCCAATTCGAATACAATCCATGACAAATACATCCACAATGGATACTGAAGGAAGTGTGGATCAGGCTTTAAAAATAGCAAAAGCTGGTGGAGAATTAGTTAGACTCACTACCCAAGGAGTCCGTGAGGCGTCCAATATGAGTGAAATTAGAAAAGGCCTCAATGATGCCGGTTGTAATGTACCTATAGTGGCGGATGTCCATTTTAATCCATCGGCTGCCTTTAAAGCAGTGGAAACATGTGAAAAAGTGAGAATTAATCCGGGGAATTTTGTTGATCCGGCACGTACTTTTAAAAAACTTGAATTTACAGATGAAGAATATAAAGCGGAACTGGAAAAGATAAAAGAAACTTTTGTTCCATTTTTGCAAAAGTGTAAAGCCAATAACACTGCCATTCGTTTGGGGGTGAATCATGGGTCCCTTTCCGACCGTATTATGAGCCGATATGGAGACACACCGGACGGTATGGTGGAATCAGCATTGGAGTATCTTCGAATTTGTAAAGAAGAAGGCTTCAACAATGTGGTGATTTCAATAAAATCATCAAATGTAGGAGTAATGGTTCAAACAGTAGAACTTCTTGCAAAAAAAATGGCAGAGGAAGGCATGAATTATCCTTTGCATCTTGGAGTTACAGAGGCCGGGGATGCTGAAGACGGAAGAGTGAAGAGTGCTGTCGGTATTGGAACTTTATTAGGAGAAGGGCTTGGAGACACCGTTCGGGTTTCTTTAACTGAAAATCCTGAAAATGAGATACCTGTGGCTTGTAAACTTAGAGATTATATTATTTCGAGAGAGGGACATAAGTTAATTCCTGAACCGAAAAGTGAATTAGGCCTGAAAACACGTGTCGGCGCAGCAAAAATTCCTCAACACGAAAATGTTAGTTATCCTCTTGTGATAGGTTTGGATATAAAAGAGGTGCCATCAAATTGGCATTATGTGGATACTGAAAACGGTATTCCTGAATTTAATGATGAATTGCCAATTGTGTTGGAAACGTCTAATTCCAATGTTCCCGGTGCCATGGCTTCGTGGATTGAGAGATTTGTAGCTTCGGGAGCTAAAAATCCCATAATATTAAAAGTCAAATATACTGATAAGGATATAGAGGATTTACGTATAAAAGCTTCTGCTGATTTAGGACCTCTCCTATTATGGGGTTATGGTAACGGTATATGGATCGTGGCTCCGGCATTTATTCAGGATGAACTGAATTCTTTATCTCTCGGGATTCTACAGGCTTCCCGTCTCAGGATTTCCAAAACCGAATATATCGCTTGCCCAAGTTGTGGAAGGACCTTATTCGATCTACAGAAAACTTTGAAGGAGGTCAAAGAAGCCACAAAAGAAATGAAGGGTCTTAAAATAGGGGTAATGGGTTGTATCGTTAATGGTCCAGGTGAAATGGCTGATGCTGATTATGGTTATGTGGGAGCTGGACCAGGAAAGGTAAGTCTTTATAAAGGAAAGGAACTTATTAAGAAAAATATCCCTTCAGAAAATGCCATTTCAGAGCTTCTGGAACTTATTCATAATTCTGAATCGTAATTTCACTGAATTTCGATACAAAAATTTTACCATATAAAAGTTAATCCTTAATTTTGCTTGATACTCCGTATCTATGAAAAACACCAAGAATAACTAATGTCAAATTCTTAAATATGGCCACTAAAGAAAAACTGTTTGACATGTTTTCTCCCACATCCACGCATGATTGGATTGAGAAAATCACTGTCGACCTCAAAGGCGCCGATTTTGAAAAAAAACTTGTTTGGCGTACAAATGAGGGATTCAATGTAAAGCCTTTCTATCGCCGTGAAGATCTAAAAGATATTCCTCATATGGGGACTCTTCCCGGTCAATTTCCCTTTGTGAGAGGCACTAAAGAAGATAACAATTGGCTGGTTCGTCAGCAGATTTCCGGTAATTCTCCTGAAGAAATCAACAAAGAAGCGCTCCTTGCCATTGATCGTGGAGTAAATTCTCTTGGAATCAAGGTTGCAAATGAAGTTTCTATAGAATATTTCGAAACCTTATTAAAAGATATAGACCTTAAAGACATCGAGGTTAATATCACCGCTTGCATGGGCCACACTCTCGAAGTAGCGAAAGTGTTTGTGGAATTCTTGAAAGCAAAGGGTGTAGAAAAAACATTCAAAGGATCTATCAACTACAATCCATTCAAACGACTTCTCAATCACGGAATGGAGTTCCCGCGTGATATAAAGGAGGAAGGTTTGAAACTTTACAATGTTGTAAAAGAAATTGACAATCTAAAATGTTTCTCTGTAGATAGCGTAATGCTTAATGCAGCCGGTGCTTATATCGGACAAGAACTTGGCTATGCTCTTGCTTGGGGTGCTCAATGGATGACTATGCTTACTGACGCAGGACTATCTCCTTGTGAAGTTGCCGGAAGAATAAAATTCAATATGGGTATTTCTTCCAATTATTTCATGGAAATAGCCAAATTCAGGGCTGCAAGAATGCTATGGGCAGAAGTTGTGAAGGCTTATGGTGCTGAAGATGATTGTTGCAAAATGCACGTACATGCCACTACAAGTTTCTACAATATGACCATTTATGATGCTCACGTGAATCTTCTTCGCAGCATGACAGAAACCATGAGCGCTGCAATCGCAGGTGTGGATTCCATTGAAACTTTACCGTTCGATCTTACCTATAAGGCTCCGGATGAATTTTCAAAGAGAATTGCAAAGAACCAGCAGCTTCTTCTTCGTGATGAAAGTCATCTTAACAAAGTGGCAGACCCTGCCGGTGGTTCTTACTATGTGGAGGTTCTCACTACTTCTATCGCTGAAGTGGCTTGGAAACTATTCGTTTCAGTAGAAGAAAAAGGAGGATTCCTTGAAATGTTGAAAAAAGGCGAGATTCAGAAAGACGTAAATGAGTCTGGAGTTAAGCGTCACAACGAAGTTGCTCGTCGTAAAGAAATTCTTCTTGGCACAAATCAATATCCTAACTTCAACGAGAAAGCTCTCGACAAAATAGAAATTCCATTAGGACCGACTAAATGCGGTTGTTCAATGGAAGTGGCAGATAATTCTGTGGATTATTTGAACTATGACAGAGCGGCAAGTCAATTCGAACAACTTCGTCTTGATACAGAAAGAAGTGGAAAACGTCCGAAAGTATTTATGCTTACAATCGGTAATCTTGCCATGCGTCTTGCCCGAGCTCAATTCTCGGCCAATTTCTTTGGTTGTGCAGGCTATGAAATCATAGACAATATAGGTTTCAACACTGTGAAAGAAGGTGTGGATGCAGCAGTAGAAAAAGGTGCAGATGTTGTTGTTCTTTGTTCAAGTGATGACGAGTATGCGGAATTTGCACCGGAGGCTTTCAAGGAACTCAATGGCAGAGCCATGTTTGTAGTTGCAGGTGCCCCTGCTTGTATGGAAGAGTTGAAGGCTCAAGGTATTGAAGAATTCATCCATGTAAGAGTAAATGTTCTTGACACTCTTATTAAGTTTAATGCCAAACTCCTAAAGTGATATGAAACCAAATTTCAAAGATATAGATCTCCAGGCAGTTGTGGCAAAAAAAGGCCCGGCTCCAAAAATGAATAATGAATCGGATTGGGTAACAGCTGAATTGATACCTGTAAAACCGGTTTACACAGAAGAGGATCTTAAGGATATGGAACACCTTGACTTCGTTTCAGGTATTCCTCCCTTCCTTCGTGGTCCTTATAGTGCGATGTATCCTTTGCGCCCATGGACAATCCGTCAATATGCGGGTTTCTCCACAGCTGCAGAGTCAAACGCATTCTATCGTAGAAACCTTGCATCCGGTCAGAAAGGTCTTTCTGTAGCATTCGACCTTCCTACTCACCGCGGATATGACGCAGATCATGAACGTGTTGTTGGAGATGTTGGAAAAGCAGGTGTATCAATCTGTTCTCTCGAAGATATGAAGGTATTGTTCGATGGTATACCATTGAATAAGATGTCTGTGTCTATGACAATGAATGGCGCAGTTCTTCCGGTGCTTGCTTTCTATATCAATGCGGGACTTGAACAGGGTGCCAAACTTGACGAGATGGCCGGTACAATCCAGAATGACATCCTTAAGGAATTCATGGTGCGTAACACTTATATCTATCCGCCTGCATTCTCTATGAAGATAATCGCTGATATCTTCGAATATACAGCGAAAAATATGCCAAAGTTCAACTCTATTTCAATTTCCGGTTATCACATGCAGGAAGCCGGTGCAACTGCTGATATTGAACTTGCGTACACATTGGCCGACGGTCTCGAATATTTGCGTGCCGGGGTAAATGCCGGTATGGATATCGATACTTTCGCTCCGCGTCTTTCTTTCTTCTGGGGTATTTCCATGAATTATTTCATGGAGATCGCAAAATTGAGAGCAGCCCGTATGCTATGGGCAAAGATTGTAAAACAATTCAATCCAAAGAATCCGAAATCACTTGCACTTCGTACCCATAGCCAGACTTCCGGTTGGTCGCTGACTGAACAGGATCCCTTCAACAATGTTGGCCGTACTTGTGTTGAAGCTATGGGCGCTGTTTTAGGTCACACTCAGTCTTTGCATACAAACGCACTCGACGAGGCTATTGCTTTACCAACAGATTTCTCTGCACGTATCGCACGTAACACTCAGATATATATACAGGAGGAAACCTATGTGACTAAAGAAATTGACCCATGGGGTGGTTCTTATTATGTTGAAGCTCTCACAGATGAATTGGCACGTAAGGCATGGGATCATATCCAGGAAATAGAGAAACTCGGTGGTATGGCCAAAGCCATTGAAACCGGTCTTCCCAAACTTAAGATAGAGGAGGCAGCTGCACGTACTCAAGCACGTATTGACTCCGGTAAGCAGACCATCGTGGGTATCAACAAATATCGTCTTGATCATGAAGATCCTATCGATATCCTTGAGGTTGACAATACAGAGGTACGTAAGGAACAATGTGCACGTCTTGAGGATCTTAAAGGTAAACGAGATGAGGAAGCAGTTAAGAAAGCACTCGAAGCAATCACAGAAGCCGTTAAAGATCCATCCAAGGGTAACCTTCTTGATCTCGCGGTTAAAGCGGCCGGAGTGAGAGCCACTCTTGGTGAAATCTCAGATGCTTGTGAGGCGGTAGTTGGAAGATATAAAGCAGTTATCAAAACAATTTCAGGCGTGTATAGTAATGAAGAAAAGGGTGATCCTGAATTTGAGGAAGCCCGTAAGGCTGTGGCTGACTTTGCAGCCCGTGAAGGCCGTCAACCGCGTATCATGATCGCTAAGATGGGACAGGATGGTCACGATCGTGGTGCCAAAGTTGTTGCTACAGGATATGCTGACTGTGGTTATGACGTTGATATGGGACCATTGTTCCAGACTCCTGCAGAAGCTGCCCGTCAGGCCGTAGAAAACGACGTGCATATTCTTGGCGTTTCTTCACTTGCAGCCGGTCATAAGACTCTTATCCCTCAAGTGATAGAAGAACTAAAGAAACTTGGTCGCCCTGATATTCTTGTAACAGCAGGTGGTGTTATTCCGGCACAGGATTATGATTTCCTTTACAAAGCCGGTGTTGACGCTATATTCGGTCCGGGTACAAGAGTTTCCAAATCAGCCCTTGAAATGATTCGTCTTCTTAATGAACAACGTGCTCAAAACTAATTGAAATTCTTTCAATAAAAATGTGCCGGCAGGATTTATGCCGGCACTTTTTTTATTATATTTGCATTTGTTTGATCATATGAATAGTGCATCTATAGTAGTACATAAGACACCAATTCAGCAATTGACAGTTGCTTTAGAATGTCTTGAAAAATCAAGTGTAGATATAATCTATGTTATAGATAATAGCCCGGATGATAGATTAAAAGACGTTGCCAAGAACTTTCTTAAGGTAAAATATTTAAAGGTTATTAATAACGGATTCGGAGCAGGACATAATGTTGCTATTAAGGAATCCTATAAAAATGGTGCCAAATATCATTTAGTAATGAATGCGGATGTTTGGTGGGAAAACAACATTATAGAATCTTTAGTAAATTACATGGATAAAAATCATGAAGTAGGTTTGATATCTCCTAAAACTTATTATCCGAATGGGAATCTTCAATACACCTGTAGAATGTTGCCCAATCCTTTGGACCTTTTTTTCAAAAGATTTTTACCAGGAAAAATTGCGGAAAAAAGAATGAGAAAATATCTTCTTAAGGATTTTGACCATAACTCTATTTTGAATTGTCCTTATCTTTTAGGTTCATTTATGTTTTATAGAATGGATGCTCTAAAAGAATGTGGACTTTTTGATGAAAGGTTTTTTATGTATCCTGAAGATATCGATATAACAAGAAGAATACATGAGAAGTGGAAAACCCTCTATTTGCCTGAAGTTTCAATTATCCACGAGCATCAACAGGCTTCTCGCAAAAGTTTAAAAATGTTTTGGATTCATTTTTCCAACATGATCAAATATTTTAACAAATGGGGTTGGTTTTTTGATAAAAAAAGACACATTTATAACAAAGAATTAATTTCAAATATAAAAAATTAAGGATTAGGGATTATAGTTAAAAATGATTTTATTTTATCAATTATCTCTTTATCTTCTTTTGATGAAAATTTCCGTGCAAATAGGGCATCGCTATTTATAAGTTCTTCAAAATCTTTTTCTCTCCAAGTATAGGGATTTCCTCTTTCCCAATCTATTTTTCTGATCGTAGCTATCTCTTTTTGGGATACATCTATAATGGTGTCTTTAAATTTAGAATTATAAAGCATTGTATGTAGGAATATCTCATCCGGACATATCACACCCTTAAACCTTTTAAGAATATATTTTTCATTTTCTACTAAAAAACTTGCAAATTCACTTGATATAGATACCCACTGAGATCCCTTTTTCAATTCTAAGTCTTTCCAATTTCTTTTATAACCAATTGCTTTTTGTAAACAGACACTCACTTTTCTGGAAAATTTGGCAGTAAAATCTTGGATTAAATGTGCCACCTGCCCATCATGTCTAAATCTTTGGAATTCTAAGTAAGGATGATAGTACCTGGTTTTGAATTCTACGTTTTTCCTTATATGTTCTCCCTCTGAAAATGCCAAGACATTACTATTTCCCGGTAGTTTTTCAAAAGAATCATGAATTTCCTCTTGAGTTTTCAATGGAAGATCGGCTCCGGATATAAGATGAATATATGAATAATGAAAATTTGAAACCGCCGCCTTGAAAAGTATCAATTCTGCCTTGACTTGTGACAAACCACCCCAACGGATATCAATCCTTTCTTCGTCCGGAATAATATTCAGACCCCCTCGTTTAGTGCGTAGATTTAATGTCAGGTTCTTATCTGCTTTTTTATCAATTAATAAAAAGATGTCATTTTTTTCATCATCTAAAAGACATATCAAAGATTCAAGACAATAGGAGTCTTGATGGGCTATTATACAATAGGCATGTTTGGAGGATGTTATTGATTTGTCCATTGGCCTACAAAGTTAATTATTCTTCAAATAATGGAAAACTAAATTCGTTATATTATAGAACAAATTATCAATGAATAACACTCAAAGATTAGAATATATTGATTTGGCTAATGGGGAATATGTATGATTAGTTATATTTTGTATTCTGGAAAGGTAGGATGCAGGAAATTTTTGCCCTATATTTGTGCACAAAAGTCTTTGTTGACTGACAGAATGGCACAAAAACAAATAAGTGTCTAAGATATATATCCGTTATGAATAAAACCTTCGGGCTGTAATGCTGAAAATGTTTTTCCCGAAATAGGAGAGAAGTATTCCTGCCTTGTTTTTAAATCTTACCTTGGAATTAAACAGTGATTGATTTCGGTTTTTCTTTATATGTTCCCAGCATTTCTTTGCATTTTGATGGTCTCCGTTAATAGAGCATAAGGCGAACATGTTGAAGTTGGCACTTAATCTTCTGTCTTTAGCAGCCGGTAACAAACCAGGGTAGACTTCCGATATATAATTTTCAAGGTTTTCTGTTACCTTTAACACGTCAAGTCTTTGAGATTTCCAAGTATTCACAATGCTGCCTTCCGTATCTCTATAAAAATATACAGTATAATCGAGCCATACGATTTTCGAACATTTGCTTAATATCTTATAGAAAATATTAAGATCCTCATAGAGGATACCTTTTTCGAAATTAAAGGAATCAAAAAGCTCTTTTCTATATAATTTACCACATGCAGAAGGTAACAATTTTTTTTGATACAGAACGTTGGAAATAGCCTCCTCTACTGTAAATATTTCTGATTTAATTTTATTGGTTTTAATATTATGGTCTATTATCTTTCCCCTTATTATTTTCCCTTCTACTATATCAGCTTGGTACTTTTTTAATTCATCGTACATCACTTTTATGGAATCTTGTAACAAAAGATCGTCTGAATCTACAAAAGTAACATACTTGCCGGTTGCAACAGATAATCCTCGGTTTCTCGCCTCGGATAATCCTGCGTTTTCATACGAATAAACAATCACTCGGTCATCAGATTCCGAATATTTCTCAGCTATTTTTAAAGAAAAATCTGTTGACCCGTCATTGATAATTATAACTTCCAGATTTCTATAGCTTTGAGTGAGGATACTATCAAGGCATGCAGAAAGATACATTTCCACATTATAAACCGGAACTATCACACTTATTATTTCCTCTTGCATATTCTCAATTGCAAATATAAGTCTTTTCGCTTAAAATTCACTAAATTTGCAAAAACATACAGCAAATAAGGTTATTAATTCTTGAAGCTTTTACTGAGATGAATATTCATAAAATAACTCCTTCAGTGTTTTATGTAGGACTTAATGACAGAACCACAAATAGATTTGAAAATTTATGGTCATTACCCTATGGCATCAGTTATAATTCATATCTTGTGAAAGGGAATGAAAAATTAGCACTTGTTGATGGAGTAGAAAAATCTTTCTTGCATAACCTCTTGCATAATGTAGACAGTGAAATTCAAGGAAGAGTTCCCGATTATTTGATTGTTAATCATATGGAACCGGACCATTCAGGTACTATCCCTGATCTTTTAGATACTTTTCCGGGTATGAAAATAATAGGGAATAAAATCACTATTGGAATGTTAAAGGGATTTTATGGTATAACAGAAGATCAATGCATCGAAGTAAAAGAAAATTCCACAATATCTTTAGGTAATCTTACTTTGAAATTTTTAATGACTCCTTTGGTGCATTGGCCTGAAACCATGATGACCCTCGTGGAAGAAGAAGGTGTTTTATTTTCAGGGGATGCTTTTGGATGTTATGGAGCTTTAAATGGGGGTGTAATTGATACGGAGATGGATACAGACTGGTATTTC
This sequence comes from Muribaculaceae bacterium, assembly GCA_022510405.1. GTDB lineage: Bacteria > Bacteroidota > Bacteroidia > Bacteroidales > Muribaculaceae > Lepagella. The sequence goes on along the minus strand of JAFLTP010000011.1, from coordinate 51,628 downwards.
CCTGAAATGTATCGATATTATGCCAATATTGTGGCAAAATATGGAAAACCTGTGCAAATGGCACTAAAAAAGCTTGCTACTACTGATATAAAGTATATTTGCAGTACTCATGGTCCGGTTTGGCATGATAGGATAAAAGAAGTAATTGATATTTACAATAGATTAAGCCTTTATGAAGGTGAAGACGGTGTAACTATCATTTATGGGTCTATGTACGGCAATACCGGAAATATAGCCGAAATAATTGCTAATCGTCTCACTGAAAAGGGTATTAGAAATATCAAGATCCATAACGCCGGAAAGAGTGATTTAAGTTTAATGATTTCCGATGCAGTAAGATATAAGGGTTTGATTGTGGGTAGTGCAACTTATAACGGCCATATGTTTCCACCAGTTGAAGAATTTATGACTGCTATGGAAGTGAGGGAAATAAAAAATAAGGTTATAGCAACATTTGGTTCTTATACTTGGGCCTCAGCAGCATGCAATAAGATGAAAGAATGTTTTGATAGGTTGAAGATAGAACCGGTCGCTACAATGGATATGCGCCAGGCACCTGATAAAACAGATTTTGAAACGGCTCTATTAATAGCTGACAAAGTAGCGGAAGCTCTTTCAAAATAAAAAGATTTTATAATTCTATATTATTTCCTTGGAATGGTAGACATGATTCCGTTGGCAATATTTGATGCGTCACAGTTCTTCCAATGGTTTGTAGACAATGCAAACTATTTGTTTGTGTTTGTCTTTATGGTTATTGAAAGTTCCTTCATACCTTTCCCTTCGGAAGTAGTTGTACCGCCAGCAGCTTATTTGGCTTGTACAAATGCCGGAGCGGGAGCTGAAATGAATGTATTTCTTGTTGTTTTGATTGCAACTTTAGGAGCTTTAGTTGGTGCTTTTATAAATTATTATTTAGCTCTGTGGATTGGTCGTCCCGTAATTTATGCATTTGCAGACAGTAGAGTAGGACATGCACTTTTAATCAACAGGGAAAAAGTGCAGAAAGCAGAAGATTATTTCGACAAACATGGTGCCATTTCCACTTTTATAGGTAGATTGATTCCGGCTATCCGGCAACTTATTTCAATTCCAGCAGGCATAGCCAGGATGAATGTGGGCCAGTTTGCATTTTTCACCTTTTTAGGTGCTTTAGTTTGGAACGGTGTATTGGGTGCCTTAGGTTTTTGGCTGGCCCAAACGGTTTCCCCGGATCAACTCTTTGAAAAAGTCGAGGAGTATAATAGATACCTTACCTGGGCCGGATACGGAATCGCAGGGCTTTGTGTCATTTTTATTTTATTCAATGCTTTCAAACCAAATAAATCTAAGGCGGCATGAATTTAAAATTAGAAATTCTTTTTCTGACAATAGCAATAATATGTGTAGCCGGTATTATTGTGTTCAGTTGTATCAATATGCCCGGAAGAGAACTTGCAATGTGTATTTTCGGTCTCGTTCTTGTTCTAACGGCACTTTGCTACATGTGGCTTTACAATCGTGAAAGTAAAAAAAGAAAATAAGATGCTGGTTTCTCCTTCATTGCTTGCAGCAGATTTTGCCAATTTGAAACCTGAATTGGAAATGATTAACAGTTCAGAGGCAGATTACTTGCATATAGATGTCATGGATGGTGTATTTGTGCCCAATATATCTTTCGGTTTCCCTTTGATTGAAGCAGTCAAAAAAGTTTGCGAAAAGCCTCTCGACGTTCATCTGATGATAATTGAACCACAGAAATGGGTTGCCCAGATTAGAGATGCAGGTGCCTACATTATGAATGTTCATTTGGAGGCCTGTGTCCACCTCGATAGAACAGTTCATCTTATTCATGAGGCTGGAATGAAGGCTGGAGTCACTCTCAATCCTGCCACTCCTGTTTCTCTCCTTGTAGATATAATCGATCAAGTTGACTTGGTGCTCTTAATGTCTGTGAATCCGGGGTTCGGTGCGCAGAAATTTATTGATAACACCTTAAGAAAGGTAAAAGAACTACGTAATTTAATTCTTCGGTCTAATTCTAAGGCATTGATTGAAGTGGATGGAGGCGTTAATGAAGATACAGGTAAACTTCTTGCTGAAGCCGGGGCAGATATTTTGGTTTCCGGAAGTTTCATTTTTAATTCGTCCAATCCTCAGGAAAGAATTTCTCATCTAAAGGCTCTCTCATAATATAATATTTAAAATAGATTTACTATGAAACTCAAGAAACTTCTATTATTGATTTTTGGAATATCATTTTTGATTTCTAATGCAGCAGAATTCCGTTATGTTGGAGGAGATATTTCATTATTTTCCGAACATCAGGATGCCGGTGCAAAGTATAAAGATGAGAACGGTAATGACATTGATCTCCTTCCTTATCTTTATGATATAGGAATGAATGCTATGCGAATCAGGTTATTTGTTGACCCTGCCGCTTTCGAAGCAACCCATCCTAATGATTATGATCCCAACGCTTGTCAAAGTCTTCCTTATATTATTCCTTTATGTAATGAAATTGTGGAAAATGGATTTGATCTTATGCTTGATTTCCATTATTCAGACACTTGGGCCGATCCAGGTGCTCAATGGATTCCTGATGCATGGAAAAATCTTACTGACGAGCAACTTAAAGTTAAAATAAATGAATATACGAAGGAAACTCTTATTACTCTGAAGGATAATGGTATTACTCCTAAATTTATACAGCCAGGCAATGAAATAAGCTATGGTATGTTGTGGGGTGCTTTTGGAAATGATATTCCGGGGAACCATGTATACACCAACAGCAGCAATGCTTCATGGCAAAGATTTGGTGATCTTTTAAAAGCAGCCATAAGCGCTTGTAGAGAAGTTTGTCCTGACTCCGAAATCATAATTCATACCGAAAGGGCTTCTCAAGTAAATGTGCTTACCAATTTCTATGACAAGATGAAATCCCTCGATATAGATTATGATATAATCGGACTAAGTTATTATCCTTATTTCCATGGGAATATGGGAGTCCTTAACAATGCTTTGACTTCTCTTGAATCGCGTTATCCGGAAAAAGAAATCATGATTGTGGAAACGGGTTTCCCCTACGCATGGGAAGTTCCCGGGACATCTGAAAAAGTGGATTATCAATATACACTGGAAGGACAAAATCAATTTGCTAAAGACTTGGTTGATACACTTTTGGCGCATCCGAATGTTAACGGCCTTTTTTGGTGGTGGCTTGAATACAATGCATATGGTACTAAATTGAGCAATTGGTATAACGCACCGTTATTCGACAGTCGTACCGGTAAAGCAACACCTGCCCTAAAAACTATTGCAAGCTTCGGAACTGGGCATGCAGCAATTGAAATGCTTGAATACAATCAAGTGGATAATAAATCAGAATCATGGTATGATATTAACGGTAGAAAGATTAACCAACCTTCCTCTCCGGGCATTTATATCCATAATGGTAAAAAGATAGCAGTTCGTTGAACAACAAAATTCAGGGAAAATCTCACAATAATAGGGCTGCCTGTAGATGGTGCAGCCCTTTATTATGATTGTAGAATCCTTTATTAGGATAGGATAAATGGAATATTAAAATCCAAAATAGGTGTTGATCGCAGCTAACAGTTGATCCCTGTCTTGGAAACCTATTATCGTATTTTGTATTTGTCCATCTTTATTTAAAAATACCATCATAGGGATGCTTTGAACTCCATATGACTGTGACAATTCCGGATTTTCATCAACATCAATAGTCACAAAAGTAATTCTACCTCTGAAATCTTCCGCCAATTTCTCAAATATAGGTTTTAATTGTCGACAAGGAGGACACCAGGTAGCAGAAAAATCCACAATCATTGGTTTTCCGTCTGTAGGAATTATTCTCCCATCCACAACTTTATATGATGGCACTTCCACTACCTCATTGGGTGTCATCTCAACATTCTCTTCATCAGGAATTGCTTTTGAGTTTTCATGTCCTTGACAAGACAAAAAGCATCCGGAAGCCACAATTAAACTTAGTAAAATTCCTTTTTTCATAATCTTTTTTATTTTTATAACAAAAAAGAGGCATGGAAGTTGGTTCCACGCCTCAAAATCTTGGTTTTAAATTTATGCTTTACACTTTTAAACCTCCTTATCATGTTCCAGTAAGAGGGTCATTGAAGGACGGTCGCACACTTCTGCCGGTCCGAAATATTGAATTGGACCCGGATATTGGTAGAGAGTGTTGAGAGCCAATGTCTCTCTCATTGATGCAAATTTAAGATACGGTTTACCATTGAGGTTAACGAGAGCTTTCTGGATCACCGGTTTCATATGACCGTGGCGTTTCTCCATATTCATCATCATTGTGATTGGAATACCTCCAGCAATCCAATACTCACTCTTTTCAGTAAGATTCCTAACCGAGCTCATATATCCAGTGAGACCTGCGTTTATCAGCATAGCTGCATTGAAACCAAGGGCATAAGTATAGTCTGCATCGAAATTGGTAGGATCAGCACAACGTCCCTCATAACCAAAGAAATGATGTTGGGCATTGAATTTTCCGGAATATTGACCGTTTTCACGCATCTCTTCCAAACGTTTCTTTACCATTTCACTTAATAAACTCTCGGTCTCGATTAAAGATACTTGTACATTACCATGGCTATCTCTGTCAAGACTAAGCTGCAAAGCTATATGTTTCGGTAAGGATTTGAATAGATCTGCATTTGTAGGGCTTAGTTTTGCATGGATAGCTCTCAATTTATCCATTTCATCCAATCCTTCGAATTCATTAGAATGTGCAGCAAGAACGTCATTCAATTCTGAAATGAGGTCTTTCATAGAAGGAATGAATTCTATCAGACCTTCAGGAACAAGAACAGTTCCGAAATTCCAACCAAGCTTGGCTCTTTCAGAGATAACATAGCAAAGATAGCTTACGATATTGTCAAGAGTCATCCTCTTAGCCAATACTTCTTCCGAAATCAAGCATACGTTGGGTTGAGTTTCAAGAGCACATTCCAAGGCGATATGGGAAGCACTTCTACCCATCAACTTCACAAAGTGGTAATATTTTTTTGCAGAGTTACAGTCTCTTTGTATATTACCTATTACCTCGCTATAAACCTTACATGCTGTGTCAAAACCAAATGAAGTTTCGATCCATTTGTTTTTCAGGTCACCGTCAATTGTTTTTGGTACTCCAATAACCTGAACCCCAGCTCCGATGTTTTGATAATATTCTGCCAAAACCGCGGCATTCGTATTGGAATCGTCTCCACCTATAATTACTAAGGCTTTGATGTTGAGTTCTTTTAGAATCTTTAATCCTTCCTCGAATTGTTCCGGAGTTTCAAGTTTTGTTCGACCTGAACCGATAATGTCGAAACCACCGGTGTTTCTATATTCCTTGATGTATCCGGCAGTTAATTCCATATATTGGTGTTTGATGAAACCTGAAGGACCCATCAAGAAACCATATAGTCTGTTCTCTTTATTCAGACGTTTCAAACCATCGAAGATTCCACTGACAACATTGTGTCCTCCGGGTGCTTGACCACCTGAGAGAATAATGCCCACATTAAATGGTTCTTCCACATGTTCCGGCTCATTGGATGCTTCAAACTGCACTATAGGCATCCCATAGGTGTGTGGAAATAGTTTCTTGATCTCTTCCTGGTCTGCCACTGATTCCGTTGCTTCGCCGATTTTTACCTTCACCGGTCCTTGAAGCGCTTTCGGAAGTTTGGGTTGATATTCAGACCTAACTCTCTGAAGTGGGCTCTTTTTCATTTAATTGTATATTTTTTGGTTTATTTATCTGCAAATTTACTTATTTCAAGATAAATAATCAATAACTTTATTTGTTTACTAATGATTCTGTCTTTTTCTTTTTATGAAATTTGTTGTAACTCTCTTTTAACCATCCCGGCACAATGGCAGCTCCGATACCTAAATAGACGTAATAGGAGATAATACGCCAAAACACCGCCATTATTAACGCCATACCTATGGACGGTACCAAATCCCCATAATAATTTGAAAATATCCATTCGCTGACTCCTGAACCACCAGGTGTTGGACTTACCATCAGTACTACCCAAATTACAAATTGTCGTGCCAATATAACCCATTGCCATTTGTCATCCATCGGAAGGAACCCAAGAAACAAGGCATTCACAACTAAATATCGTGATGTCCATGACACAGCTGTTCCTCCAAAAACTTCCATCCAGAACCTAAATGGCTTTTTACGTAATTCTTTCGAAGTGGCTACCATATTGATTCCTAACCCGGAAATCCCTTCGCTCCATTTTTTTAATATTTTCCAACCGGCTATTTTTTTCAACAATTTGCTTATCCATTCAGGTTTCCATATGATGCCGGCAAAAAGCAAAAATGTCCATGCCGCTATAATTCCGTAAACTATCCAGAAGGTGTACATTATACCATGGCTGAAAGCGCTACCATCAGAAGCGAAAATATATTTTGCAGGGGTGAGACATACCACCAATGGACATGAAATCACAAAAAAAAGTTCATCTAAAAATAATGTTGTTATCATTAAAGTGGTGGCTCTCCCAAACTCTATGCCTTGAGTGTTAAGAAAAACCATACCTAAAGAACTACCTCCGACAGCCGAAGGGGTCACACATGAAGTGAATTCGCATAAGAAATCCACCTTATAAGCTTTGCCCCAAGTTAACTGTTTATCTGTAAGCGCCCTAAATCTCCAAGTCAAGCCAAAGTCTCGTCCCCACATGAATACGAATCCTAAAAGTATACATAGCCATGTACGCCAGGTAAAATGTATTTCATGCCATACTTCTGAAAGATTATCCTTTTTCGATTCATGCCAAAACATCAGGATAACCACACTTAAGCCTATTACCACCGGAAGTATAATCTTCCATAGGGAAAAGTAGTTCTTTTCCATTGTCTGTGGAGATACTTCCTGTGTTTGGCCCATTACTTTCTTTGGCTAAAAAGATTACTGTTCAACGGCAATTTTTAATAGCTATTTCATATCTATCCATCACTTCCCCTACAACGTCTTCCCAACTTCTCACCAACGTATTCCTTGCTTTAATCCCTGTTTGCAATACTTTGTCTCTTTCTTTGTCCAATTGTTTTATCATGCCAGTGATCTCTTCGACGTTTTTATCTACCAAATAGCCGTTGTCTAAGTCTCTTATTACTTCAGATGCTGTAGAACCTTTAAGCAACAAAGCAGGTGTTCCCATAGCGGCGGCTTCTCTAACCACAAGCGGGGCGTTGTCATACATGGAAGGGAAGAAAAACAGATCACTCGCAGCATAGTAATCGCTCAGTTTTTCACGATTTGTTATCAATCCGTTTAATTTAACTTTATCTTCCAAGTTTTTATCTTTGACCCTTTTTATAATATCATTTGTGGCATAGCCATCACCGATAAAGTTTATTTTTATCGTCTCAATATCTTTGAGCTCTTCAATGGTGCGCAATATGATATCCAACCCTTTTTCCCAAATATGTTGACCCACAAACAATAGATTGAAATCCTTTTCTTTGAATCCCAGTCTTTTTTTTGCTCCCAATTTATATTGCCTTATATCTCCATTTATTAATGAAGCAAAGTCATTACCGTTCTCCACAACAGTCAAGGGTCCTTTGTATCCGTATTTCCTGACAGTTTCCTCAACTTCTCTTTGCGGTATCCATACCTCATCGCAGGAATTGAAAAAGTTCAATATACGCTTCATGATGATGGGTACACAGAAAGGAAAAAGTCTGAATGAGTGTTGTAAGTCTTCTTTATATTTTGAATGAAAGGTTCCTATCAACGGTACTTTCTGATATTTTTTCACATAGACTGCCAATCTTCCGGAAGAAAATGGACAATGTGAATGAAGAATCTTGAAATTGGTTTTCTTTAACCTTTTCCAGATAAAAGGGTCCAATTTAGGGTATCCGTAGCGATAAGGGTGTCTGTTTTGTATTGGTAAAGACAAGTATCTCATAACATGATAGGGGGTCTTTACTTCTTCAGGGTTCCATGGTGTTACAATACATGGAGTTCCCCCTCTCTGCGTAATCCAATAGGCATAGTTTTCCACCGTCAGTGTAACTCCGTCAATTATAGGAGGAAAACTGTCGTTAAAGAGACCGTATAGGCCTTTTTCTTTTGGATATGATGCCTTAAAACCCATATGTGTTTTGCAAATTTAACGATTTTTATTGAATCATTAGAGCAGTTGCAATCTTGGATTTTTTTCATTATTTTTGCACTTGTGCCTTAGTACGCATCCCTCTCTTCTCTAACGCATCACAAAACCCTTAACTTCCTTAACTTAAAGCCAGAAATGACAGCCAAATGGAATTATCAGCCACTGACTCCGCAACAAAAAGAAATGGCGGAGGCCATGCTTCCTCAGTGTGGCGATGAATTTACTGTGGCTGAACTTCTGCTTAGAAGAGGGGTTGAAACTCCTGAGGAAGCAGCCGCATTTTTTGCCCCATCAATAGAACACCTTCACGATCCTTTCCTGATGCAGGATATGGATAAAGCTGTGAATCGTTTAAATAAGGCCATGGGAGCAAAAGAACGTATCATGGTCTATGGTGATTATGATGTTGACGGCACGACAGCTGTAGCACTCGTTTATAAATATCTACAAAATTATTACAGCAATATTGAATACTACATTCCCACCCGTTATGAAGAGGGTTATGGTATTTCAATGAAAAGTATTGATTACGCAGCAGAAAACGATGTTAAACTGGTTATTGTGCTCGATTGTGGCATAAAGGCAATCAAGGAGATTGAATATGCTAAAGAAAAGGGGATAGATTTTATAATCTGCGACCATCATATGCCGGATGAGGTTCTTCCGGATGCTGTGGCCATCCTTAATCCAAAGATGCCCGGCTCTAATTATCCTTGCTCTCATCTTTCGGGTTGTGCTGTCGGTTTCAAATTCATGCAAGCTTTCGCACAAAGCAATGGACTTTCGAACCATAATGAACTCGCATCCTTACTCGACCTCGTAGCAGTAAGCATAGCAGCTGATATTGTGCCTATAACAGGTGAAACACGTGTAATGGCCTATCACGGCTTGAAAAGACTTAATTCTAATCCTAATCTGGGCCTTAGAAGTATTATCCGTCTTTGCAAACTCACAAACAAAGATATCACTATTAGCGATGTTATTTTCAAGATTGGTCCACGTATAAACGCCTCCGGAAGAATGCAGAGTGGTATAGAGGCTGTAGACCTTCTTGTATGTCGTGACCTCCATGATGCTTATGAAAAAGGCAAGGATATAGATCAATATAACCGCGACCGTAAAGAACTGGATAAGAAAATCACGGAGGAAGCCAATGACATTATTTCTAAAAATGTAAACATTGTTCAGGGGAAAAAATCAATTGTGATTTATAACAAGGATTGGCATAAAGGTATAATCGGTATTGTAGCATCCCGACTCACCGAGCTTTATTATAAACCGGCCGTTGTCCTTACATGTTCAAACGGATTGGCTACAGGTTCTTCACGTTCCGTGCAAGGGTTTGATATCTATAGTGCTATAAATACCATGCGCGACCTGCTTCAAAATTTCGGGGGTCACCCTTATGCTGTAGGCCTTTCTTTAAAAGAAGAAAACATACCTGAATTCCGCCGCCGTTTTGAAGAGTATGTATCGGAGCATATTAAGCCAAATCAGCTTCAACCTATGACTGAAATTGATGCGGTGATCCAATTTGCGGATATTACACCAAATTTGATATCGTCTATTAAGAAACTCAATCCTTTTGGACCGGGGAACCAAAATCCTATCTTCTGTACCAAAAACGTATTCGACTTCGGAACAAGCCGGCTCGTAGGAAAAAATATGGAGCACATCAAACTTGAACTTGAAGACAATAGCACAAGCCGTGTTATAAATGCTATCGCTTTCAATATGGCTCCTTATTTTGAACATATTCATTCTCATAAACCTATTGATATTTGCTATACCATCCAGCAGACAAGGCAAGGTGATGGATTGGATTCGATTCAATTGATGATCAGGGATATCCGCCCTTCTCAATAGATTTATCCCGGTTTATGCAGTTCTCTTCTGCTGATATTGCAAAAGTTCTCCAAAAATATTGGGGTTACAATTCTTTTCGTCCTCTTCAGGAAGAAATCATCCTTTCTTTACTTAATGGAAAGGACACATTGGGGCTTATGCCTACAGGCGGAGGAAAATCAATAACGTTTCAGGTTCCTGCTCTTTGTTTTGATTCGGGTGTGACACTTGTAGTTACTCCCCTTATCTCTCTTATGAAAGATCAGGTTGACAACCTTAAAAAACTTCGGATCAAGGCAGTGGCTCTTCATTCCGGAATGTCTACAAAGGAGAATCGTATAGCCTGGGAACTCATTGTGAATGGTAAGGCAAGATTGATTTATGTTTCGCCGGAAAAATTACAAAACGAAAGATTTCTATTGGAACTTAGAAATCTAAAGATCAACTTTATAACAGTTGATGAGGCCCATTGTATTTCTCAGTGGGGGTATGATTTCCGTCCGTCTTACCTGAATATTAAGAAACTTAGGAAATTGATCCCTGATATCCCCATATTGGCTCTTACTGCCACTGCGACTCCAGTTGTGGCCAATGACATAATGTCACAACTCGCATTCCGAGAAAAAAACATTTTTAAGAAAAGTTTTTCCAGGGAAAATATAAGTTATATAGTAAGATATTCCGATACTAAAATATTTGACGTTTTAAATATTCTTTCAAAAACAAGTGGCAGTGCCATCGTTTATGTAAGAAGTAGAAAAAGGACAAAAGAAATATCTGAAAATTTGTCGAATGCTGGTATAACTTCCACTTACTACCATGCCGGAATTGACTCTCAGTTAAAAACCTCAAGACAGAATGATTGGAAGCAGGGCATAGTGAGAGTGATGGTTGCAACTAATGCCTTTGGAATGGGAATAGACAAACCTGATGTCAGAGTTGTGATACATTATGATCTGCCTCCTTCCCTTGAAGAGTATTATCAGGAAGCCGGTCGTGCCGGGAGAGATGGATTAAACTCATTTGCAGTTTTGCTCTCTTCTAAAACTGACAAGGGACTGCTTCATAGAAGAATTTCTGAAACTTTCCCGGAACGACAGTTTATTAAAACTACTTATGAACAGATATGTAACCATCTCCATTATTCAGTCGGGGAAGGTTACGAATCAGTTAAGGAATTCAATATTTCAAGATTCTGTTCTTTATTTGAGGGTCAGGATGAAAAAAAATGTCGTGCTTCACTAAGACTTTTGGGCCAAGCCGGTTACATGAATTTTATTGAGGATATTGAAAAAAGATCCAGACTTAAAATTCTATGTGAAAGGGAAGAACTATATGATATCAGGTTCCCTAATAAAACAATTGAAAATGTTTTGTCCACAACTTTGAGGCTTTATACCGGGCTTTTCTCTGATTTTGTTTTTATCAGGGAGAGCGAAATTGCTGATGCTTTGAAAATTAATTCGTCAGATGTTTACGATGCTCTTCAATCCTTAGATAAAATGAAGATAATAAGTTTCATCCCTCGCTCAGGACTTCCGTTAATTTATCTGCCTACTGCAAGAGAAGAAAAATCAAGCCTTATTATTGGAAAGGATATATATGAGGATAGAAAAAGAATTATGCAGGAAAGAACAGAGGCCGTAATTGACTATACTTTTAACGGTAAATCATGCAGGGTGAAAAGAATGTTGGCATATTTCGGCGAAACCGATTCTCATGATTGCGGTAAATGTGATGTATGTAGAGAAAAGAAGAAACACCAAAATAAAGCAAAGGATTCGGATTCCACTTTAAATGAAATTTTGAATTTTTTAAGAAATCATCCCGAAGGTTCCAGATTTATTTCTCTTGAAACAAATTTAAAATCACCAAAGGCAGTTCTTACCGAGACGTTATCTTATCTATGCAACGAGGGTTTCGTTCGTCTTTCTGATAATCTTTATTTCCTTAACTGACCATGAAAAGAATTTTTGGTATATTGACTATCTTCCTGGCTTTCCTCATGATGAATTTAGGAGGATGTGGAAATTCTAAATCGGATCGTTATCACCATGGAAATGATTTGGATACTTTAAAAGTGGTAACATTATATGGTCCCACTTCTTATTTCAACTATAGGGGAGAACCTATGGGAATAGATTATGACAATGCCAGAAAATTTGCTGAAGATGAAGGCCTTGTAATGGAAATTACTACTGTCAACAATATCCCAGATTTAATAGACAAATTAAAATCAGGAGAAGCGCATCTCGCAGCTTATCCGTTACCGGCCATCGCGGAATATAAAGAAGAGGTGTTGCATTGCGGACCTGTGGAAATCAGCAATCAGGTATTGGTTCAGAAAAAAGGGAAAAATGAAATTCATGATGTCACTGAACTTATAGGTAAGGAAATTTATGTAGAGAAAGATTCTAAATATCATTATAGACTTTTGAATTTAAACGATGAGCTCGGAGGAGGAATCAAAATCATACCTTTTGAGAGTGATACAATTGAAAGTGAAGATTTACTAAGATTGGTAAACAATGAAGTATGGCAATATACGGTGATAGATTCTCAATTAGCCTCATTGTATAAAGGCTCGTTTCCACAATTGGATACTTCTTTAAAAATCAGTTCTGATCAGGCGGCTTCGTGGGCTGTTGGCTTAGGCCTGGATAGTCTTGCGGCTAAAATTGACAGATGGGAAAACAGAACCCATTCTTCGGAATTTATAAAGGATATCTATAAAAGATACTATGATAATAATCTAAATGAAATTTACGACGCCAATCTTGATTATTTCAAAAAAATGAATCTATCAAAGGGTAAGCCAGTTTCTGCTTATGATCCTCTCTTTAAAAAATATGCCGACAGATCAGGGTATGATTGGAAATTATTGGCAGCTATTGCCTTTTGTGAGTCGAGGTTCAATCCATCCGTGGCTTCTCGTTTTGGAGCTTTCGGCCTTATGCAGGTCATGCCGAACACTGCAGAGGCCGTGGGAGTGGAACCCGGTTCCTTAGGAAATCCGGATTCAAATGTTTTGGCTGCAACACGTATTATTTCTAAACTTGACAAAGCTTTATCAGACAAAATTGAAGATCCTGAAGAAAGAATGAAATTTGTGGTAGCTTCTTATAATTCCGGACTGGGCCACATTTATGACTCTATTGCTCTTGCGCAAAAACATGGTTTAGATCCTCAAAAATGGACCGGGAATGTTTCCATATCGGCGCTCATGAAATCAAGACCTGAATATTATAATGACCCGGTTGTGAAGCATGGTTATTTTCGTGGTCGTGAGACAGTTGATTTTGTTGACCATGTAATTGGAATCTATAATTATCTTCAATCTGTTTTACAATAATAAATGATTAATATTTTACTAAATAAGTAAATATGACAATAGAAGAATTTAAGGCCCACTCACATAGTGGAAGACCGTTTGATACAGAGGAATTATTTGAAGTCCTGAATAAACAAAGTGATAGGGCACGTAAAATAACTTGTGAACTAAACAATAAATATCATCCCATGGAAGAGATCAGAGAATTGATGTCTGAGTTGCTTGGATATAAGGTTCCCGAATCTCTTAGAGTTTTCCCACCTTTTTACACGGATTTTGGAAGAAATATAGAACTAGGAGACAATGTTTTCATAAATGCATGTTGTCAATTTCAGGATCAAGGCGGTATTAAGATTGGTAACAACTGTTTGATTGGTCATAATGTTGTTTTGGCCACCTTGAATCATGATCTGCAACCTGAAAGAAGATGGGTTTGTATTCCAAAAAGAATAGAGTTGGGAAATAATGTTTGGATTGGGAGTAATTCCACTATATTGGCGGGTGTTAAGATTGGTGATAATGCGGTAGTTGCGGCCGGTTCTGTAGTAACTAAAAATGTTGATCCAGGAACAGTAGTAGGTGGTGTGCCAGCTAAATTCATTAAAAATATTTAGGAGACTATCGAAGAAAGTATTAGTCTTCTTTATATAATGGTTTAATCTTTCTTTCTTAACTTTTTATTTTCCAAGAAGGGCAAAATAATCTTTTGAAAATTTTCTTTTGATATTATTCGATAATGGAAATTGACATTTTCATTATAAGATTCGCTGTGATGAACCACAAAGTCTTCTTTTTCAAATTGTTCTTTTAAATATATTCTGTCATTTTCTTCATTACTAAAGTGCCAATTCATATCCCGGATCACATTGTCTATCTCTTCCCATGTATTCATCCAAAATGATGGTTCAGGCGGAACGATTGATTGTACACTCTCAACGAAGGCATTAAGGAATGTTTCATAAGGTATTTTTCCATATGCTATTAATCGTAGGTTCACTCTATAAAAATTTCCCTTAAATCCCGTTGGTTCAAAATCAGGTCCATCAAAAATGGCCGTGGAATTAAGTTCCTTTTTTAAATTATCGCATGCAACCATTTTATTGTTGATTAAATGTCCGGGTCCGTAAAAGTCTTGCATAAAGTTTTTATACACATCCCGATATTGAGAGGAAGGATAATTTCTTTTTTGATATAAAAGTGAATTTCTTATGGAATCAGTTCTTGATATATTGTTTTGGCAAAATAAGTTCCCGGGCAATATAAATAAAAGTAAACAAAAGATAAGTTTCATAATTTATAAAATATAAGTTATATTATTTTTAATTATAAGTTATATCGTGTTGCTAAATTAGTGAAATATTACATAATATTAAAATATTTTACTAACTTTGCAGTGGTTATTGATAGAATATTTTTGTTTCATGAAATAGAACCAAATAAATTAAAATGAATTTATGAAAACCAGATTGCTTTTTGTCATAGCCCTTTTAATCCAAGTTATGACATTTTATGCTCAGGAATTGCCTGATACCACCATTCTTCAGGAAGTGGTTGTGACATCACCTGAAAAAGCCAATGTTTTATTGACTCCAATGGATGTCACTGTTGTGAATTCACAAGAAATTGAAAAATCCACTGAAACCTCATTATTACCTATTCTTCAAAATCACATACCAGGAATGTTTGTGAGTCAAAGGGGAATGATAGGTTATGGAGCATCAACAGGTTCGGCCGGTACAGTGAAAATTCGTGGTGTAGGAGGTGGCAATCAAATTCTTTTCATGATAGATGGCATTCCTACATGGGCTGGATTTTATGGACATGCAAATCCTGATACTTACGCTGTGAATGGAGTAGAAAAAGTTGAAGTAGTAAAAGGGCCTTCTTCTATTCTTTATGGTTCCGGAGCTATGGGTGGTTCTGTTAATATCATTACTAAAAGCCAAACCAAGGAAGGTTTTTCCGGGAGAGCAAGGGCAATGTTCGGATCTTATTATACTTCTAAATTTAATTTAATGACCGGTTATAAAAAAGATAAAATCTCAGCAGTAGTAGCCGGTCAATTGGAGCGAAGCAATAATAACCGACCTAATAGTGATTATTGGTTGGCAAATCAATACATCCAATTCCAGTATGCGCCGACTTCTCACTGGAGCATAGGAACCAATGTGGATATGACACAAAGCAAAGCTAACAATCCAGGTACAATTCAAGATCCATTGGAAAACATGTGGACTGAGGTTTTCCGTGGTAACGCAGCAATTTATGCCAATAATAGATATGAAAGGGTGAATGGTGGTGTTCAGGCATATATAAATTGGGGAAGACATACCATCGACGATGGAAATGCTCCGGGCTCAGCTCCTCGTCATTATATTTTCCATCTAAAAGATTACAATATGGGTTTCTCATTATTCGAAACTATCAATCCATGGATTGGAAATGACCTTTCGGTAGGTATTGATTTCCAACATTGGGGTGGACACGTATTCAATACTGAAAAAGAAATAGTTTTTGACCCAAATAATGAAGGCAGACCTTATTCAAGATCGGAAAGCAAATATAATGAAAATGAGGTGTCAGGATATGTTATGATGCAGCAAAGTTTTATCCATAATCTGCTTTCTATAAATGGAGGTGTTCGTCTCCAACATAATTCACAATTTGGAAATGTTTGGGTGCCTCAAGCCGGTTTTATTGTAAGACCGATGGAACAATCGGAGATTAAATTTTCGTTCGGAAAAGGTTTCCGATCTCCTAATATCAGGGAGTTATATCTTTATAATCCTGCAAATGCCAATCTCAAACCGGAATATCTTTTAAATTATGAATTGTCTTATCGTCAAACTGTATGCTCAGGAAAATTGAATTATGGAGTCGCGTTATATTTTATTGATGGCAAAGATATGATTCAAACCGGGATGGTAGATGGCAGACCGTTAAATATGAATACCGGTAAATTCAAAAATAAAGGATTTGAACTTGATGCAACCTGGCATTTCCTTCCAAAATGGCAAATCTATGCCGGATACGCTTATCTGCACACTGATAATAAAGAGGTGTTGTATGCTCCCAAGAATAAATTGGATCTCTCCTTGGCTTTCAACCCGGGCAATTTTGAATTTGAATTGGAAAATAATAATATTTGGAGCCTTCAGAATGGTAATCCTGAAGGAACTGTAAGCTATTTCTTGGTCAACTTAAGAGGTGCCTATACATTCAGTTCAAAAATACCTGTAACGGTATTTTTAAAACTTGATAATCTTTTCGATAAGAAATATGAAGTGATGTATGGTTGCCCAATGCCAGGCATTACAGTAATGGGAGGGGTTGAGTTAAAATTTTAACATATAAATATAGAGTTAATTAAATTTAATAGTATTTTTAATGTTGGTTTTAGATAGATAACTTACTAAAAAGACCTTTTATTGGATGTTGAAGAGAAGATCTTCAACATTCAATGTTTTTAACCCATGTGGTTTTTTATCCATTGTCTTCATATTCATATTTAGATTATTTATTTTTGTTCTAAAAGGATAATCTTCTTTGATAAAAAGTATAATCGAATTTCAAAGAGATGGTTAACCATTATTGGGAAGATTAGATTGTTTTTGGTAATTTTGCTTTATTAGAGTGTATCTAAAAATGGAAGAAATTATAATCAACTAAATCCTATGAAAAAAATAATATTTTTAACGTCATTTATTATTGGTGTGTTATTTGCCTCATGTGGAGGATCCTCTGTAAAAATTGATTCCAATTTAAATAGTGAAGAGGCTAACGCCGTGATTAAAACTGAAAAATCTTTGCCAAGAGGAGCAAAGATGGAATCTTATGAAGTGGTTAAATCAAAATTGCCACTGGCATTATTGGCAGAAGAATATAAAGATTATAGGGATCAGGCATATAAGGCTCGGCTTGACTATCGCGTTAATATGACTAGAGGACTACAGCAAGTTGCAGAAAAGAACCTCCAGACTCTTCAAAATATACAAAATATCATCAAGGAAAAATCTAAGAATTTAGAATCAACTTCACCTGAATATATCTTTGTTTTGGCAGAGGTTAAAGAAAGGGAAAGAAATGATGGAAAACTTACCGGTTATATTTCTGTATTTGATTCTAACGATCTTGAACAGGTGGATCTTATTCAAGTTACAACTCCTCTTTATAACAATGCAGTTATGGTGACCGAAGCATTAGAGGGGACGTTGGAAAATCCAGATCAAAACACTGATAATTTAAAATCATCAAACCTTATTGTTAATTTCATTCTAAATTCTAATCCCAAATAAATATTTATTTCTCGGTTTTTCATATATGGATTGGCAGCTTGGCAAAGATAGCTATCTTTTAATGTGAGGAGTTTATTGTTGTGAAGATACCTTTCAACCAATATATAGCCATTGATCTTAAGAGCTTTTATGCTTCAGTGGAATGTATTGAGAGAGGATTGGATCCCCTCGATACATGTCTGGTAGTGGCAGATCCTACAAGAACTGAAAAGACAATCTGTCTTGCAGTTTCCCCTGCTTTAAAAGCATATGGTACCGGCGGAAGGCCACGTCTTTTTGAGGTGAGTCAAAGAATTAGGGATGTAAATTTTGAGCGTGGAAAAGCCGGTAAATCTTATTCAGCAAAAGTCCTCAACAACCATCCGGAATTTGAAGTTGATTATTTAGTGGCTCCTCCCCGAATGCAACTTTATATAGATTATAGCAGCAGAATATATGATATTTATCAGAATTTTATAGCTCCGGATGATATTCATGTCTATTCCATAGATGAAGTTTTCATCGATGTAACGTCTTATCTCAGTACATATAAAATGTCTGCTCATGAATTGGCAATGACAATTATAAGGGCTGTGTTAAAGGAAACAGGTATCACTGCAACAGCTGGAATCGGTACTAATTTGTATCTTAGCAAAATAGCAATGGATATAGTGGCCAAGAAAATGAAACCTGATAAAGATGGAGTCAGGATTGCTGAGTTGGATGAGATGAGATATCGAAAGGAGCTCTGGGATCATAGGCCGTTGACTGATTTTTGGCGTGTAGGAAGAGGGTATGCCAAGAATCTTGCCCAATACAATATTTTTACCATGGGAGATATTGCTCTATGTTCAATCAAAAATGAAGAACTTCTTTATAGACTTTTTGGAGTAAATGCCGAACTATTGATTGACCATGCATGGGGTTGGGAACCAGTAACGATGAGAGATATTAAAAGTTATCAACCTGACACAAAATCAATGAGTAGTGGACAGGTACTTCAAGAACCATACACGGCAGAAAACGCTCGGACAGTTGTTTTGGAAATGGCTGACTCTATATCTTTTGATTTGCTGGAACAAGGTATTGTGACAGATCAGCTGGTCCTAACAATAGGATATGATGTAGAGTCATTGACAAATAATTCAATACGTTCTAAATATAAGGGTCAGATTAAAAAGGATTATTATGGTAGAAATGTCCCTGTTCATAGCCATGGAACAATCAACATTGATCATCCCACATCGTCATCAAAAATACTTATTGAGAAGGCAGGAGAACTATACGACAGGATTGTGAATGATAATCTGTTGATAAGGCGTCTAACGCTTTCGATAAATCATTTGATTGAGGAAGATAAAATAAACAAACAGAAATATGCTTTCCAGCTTGATTTATTCTCGGATTATGAGAAAAGTCTAAAACATCAAGAACAAGAAAAGCGGGCCTTAGCTAAAGAAAGGTGTCAACAAGAAGCTTTGCTTCATTTGAGAAAGAAATTCGGTAAAAATGTAGTGCTACGGGGATTGAATTATTGTGAGGGGGCTACTCAAAAAAATAGGAATCAACAAATAGGTGGACATAAAGCATAACAAGGTAAATCCTAAAATTCAATAAGTTAATAAATCCATTTGTATTTATTATTTGTTATAATATCAAACAAATAATAAAGATAAAATGGAAATATATGATTTTAATGTAACCAACAACAAGGGTCAGGTGATATCCTTGTCACAGTTTAAAGGAAAAGTTCTGTTGATAGTCAATACAGCAACAGGATGTGGTTTTACTCCTCAATACAAGGGACTGGAAGATTTATATAAGAAGTATAAGGATAAGGGTTTGGAAATTTTGGATTTCCCATGCAACCAATTCGGACATCAGGCCCCCGGCTCGGATCAAGAAATAGATTCGTTCTGTTCTTTAAATTATGATACCACTTTTCCTCGATTCAAGAAAATAAATGTAAATGGTGAAGATGCAATACCATTGTATAAATGGTTGAAAGATCAAAAAGGTGGTTTATTTGGAAAGGCTATTAAATGGAATTTTACAAAATTTCTTGTAGACAAGAATGGTAAGGTAGTTGAAAGATATTCACCGACTACACCTCCTGCTAAAATAGAAAATAAGATAAAAGAACTTTTATAGTTCTTATTTCGAATTGAAGAGTAAGGCAAATACAGCTTTTTCAGCATATAAGCATCTTTTCACAAAGGAAGTGGGAGGGTGCTTTACAGTATATAAAAACTTAGAAATAAAGACAATATTATAACTACCGGATTTTATTCCTTAAAATCGAATTTATTTAAAAGTCCATTAAATTTAAGGGACTCAAGCAATTTATTTTTAGAAATATTTAATTTTGTAGAGAGTAATCTTTAATTTTGACTTATTGGGAATACAGTAAAAATGAAAACAAGTTTTTATTTCTTTTTGTGGATTATTATTTACCCTTTATTGGCATTGCTTCATAACCCTTGGGTCTATCAAAATTCATTTATAGTAGCTCTATTTGTGGTTTGGGGTTTATCATGGGTATTGAACAGAAATATGCCTGAAACTCTTAGATATGAAAGGGTTTCTGAAATGGCCACAATTCTTGAAGAAGTTTATTCCGGGAATATTAAAGCATTCAGGCAAAGACTTTCCAGGATGGTGACTGTAGAGTTTATTACCGCTATTTATCTTGGAGTTGCATTTGTATTCGTTCTGTTCTCAATGGTAAGGGGAAGTGCCGACGATTGGATTGCTCTTTTGATATTTGGATTTTTTGCTTTCGGGGCGATTTCAAGATCCGTTAAATTGAATCAGGCATATGCAAGAATAAAACAGAATCCTTCACCTGAAGAATGTGCATCTGTGGTTGAAGGTATCTTCAGGGTAGATTATTCGGGATATTACAGCAATAGGACACATACTACAGCGGAAGCCATGCTGCCTCCTCAGCCCCGACATTTCAAAGCTTTTCAAGTTTTTTCATTGATTATAGCTATAATATGTGCTTTATTCGGTTTATTTTATCTCATAATGTCTATCATAATATTGGCTGAAAACCGTAGTGCTGAAGCAATTTCAGGTGGAATAATGTATTTTTTATATGGATCCTTGGCTGCTTATTTCGGAACTAAAGATTCTGTTACTTGTTTTTATTATTTTAAAAAGGAAAAGAGGAATAAAATTTCCTGATTCTATAAAATAAAGATAAATAGAGAAAAAAACAATAGCGTTTATTTAAACTTTTTTCATTTTTTCGATGCTATTATTGAAACAGATTTTGATTTTATGACAACAGGAGAAAAGATTATAGAGGAAATGACTTCTCTATATGATGAAAAACAGGCCACACATCTTGCTCGATTTTTCAAGACCGGAAAAGGGGAATATGGAGAAGGAGACAAGTTTCTGGGTATAAAAGTGCCGTTTACCAGATCAATAGTAAAAAATTACCGTAAGAAAATTTCCTTGAAAGATATTGAAATGTTGATTGATTCTGAATGGCATGAGATAAGATTATCCGGTTTTCTTCTTTTGATTGAACTATATAAATTCAGTATTAAATCACATGACATTGATCAATCAAGACAATTGGTAGGTTTTTATTTGAATAATTTGGAGAAAGGAAACAATTGGGACCTGGTAGATTTAGTTTCGGGATATATACTTGGAGATTGGGTGTTAAGGAATCCAGGAAATGAAAATCTTTTGATTGACTTGGCCCGGAGGCAGGGATATCTTTGGCATCAAAGGGTGGCAATAGTTTCTACCATAACTCTTATTCGAGCGGGAAAATTTGATTTGACCATCCAAATTGCAGAAATGTTTCTAAACCATCCTCATGATTTGATTCATAAAGCCACCGGTTGGATGCTTCGTGAAATTGGTAAAAGAGGAGGAAAAGAAGAAATAGTTAAATTCCTTGAAATGTATAAATTAACAATGCCAAGAACAATGCTCCGTTATACTATAGAAAAGTTTCCGGAAGAAGAACGGAAATATTTTATGGGTAAATAAAAATAGTATGATGAATTTTAATGAATCATACAGTTAGAAGGTCTTTAGCAGCTTGTATTATTTTAATATATGGAAGAAGTATTGAAATTTCTTGAAGAATTAAGCCATAACAACAATAAGGTATGGTTTGACCGTAACAAGGAAAGATATATAAGGATAAAAGAATATATAGAATCTTTTACTTTAGAACTCATCAACGGTATCTGTGAATTTGATGACTCGGCCAAATATCTTGCTCCGAAAGATTGTACATACCGCATATATCGGGACACAAGATTTTCCCAGGATAAGACACCTTATAAAACCCATATAGGAATATTTATTAACCCGCCAATGGGTAAGAAAAGTTATCGGATGGGATATTATCTCCATATTGAACCGGGAAGCTGTAAGATTGGAGTTGGAAACATATGTCTGCCTACAACTATGATTACTGGTATCCGAAAATCAATTAAAGACAATATCGAAGAATATCTTGGAATCATTGAGAATCCGGAATTCAAGAAGATTTATAAGAAAATTGGAGAGAATCCAGTCAAAACCGCACCGAAAGGTTTTTCAAAAGATTGGGAATATATTGAATTGGTCAAACCTAAGGATTATTATACATCATGTAGTTTGAAAGATAGGGAAGTAGTTTCAAAAAACTTTTTGAAAAAAGCCTTAGGAATATTCAAAACAGGAAAACCATTTATGGATTTCATCAATTACACGGTTGATCAATTAGATGAATCGGAATCAAAATTATACTTTTAATTGTAATAAGAGAAGAATTCAAGCTTAGAGATAAAACCATATTAAGGAAAGATGGGAAAGTATGACGATATAATCAACATGCCGCATCATGTAAGCGATTATCATAAACCATTACCGATGGCTAATAGGGCTGCACAGTTTGCTCCGTTTGCTGCTTTAAGCGGTCATGACGATGCTATTGCTGAAACTGTGAGATTGACAGAATCATTCAAGGAACCAACGGATGATGAGAAGCTTCTTATTTCCCGAAAGATATTGTTTGCAATGAAAAATGATTCTCAAATAAGAATCACTTATTTTATTCCCGACAAAATAAAAGAAGGGGGTTCTTATAAAATGATCCAAGGATTTATCAAGAAATGGGATGAATTTGATAAACATCTTATTTTGAAAGAGGGCACTATCATTCCTGTGGATTTTATATGTGACATAGAAATTAGAGAAGGAAACGGAGAATTTTAAGTTCTTATTATTATAGACGTACGAAATGAAAAGATTTAAAGATAAAGTTGTAGTTGTTACAGGAGGAGCTAAAGGCATCGGGAAGAGAATAGTGGAACGGTTCAAGGAAGAAGAAGCTATTGTTCAAATCATTGATAAAATAGAAGGGGATTGGTATGTCGGTGATTTAGCAGATAAATTTATCCTTGAAGATTTTACATCTACAGTAATTGATAAATATGGCAAAATTGATATTCTTGTGAATGATGCTTTGCCTTTGATGAAAGGAATTGACGATTGTAGTTGGGAAGAATTTCTTTATGCCCAGAAAGTTGGAGTTGCTGCTCCATTTTATCTTTCAAAATTATTCAAAGCATATTTTCCACAAGGATCTTCTATAATCAATATCTCTTCATCTCGTGACAGAATGAGTCAGCCTCAGACGGAAAGTTACACAGCTGCTAAAGGTGGAATCTCTGCTTTGACACATGCTTTGGCGATTTCTTTGGCTCCAAAAGTTAGAGTTAATTCAATATCTCCGGGATGGATCGACACCATAGGCTATGAATCTTCCAAAGAAGATAAAATCCAACAACCTGTTGGCAGAATAGGGAATTCAGACGATGTTGCTTCATTGGTTTTGTTTCTTTGTTCGGATGAAGCCGGCTTCATAACCGGTGAAAACATAGTGATAGACGGTGGCATGACTCATCAAATGATATATCATGGGGATAATGGTTGGAAACTTGAAAAGAACTAAGATGAAAATTAAAAATATTATATTCGATTTTGACGGAACCTTGGCCGATACTTCCAAACTGATTGTGGCAACCATGAAAGAAACCATTAAAGAAATGAGATTGCCTTATCGTTCAGATGATGAAATTAAATCCGTAATCGGTGTAAGGCTTCCGGAAATCCCCACTATCCTATGGCATGATATTCATGGTATAGAAGATAGTTTTGAGGATACTTATCGAAAGAATTTTGAGGTATTTAAAGATGTAATTCCAATAGATTTATTTCCGGGAATCAAAGAAACTCTTCAAATTTTGAAAGAACAAGGAATAAATATGTCAATCGCTACAAGTAGAAGTAATCATTCGGTTGAAGAACTCACGGACCAATTAGGAATCAGGGGATATTTTCGTTATCTGTTAGGAGGAGACAATGTATTGCAAGGTAAACCAAATCCTGAATCTATTTATAAAATATTACGTGATATGGAGTGAGATGCTGATTCTACATTAATGGTTGGCGATATGTATGTAGACATGGCAATGGGGAAGAATGCAGGAGTTAAAACGTGTGGTGTTACATATGGAAATGGTAAAGAAAGTGAACTTAAGAAAGCTGACCCGGATTATATCATAGATTCTTTTATAAAATTGCCTATAGTGTTGTAAAGAATAATAAAATTAAAAGACTACACTTTTATGGATGTTTGTTTCTCGCAATCAAAAGAAATTTTATCATTCGAGTGTTCGCGTAATTATAAATCATAAAAGATTTTATTAAATTCAAACAATAATAAAAACGGGTATAGTAAACCTATATCCGTTTTTGTCTACGTATTAATAAGTTTTTCGGAATTTATTTCATAATTTCTTCAGAGGAAATGCATGAAATGCCCATGTTCTTTAAATCATAAATGTTGGCATTAGCCACCTCTTCAGACATGGCTGAACAGCAGTCTGTCACAACGATAGTGTTATAATCAAGACTCATGGAATCCACTGCAGTAGCCCTTATACAATTCGGATACTGAGTACCGGCAATATACACGTTCTTGGTTCCCAATCCTCTTAAAATCAAATCGAGTTCCGTGGCAAAGAATGCACTGAATCTTTGTTTTGTCACTTTTATATCTCCGGGTTGCGGAGCTATTTCATCAGGTATATCAGAACTCCATGTTCCGGCTATACAGAATGGTTGACCTTCTTCAAAAAAATGTCTTCTATAATTTTCAGCATCTATACCCGAAGGCAGATGGATTCTGTAAAGATAGATAACTGCCCATTCATTTGCTCTACCAAAATCAAGGAATTTCTTTATGGCCGGCAAAGTATCCAAGGCTCCTTTGATACATTGTGGAGATTTTGGAGAGACCCATGCATTTTCCATGTCAACAACTAAAATCGCATTTTCAGCACTCGTTAACATTCCGTCAATTTTTTTTGATTTTTCCATAATTCCAAATATTAAAATAAAATAATCTAATAAATATATAACAACTTGATATTTATTAGGTTTATAATTTTAGAGTTATTTATGGAATCTTTGTCCTTAATTATAAACTGACGTTTTTTTCAATAATTTTAAGTGTATAATATGGTAGAATATCAGTATATAAAAAGTTATGAAAGTCTATTAAGGGAGTAGAAGATGTAGAAGATAAGGAGTTCTCAATATTATTTATTAATAGAAAGTATAAATTGCTTAATATCTTCCAATACTTCAGTTGAAATCGTCTCTTCGATTTCAGCGTATTCAGTCAATTTTCCCGAAGTACTATGTTGCATAAGATGATTAAGATCAGGATAAACTTTTACATTCATATCGGGAAAATTTTCAAGCAATAAAGGAACATTTAAAGCTGGAGGAACCTGGATGTCTTTTTCTCCATAAAGCATTAAAATGGGAATTGAAATATTTTTTATATCCTCAATGGGATTGTAATTGATAAAATACTTCAACCATGGAGCCAAGTCGGAAAAGTTATCCCGGAGGTTCTTTGCAAGAGGTGCCAATACTGGATTTGAAAGATTTTCCTGTGAAAAAATAGCATATTTGGTTTCATCAAAAGCCACGGGATCGATATCTTTCTGACTTTCAAACATACCTTTCATTGCTTCAATATACAAGGATATATAATTATCGGGGAGACCTCCATCTTTCAATAAAAATTCATTTTGAAATAATAAAATACTATCTCCCGGTACTACAGGTCCCCCGATTTCAACAATGAAATCAACAGGGCTTCCTATACTTGCAACCTTATCTGCAATAAGACCACCTTCACTATGTCCTATTATTCCGACTTTAGAAAACCCTTTTTCTTTTAAAAAATTCACTCCCCCAACAGCATCCATACTATTTTCATAGGTCGTTGGATTTGGTGATAGACCCGTTGATTTATCGAAACCCCGGTCGTCATATCTTAAAGAGGCTATGCCGTTACGCGCAAGATAATCGGCAATTACTGCAAAAGGCTTATGTTCAAATATTTCTTCATCCCGGTTTTGTGTTCCACTTCCCGTAACCAATAATACTACCGGAGTATCATTTATGTTATTGGAAGGCAAGCATAAAGTTCCATAAAGATCAGCATTATCTAATGATGATTGAAAGACTACTTCTTCTGTTACATATGGAAAAGGGGCTTTCGGGGTTTGAGGGCGAGTTAATGTGGTGACTTTTGGTCTTAATATTAAAGGAAGATTTAATCCACCTTGAGAGAAATCCCCTTTTATAGAATCACCCTCTAATTTGCCTTTATATTTGAGCATTAATTGTGGCACCGTAACATTCAATGAATCTGAAGATACATATTCAATATTCATAGGAATGCCATAAGCACCTTGATCCGGAGAATCCATTGTTATGATGGTCTCTTCTCCTTCAGAACCTGCTATATTAATCACTAATCTTAATCTCATCTCGGGTTTGATTATAAGTTTGCCTTCCCAACTTCCTTCGAGATTTGAAGCTTGAGCTACCGGGCCCACGTTGCCGAGTAAAGAATATAAGAGAACCAGGAGATATAATTTTATATTCATATTTAAAGATTTTATTTCTTGAAATTGAAAATATATGTTCTTCTTTATTGATTTTATAACTGCGGACATTCGGAGAATAGAATAGTGATGTTTTTTCCAGATATAATTGCTATCCACATTATTCCCATGACACATTCAGATCTCTAATGAGCGTGGCGGAAGCGCCTACTGTTCCTGTATGTTGTATTACAAAAGAAGAATTAGCAGAAGGATTTTCGATTGGTACTGCTAAAGAGACATAAGGTTTGATATCCGGATTGCCGGTTTCAACTGCGGGTGCCTCCGTTGATGCAGACGCGGTGAAAGAATTTTCGTTAATTTCTAACGAAATGAGACATGGATTTCTGAAGCAGTTGGATGCAACGGACTCACTAATAGGATTTATGTTTCCATCTTTGTATTCCATGAGTGTGAAAGTTACAGCCTTGTCATAATCGGGGGTTCTCTCTATACGCAACGCATATCCGTTTAAAGAAAGTGGATCAAATTTAATGCAAATATCCATATATTGTCCTGTTGCACTCCCAAATCCTTGTCCGGGACCTTTACAGGGTTCAGCTATGAAAGAAAGTCGCATGCCCTTGCTCGCATTAAGAATAGGGGTGTATGAAAGTCTTGCTCCTCTGGTTGCTTGAACCAGACCAATACCTGTTGCCGCATCTGCACCATATCCGTAATACCAACTCAAATTTTCATCCGCCTTCCAGTCGTGTTCCATTGTATCAGAAGGTTTATAAGTGTCAAAATTCCAAAATCCGGGTTTACCTAACTGTCCTTTAACAATAGGTATTTCTTCAAATGACGTAGACAAAACGAGTTCTTTTTCAGGTAAAGATTTTGAAAATTGCGGCATAATTTCTTCATCAAGGTAACATGTCAAAATTTCACCTTCATGAGAATCTGATAGCTTTGGACATATTGAAGTAGAAATGTAAAACCCATGATCTGCACTTGTCAGATTATAAGTTGCTCCTCTTTCACCTTTACCATGACGCACAGGAATTCCATTAACTCCTCCAGGTAACTTTGAACGATACCAAACTATGAAACTTTCGTCGTTACCCTCTGAATTAAGGTTATAATTCACCTTGACTATAGAGCCGTCTAATGAAAGAGTAGGTTTTTCTATAAATTCGGGTGCTTCTTTAAGTAAAGGGTTTATTTTTATTTTTGTAGCACCTGTTAAACCTTCGGAAGTTGTAGCAGAAATGAATCCTTCAAAATCATTTGGAGAATTGTTGGCACTTGTTGCCACTGCATCATTGTTCTTTAATATGAGATTAATAGTTGATGGACCTGTCCAATGAACATTATCAATCTTATCATTGCTTATAGGATAGTCTCCCCATAGGCGTGGCGACACAGTTAGGTTTAATGTATCTCCTTTTGGTTCAAGTTTTCTTGCAGATGAAATAATATTAAGGGTCACCGGAATAGAGGTCAATGACTGACCTATCTTTTTCTCTTCTTCTTTAATTAAAGGCAATACTTCGAGCGGATCCCATCCGTCATTTCTACCGAGGAGGTTTGGGGTATTATAAATGATTTTATCCTTATCTGCAATCTTAAAAGCTTTTAATAACTGTAAATCGGTTATGTCAACTCCAAGTTCCGGACGCTCTGAATCAATTTTAACCTGTTTGTCGTTAAGGGTCACATTGCTTTGATAGCTTCGTATAGGTGATATATAGGGGGTCCATTGTAATTCAATATTAGGATCGCCGGTAAAACGAGTATCAATCAAGGTTACCATGCCCGGCATTTTAGTCAAATATTGATGACCCACAACTTTAGAATTTATGTCACAATTAAGAAATACCGCACCTGTTGGTGAAGTAGAATAAAAAGGTTTGCCGCTATAAAAGGTGAATTGGCAGTCAAGATAAACTGCTGAACCTGAAAGAGCGTCATCAGTACATTCAAAATAACAGTCCTTATAGAGAGAACGACGTGCACCAACGAGTGGACAAAGATTCAGTCTGCTTAGGAATCGGCAATTTCGAGCAAAAAGACGATCCGTTCCGTCGCATATGCCGAGCTGAGCCTGCACGATTGCATTATTTCGTTTCTGCCTGTTGAACGACGGGTTTGAAGGATATTCAAGATCAATATTGCAATAGTTGCCATATGTCATATTCTCGGTGTGAAGACTTTTACCCTTGAAATGTAGCATTGTATAATTGCCGATTGCTCCTTGTGTCTGACCACGATTTACTGCAAAGACCACGTCCTCAGGATTTTTGGAAAGGCCTATAATTGAAAGGGTATCGCAACTTATTTCTGCAGCATATGGAATGTTTCCGGTATTGCCGGTAGGATATCTAATTGCAGTATCATCAGGATCATCAAGCCAATACACAGAAGGGGAAACAAATAGTGTAATTTTCGAAGCGTTACTCTTATTTACGGCATCAATTACTTCCAAAGCATTGTTGAAAATATAAGGTGATTCATGTTTTTCGTGAGTGAGAAGAAAATGGTTTTCATCAAGTGTATATTTTTGGTCCCCTATAATGACCGTAGCTGATTCCTTATCAAAATTGATTTCATTTGCGA
Source organism: Muribaculaceae bacterium (assembly GCA_022510405.1). Lineage (GTDB taxonomy): Bacteria > Bacteroidota > Bacteroidia > Bacteroidales > Muribaculaceae > Lepagella. Next base: position 22,464 of record JAFLTP010000011.1, on the reverse strand, counting down.
CCATCATAGGTGAAAGACATATCAAAACAAAGAGAATAATTTGTTTGAGCATAAGAAGGATTGTTTTATATAAGGATTGCTTAATTAATAAATTTTCTACAATATTAATAATAAAGTTTTGAATTTATGCATTTTCAAAGTGGGTAAAAATTAATATTTTATCTAATTTTATGTTAAATTCAAGCAAATTGAAGGTAATTATGTCTTCAATTTTAGAATTTATAATTAATCTGAAAAATTAACATTTATAATTATCTTTGGCATGAATCTTGCATTATTAAATATTTATAGTGAAACCTATAGAGTTCAGGATTGAATAGAATCACCATCCCGTCATTATTGTTTAGAAAAAGATTATATTTGCATCAGTTTAAGGAATTCCTTGAAGGAATAATATTATGATAATGTGGAATCCATGGCATGGTTGCCATAAAATTAGTGCCGGTTGCAAGCATTGTTACGTATTTCGTGAGGATGCAGCTTTTGGTACGGAGATTCCAACGAATGAGGTTAGAAAGACATCTTCCTTTAATTTGCCGTTAAAAAGAGATAGGAAAAAGAATTGGAAATTTCCGTCAGGAACCGAATTTCCACTTTGTTTCACTTCTGATTTACTGATTGAAGAAGCTGATAAGTGGCGCTCGGAAATTTGGGACATAATCCGGAAGAGGCAAGATTGCAGTTTCTATTTTTTTACCAAAAGGATAGATCGTTTAGAGAAATGTTTACCGGAAGATTGGGGTGATGGCTGGGATCACGTAACGATAGGTTGTACTGTGGAGAATCAGGAAAGAACTGATTATCGTTTGCCCATTTTCCTATCTTTGCCCATAAAACATAGACTTATTATTGTGGCTCCAATGATTCAACAAATTGAAATGATTTCATATCTTGATCCTGATTTAATAGAATCTGTTAGTGCCGGTGGGGAATCAGGAAAATATGCAAGAACGCTTGACTTCAATTGGATTTTGAATTTAAGGGACCAATGTATCAGTGCCCGAGTTCCATTCAATTTTCATCAAACAGGCTCTTATATTTTAAAAGATGGCCGGCTATTCCATATCCCCAGAAAACTTCAACATTCACAAGCTCATAAAGCCAATGTAGATTACAGACCATAAATAAATGACACCTGAATAAGTCAGATGTCATCTCTTTTTTATATGGAATGAATAAGATTCAAGGATTATTTCCCAAATTTAAGAGAATGATCATCTTCTACCTGTTTGAGCCATTCGTTAGAAGAGTTTTCTCCTTCAATTTCTAAGGCAAGAGGTGAGAACCAACTGTCTTTTTGGGCACCATTATCTTATTATGGTTTTTCTCCCGTCAATTATATATAAACCCGATTCCAAAGGTCTTTTAGTGATTATCTTCCCATTAAGATCAAAGACTTGCTCTTTGTAGATTTCAGATGCCTTTATTTCTTTTATACCAGCTTGAGTCTCGATTGACAAGATAACTTCGACCGGATTCCCGGAAAGAAACTCCTTTATTTCCTCCGCATTCATATTGTCAAGAGTTCCAAGCTTAGTATATGCCCATGTGTTGGAACCATAGAAAATACACAACACATTCCCGACATAAAGCATAATATCTCCCGAATGTGCTGTCTGAGTAACATCGGAAGTGGGCAAAGATTGAGGAAGATTTCCAACTTTTTCGAATCCTCCGTTTTCAGTCATCGACAAAGTTATAGGACTATTTTCAAGAAGAGAAATCAGTTTCTCAGTAGCTTCATTCTGGACCAAAGTGGCTGTTTTTGTCACTCCATTTACTGTTAGATTAATTTTTGTTTGAGAATGTATCGAACATGCGCTCATAAGGAAAATAATGAAGGGTAAAAGTAATTTTTTCATTTTATAAAAGTTTGTTTTGCAAATTTAATTTCTTTGAAATTAAAGATACTTACCAATTTTATGGATTTACTTACCAATTTTAATGATTCTTTTCAAAAGATAAAAATTAAAACCTATTTTTGCATTCCAATGAAAAAACAAGTCTATGGAAAATATGATTCTGGATTCCCTAAAAACCTATAACGAACTATATGGTCTTAAATCAACTCACCCTCTTATTGGTGTCCTTGACATAAAGGAAGCAACTAAAATAGTGAACCATTTAACTATGAAATTTGAAGTTTATGCTTTGTTTCTAAAAAATGGCACACAATGCACTCTTAAATATGGAAGGAAAAGTTATGACTATCAAGAAGGAACCATAGTAAGTTTTGCACCCGGACAGGTCGTGACACTTGATGATGAAAAAGATGAACTGGGTCCCGATGTTACGGGTCTTATGTTTCATCCTGATTTGATATATGGAACACCTTTAGCTACAAAAATTAAAGATTTTGAATTTTTCAGTTTTTCACAGACAGAGTCTCTTCATCTTTCTGAAAAAGAAAGAGAGAAATTCAACTTTTATCTTGACCTTATTCGTGAAGAACTGGAAAGACCCATTGACGGACATACGGCTGCGGTATTATCCGCTCATATTCAATTATTGTTGGAACACTTAGATCGTTTTTACGACCGTCAGTTTATTACCAGACATAAAGTCAACTCTGATATAGCCTCACAGTTCCAACAGAATCTTCAGAACTATTTCTCGGAAAATGAAATTGTAAACACTCCAAGTGTGGGCTATTTCGCTGAAAAGGCATCTCTAACTACGGGATATTTCAGCAATCTAATTAAAAAGGAAACAGGTATGTCGCCCAAAGATCTGATTTCCCTCCAACTTATCGATGAGGCCAAACGTAGGCTCATTGAAACCAATCAGGATATCAGTGTAATAGCTTATAGCCTTGGGTTTGACTATCCGGCCCATTTTTCAAGATTATTCAAGAAGATTACAGGTTTCACTCCTAAAGAATATAGATTGAAGGTGAATTAAAAACTTTTTAGAACCTCATAATAGAGGATGGCTAGGATACATAATGTACGGGCGTCTTTCAGAAACTAAAGATTTCTTGAAATATTGAAACAACTGTTCATTAGATTAATAATATATATTCAAATTAATTAATAGGGCCATTCTCAGAAATCAATTAAGTATTATTAGAAAAGAGAAATGTCAGATATAAAGCTCACGCTACATAAATATATAGCCATTGGATCAGTCCTGATAGTTTTGGCAATGACAATGCTTGATGGCACATTGGTGAATGTGGCCTTACCGATATTTGCACAGGAATTTAATGTGTCAGATTCAAATGCTGTCTGGATAGTTACAATCTATCAACTTGTTCTGACTATGCTTATGCTACCATTAGCTTATGTTGGTGATCTATACAGTTACAAAAGAAACTATATATTCGGCATAGCTATTTTTACAGTAGGCTCGGCCTTATGTGCCGCATCTCAAACTTTTGGTATGATGATTGCGGCAAGAGCGGCCCAGGGAATTGGAGCGGCGATGGCAACAAGTGTCAATGTGGCTCTCGTAAGATTGATTTATCCCCCGGAGACTCTTGCAAGAGGTTTGGCAGTAAATACAATGGTGATTGCTATTTCTTCTGCCGCCGGTCCTTCTTTGGCCGGTATTATTCTCTCTTCTGCATCATGGCACTGGTTATTCTTGATTAATTTGCCTCTTGGAGTTGCAGCTTTCCTGATGGCATATAAATACCTTCCCGATAATCCGCCAAAAGATCATAAGATTAAGCCCGACTGGCTTAGCGGAGTTGCAAATATAATTGTGTTTGGTACAATATTCTATGCTTTAGGAAATCTCGCCAATAAACATGTGCTATGGGAAAATATATTGTTGATTATATCGGGTATTATAATAGGTATTTTCTACGTTAGACATCTTCACGGAAAGGAACTTCCGATGTTCCCGATCGACCTTCTTCACAATAAACTTTATACTTTAAGTGTAATCACTTATACCTGCTCTTTTGTGACCCAATGCATGGCTTTGATTGCACTGCCTTTTCTTTTCCTAAACGGATATAAGTTTTCTGAATTGATAACCGGTTTATTGATGACCCCCTGGCCTCTTGCCACGATGGCAATTTCTCCATTTGCAGCAAGGTTTATTGAAAAGCATAATGCCGGAGCAACAGCAGCTTTCGGAATGTTGGTCTATGCCACCGGTATCGGATTGCTTTTAATCGAACCTCCGGCAGGAACAGTTGCCGAATGGGATATAGCTTGGAGAATGGCTCTATGTGGATTTGGTTTTGGAATTTTTCAGACACCAAACGTATATGTGATGATATCGGCCACTCCGGTTCCCAGATCGGGAGCTGCCGGAGGATTCCAAAGCACTGCACGTATGGGAGCGTTGACTTTCGGTGCGACTCTTGTTACCCTTATATTTGCATGGTGTTCTTCTCCTACTGACGCAGGGTCTCTTATGAATGGAGCTCCGGGAGTAAGGGTTTGTCTATATGTAGCTTTATTCTTTGCTATAATAGCGGGGGTTTTCAGCTTAAGTCGGGTAAAATCTCTATCCAAATCCGTAAAAACTACTTAATTTTCAAAAACTCAAAGAGCATCCCATAAGAACCCGAAAGCCTTAAGGTTTACAAAATAAAAAGCATTGGCATTCGTTAATTTATAAAACTATTCTATATGAAAATGAGAAATTTAACTTTTATTTTAATGTCGGCTTTAATGATGACGGCTTGTGGAAACAAACAATCATCCAATGAAGCTGAAGAAGTAAAGAATGATTCCGTACCGGTAGCAAAAGTTTATTTCACAAAAGAAATTACACCGGAATCTCTGGTTAAGATCTATGAAGCCTTAGGAGTTGAGCCTAAGGGTAAGGTGGCAGTAAAGATTTCCACAGGAGAATCTGCAGAATCATATAACCTTAGCCCGGATCTAATTAAAGATTTAGTTCAAAAAGTGAATGGAACCCTTGTTGAGAGCAACACTGCTTATGCAGGCAACAGAAACACAACTGATGCTCATCTCAAGGCGGCTGAGGAGAGAGGTTACACAGCCATTGCACCTGTAGATATTATGGACGCAGAAGGAGACCTCAAGATTCCTGTGAATGATACCACATGGATTAAGTATGATATCGTGGGTTCACATCTTCCCAATTATGACTTCATGATTAATCTTGCTCATTTTAAGGGACATCAGATGGGTGGATTCGGTGGAGTCTTGAAAAATGCGAGTATAGGGGTTGCTTCTACAGCAGGTAAAACTTATATACACTCAGCAGGACGCACTGAAGATTGGGAACATTTCTGGGAATATACCGACAATCAAGATGGCTTTATTGAATCCATGGCATCAGCGGCTCAAGGTGTACACAATTATTTTAAACAACCGGGAAAAGATATAGTGTATATCGATGTAATGAATAATATGTCAATAGACTGTGATTGCAATGGTCATCCCAAAGAGCCAGTACTTAAAGATATGGGAATAATGGCTTCTACCGATCCCGTAGCTCTTGATAAGGCTGCTTTAGATATGGTTTTTAATCATGAGTCTGTAGAAGGAGATGATGCACAACCCATGATTGAGAGGATAAAAGAAATGCATGGTACCCATATAATTGATCATTCGGAAAAAATAGGGTTAGGCACAACAAAATATGAACTTGTAAACATAGAATAATCTTATAGCATGGTGTCCCGGTTTTATGGGACACCAATGTTATTATAGTATTTTACAATTATGAGTAAATCGAAAGTATATTTCTGTCCCAGAATAACAGCCGGAAACCTTATAAAAATTTATAAGGCTCTGGGTAGAGAGGCTAAAGGAAGAGTCGCGATAAAGATTTCAACCGGTGAAGCGGGAAATCCAAATCATCTGAGTACTGATGTTATCAAGGGATTGGTTCATCTTGTGGATGGTACTATTGTAGAGTGTAACACCGCATACGAAGGGCGTCGAATGAACTGCCAAGACCATATGCAGACAGCAGCGGAACATGGGTTTACAGCTATTGCTGAAGTGAATATTATGGATACTGAAGGAGATGTGGCACTTCCGGTGAAAAATGGTAAGCATCTCAAAGAAAATTATGTAGGGAAAAATTATCTGGATTACGACTTTACAATGGTTCTTTCCCATTTTAAAGGGCATCCGATGGCTGGTTTTGGTGGAGCATTGAAAAATGTAGCGATAGGAATAGCTTCTTCGGCAGGTAAGGCATGGATTCATACAGCCGGAAAATCAAGAGAAGTGCCGGTGGACTGGGAAAATGTTCCACCACAAAATGATTTTTTGGAATCTATGGCTGAGGCATGTGAATCAGTATTTGCTCATGCCGGTGATAATATTCTTTATATTAATGTGGCAAATAATCTTTCTGTTGATTGCGATTGTTGTGCGGAACCTGAACCTATCAAGATGGAAGATATAGGAATTTTTGCTTCTTTGGATCCGGTTGCAGTAGATCGTGCATGTGTCGATGCTGTTTATTCTTCAAATGATCCCGGGAAAGTGCATCTTATTGAAAGAATAGAGGAAAGGAATGGAACTTATCTTCTTCAATATGCGGAAGAATTAGGGTTGGGGAGCAATGAATATGAACTTATAACTATAGATCCCATTACACCTGATGAAGAAATTTGACATCCAAAATCAGGTTGTTATAATGTGTGGAATCAGTGGAGCCGGTAAAACCCAGTATGCACTTCGATTGGTGGAAGAAGGTTTTTTCAGGCTCTCTACTGACGTTATGATTTGGGAGAAAGTAGGCGACAAACTTTTTAGTTTATCTAAAGAGGAACAAAAAAGACTGTTTGCAGAATGTAGAGAAGAAGTCTTCAAACAATTAAAGTCGCTCCTTAAATCGGGGACAAAAGTAGTAGTTGATGCCACCCATTGCAAACGAATGGTTAGGGATGAAATTCGCAAAATATATAATGAAACAGATATTAAACCTGTCTTTGTTTATTGTTATGCGGAAAAAGAGGAACTGTTGAGAAGACTTTCTCAACGGAAGGGAGAAGGTCCGGATGATTTGATAGTGACTGAAGAAGAACTGCTTAATTATTGGCTTGGTTTTGAAAGACCTCAGGAGGATGAATCCGATATTATTTTCTGTAAAACAGATTAAATAAATATATCTTCTAAAATAAATGATTATATTATTACTTAAATCATATAAGTTTATATTTAAACTCTATTATAAAGAGAATATTATTTAAATTCTTAAAGTTATTAATTCTTTTACTTATTAAATCCGCGATTTTGGTAATAAAATCCGTAAAATTGGTAAGTCCTAATAATCAGTTTTTTATAAATTTGCATAAAATATAAATATCAATTTATGAAATATTTATTCTCTTCTATTTTATTAAGCCTTAGTTTTATTATCGGGAAGGCCCAATCAAATGTTTATTTCACGTCGGAGATCACTCCTGAATCCTTGGTTAAGATATATAATGCGTTGGGAGTCGAAGCCAAAGGAAAAGTAGCGGTAAAGATATCCACCGGAGAATCCAGCAGAAGCCATCATTTAAATCCTGATTTAATAAAAGATCTTGTACAATCAGTTGACGGCACTTTGGTGGAATGTAACACAGCCTATTATGGAAACCGAAACAATACAGCAGCTCATTTGAGAGCCATTGAGGAAAGAGGCTACAATGCAATTGCTGATGTTGATATCATGGATTCAGAAGGAGAAATCAATATTCCGGTATCCGACACAAAATGGCTTGACAATGATATCGTAGGCTCCCATATTAGCAACTATGATTTCATGATAAACCTCGCACATTTCAAAGGACACGCTATGGGAGGTTTCGGAGGAGTATTGAAAAATGCAAGTATCGGAGTGGCTTCATCAAGAGGGAAAAGTTATATCCATAGTGCCGGCAACAAGACATCCGGTTCAGGACAATACCAGGATTCTTTTCTTGAGTCGATGGCAGCTGCAGCCCAGGCAGTTCATAATTATTTCAAACAGGATGGCAAGGATATTGTTTATATAAATGTAATGAACAATATGTCTGTTGATTGTGACTGTGACGGTAATCCCCATGCCCCGGAATTAAAGGATATGGGAATCTTAGCTTCAACCGATCCGGTAGCACTTGATCGTGCATGTCTTGACTTGGTTTTCAATCATGAGTCAATATCCGGGGATGATGCAAGCGCACTCATCAGGAGAATTGAGAGTCTTCATGGCACTCATACAGTGGAATATGCGGAGCAGATCGGACTTGGCACCCAAGCTTACAATCTAATCAACCTTGATGAAAACGTAGAAGCCGGAATTGGGCGAATTAAAGATTACGATGATAACAAAGTATATAATGTTTACGATCTAAAGGGTAACAAGGTTCTTGACAAGGGTAAAAGTCTTGCAGGCCTTGAAAAAGGTATTTATATAATAAATGGAAAAAAACAAATGGTAGATTGAAAATTTACAAGCTGTGCTTAAGTCATAAATAATCTGATACTATGAAAAACATTATTGCGAATAAAGTATCAAGAAGAATTTAGTATAAAGTAGATTTCTCTCATAAAACAAAGATTTATTTAACAAAGCATTTTCATAACACTATAAAGTGGTTTGGAAAAGAATTTCCGGGATGGAAAAAACTTTTCGAGAAAATGTAAAGGAATCTGTTGAAGTGATTCAACAGATTTTTTTAATGTTTATCCATATTAAATTTTGATATGATACTATATGTAAGTTAATCTTTTCATAAAAACTATTGTTATATAAAGTTGTTATATATTTATAAATCAATAAAGTATAACTAAAAAGAAAATTTATGGATAATACCTTCGTATCAATAAGCCCAAAGGATATAAAAGAAAATCCAATAAAACTGTTTGGAGATGACTGGGCGGTTGTGGCTGCCGGCACTAAAGAAGATTTTAATGAGCTTACAGTATCTTGGGGTGCTTTGGGTGATGCATGGTGGGACAACATGCCGATTGCTATTGTATTTGTCAGTGCCACTCGGTATACCCAAAAATACCTTGAAGCCAATGATACATTTTCTATAAATGTTTTTCCTCCGGAATACAGAAAAGCCACTGCTTACATAGGTTCACACTCAGGAAGAAATGAAGACAAGGTTGCAGCCACCGGTCTGAAAGTGGATTTCACAGAAAGCAACACACCTGTATTCCCTGAATCAAGGTTGATAATAGAATGTCGGAAAGTATATGCCCATGACCTCGATAGAAGTAAATTTTCAGAATCTTTGATTGGCAACTATGCCCAGAAAAAATTCCAAGGAGTCATTCCACATACTGTTTATTTCGGAGAAATCATAAACTGTTGGTTAAAGAAATAAATCGGAATGTTAAAAATATAAACTCCCTGTCTTTTTATTGGGCAGGGAGTAATTTTTTAGCGGAATTAATGTTTATCTTTATTCTTCTACCGTTTTCCTCTTCAGTGCTTTCACAACATTGCCGATATACATATGATGAACACTGGCATCAAAGTTTTCATAGAATTTACGCACCTCTTCACACATTCCTTCTTTTAAAAAAGGAGCCTTGTAAATAGTCTTACATTCCAAGACCATAGTTGCCTCTGCGTAATAAGGTGTTCCATTTTCTGTATATAGAGTGTGGAGACCAAGATGAGCAGCTTTGTCACCGTCTCTTCCGGAATGAGTGCCCATATATCCAAGTATTCGAGCATCCTCTTTGCCGAAAGCCATTACGGTGAAGTAATCATATTTCTCCATGAATTCATAAGTATATCTACCTTCAGCCACATAGACAGTGACAGTAGCCGGTCCTATTTTACTCCAAATATTACCTAATGATCCCCATCCTATGGTCATTGCGTTGTTATGTTCGGGAGTACCCACTGCTAATAAGAGACCTTGACCTTTAAACCAGTCAAAAGGATTTTCATTCCACTCATCAACCACATTGAATTCTTCGAATTCCCCGATAGGAGCAAGCTTATCATTCCCGGAAATTTCTTGTTCTTGAGTCTCTTCGCTTTGCGAATTTGATGAACATGCTACCATCAAACATACTGACGATAATAAAATCAAATTAAAAATCTTTGTAATCATTTCTTTTGGTTTTTAAATTTCTTTTCAAATAGTTCCATATGATTTTTTCCCCATTCCATCATAGAATCAATGATCGGTAACAAAGATTTTCCCAAATCCGTAATCTTATACTCTGATCGGGGTGGCAACTCCGGATAAATTTTTTTATCCACCAATCCGTCAGAAAACATCTCCTTCAGTTGGATGTCAAGCACTCTGGGAGCAGATTCGGGTAACAGTTTATGGATATCACTGGGACGCTTGGGGGATCCATCCCTAAGTTCATCAAGAATACAAGATTTCCATTTTGACTCAATAAGACTCATTGTCAGCCTTAGAGGGCAGTCGAGATCCACTGGTATTTTTTTTACGTATGCCATAATAAAATTTTAATGCAAAGATAAGGATTACTTGTGAAATATTATATACCGTAAAATTATTCGGTATAGGAAAAATTTTTCGGTACTTGACAGCAAATTTTTACATTCCTAAATTTGCAAATAAAAATTATTCGATATGAGAGACAAGATAAAGGAATATGATGAAGTTGCAAAGGCAGCTGAAAATTTCGTTCGGACAGTAGCCGAAGGAAATAGTGAACATGCAAAGAAACTTTTCACGGATGATGCAGTGCTTTTCGGTATTTTAGATGGCGTTTTGGAACATGGTTCAATTGATCAATTCTATAAGAATTGTGATACAATAGGTGGCGATCCTAATTTTAAGGCAAGAATTGATGTGTTAGCTGTTGAAGAAACAGTGGCTGTCGTGAGAGTGCTTGAAGAGAATTGGGGATCCCGTGTAGATTTCACCGATTTCTTGCTCCTTCTTAAACTGAATGGAGAATGGAAATGTGTGGCAAAGGCTTACAATCAAAATTCCAATACCATAAAGAAATGAAAAAGATTATAAATGGGATAATTCTTATTATAGGTGTCTTATTATTGACAACAGCTTGTAAAAACATTAAACCAGAAATCCTGAATCAAGAAATAAAAGAAGAAAAAATGGATAACAGTAAATTTAACAATGCCACTCCTGAACAGCTGGAGGGAATAAACAAAGCTCTCGAAGCTTATATAAATGCAGCTGTAAAAGGTGACAGCAAGATTGCGGAGAAGGTATTTACGGATAACGCTACAATTTCTCATGTCGAGAATGATAGTCTTATATCATTGCCTATCCAAGCACTTTATGACTACTATAACAGTGACGTTTGTCCCCAACCTGCATCATATACAATAACAGCCTGTAATGTATCAAATGATGTGGCCATAGTTGCAATAGATTCAGATTTTGGAGGAACAAAATTTGATGATATGTTTTCTATGGTAAAAGATGGAAAAGACTGGAAAATAGTAAGCAAAATATTTCATGTAAAATAATTTAAAATAACTAATCATTGAAGTTAACTCCGGTCAATTATGGCTGGAGTTTTTTGTCATAGTTATGGAAAGGATGTAGTGAAGAGTAAAACTCCGTTATATAATATTTTTATCAATTGATCCAAATCAATTATGAACTAATTAAGTATAAGGTTGTTAATAAATTAGGTAGACAACAACGCCTATCACGATTATTAAAACTGAAAAAATTATGAATTACGAAGAAGTTATCAACAGCAGTAAACTTGTTTTAGTTGAGTTTTTTGCTACTTGGTGTCCTCATTGCCAAAGAATGATGCCGGTTGTAGAAGCCGTTAAAGAAAAATTGGGTAATAAAGCAAAAGTTGTTCAGATAGACATTGACAAAAATCCTGAACTTACTGAGGAACAAGGAGTGGAGGGAACACCAACATTTATTCTTTATAAAGATGGTCAGGAAGTATGGCGTCAATCCGGAGAAATGCCTGGAGAAGAACTTTATGAAACAGTCAAAAGTTTTGAATAATAATTTATTTCAAATTACATATCAACAAAGGTGTATCCAAAAAGGATATGCCTTTTTTCTTTTATGTTTTAATTTTTCTATAGTAACTTGTATAAAAAATTTCAGTGACATGATGATTTTTTTGAAATTTTTATTAAGGGTTACTATATTGGCAATGTAAAGAATTAAAAAATTATTTTAATATGAAAAATGATGTTTTGATATTTTTAGGCACATTTGATAAGATGGATGCTTCCATGGAAGAAAAGACTGATTTTATAATTGGTCAGAACGAAATTTATTTGGAATACAAATCTATGGGAGAAGTTTTTGATTATCGGAAATTACCATATAATGATCCGGTTAGATTAAAAAGTTTCATTTCAGAAAAGATTAAAGAGAGCAAACCAAAATGGATTGTGGGTGAAGAGTCAAGTGCTACAATTCTTATGGACATGAAAATCCCTGGAAGAATCATGGTTAATCCAAAAGTTTCATTTGAAGACCTTAATAATATTCCTGATCATATTAGAGAATCCACTTTTGGTTTTTTCGATAAATACCACGAAAAAGATTATGAGAGGTTCCTGTCAGTTTATCCTAATTCTGCCTGGTATCCTGAAACATCGATAGACTTAATAGACGTAAAATCCTTGATAAACACAATAATCAATTCTAATGAAGAATTATAGAAAGTAACCCAAAAGTTAATATAAAAGAACTATGAAGGAAATAGATAACGATCAAGTAGCTTGGGATGCTTTTGAGAATCCGACAGAACTATATAGACTTTGGAAAGAGGAGGGAAATCTTCTTGCCGGACAGTTTCTCGCCAATAAATATCATTGGGGAGATGAGAAAAACGGAATTTTCATAAATCCGGATACTGCCAGAGAGATTTATGAAGAGATAGGGGAGTCTTACGAAGACTGGGATGAACAAACCACAAGAGACCTGCCAATACAAAAGACTAAATTCTATATTTGGGGAGAAGAAGAGGAACTGGAGCCTCTAAGTATATTGTGGATGCAATTAGGGGATTACCGAATTGTGGGAGATGAGGAAATAATGAATGGATACCCTGTGGGAATGATTATGAATCTGCTGGTAGGTTCTCCTTGGTATGAAGGTTTTGTAGACTGTTTAGAAGTAGTATTACCTACAAAATTATCCTTTAAAGCTCAACTTGAAAAACCGGAAGCTTTGCTATATGCATTTAAAGAGGTATTCCCTAATCTTCGTATCGTTGAAGAAAAGGATCTAAAGATAGATGGAAGAGGGATGAAAAGACGCATTGGGAAACTTAAATGAAACGATGGAGTAAACTTAAAAGGGATGTGGAGTGTCTCATGGCTCCAAAACTGGATTTCAAAATTTATGCAAATGCTTATAATATTGAAGAATCTATTCCTGTACCTCGGTTTTGGATTACTGTCGGTGGAAAGATAATCTGGGATTGGCCGAAAGATTATATTGAACAAGAAGGATGGTATTTTTATGATTCCACCATAAAGATTTCCCAACTTTTAAGGGATTATTTAAATACACCTGAATCAGAACTTCTTTCTAAACAATTTGAAGATCCTTTCAGATTGGTACCTATTTTAAGGGTTTGTGACAAAAGAATAGGGGAAAAACAGTTGGAGAATCTTCTTGAAAATCCGGATAATTTTGAGATTGCTTTCATTATTTCAAACAGATTGAGCCATTCTTGAGGTTAGTAGGTTAGTAGGTTAAAAGGTTAGTAGGTTAGTAGGTTAAAAGGTTAGTAGGTTAGTAGGCTAGAAGTTAGGAGGTTAAAAGGTTAAAAGATTTTAAGATTATAAGGTGAGGAGGTGAAATAAAAATTATGGAAAGTAATAAAAATTTTACTGAAAAAGATATCAAAATAGTTAAGGTTAATGGCAAATTCGGATATCAATATCCTGATGGCTCATGGTTTGCAGAACCGGAATTTGATGAAGCTTTTGAATTTGAAGACGGGTATGCCATAATTGTTAAGGAGGGATTGGAAGGTTGGATTTGTTTTGATGACGGGAGTGCCTACTGTCCATGGTCACAACAGGAAAGATGGCTAAAGGAAAATAAACGGAAACATGAAAAAAGGAATAGAATATTAAAGATATTTGCATTAGGACCAAAACCAATGGATATAAGTTGGTGGGATGAAGATGAACATTTTTGGATAGTAAACAAACTTCACGCCTGTTGGGAGAAATTCAAGGAAAACCCTGTAATCCCTGTCACAATCATCTTTGGAACAGCTGTTTTGATATATACCTTCTTTTTTGAATAGAAAATCAAACTTGTTAATATTCAATAATTTTTATAATTTTGGAGTGTATATAAAAAAGCTCAAGACATTCTCTTTCAATCATTTATATTATTATTGAATGTAATCTTAAATTTATGCCTCGTCTAATAAGGTTAGAAAAATAATAGCTGCTTTTTAGATTTCGATATTTTCTTGAAATTTCTAAAGAAGATTTCTATATTTAAGAAGTCGAATTAAAACTAAAAGATATGGCTAAATATGAAATTGTAAATGGAGTCGGAATAATTCCGGATGGAACGACTATTATTGAAAAAAAGGCTTTTTTAAATGCCAAAGAATTAACAAGTATTGTAATTCCTGATACAATAAAGGAGATAAGATTATCCGCATTTGAGGGTTGTAGTAATCTCAATTACATAGAGTTGCCAAATTCTATTAAAAAAATTGGGTCAAAGGCATTTTATGGTTGTGAAAAACTCAGTACAATTCAGTTGCCGGATTCTTTAAAAAAAATAGAACATCAAACATTTGAAAAGTGTAAGAATTTAACTAATGTAAAATTACCTTCAAAATTAGTTGAAATAGACTGGTATGCCTTTAATGATTGTAATTCCTTAGCTTTAATAACACTTCCAGAATCTTTAGAACGTATAGGAGAAGGAGCTTTTTCCGTCTGTAAAAATCTTCATGAAATTCATTTCCCGTCATCACTTAAGATAATAGAATCAGGAGCGTTTTCATGTTGTTTTTCTCTAAAATCAGTTTTTATACCATCCACAGTTGTACATTTGGGTATTAGAAAATGGAATGGGGTCTTTTTGCATTGCCATAATTTGATTAAAGCTTCAATACAGAGCAAAAATATAGGACCTAACGCTTTTTCAAATTGCATCAATTTGAAGGAAATTGAATTTTCTAATAATGTAAAGACGATAGGTTATTATGCATTTTCGCGTTGTGATTCATTAGAAAAAATAGTTATTCCGGCATCTGTTGAAGAAATTACAAACAATTGTTTCACTCATTGTCCCAAACTTAGGGAAATCCAAGTTATGGAGGGTAATTTAAATTATGATTCACGAAATAATTGTAATGCCATCATAGAAAAGTCTTCTTCTACATTGATCAGTGGTTGTAGTAATACCGTGATACCTTCGGGCATCACAAAAATTGGAAGTGAAGCATTTGGTGGTTGTATTGATTTGACCTCCATATCGATTCCAGACACAGTTAAGATTATAGATTTTATGGCTTTTGAATTCTGTAGTAATCTCAAGGAAATACATATTCCGGATTCAGTTGTTTCATTAGGAGGAAGTGTCTTTTGGGGATGTGAAAATCTGGAAATAATAAAAATTTCTTCTTCTCTGATTAAAATAGATAACTCAAATTTCTTTGGTTGCCAGAATCTTTCCCAAATAACTGTTGATAATTCCAATCCAAAATACGATTCCCGGGATAACTGTAATGCGTTGATAAAGACTGAGGACAATGAATTGATTATAGGGAGTTCTCAAACCGTTATTCCGGACACTATTACTTCCATTGGGGAAGAAGCCTTCAATTCACGTTTAGGATTAAAGAATTTACAAATTCCGGGTTCAGTTAAGAAAATAAAAAGAAGAGCATTTTCGGGTTGTAAAAATCTAGAAGGAATCTCTCTCTCTGAAGGATTATATGAAATAGAAAAAAGATCTTTTAGTTCATGTGGTTCTTTAAAAGAAGTAACTCTTCCGGAAACACTTTCTATTATTGGCGAAGAAATATTTTCAAATTGTGAAAACCTTCAGAACATCACAATTCTAAGTAAGATAAATTTCAAATACCCTATTTTCGAGAACTGTGGAAATGTAAAAACCATTGTTTTAGGTTCGGGTATTAAAAAGTTCTGCGATAATTTTTTCGACAGTTTTGATGATTCCTTGGAAAACATATATGTGCCTAATAAAAAAGTTGACTATTATAAAAAAAGAATTCCGGAAAAACTTCAAGGGCACATAAAAGAACTTCCTAAATGATTTTTTCTTGAAATTTTGGAAAGAAGTTTCTATCTTTGGTTTTATAATTTAAATAACTTATAAAATGATAAGTGTAGACATTCGTACCCCGGAGGGCATAGCTGCTTATAAGGCTTACCATGATCCAGAAAAACTTTATAAACTATGGAAAGAAGAAAACAATCTTGAAGCTGCCCGATTTTTAGGTGACAGCTACTTCTTTGGAGATGAAAAATATGGTACCTTTAAGGACTACAAGAAGGCTAAAGAAATATATACCGAAATTGGTGAAGATAAAGGGAATATAATTTATGAGGAGGAAGAAGACCCTCATACCGGCATTTATTCTATTTCCGGGCCTATCGAGAACATTAAAAAAATAAAAGAGTTAATTGATAGATTAGTAGATCGGTATGGGATGGGTGATAACGAATTTGGTTTATATGTCCCAATGGCAGCTTTAATGAAGGCTTTAGTGGGATCCATAAATTATGATGGCAATCTTTTATATATGGATCAACTAAATGATACAACCTTAAAAATCACTGCTGAATTAAATAAGCCCGAAGTTTTAAAATATGCATTTCTTAAAGCTTTCCCAGATCTAAGCATAGAAATGGAGGTGGAATCTATATAAAGTTCATGATTTAAAAGTTAAGAATTGATTTCATATCAAGAATAATAATAACTTTATTTTAAAGATTAATAAGATGGACTTAAAAGAAAGAGTTGAAGAATTCCTGAAAGGAGAAGAGTCCTTAAAAATTGATCTTCTCGCAAAAATACAGGAAGAATTTGCAAAATATGGCAAGAAAAAAGTGACTTTCCGCGATCTAAGGTATGATGACTATTTCAACCAACCTGAAGAAATACAAGAAGAATTGGACACATTGGACGATCTAAGGTCAGACATTAATCCACTTGTTATGGATAAATATTGCGACATAGACGGTACGGCCACTCCGGCATTTATGGAATTAAATGAAAAAGGATTATTTCTCCATGTGCTGGGAGAAAGCTGGGATCCGGAAAATAAATTCATCACATTACA
Organism: Muribaculaceae bacterium; assembly: GCA_022510405.1. Lineage (GTDB taxonomy): Bacteria > Bacteroidota > Bacteroidia > Bacteroidales > Muribaculaceae > Lepagella. Next base: position 5,308 of record JAFLTP010000011.1, on the reverse strand, counting down.
AAAGCCGGAATGGGGATTAATGGTAACCGATTTATATGGCCTTCTAAAACTCCTTCAAAGCGATTTAGTAAAAAAATTGAATGACTCATTAATTGACTAACTATGGTAGATGATAAATTTGATATAGAAAAAGGTTTAAAGAAACTGGAAAATTCTCCTTTGTTCGCTTTAAGTTTAGGTTCCAAAGAGCTTTTCCACAGCAATTTCCTTTATTGGTTAATTAATGCCGGGGTTCTAGGAACTAAAGAAGATGGTAAAGAAATAACCGGAAGAAAACTTTTCTGCGATATCATCAAAGATTTAACAGGCATATTTATAGATCCTGAGAAGGATTGGGTTGCTCGAAGAGAGAAGATGAATTTCGATCTATCTTTATGGGAAACTGAAATAAAACATATTAAAGGAAAAAACAAGAGGGTAGAAGAGAGAGATTCTGATTGTATTCTTGTTATTGAAAATAAGTTAAAGAGTGTTCCGAATAAAAATCAAATAGAGGAATATAAAGATAAGTTACAAAAGGTTCAGTTGGAAGAGCCTCAGTTTATTCTTCTTACTTTGATGGTGAAGTTCCCAGATCGAGAAGATATAGAAAAAGAGGGATGTAAAATCGTATCTTATCGAGAAATGATAGACCACTTAATAAAGGAAGCTGATACAATAATTTTCGTGAAGGATTATTATAAAGATCTAATCTATGATTATTGTTCTTTTGTGAATTCATTATGTATTTTGGGAGAATACACATCATTAGACAAATCACTAATGTTAGAGACGGATCCTAACTTTAATGATCTCAGAATCCTTCAACTTGTTCAAGCGATTCGTGTAGGTGAATTATACACTCTTCTTCATAAAGAATTCGAAAAAAATAAAGAATACTATAAAAATATTAAATTCAATACCGGGTATGGTCAGAATGGAGGGGCCTTTCTTGAAATATTATATGCTCCATTTACCGGAGGAATTTCTGGAAGAGATGAAAGAACTGGTAAAGAAAAAGCAAAGCAGGATAAGAAAGGATTTGAAGAACCGACACATAGAAGTATAGGTATTCAAATTCAAGCCAACCGTTATTCACATTTTGTTTGTCCCTTAGATTTTATTAAAAAAGGAAAGGTGAAACTTTCAGAAAATGATAAAAATGAACAAGATAAAAATTGGGTTGATAAGACCTTTAAAGGTTTTTTCTCTCATAATAATCAAACGTTCCCATCTCTTTTAAATGATGAAGAACAAAATGAAAACAAAGAAAATCAAGGTAAAGAAAAAGAACTTTTAAAATATCATAATAATAGTAGTGAAAATAAGACTTTACTGAGTTTTGAAAGCAAAAAGGAAGGGTACCATCCTCGTTTTGCATATCAATATGCCAAAATACCACAGCAAGCAAATTATAAATTTATAGTAGATCAAGTTGTCAAAGATATTAATTTTATTATTGAAAAATATAATGGAAAGAATCTAAAGATTAACAAAGACGAGAAGTCATAAATCAGTTAATTCTTTGAGTTTTTGCCAGATCTTGACAATGGCATAGGTGTCAAGTTTGCAATATTCAAGTAGGGCTGTACGGGTGGCTTCGGCTTCGGCCGGAGCCATTTTTGCAATTGCCGGATACTGCGTCATAGCATCCCCTCCAGGAGTATCTTTCTCTTCACTTTTATAGGTGCTACTTTTAACTTCATAGATAGCCAATCCATCTTGAGTTTTACGTAGGCTATCCACGGCGCAATAATTCCAGCTCCCGTCAACTTCAAGTGAAAATGAGTCCTCGCAAATGTTTGAATAAGAAATTATCAAATTTGCTAATTTTATAAATTTTGTCAAAAAACTGGCAACAACCATATGAATGTAACCTCCGAAAATGACTAACTGAAAGAACTCTTTGGAACCGGAGCTACAACGAATAAGAAATATCGGTTTCAACCTCAGATTATTACAGGTTATCAAAAGGCGGTTAGAATACTTTTGAATTCCTGAAAAATTGAAGATCTATGGAAATTCAAATCTCTTCATTATGAGGTTTTAATCGGAGATAAAAAAGGGAGGTCCTCGGTTAAGATAAATGATCAATATCGACTTGAATTCGAGGTTATTAAAATAATCAAGATTTATTACTGACAGTCTGTAATATTTTAGAAATTTCTAATCATTATAAATAGATTATGAAAATCCATATAGAAGGTATCCCGGATAATATGATAGCCAATAACTTGACATCAAGTTATGCAATTCATCCCGGAGAAATAATAAAAGATGAACTTGAAGCAAGAGGAATATCTCAAAAAAAATTGGCACAAGAAACCGGTATTCCAGCATCTGTATTAAACGCTGTTATAAATGGCAAAAGAGCCATCACCACAGAATATGCACTTTTATTTGAAGCAGCATTGGATATTGATGCCGATTTCTGGTTAAGATTTCAATCTGACTACAATAAACAAGTAGCCAAAAGTAATCCAGATTTTATGACACGCCTAAATAAAGTCAAAAAAATAGTCGCTGCTTTGTAAAAATCAGTTATTTTTTCTTGAAATTTCTTCATGATATTTCTATTTTACAAATGTAAGATAACAATTTAATGCTATGAAAGTGGAAAGTATTGAACCAAAAGAAAGGAATAAGGCAATGGATGCTTTTGAAAATCCGGCTGAACTTTACAGACTTTGGAAAGAGGAGGGTAATATTCTTGCCGGCCTGTTCTTTGCCAATAAACATCACTGGGGTGACGAAGCTAACGGTATCTTCATCAATCCAAAACAAGCAAGGGAAATTTATGAAGAGATTGGAGAAGATTTTGAAACTTGGAAAAAAGAGGAAGGAGAGAATCCAAATACAGTGGAATATATAATTGAAGGAACAAAAGAGGAGTTAAAAGCATTCAAAGTTCTTTTTGATACCCTTAATTCTAAATTTGGAACTCCGGATCTTTTTGACGGTGTTTATATTCCATTAGGTGTTTTCATGAAAACTTTAGTAGGATCTCCTTACTATGAGGGAAATGTTTTAACTCTTGAGGAGGAGAAGCCAAACAAACTTATATTGACTGCCGAACTTGACAAACCATTTGCACTATTTTATGCTCTTCGTGAGGCTTTCGATAATCTTAAAATTTCTTCTGAAATTGAAAAGGAAGAATCCCAAAAAATTGATAAAATTATTCTTTTATCCTTAATAGATGGTGGCATAATAGAAATGCCAGGGGAATATATAGACCATAGAGAGCAATTTATAGAAAAATTCTACCCGGAGATCCCTAAATTAATTAATAAAGGAAATCAGGAAGAGGTCTTTTATATTCCTTTCGAAAAGAATGGATTATATGGTTACATAGATAATAAAGAAAATGTAATCATAGAACCGACATTTGAATTTGAAGATGCAGACGTAACATTTTTGGGAGTCTCAAGAGTACAAAAGGATGGTTTATATGGATATATTCGAATCCCATCCGGAAAATGGCTAAAAGAACCGCAGTTTATTGATGGCTATAGAAGTCCAAATGCCTATGGATTTGTAGAAGTAACAAAGCCATAATTTTGTAAGTATCTGTTTTTTGTAATTTAGCATACTAAAATTATTTATTTATGAGTAAGGACTATAAATTTTATGTAGATAGAATTGTTGAGTTCAATACCGACAAGGATATTATTGCATTGAAGGATTTATACAATAGACCCTCTCTGTTTGAAATCCTTTCAAAGCAAAGAAGCGAAACTACTTATAGTGCATTCCTTAAATGGTTGTTGGATATTAAATTAGACAATAATGAGATTATCTCGCCAATCTATTTATTGCTAAATATTTTGGTGAAGAAATTAGCAAATGACAAAGGTATCTTAAAATCAAAGGATTATAATGATCATTTATTCAACTTGATTTTAACCGGGAAATTAAAAGTTTCTTCATTAAATATCGTCACCGAACAGTCGGTCAGTGAATTGGCTGAGGAAATTATAAAGGAGAAAAAGAAAAATCCTCAAATATCTGATTTCGATGAAAACTCGTTAAAAGAAAGTATTGAGAAAAAAGACAGAATTGACATCTTTGTTTCTGCAGAAATAGAGGGCTATGATAAAACAAATAAATTGCAGATAATAATAGAGAATAAAATAGATTCAACAGAAGGAGAAAACCAGACTCAACGCTATTATACGGGTTGTCAAAGAAATGATTGTTTACAATTTTATCTTTTTTTGAAACCTGAATTTAATGTTAATGAAGCAAGGGATAAACATTTCATAAATATATCATATCTGGACATTCTGGATGGAATAATAATACCATTGTTGAAATCCAATTGCATTTCTTCGAGAGATAGATTTTTCTTGGAGGATTTTAAAAATGAATTGATGTTCCCAAATTTGGAGTCATCAAATGGGAGGTCTTGTATAGCCATTAGTCAAGAAATCTCTGATGAAGTAACGAGAATCTACAAAAAACATCAAGACTTTATTATTGATTTGTTATTAGTAAATCTTAACGGTGAGGACATCTGGAAAAGCGATGGCAAATATCAATATGGTAATTTATCCGAAAATTCAAAAGTAACCCCTGAAAAAGTTAAGTTCATAAATAAAGATTCTAAGGATTACGAATTGTTGAACGCTTTTAGAGTTCAAAATTGGAACTTTATAAAAGCTTTTCTAAACACCATTACTACGCAAGAGTTCAATAATATCAAAATACTTTTAGATGATCCTTCAAATCAAAGAAACAGTAATACTGTATTCTGTAAAGGACAATGTCTGGGACAAGATTTAAGCAATTGGGAGACGGTATTCGAGATAATGAAGGCTTGGATAAAACTAAATGAGAATGTTCTGCCAACCAACAATGTAGAGCTTTTAGATACTCTTAATAAACTTTTCCCCCGAACAATTAATCCATATTATAGAAACGGCAAATTGTTACAAAATCTTTTCTATGACTATCAGGCAGACAATAACTATATTTTTGACGGCACTTCTGATTGGCATGGAAAGTCAGCTTCTTTTGAATTTCCTAAGAGTGTTAAAAATAAAAAGAATTATTTAGACATATTAGGCAACAAGATTACCTTGGTGAAAATGTGGCGTAAAGATGCCGTGAAGTCCTTCGTAGATTACATTTCTAATTTCTCCAACCCTTTATATAAAGACTTTGATGATTTTGAAATTATACTATCATAGATCTGCTAATTCCTTGAGTTTTTGCCAGATCTTTACCATGGCATAAGTGTCAAGTTTACAATATTCAAGCAATGCCTTACGAGTGGCTTCGGCTTCGGCCGGAGCCATTTTTGCAATTGCCGGATACTGCGTCATAG
>JAFLTP010000010.1:28097-96307 GCA_022510405.1 Muribaculaceae bacterium | reverse complement strand
TACGAAACCGTTTTCATTTTGACTCCCGTTTTGTCTGATGATCAGATGAAGGAAGCGGTAGAAAAATTCAAGGACGTACTTGTACAGAACGGAGCGGAGATTGTGAATGAAGAGCTTTGGGGCTTGAAAAAACTCGCATATCCCATCCAAAAGAAGTCCACAGGATTCTACTGTCTTCTCGAATTCAAGGGAGAACCCACCATTGTCAAGAAACTCGAAATTGCTTTCCGTCGTGACGAAAGAGTAATCAGGTTCTTAACATTCAGACTTGACAAGTACGCTCAGGAATATGCCGAAAAGCGTAGAAACCTTCGTGCCAACAAAAATAGTGAAAAACCAGCGGCAGCACATGCCGAAGTAGAAAACAAGGAGGCTTAAACCATGGCAGCAAATAATGAAATCAGATATCTCACACCCCTCACGGTTGAGACACGCAAAAAGAAATATTGCCGTTTCAAAAGAAGCGGTATCAAATATATCGATTACAAGGATCCTGAATTCCTTAAGAAGTTCCTTAACGAACAAGGGAAATTGCTGCCACGTCGCATCACCGGTACTTCTCTTAAGTTCCAACGTAGAGTTGCTCAGGCAGTGAAAAGGGCTCGTCATTTGGCTCTCCTTCCTTATGTGGCAGACTTGATGAAATAATTTTTAACCCCTTCAAAACGAAACAACAATGAAGCTTATTCTAAAAGAAAATATTCCAAGCCTCGGTTACAAGGACGATGTTGTGGAGGTGAAGGACGGTTATGGCCGTAATTATCTTATTCCGCAAGGTCTCGCCATTATAGCTTCTGAGGCTGCACTCAAAAGAAGAGCAGAAGACCAGAAACAACGTGCTCACAAACTTGAAAAAATCAAAGCTGATGCTGAAGCCGCTGCTGCTGCTTTGGAAGATGTGAAACTCACTATCGGTGCAAAAACAAGTTCCAAGGGCACTATCTTTGGTTCTGTCAACGCTCTCCAAATTGCAGAAGCACTTGAAAAACTCGGACATATCGTAGACCGCAAGATCATCGATATCAAAGATCCGGTTAAAGAAGTGGGCGTTTACAAGGCTGTGATTCGTTTCCACAAGGATGTTGTGAAAGAAATCGAATTCGAAGTTATAGCTGAATAATATTTGATTTCAAAATAACGTTATTATGCAAAACCGTCCTGTTCGGGCGGTTTTGTATTGTTTTATAAATCTCACCACCGGCATGCCTCAGGAAAACTCCAATATTAAAGAAAGAAATCGCAGCGAAATTGACTCACCGGGACAATATTCAGTGATTTTTCATAACGACGATTTCACCCCAATGGATTTTGTCGTAGCTGTAATTATGAATATTTTCTTTAAAGATATCAAAGAAGCCACACATCTTATGCTTAAAGTGCATCATGAAGGAAAGGCAATGATAGGGGTATATTCTTATGATATCGCTCATTCCAAAGTTAATTTGGCCACAAACCTTGCTCGACAAGAAGGTTTCCCTTTAAGAATCACCGTCCAAAAGATTTAGACCTTAATCATATTTAAGAAATAATTATGCCAAATATCCTTCCTTTTGAACTTAGAACTATAAATCCACTGTCGGAAGAAGTTGTTTCTTTAATGGAAAAAACTTATCAATTGTCTTTGGCACAACGTCACGAATTCCTCACTCCGGAACATCTGCTTTATTCTCTTTTGGATGATTCTAATTTCTCAGAGGCCATGGTTGTTGTGGATGGAGATATGTTAAACCTGCAAAAAGCCCTTGAAAAATATATCAAGGAATTGGATAAGGTGCCTGATGATATCAATTACTCTCCTTATCCATCAGTGCAGTTCTTGCAGATGGTGACAAAAGCGGATGGCATTGTATATTCATCCGGTAATGATCGGATTATTATCGCCCATTTGATTAAGGGAATATTAAATCTTCAGAATTCCACCGCACAGTATGCATTGAAAAAGTCAATAAACGGAGATGAAGGATTCTTTTTAAGCGCTTTCTTGGGTGATGTAGATATCGAACCTCTTCCCGATGAAGAAGAAGATTTTGATCCACCGTTTGATTTTGATGATGATATCTTTGCAGAGACACTGCCAAAGAAGAAGAAAAAAGAGGATTGGAAAAATTTGGTTGTATGCATAAATGATATTTATAAACATCACAATCCGCTGATTGGAAGGGAAGAGGAAATCCGAAAAACTATAACTGTGCTTTGCAGAAAGGAGAAAAACAATCCTTTGCATATAGGTGAACCGGGAGTGGGAAAAACAGCCTTGATCTATGGATTGGCAAAGATGATTGAAGATAACAGTGTGCCGGAAAAATTGAAGGGTGCGAAAATATATAGGATTGATCTTGGCAGCTTGATTGCCGGCACTCAATATCGGGGTGATTTCGAGAAACGTATAAAAAATATTATGGACGGAATCATATCAGAACCGAATCCAATCGTTTATATCGATGAAATTCATAACCTTGTAGGTGCCGGAGCTGTAGGAGAATCCTCTATGGATGCATCAAATATTTTGAAACCATATCTTGAGTCAGGCGAAATAAGATTTATAGGTGCCACCACCTATGATGAGTATAAAAGACATTTTGCAAAAAGTAAAAGTATCGTTAGGCGATTCTCCAATATTGATGTTGCCGAACCATCCATAGATGAGACTATAAATATCTTAAAGCAACTTCAAAAACATTATGAAGAATTCCATAATGTAAGTTATACAGATGAGGCCATAGAATTTGCGGTGAAGGGAAGTGCAAAGCATATCAACGACCGATTCCTTCCCGACAAGGCAATAGATCTCTTAGACGAAAGTGGGGCTCTGAAACAGTTGAATATGAAGGAGGGTGAACCGATAGTAGTAGACAAGGAGGCTATATCTGCGGTGCTTGCTAAAATTTGTAAAGTAGAATCTTTGGCTATAACTGATGATGATCCCCATGATTTGGAAAATATTGAAGAAAGGATTTCGTCTCAATTGTTTGGACAAAATAAGGCTATCAAGGAAGTTTCAGAAGCGGTATTGATGTCGAAAGCCGGTCTTGAGGAAGAGAACAAGCCAATTGCTTCTTTGCTGTTCGTTGGCCCTACAGGTGTGGGAAAAACTGAATTAGCAAAATTATTGGCCAAGGAACTTGGAGTGGAACTTCTTCGATTCGATATGAGTGAATACACCGAAAAACACACAGTGGCTAAACTCATAGGTGCTCCTGCAGGTTATGTAGGATATGATGATGGGGGATTGCTCACCGATGCTATTCGCAAGACTCCAAATGCTGTCTTGTTGCTTGATGAAATAGAGAAGGCTCATTCGGATATCTATAATATTCTCCTCCAGGTGATGGATTATGCCAAATTAACTGACAATAAAGGCAATAAAGCAGATTTCAGAAATGTAGTGTTGATTATGACCTCGAATGCCGGAGCTCAGTTTGCGGCTCAAGCAAATGTGGGGTTTGCAAGTTCGGTGACTCGAGGCGATGCAATGTTGAAACAGGTAAAGCAAACCTTCAAGCCGGAATTCCTTAATCGTCTTTCCGCCACTGTAGTTTTTAATGACATGTCAAGAGAGATGGCTTCAATGATTCTTGATAAAAAATTAAAGGAACTCGGTAAAAAATTGGAGTCAAAGAATGTAAGATTCTCAGTTAGCGAAGAGGTTAAGGAATTACTTCTTGAGAAAGGTTTCACAAAAGAATACGGAGCAAGGGAACTCGACCGGGTTATTAAAAATGAATTGAAGAGGTTATTGATGAAGGAAATCCTTTTTGGTGAATTAAAAGAGGGGGGTGAATTATTGGTTAAGTCGGAGAAAGGGAAAATCATTTTATGCCAGAAAAACTGATAGTGGCCGTTGCATCGCAGGAAGACCCTTCAAAATCATTTCTCATTTGTGATATAAATGACGGAAGAGTTTTCGAAGACCCTATGATCCTTTTTTCTCATCCTGAATATGATGTCGATAACATCAATGAAGATGGACTTTATGCGGTGGGAGGGGAATTGGATATTGAAACTTTGTTGGCAGCATATAAATGGGGCATTTTTCCATGGTATCCCCACAAATATTATGATATGCCCTTTTGGCATTGTCCCAAGGAACGATTTGTGTTATTCCCGGATAAGGTACATATAAGTCATTCGTTACGTAACTTGCTAAACAAAAATAAATACCATATCACGATTGATAAAGACTTTAGAGGTGTAATCCATAACTGCAGGATGATTGATGACAGGGATGAAAATGTTATGTCTTGGTTGGGTGAGAAGTTGGAAAATCTTTTCATAGAGCTTCACGAAATGGGTTATGCAAAAAGTGTTGAGCTTTGGGAAGGAGATGAATTGGTGGGTGGATTCTATGGTTTTTGGCAGCATGGAATTTTTCAAGGAGAAAGCATGTTTTCCCTCCAACCTTCTGCAAGTCAGATTGCATTGGTGCTCCTCTGTAATAATCCATACATAAATGGCGAAAAAATAAAATTGATAGACACCCAATTTGAAACCCCAACCTTCCGTCGCCTCGGTGCACAATATATCCCGTATCAAATTTATCGCGATCTTATGGAGAATTAACTGTTAAAGGTCTTGTTAATTTATAATTTTATTTCTTAGGGGATTTTTATTAAATTTGCGTTTACAACCAATAATACGCATCGATGAAATTCAACATAGACGGCAAACTTCTTCAACAGCAACTCACGGCTGTTAACAAAGTGATTAATTCTAAAAATGCCTTGACTATCCTTGATAATTTTTTGTTTCAACTTAACGGCAACGAATTAACAATAACGGGTAGTGACCAAGAAAACACTGTAAAGGCTAAATTGGAAGTGTTGGATTGTGATGGATCCGGACAGATTGCAATCAATGCCAAGACTCTACTTGAAATCACCAAGGAGATTAGCAATCAACCTGTAAGTTTCTCTCTTAACGAACAAACCGGGGAGATTGACCTTCAATTTCTTAACGGTCAATTCAAATTTATGGGGATAAATGCCGATGAGTATCCTAAAGGAGACAATCCGGAAGAGGAGGCCCTAAGTTTCACCGTACCCGCGTCCGTAATACTAAAAGGTATAGAAAATACCGTATATGCTGTGAGTCAGGAAAATATCAGGCCTATCATGACCGGTATTTATTGGGATATCCATGAAAATGATATCGTTTTTGTGGCAAGTGACACTCATAAACTTGTAAGATATATCACTCGTGAAGTGTCTCCCGGATTTGAAAGGGGGTTTATCATGCCATCAAAGCCTGCAAACATCCTCAAGGGGATAATTGGAAAAGAGGACATGGTCAATATCAAAATCGGCGAAAAAGGAGCATCTTTTACTTTCGGGGATTTCTCACTTACCTGCAGATTTATAAAAGGAAACTATCCAAATTACAACAGGGTGATTCCAACAGATAATCCTTTCGTTGTGAATGTGGATCGTCAATCAATGTTAAACGCAATGAGAAGAGTGGCTATTTTTGCGAGTAAAGCGTCCAACTTGGTAAAGATGGAAATGCAACAGGGCATGATAAGATTGGCAGCCCAGGATTTAGATTATGGAACTTCTGCGGAAGAAAGGGTTATGTGTGATTACCAGGGTAATGATATGACTATTGGTTTCAATTCTGCGTTTACAGTGGAAATTCTTAACAATATGAGCGGAGAGACAACTATTATTAAATTGTCAGATCCCGCACGTCCGGGCATTTTTGAACCCTTGGAACAGGAACCGAACACTGAACTCACCACTATACAAATGCCAATGCAGGTGATCGAATGAAAAGGTGAAAGTTTATAGTTTAAATAGAAAACTTCAGTTATGGAACTGAACCTGAAGAGACCTCTGATTTTCTTTGATCTTGAAACCACGGGAACTAATGTGACTCAAGATAGGATTGTAGAATTATCTTATATCAAGGTTTTTCCTGATGGCCATGAAGAGAAGAAGAGCAGAAGAATAAATCCGGGTATTCCGATTCCCGCCGCAGCCACAGCCGTGCATCATATATCGGACGAGGATGTTAAAGATGAGCCTTCATTCAAACAAATTGCCAAATCTTTGCACACGATATTTGAAGGTTGTGACATAGCCGGTTATAATAGCAACAAATTTGATGTGCCTCTTTTGATGGAGGAATTCGGAAGATGCGGAATCAATTTTGATGTTGCCGGTCGACATTTTATAGATGTTCAGAATATCTTCCATAAAATGGAACAAAGAACACTGGTGGCAGCTTATCGCTTTTATTGTGGTAAAGAACTGGAAGGCGCACACAGTGCCTTGGCAGACACACAAGCAACCTATGAAGTGCTTAAAGAACAACTTGATAAATATCAAGAGTTGGAAAATGATGTGGAAGCTTTGGCTAAATTCTCTACTGTGGGCCGTAATCTTGATTTGGCAGCAAGAATAGTGCTTGACGAGCAGGATAGGCCTGTTTTTAATTTCGGTAAGCACAAGGGCAAAACTGTTAAAGAGGTTTTGAAACGAGAACCGTCTTTCTTTGATTGGGTCATGCAAGGAGATTTCCCCAAAAATACTAAAGATGTGCTCTGCCAATTGAAATATAAATATAGCAGAGAGAATTAAGGTTTTTGGTTTATTCCTTGGAAAAACGAGAAACTGATGTTAAACGGTAAACATATAGTTTTAGGAATTACGGGAGGCATAGCGGCATATAAGTCGGTTATGCTTCTTCGTTTATTGGTGAAAGCCGGTGCCGAGGTGCAGGTTGTAATGACTCCGGCTGCAAAGGAGTTTGTTACCCCGGTGACATTTGCAAGTTTGAGCTCCAAACCTGTTGTCTCGGAATTCTTTACGGCTAACACCGGAGAATGGCATAGCCATGTTGATCTTGGACTATGGGCTAACCTCATGGTTATAGCGCCCGCTACAGCTTCCACTATTGGGAAAATGGCTAATGGCATAGCCGATAATATGTTGGTGACCACATATCTTTCTGCTAAGGAAGATGTTATGATTGCGCCGGCAATGGATCTGGATATGTGGCGACATCCTTCAACCCAAAGAAATATAGCCCAGCTGCAAAATGACGGTGTGATTATAGTTTCTCCCGGCTCCGGAGAACTTGCAAGTGGTTTGGAAGGCAAAGGGAGAATGGCTGAACCTCAAGAGATTTTTCAGGAAATCCAAAAATATTTCAGCAAGAAGCAAGACTTGAAAGGTAAAAAAGTTTTGGTTACGGCGGGTCCTACATACGAAAATATAGATCCGGTGAGGTTTATTGGTAATTATTCAAGTGGAAAAATGGGATTTGAAATCGCTCGCGAACTTGGAAAAAGAGGAGCTGAGGTTTTCTTGATAACCGGACCTGTGTCTTTGGATACACCTAAAACAGGAAATATTGAAAGGACTGATGTGACATCAGCCATTGAAATGTTTGAACAGGCCAAAAGTAAATTCCCTTTATGTGATATCGCAATTTTTTCGGCCGCGGTGGCTGATTATGCGCCGGATAAAGTCTCCGATAAAAAAATTAAAAGAGAGAATGAAGAGGAGATGGTGATCAGGCTTAAAAGAAATCCGGATATCGCAGCCTATTTAAGTTCTCACAAAAACAATCAATTCACTGTAGGCTTTGCATTGGAAACCGATAATGAGATTTCAAATGCGAAGAAGAAACTGGAAAGTAAAAAATTAGATATCATAGTGTTGAATTCTTTAAATGATCCGGATGCCGGATTTATGAAAGACACCAATAAAATTAAAATCCTGTCTAAGACAGGTGAAATCACCTCCTATGATCCTAAAACAAAAAGGGAAGTCGCCAATGACATAATAGACGCTATTTTACGTTATAGTAAATAGGATAAAAATTATGTTGCGTAAAACTTTTCTTATTGTAATTCTTGTTATTAGTGCTTTATGTAGTAAAGCGCAAGAATTGTTATGCACTGTCGAAGTTAATACAAGTGCTATTGAGGGTACAAATAAAAGTGTTTTTGAATCGCTTCAGGAAGCGATTTCGGATTACTTTAACGAAACCAAATGGACTAACGCAGTTTTTTCACCTAACGAGAGAATAGAATGTCGATTCTTTCTTACTGTTAAAAGTTATGACAACGACCGTATAAAAGGTGAAGTGCAGGTCCAACTCTCCCGTCCTGTCTATAACAGTACCTATACAACAACCCTTTTCAACTTTAAGGACACAAAAATAGAGTTTGATTACCGTGAAGGCGAACCGTTGATTTATAACGAAAACACATGGACAAGCAACCTTCAGGGTATTTTGGATTATTATGCATATCTTTTTTTAGCTCTTGATTTCGATTCTTTTTCGTCAATGGGGGGTCAACCTTATTTCGATAAAGCAGCAACTGTGGTGCAACAGGCCCAAAGTAGCGGCGAAATTGGATGGAGAGCATTCGAAGATACACGAAACAGAAGTGCTGTTTTAAGCGCTTATATGGATGCTAATACATCGTCATTACGTGATCTCACTTATCAATACCATAGAAAAGGTCTTGACGAAATGGTGACGAGTCCTGATAAAGGAAGAGCCGCAATTACGGAATCTGTGGAGATTATTAAAGAGATTTATGACAAATCTCCAATGTCGGTTGGATTATCTATTTTCAGAGACTCAAAGTTAGACGAACTCGTGAATGTTTATTCACAGGCACCTCAGACTGAAAGGGAAAAGGTTTATGATATTCTCCAACCCATATTCCCTACAGATAGAAGTAGAATCGAGAAAATTAAAAAGCCTGACGAAGTGAGGTGAAATATTACTCCTTAAGGAAGAAATATCAAAAAATAACAGGAGGATGCTGGAAAAATTGAGCATAGACAATTATGCCTTGATCGATAGGTCGAGTATTGATTTCTGTGACGGTTTCACAACCATAACAGGTGAAACGGGAGCGGGAAAATCTATTATGCTTGATGCTCTCTCTTTATTGATGGGTGCCCGAGCCGATTCTAAGGCCATGAGAGACAAAAATAGAAAAATGGTGGTGGAAGGAATCTTCTCGAATCCCATGGCAAGTATTAAAAATATATGCGAAGAAAATGATATTGAATGGGATGCCAAGGAACTCATTTTAAGACGAGAAATTTCCACATCCGGCAAGAGCCGAGGATTTGTTAATGACACTCCGGTGAATCTGTCTTTGTTGGCTTCAGTAGCCGATGGTTTGCTCGATATTCATTCTCAGCATAGTAATTCACTATTGAATGATCCACATGAACAATTGTCAATAATTGATTCATTCGGTGGCAATAATGAAATTTTGGAGGCTTATCGCGTTGTATTTCATAATTATGTTTCACTAAGAAATAAAATAAAAAGGATTAAGGAGTCGATTGCGAAGGGAAAGGAAAATAAGGACTTCATCATTTTCCGTCTTGAGCAATTGGATAAGTTGAAACCTAAGAAAGGGGAGTTGATTTCTTTGGAGAGAGAGGCTGAATTGCTTGGAGACGCCGATAAAATTAAATCAGATTTATCTGAAGCACAAGATTTGATAGGCGGGGGAATCTCCTCGGCATTAAAGTGTCTGCAAGGTGCTTCCTCGGTGATGGAAGGAATAGATTTTGAACTTTTGGACGCTAAGGGCGATAATGACTTAGTGGAAAGGCTGAACACTATTAAAATAGAATTGCGTGATATAGCAGATACTCTTGGAGGATTCGCCGATAAGATAGATTCTGATCCGGGGCGTCTGGAAAAAGTGCAAGCCAGAATAGATAGCCTCTACGAAGCAATGAAAAAGTTCAAAGTGAAAGACGAAGATGAACTTGTAGAACTCCATCAACAATTAAAGGAAGAACTTTCTTCTATTTCCGGAGACAAAACAGATGTTGTCAAATTTGAGCATCAACTTAAAGAGTTGGCGAAGGATCTGAAAGAAAAGGCTGATTTGCTTACGGAATCGAGAATCAAAGTATCGGAAAGATTCTCAGAATCTCTTATGGAAAAAATCATTCCATTAGGTCTTCCGAATGTAAAATTCCAAATAGATATTCAAAAAGGGAAGATGACAGCGGAAGGCCAAGATATAGTTACTTTCTTTTGTAGTTTTAACAAGAATCATCCACTGCAACCTATTTCAGAAATAGCCTCCGGCGGTGAGATTGCAAGAGTGATGCTTGGTATCAAATCAATAATGGCTGAAAATATGAATCTTCCCACCATTATATTTGATGAGGTCGACACGGGTGTTTCAGGCGAAATCGCACATAGAATGGGTAATATGATGCACGGTATGTCAAAATCTATCCAGGTAATCGCCGTGACGCATTTGCCACAGGTGGCAGCAGTCGGAGATAAGCAATTAAAGGTATACAAAGATGATGATGATGAAAAGACAGTTTCACACATCAAGTTGCTGAATCCCGAAGAGAGAATAACAGAAATCGCTGCAATGATCTCGGGCACTTCCATCAATAATGCAGCCTTGGAGAATGCCAAGATTCTACTCCAAACCAATAAACATTAATTCAAATTTAGAGAAATTGGAAAAATCAGATTATATATTCGGAATTCGTCCGGTCTTGGAAGCTTTGGAAGCCTCCAAGAGTATTGATAAGATCCTGATAAAAAGAGAAATCAATGGTGACCTTATAAAAGAAGTGCTGGCGAAAGCCAGAGAATTGGATGTGCCGATGCAACGAGTTCCTAATGAAAAACTGAACCGTATAACCATGAAAAACCATCAGGGGGTTATAGCCATCGTTTGTCCTGTACGATACCATAATCTTGATAATCTCTTGGTTTCATTATATGAGGAAGGAAAAACACCTTTAGGCATAATACTTGATGGAGTTACGGATGCAAGGAATTTTGGAGCCATAGCGAGAAGTGCGGAGTGTGCCGGGGCAGATTTTATAATTATACCCGAAAAGGGTAGTGCCTCTGTAACATCAGATTCTGTAAGATCTTCTGCGGGTGCATTATTCCATATACCTGTTTGTCGAGAAAAAGACTTGGTGCATACCATTGGAAGGTTGCATGAGAATGGATACAAAGTGGTAGGAGCATCGGAAAAAAGTTCAGAGAACTACACTGAAATAGATTATAAGGTTCCGGTGGCGATTGTAATGGGTGCAGAAGATACTGGCCTATCTCCCGAGGTTTTGAGAAGGTGTGATCAATTGGCGGCTATCCCTATTTTAGGGAAAGTGGGTTCTCTAAATGTTTCTGTGGCTTGTGGTGTGATTCTCTATGAAGCCGTAAGACAACGACGCGTTTTGTAACCTTCTTTCTTTTGGTTAATTTTGCATAAGAATATCCGACTCCAATATTTAATCTTTAAACTTTAAACTTTAATATGATAAACAGGGTATTGATCAGGATGAAGACAGTGCAACTTCTCTATTCATACTTATTGATAGAGAAACCGTTCTCGTTGGAATCACAACCCTCTGCACCTACAAAGGAAAAACGTTTTGCCTACAACCTCTATTTGGATCTTATTTATCTTATGGATAAATTGGCTCATCAAGTTGTAGGAAAAAACAAAAAATATCCCTTGACTCAAACAAGATTCATTCTTCGTGTAGAAAGCGATGACAGAATGAAATCTATGGAAATTAAGTATTCCGGAGGGAATTTCCCTTTTGCACCTGTGTTGTCTTCTCTTAGTGAAGCTATAAAAGAAAGTCTCCTATTCAGAGAATTCGAAAAAAATAAAGATCAAGGTCTTGTCACCGATAGTTTTTGGGAAAATATTTTTAATAACGTCATTATTCTTAATCCTCAGGTTAATGAAATTATAAAAAATATACCGGGCTATTCTTTATCGGGGGTGGACAGAATGAAAGAAATGATGGATTTGACTTTCAAAAACTTCTATGCCTCGAAAGACAATATATCAGATGCTCTAAAAACTCTTGAACAGAGCATGAACAAGGCCAGAGATCTATATATGAGACTACTGGCTTTACCTGTGGAATTGACTCGTTTGAGATTGGATCAACTGGAGATTAATAAAAATAAATATTTGGCTACTTCGGAAGACCTTAATCCTAATATGAAGTTTGTTCGCAATCAGATTCCGGAATTGATAGAAAAGAATCCGGAGTTTGAGGAGTACACAGAGAAAAACCATCTTTCATGGAGAGCAGAAGATCCTGAACTTCTCAACATTCTGTTGGAAGCGATCCTTGATTCTGAAATTTATAAAAACTATGAGGTAGACCCGGGAAGAGACATAAGAAAAGATTCAGACTTTTGGAGAGATATCTTGGTTGAGGTGATCCTAAACAATCGGCATTTCCTGGAATATCTTGAGGATAAATCTGTTTTTTGGAACGATGATCTCGAAATAATGGCATCTTTCGTTTTGAAAACATTCAAAAGATTGGAAAGCGTCGACACTGTTTCTTCTGCCGTTATGCCTATGTATAAAGACGGAGAACATGGTAAAGACGCCAAATTCGGTGCTGAACTTTTTAATTATGTAGTCAGGAATAAGGACATATATAGAAAATACATCGAGGATGCTTTGATTCATGAAAAATGGGAGGCAGACCGGATGGCTTTTATGGATGTAATAATCACCATGACTGCGTTGGCAGAGATAATCAATTATCCGGAAATTCCTCTCCAAGCCAGTATAAATGAATACATTGAAATTGCTAAAAGTTACAGTTCTGAAAAGAGCGGACAATTTGTAAACGGACTTTTGGCTACAATTCTTCCTAAGTTAAAGGAAGAGGGTATAATAATGAAATAGAGTTAAAGTAAAATTTTAGATTACTGTAAAACTCTCAACTTAAAACTTAAAACACATAACTCAAAACATGAATACATTAAATTCGATTTTACTTCAAAGTGAATCTGCCGGTGGTGGATTCAGTGGAATGATTATGATCATTGCGATGATCGTGATTTTCTATTTCTTTATGATCCGTCCTCAATCTAAAAAACAGAAAGAGATTAAGAAAGCCCGTGAAGCCATGCAGAAAGGAGATTCAGTGGTTACTGCAGGTGGCATCCATGGAAAAATTAAAGAAATAAACGATAATACCATTTTAATGGAAGTTGCACCCGGGGTGTCATTAAAAGTAGACAAAGCCTCAGTTTTCCCCGCTGGTCAGCAAGAAGAAGCACTCAAGAAACAATAGGCAACGGTGTCAAACCGTAAATTAGACAATGCAAAAGAGAGGTGGCAGAACCTGAAGAGCACTTCGGGTTTCAAAAATGCCATGCTCTTTCTTGTTTTTGTATGTGTGAGTGCTGTCTTCTGGTTCATCTTGGCACTCAACGACAGTGCACAGGATCACTTTAATGTGAATCTTAGAATAGTTAATCAGCCTGACTCGGTGACTTTTATCAGCGATGTACCTGAAAAAATACATGTTGCAGTAAGTGATAAAGGTACTAATCTTTGGAGAAACGGTTATTTAAAGAAACCAACAATCAATATTGATTTTAAGGAATATTCCAACGACGGAATTTTGAAATATTCCTATAATGATTTGATCACCTCTTTAAAGGAAAGGTTCGGTAGCACTGCCTTGATTACATCAGTATCTTTAGATTCTCTTCAGCTGGTATATACAACTAATCCGGGAAAGAAAGTGCCAATTCTGGTAAATTGTCAGGTTTTCCCGGCTTCCGGCAATACTCTTGACGGTAGCGTTAAGGCATCTCCGGGTTCCGTATATGTTTATGGGGCTAAAGAGGTGCTCGATACAATCAATTATGTCAGAACTGAAGGCGTGACTTTGCGAAACATTTCTGAAACCACAGAAATGGAAGTCAAGATTCAAAAGATAAAAGGTGCAAGAGCAATGCCATCCAAAGTGACACTTATAGTTCCAATTGAACCATTGGTGATGAAGCAAGCCATGGTGACTATCACTCCAATAAATGTGCCCGAAGGGGAGGAATTGTTATTATTCCCGTCAAAAGTGCCTGTTGAATATTATGTCGCTATGAGCCGCCTTAATGATGATGAAGACAACAATATAGAACTTGTTGTTAATTACAATGATATACCTTTCTCAAAAAGTGGCAAATTACATTTAGAGACCCATAAGTTTCCCGACCGTTTGAAAAATCTTATGTTAAGAACAGACAGTGTGGAATACGCAATTGTAAAAGAATGAAACAACTAAATAATACCATTGGAATCACAGGTGGCATTGGAGCCGGTAAAAGCGTCGTGTCGCGTGTTTTAAGGTGCAATGGGTTCGTTGTTTACGATTGCGATTATGAAGCAAAAGCTATTATGAGGAACAATTTGGGGGTAAAATTGTCATTGATAGAAAAGTTGGGCAATGACATTTATTCCAAGGATGGGGAATTGAATCGTGGTAGGCTCGCTCAAATGTTATTTTCCAATGATAATGTAAGGACTTTCGTCAATAGCGTGGTTCATCAAGCTGTGAGAGAGGATATAGAAAACAGACGTAAAAATATTAGAGGTGATTTTTTCATTGAATCCGCAATAATTGTAACCGGGGGTATCGCAACTTTTTGTAATCAAATTTGGATTGTGACTGCTCCTTTAAGAGAAAGACTCGAAAGGGTTATGAAAAGAGACAAAACCAGTCTTGAAGCGGTGCAGAAAAGGATAGATGCCCAACAGCATGAATTGTCTTTGCTCGATTCAAATAAGACAGTAATGTTGGAAAATGATAACAAAACTCCTTTACTTTCACAAATTTTAAAAATGACAGATAAATTAATTCAACAACAAATATATTCCATATCATGTTAAGAGAAATTTTGGCCATCACCGGTAAGCCGGGACTTTTTAAGATTGTGTCCCATAGTGGAAAGACACTTATAGTTGAAGAACTTTCCTCCGGTAAAAGATTTCCGGTATCTCCTCGTGAAAGGGTAGTGGCGTTAGGAGATATCGCTATGTATACTGAGTCTGAAGACAAACCCTTGGGCGAAATCTTAGATACAATCTATACAAAAGAAAATGGTAAGAAACTTGATGTTAAAGAGATAATATCCGGAGATGGCCTGAAGGCTAAATTCGAAGAATACATCCCTGATTTCGACAAGGAAAGGGTTCACGACAGTGATGTAAAAAAACTTTTCACTTGGTATAATTTATTGGTGGATAATGGTTTCACCAAATTCACTGAGGAAGAGAAAACAGAAGAAACTCCAACTGATGCTTCAGAAATTGAAGAAAGTGAATCTAAAAAATAAAATTTGCAAAAATATAATAAACGAGTCAAATTTAAAGTGGACTCAAAAATACTAAATTTGTTAGGAACGATAGTAAAGCACTGTCGTTCCTTCTTTTATTGATTCCTTTATATCTATAATCCTTTGATTGGATGACCCTTTGAATTGAAGGTCAAGATCTCTTAATTCATCGATATATCTACCATCAATCAAAACATCGGCTTCTTCTACCGAAGAGAATAAATTAGGATTTTCTTTTATTTCTTCCCAGGTATATCCGCTATATACCCAAACATTGCGTCCATTTTCTTTTAATGCTCTTATAAGTAATTTGAGTTTTTCAGGATGATAGAGCGGATCTCCGCCTGTTAATGTGACATCGAAATCTTCCTCTTCAACGATTTCCATTAATTCTTCCAGAGACATTTCCATCCCTGCAAACTCATCCCAAGATTGGGGATTCTGGCAAGCCGGACAATGATGACAGCAACCCGATAAATATATGGAGGTCCGGAATCCCGGACCATCCACTGTCGTTCCTCTTATTATGTCTAAAACATTATATTTCAAGACACTGTCTTTAAACTTCTAAACTTTAATCGCTCTTAGTTCTCATGCACGACTCTATCATTGAGTTCGGCCAGTTTGCCGGAATTCCATCTGTCGGTGGTGCCTACAAGATACCCTGTGATCCTTTGAATTGTTTCGAATTTAGTATTGCATTTAGGACAATGGTGCTGATCTTTCCGGGCATTCTCATATCCGCATTTCGGACAATGATTCCTGTTATGGTTGACGGATCCATATCCAATGTTATATTGATCCATTAAATCCACAATCTGCATTATAGCCTCTTCATTGTGTGTTGCGTCTCCGTCAATTTCTACATAGAATATATGGCCGCCTCGAGTCAAATCATGGTAGGGTGCCTCCACTTTTGCTTTTTGCCTTGGAGAACAGTGATAATATACAGGCAGGTGATTGGAATTTGTATAATAATTCTTGTCAGTTACTCCCGGTATTTCACCGAACTGTTTTTGGTCGGCTTTTGTGAATTTTCCTGATAGACCTTCTGCCGGAGTTGCAAGCACCGAATAGTTATGTCCATATCTGTTGGAAAAGTCGTTGGCCCTGTCTCGCATATATCTCACAATCTTAAGGCCTAATTCTTGAGATTCTTCCGATTCTCCATGATGTTTGCCTGTGAGTGCAATCAGTGTTTCTGCAAGTCCGATGAATCCAATTCCAAGAGTTCCCTGGTTTATTACTTTTTCAATTGTCTCGTTGGGTTTCAGAATTGAAGCATTATTCCATAATGAACTCATCACAAGGGGAAATTGTTTGGCAAGGGCAGTTTTTTGGAATTGATAACGCTCGTCAAGTTGACGTGCAGTAATTTCCAACACATTGTCGAGTTTCTGGAAAAACTTGTCAATTCTTTTTTGCTGGTTTTCAATATTCATCACTTCCAATGCTAATCTCACAATGTTGATAGTGGTGAAAGAAAGGTTACCTCGCCCAATAGATGTCTTTTCTCCAAATCTATTCTCGAAAACCCGAGTACGGCATCCCATGGTGGCAACTTCATGTTTATATCGTTTAGGGTCTGAAGCATCCCAGTCTTCACTTTGATTGAAAGTGGCATCAAGATTTAGAAAATTCGGGAAGAACCTTTTTGCAGATACCTTGCATGCAAGTTTATAAAGATCATAATTGGGATCAGTAGGAAGGTAGCTTACTCCTCTTTTTTTCTTCCAGATTTGGATTGGGAATATTGCAGTGGCACCATTCCCGACACCCTCGTATGTGGTGTTTAATAATTCCCTGATCACACATCTGCCTTCAGAAGAGGTATCTGTGCCGTAATTCACTGATGAGAATACCACTTGATTGCCTCCCCTCGAATGGATAGTGTTCATATTGTGTATGAATGCTTCCATCGCTTGGTGAACTCTTCCAACGGTTTTGTTAATTGCATGTTGCATCATTCGCTCTTTGCCCTCCAAGCCATCAAGATCTTTTTTCAAGAAATCTTTGATTTCCGCATTATAGAGTTCTGATAGATTCTCACCGGTAAGATCCTCAAGATTTTTTATCTCTTCTATATAACTTGACCGCACATAGGGTGCGAGATAGAAATCCAAAGCCGGAATGGCTTGGCCTCCATGCATCTCATTTTGTGCAGTTTCTAAAGAAATACAAGCAATCACACTGGCTGTCTCTATTCTTTTTGCGGGCCTTGATTCCCCGTGTCCGGCTACAAAACCATTAGTGAGTATCCTGTCAAGAGGATGCTGAACACAAGTAAGACTTTTGGTAGGATAATAATCCTTGTCGTGGATATGTATATAATTGTTTTTTATAGCTTCTTTCACATCAGCGGAAAGTAGATAGTCATCTACAAACGGTTTGGTTGTTTCCGTGGAAAACTTCATCATCATTCCAGCCGGAGAATCAGTGTTCATATTTGCATTCTCCCGGGTGATGTCATTGTTTTTAGCATTTATAATTTCAAGAAACATATCGCGTGTTTTTGCCTTCCTGGCAATCGACCTTTTGTCGCGATATGCTATATATCTTTTAGCCACATCCTTTCTGGATGATTTCATAAGTTCGAATTCCACACGGTCTTGAATATCCTCCACGGTCATCCTTTCCTGTCCGTTCATTCCTATACGATCGGAGATCTTTTGTATCAGCGACTCGTCTTCGCCAATTTCAGTGGCAAGCATCGCCTTTCTTATGGCAGCCTTAATCTTTTCTTCATTGTAACCGACAATTCTGCCGTCTCTTTTTTCAACCGTGTGTATCATTAGGAAAAATTCTTTATAATATTTAAAACCGGGAGCGAAATTAATATAATTGCCAAAACCGAACAAATATTATTCAAATAAATTATGTTAAAAATTATTTTGGAAAACTTTTTTCATTTTAAGAATTTATAAATAGCAAATAATCAATAATATATAAAAAGTTTTGGACAACTTTGTTAAATTTGTGAATTATATTGTTTTATTTAAATGAATTTTGTATACGGGAACAAAATTATCAAATTTATTATTATTCCAACACATATATTCAGGCTTAATAAATGACATTTTGTAGTGAATATTTCAATATTCATCTAATTTTTGATATCGCATATCAAATAAATGATTAAATTTGCATGTTGAATGATTATGTTTTTAGACATACTGAAAGGCTTGATCAATGGCAGACAGACTTTTTATATTTGACACTACATTAAGGGACGGTGAGCAAGTGCCCGGATGTCAACTTAACACAGTAGAGAAGATTGAAATAGCTAAATCTTTGGAGACTTTGGGAGTCGATGTCATTGAGGCCGGATTTCCTGTTTCCAGTCCCGGCGATTTCAATTCCGTTGTTGAAATTTCCAAGGCTGTCACCTGGCCTACAATCTGCGCTCTTACCCGTGCAGTCGAAACCGATATCAGGGTGGCGGCTGATGCTCTGAAATATGCCAAGCATAAAAGAATTCATACGGGCATCGGTACTTCAGATTATCATATAAGACATAAATTCAATTCCAATAGGGAAGAAATATTGGAACGAGCGGTGGCTTGCGTGAAATATGCGAAATCTTTTGTAGAAGATGTACAATTTTATGCTGAAGATGCAGGCAGAACTGATAATGAATATTTGGCTCGGGTAGTTGAAGCCGTTATTAAGGCAGGTGCAACCGTTGTTAATATTCCGGACACTACGGGTTATTGTCTTCCATGGGAATTTGGTGAGAAGATTAAATATCTGATGGAAAATGTAAAGGGTGTGGATAAAGCCACTATAGCAGTCCATTGTCACAATGACCTCGGGATGGCCACCGCCAATACTATTTCTGCAATCAGAAATGGCGCGCGACAAGCTGAAGTGACTATCAATGGAATCGGTGAAAGGGCCGGTAACACTTCTCTTGAAGAAGTGGTGATGACTTGCAGGTGCCATAAAGATCTTGGTATCGAAACAAATATAAACACAACACGTATTTATGGTATCAGCCGGAAGGTTTCAAGTCTCATGAATATGCCGGTGCAACCAAACAAAGCTATTGTAGGACGTAATGCTTTTGCACATTCTTCAGGTATCCATCAAGACGGTGTATTAAAAAATCGTGAAAGTTATGAGATTATGGATCCCAAGGATGTGGGTCTGGATGAAAACTCCATCCTTCTCACTGCTCGCAGCGGAAGGGCGGCTCTTAAACATAGGTTGAGTGTCCTGGGAATTGAATTGACTAAAGAAGCTCTTGACAAGGCTTATGAATCTTTCTTGAAATTGGCTGATCATAAGAAAGAAATAACTGATGATGATATTATGATGATCGCCGGACGGCACCATATGGCCAACCATCGCATTAAACTTGATTTCCTTCAAGTGACAAGTGGGGTAGGAGTCCATGCCGTTGCAAGTGTCGGTTTGGATATTGCCGGTGAGAAGTTTGAGGCTTGTTCTTCAGGTAATGGTCCTGTAGATGCCGCTATCAATGCTGTTAAATTAATAATACGGAGGACTATGGTGCTTAAAGAATTCCTTATTCAGGCATTCAATAAAGGAAGCAATGACATAGGAAAGGTTCATATGACAGTGGAATACGATGGGGGACTTTATTATGGGTTCTCTGCAAACACGGATATCGTGGCTGCAAGTTGTGAGGCCTTTATAGATGCAATAAATAAATTTATAAAATAATGGGGAAAACGCTTTTTGATAAGGTTTGGGACAGCCATGTGGTTAACAGTATAGCGGATGGTCCCGATCAGTTATATATAGACTGTCATTATTGTCATGAGGTAACAAGCCCTCAGGCTTTCGATGGTCTCAGGAAACGTGGATTAAAAGTTTTTCGTCCGGACCGCACTACTTGTTCACCCGATCACAATATACCCACTAAAAACCAACATCTTCCGATTAAGGATGAGACTTCGAGACTCCCGGTTGAAACACTTTCAAGGAATGCAGAAGAGTTTGGATTAACTATTTTTCCTTTGTGCCATCCAGGAAATGGAATTATTCATGTGATAGGACCGGAACAGGGTTTTACTCAACCCGGTATGACCATTGTGTGTGGTGACAGCCATACCTCTACTCATGGAGCTATGGGAGCGATAGCTTTCGGTATAGGCACAAGTGAGATTGAGATGGTGCTTGCCACTCAATGTGTGCTTCAACCAAAACCCAAGTCAATGCGGATCAACATCAATGGAAAATTGAATCACGGGGTCACTGCCAAAGATATCGCTTTGTATTTGATTAGTAAGTTGGGAACAGGAGGTGCAACAGGGTATTTCGTGGAATATGCTGGTGATGCTATTCGAAATCTGAATATGGAGCAAAGAATGACCCTTTGCAACCTCTCTATAGAAATGGGTGCCCGGGGAGGAATGATTGCTCCTGACAATATCACTTTTGAATATTTAAAGGATAAACCAAACGCTCCGAAAGGTGAAAATTGGGAAAAGGCTTTGGAGTATTGGAAATCTCTACCCTCCGACGAGGATGCCGTTTTTGACTGTGAAGTCTCTTTTAGGGCCGAGGATATTGAACCTCGTATCACATTCGGAACTAATCCGGGAATGGGAATAGGAATATCGGAAAAAATTCCTCTTGCACCCGAAGAGTCGGCTGCAAAGATTTCATATATCAAGGCTCTTGATTATATGAAATTTAAAGAAGGAGAATCTCTTGAGGGTAAACCAGTGGATTATGTTTTTTTAGGAAGTTGTACCAATGGTAGATTGGAAGATTTCAGGGCTTTTGCATCCATTGTAAAAGGGAAGCAGAAAGCTCCGAATATTGTAGCATGGTTAGTCCCGGGTTCACAACAGGTCAGAAAACAAATCATAGAAGAAGGACTGGACAAAATTTTGGAAGAGGCCGGTTTTGAATTAAGAGAACCGGGATGTTCCGCTTGCTTGGCTATGAATGATGATAAGGTGCCTGAGGGTAAATTATGTGTCTCCACTTCCAATAGAAACTTCGAGGGACGCCAGGGTCCCGGAGCGCGAACGATTTTGGCCGGTCCATTGGTTGCTGCAGCCACTTCCATAACAGGTGTTCTGACTGATCCACGTAAAATTAAATCATGATGGAAAGGAAATTCAATATTTTAAGGTCTACCGCAGTACCATTACCTATTGAAAACGTGGATACCGATCAAATAATTCCGGCCCGTTTCTTGAAATCAACTTCCAAAGAAGGTTTTGGAAATAATCTTTTCCGTGACTGGAGGTATGATGCCAATAACAATCCTGTCAAAGATTTTGTGTTGAACAATCCAAAATATTCAGGTTCAATCTTGGTGGCCGGCAAGAACTTTGGTTGCGGCTCCAGCCGTGAACACGCTGCTTGGGCTATTGCGGATTATGGCTTTAAAGCTGTGATATCAAGTTTCTTTGCAGACATCCATAAGAACAATGAATTAAATAATTTTGTCCTTCCCGTAGTGGTGAGCGATAAGTTTCTTAAGTCACTATTTAAATCAATAGACAATGATCCTGCAACAATGATAACTATTGATCTTCCGAATCAGATTGTTATCAATGAAGCAACAGGAGAAAAGGAACACTTCGATATAAGTCCTTATAAGAAGGAATGCCTTATGGAAGGATTGGACGATATTGAATATTTATTGAAAAATAAGAAGGCGATTGAAAAGTTTGAAACAGAAAGGGCTGAAAAATGGAACTGAAAATTGCTGTTTTGCCGGGTGACGGTATCGGACCGGAAATTTCTACCCAGGGAGTACTGGTTCTTGATGCTATTGCACATCGGTTTAATCATAAATTTATTTTTAAATCGGGATTGATCGGTGCCTCTGCGATAGATACTGTCGGTGACCCTTTCCCAGAGGACACTTTAAGATTGTGTCTTGAAAGCGATGCGATCCTTTTTTCCGCCGTTGGTGATCCTCGTTATGATAACAATCCTTCTTCACCGGTGAGACCGGAACAGGGTTTGTTGAAGATGCGGAAATCATTGGAGCTTTATGCCAATATCCGACCCATTAATACTTACAAGAGTTTGGTGGAGAGGAGTCCTCTGAAAGAAGAAGTCATTGAAGGTGTCGATTTTGTATGCGTGAGAGAACTTACAGGAGGAATGTACTTCGGTGAAAAATTTGAAAGTGAGGATAAAGCATATGATACCAATGTTTATTCCCGAAGTGAAATTGAAAGGATTTTGCGTGTAGCATATGGTTATGCTATGAAAAGAAAGAAACACCTCACTGTAGTTGACAAGGCTAATGTTTTGGCATCAAGCAGACTTTGGAGGAAAGTTGCACAAAACATGGAAAAGGAATATCCGGAAGTTAAGACCGACTATATGTTTGTTGACAATGCATCCATGAGGATTGTTCAGGATCCGAAGTTCTTTGATGTCCTTGTCACTGAAAACACTTTTGGAGATATACTGACTGATGAGGCAAGTGTAATCACCGGGTCTATGGGTCTGCTTCCCTCGGCTTCTACCGGTGATAAAACACCTTTGTTTGAACCTGTACATGGTTCATGGCCTGAAGCGGCCGGCAAAAATATCGCTAACCCTATCGCTCAAATTCTTTCTGCCGCCATGTTGCTTGAACATTTCGGACTTATACAGGAAGGAAAGGTAGTGAGGGATGCCGTTCAAGCATCAATTGAAAATTCAATTTGTACTCCGGATATTCAAAAGAAAAACGGTAACATTTACACTACAGATGAAGTGGGAGAATGGATAACTGATTATTGTTTACATTCCAACTGATGTTAGTTATGAAAATACCATTAAGAAGTGATGCTTCCACTCAGGGCAGACGAATGGCCGGAGCACGTGCTTTATGGCGTGCCAACGGCATGAAGGAAGATCAATTTGGAAAACCGGTTATTGCAGTGGTTAATTCTTTCACTCAATTTGTACCGGGTCATACTCATTTGCATGAGATTGGGCAGTTGGTTAAAGAGGAAATTGAAAAAGCCGGTTGCTTTGCCGCAGAATTCAACACCATCGCTATTGATGACGGCATCGCCATGGGACATGACGGTATGCTTTATTCTCTGCCGTCTCGTGATTTGATTGCCGACAGCATCGAATATATGGTAAACGCCCATAAGGCTGACGCCATGATTTGTATCTCTAATTGTGATAAAATCACACCGGGCATGATGATGGCTGCGATGAGGCTGAATATTCCCGCAGTCTTTGTTTCCGGAGGGACTATGGAAGCCGGAAAAGTAGGAGACAGGAACGTTGATCTCATTGATATAATGGTGGAAGCAGCTGATGAAAGTATAGATGATGAAGCAGTGAAAGAACTTGAGCGGAAAGGTTGTCCCACTTGTGGCTGTTGTTCTGGAATGTTCACAGCAAACTCGATGAATTCGCTAACGGAAGCCTTAGGATTATCTCTTCCGGGTAATGGTACAATTTTAGCATCCCACACCAATCGTATTGAATTGTTCCGCAGGGCGGCACGACAAATTGTAAAAAATACTTTGTCGTACTATAATGAAGGTGACGAATCCGTGCTTCCAAGAAATATTGCAACTCGAGAAGCCATGTTGAATGCTATGAGTCTTGATATTGCAATGGGTGGCTCCACCAATACGGTTTTACACCTCTTGGCTGTGGCAAATGAAGCGGGTGTGGATTTCAAAATGGAAGATATCGATATGCTATCCCGTCAGACTCCGGTGTTATGTAAAGTAGCCCCAAATTCACAATGGCATATTCAGGATGTGAATAGGGCCGGAGGAATACTTTCCATAATGCAGGGATTGGCAAAACAGGGTCTGTTGTATCTGGATGCCAAAAGAGTGGATGGTTTGACGTTGGGAGAGGCTATCGAAAAATATGCATTAAAGGATAATACGTTCTCTGAAGAAGCAGCTGATTTATGGTCTTCAGCACCCGGAGGTAAAATAAATAATAAGGCAGGAAGCCAATCCTCTCGTTACAAGTCTCTTGACATCGATCGTAATAATGGATGTATAAGGGATGTTGAACATGCTTATCTTAAGGATGGAGGTCTCGCAGTTTTAAAGGGCAATATCGCTCCCGACGGTTGCGTGGTGAAAACAGCCGGCGTAGACGAGAAAATACTTAAATTCAGCGGCACGGCTAAAGTATTCCATTCTCAGGAGGATGCTGTGGATGGAATTTTAGGCGGTAAAGTTGTGGCCGGAGATGTGGTGGTGATAATTTACGAGGGTCCCAAAGGAGGTCCGGGAATGCAGGAGATGCTTTATCCCACAAGTTATATCAAGTCACGTCATTTAGGCAAAGAATGTGCCTTAATCACCGATGGGCGTTTCTCGGGTGGAACTTCCGGTCTTTCAATAGGGCATGTCTCTCCTGAGGCTGCGGCAGGTGGTCCTATAGGTCTTTTAAAAGATGGCGATATCATTGACATAGATATACCTGAGCGCACTATCAACGCCCGTATCAGTGAAGAGGAATTCAAAATGAGAAGAGATCAGGAAGAGAAGCGTGGAAAAGATGCATTCACTCCGATTGGAAGGGACCGACACATAAGTAATGCCCTTAAGGCGTATGCTTCAATGGTGATGTCGGCCGATAAAGGTGGAGTAAGAAAACCATTATAATTTATGGAAGAAAAAATAACCGGTGGTGAGGCTTTGATGAGATGCCTTGAATGTCAAGGTGTGGATTTAGTGTTCGGATATCCCGGAGGCACTATTATGCCGGCCTACGATAAACTCTATCTTCACCAGGACAAGATAAAACATATATTATCCAGGCATGAGCAAGGAGCCATACATGCGGCCGAAGGCTTTGCCAGGGCAACCGGAAAAACCGGTGTCGTAATTGCAACTTCAGGTCCAGGGGCAACAAATCTTGTAACAGGTATCGCAGATGCCAGAATGGATTCAACTCCTTTGGTGATCATTGCCGGCCAAGTAGGCACGAATGTATTGGGTAATGATGCTTTTCAGGAAACAGACTTTATTGACATCACTAACCCTATTTCAAAATGGGGTATTTTAGTAAAGAAAGCCGAAGACATACCGGATATTGTAGCTAAGGCGTTTTTTATCGCCAACTCCGGTAGACCTGGTCCTGTGGTTATTGACTTGCCAAGAGATGTGCAGGTATCCCTGATGGAATGGAAGGGATTTAAAAAATGTAACTTCATACGCACGTATGTTCACCGTCCCAGGTTTGAACTAACAGAGATTGAGCAAGTGGCTGACTTGTTGAACAAAGCTGAACGGCCATTGATTTTGGCAGGCAGGGGAGTGATTGTTTCTAAGGCGGAAAGAATTCTTGGTGAAATCGCTGAGAAAGCCGATATCCCGGTTGCCACCACTCTTTTGGGACTTTCTGTATTACCCTCCAAACATCCGCTAAATAAAGGACTTTTGGGAATGCATGGGAACATCGGTCCGAATATAGCAACAAACCGTGCTGATGTTATCTTGGCAGTCGGTATGCGGTTCGACGATCGTGTGGTGGGTAAAGTTTCTGCTTATGCCCCCAATGCGAAAATAATACATATAGATATTGACGCATCTGAAATGGGGAGAACGATAAATCCCTATCTCACGGTTCATGCAGATGCAAAGGATGCGTTGACTCCATTGCTACCGCTTTTGCATCAAAGAAATCATAAAGACTGGTTGGATTTATTCTCTAAATGTGAAAGATTAGAACATGAGAAAGTAATAGCCGGTCAATTGAAACCTTCTCCCCGGTCACCTATGACTATGGCTGAAGTGATTAGAACGGTTTCCGACGCTATGAATGCCGATACCATTTTGGTTACTGATGTGGGCCAAAATCAAATGAGTTCTGTCAGATATTTCCAATTCTCCTCTCCAAGAAGCGTCATTACCTCAGGAGGACTGGGCACTATGGGCTTCGGTATCCCGGCTGCCATCGGTGCTAAAATAGGCTGTCCGGACCGTCCGGTTTGTCTGTTTTGTGGTGACGGTGGTTTCCAGATGACCATACAGGAGTTGGGCACTATCATGGAATATAAAATCGGTGTCAAAATTATCATTCTCAATAATAATTTCTTGGGTAATGTCAGACAATGGCAGGAACTTTTCTTTGGAAAACGTTACTCTCAGACTCCTTTGCTAAATCCCGATTTTATTGGAATCGCAAAAGCCTACGGTATTTCCGGTGAAGATGTTAACAATAGAGAGAATCTGAAGGAGGCAGTGGAAAGAATGGTGAAGTCATCGGGTCCTTATATTTTGAATGTTAATATAGATCCCGAAAATAATATTTTCCCAATGATCTATCCCGGAGAAGCAATCGATGAAATACGTTTGAGTGAGTCTGAAAAATTGAATGTACTGGAGTTATGAATGAAATAAAACCATACACCCTTTCGGTTTTTTCTGAAAATACAGTCGGAATTCTTAATCTTATCTCAATTGTGTATACCCGAAGGTCGATAAATATAGAGAGCGTTTCGGCAAGTACAACGGCAATTCCTGGGATTTTTAAGACTACCGTACTTTCTTATTCCGATCGGGAAACCATGGAGAAAGTATTGGTGCAGATAGAAAAGGCTATATTCGTAGTCAAGGCATATCTATATACCGACGACCAGATCGTGCATCAAGAGGTGGCCTTGTATAAGGTTCCTACTGAGAAACTTATGGACGAGGAGAACTTGGAAAAGATTATCAGGCATCACAATGCCAGAATCTTGGAAATAACGTCTTCCTTTACTATTATAGAAAAAACCGGTCATACGGATGAGACGGAAGCTCTTTTCAATGAATTGAAAAAATACGGGTTGCTTCAATTTGTCCGCTCCGGAAGAGTTTGTGTTACTAAGGATACTATAGAGCATGTTTCGGTTTACCTGGCACAAAGAGATAGAGAAAAAGAAGAATTAAATAAATTAAAAGATTGAAATATGGCAAAAATGAATTTTGGAGGGGTGGAAGAAACAGTCATCACCCGTGAAGAATTCCCATTGGAAAAAGCACGTGAGGTGCTTAAAAATGAAACAATCGCTGTTATTGGTTATGGGGTGCAAGGTCCCGGTCAAAGTCTCAACCTTCGTGACAATGGCTTCAATGTAATTGTGGGCCAACGTGAAGGTAAAACCTATGATAAGGCTGTTAAGGATGGATGGGTTCCCGGTGAAACACTTTTCAGTATCGAGGAAGCTTGCGAAAAAGGTACAATTATCATGTGTCTCCTTTCTGACGCTGCTGTGCTTGCCGTTTGGCCAAAAATCAAGAAATATCTAACAGCCGGCAAGGCTTTATATTTCTCCCATGGCTTCGCAATCACTTGGAATGATCGTACAGGTGTTGTTCCTCCGAAAGATATCGACGTGATAATGGTTGCACCCAAAGGTTCCGGTACATCCCTTCGTACAATGTTCCTTGAAGGTAGAGGATTAAATTCCTCATTTGCGATTTATCAAGATTACACAGGTAAGGCTCTTGAACGCACGATAGCACTCGGTATCGGTATCGGTTCCGGATATCTCTTTGAAACAACATTCAAGCGTGAGGCGGTCAGCGATCTCACAGGCGAACGCGGCTCGCTTATGGGAGCAATCCAAGGTTTGCTTTTGGCACAATATGAAGTGCTTCGTGAAAAAGGACATTCTCCATCCGAAGCGTTCAATGAAACTGTTGAGGAATTAACCCAATCTCTTATGCCTTTGTTCGCAAAAAGAGGTATGGACTGGATGTATGCAAATTGTTCCACAACTGCCCAACGTGGAGCCCTCGATTGGATGACTCCTTTCCATGATGCCATCAAGCCTGTGGTGGAAAAACTCTACGACAGTGTGGAGAGTGGAGTAGAGGCTCAGAAATCAATTGATTCCAACAGTCAACCTGACTATCGTGAAAAACTTGAAGCGGAACTGAAAGATCTCCGTGAAAGCGAAATGTGGCGTACAGCTGAAACCGTACGCAAACTCCGTCCGGAAGGTTGCTGAACCGAGATTATAAAGAATTACATTAAAGGAGACTTTTCATCGAAAAGTCTCCTTTAATATTATAAGAACAGGTTTTCTTATCAAGAAAAATTGGGAAACGGCTCAATTATATTTAAAGCACTCCTTGGGCCATCATGGCGTTGGCTACTTTGATAAAACCGGCCACGTTAGCACCTTTTACATAATTTACAAAATCGGCACTTTCTCTACCGTATTCCACACATTTAGCGTGAATGTTTTCCATGATCTCTCTCAAGCGTCGGTCAACTTCCTCAGCTGTCCAAGAAAGTTTCTGAGAATTCTGCGCCATTTCCAAACCTGAAGTTGCAACTCCACCAGCATTGGCTGCCTTTCCGGGTGCATAAAGGATCTTGGCTTCTATGAATTTCTTCACGGCTTCCGGTGTGGAAGGCATATTGGCACCCTCACTCACTGCAAAGCATCCACCGGCCAATAAAGCCTCGGCATCACTTCCATCAAGTTCGTTTTGTGTGGCACTCGGCATTGCGATATCACATTTCACAAGTTTCCAAGGTCTTTCTCCCGGATAATATTTAAGTTCAGGGAATTGTTCCGGCACTTCATGCATCCTGCCTCCGTAGCTCTTAAGCTCGAAAATATAATCGAATTGTTCTTGGGTGAAACCATCAGGAGCTATAACGCTACCACCTGAATCACTCAAAGAAACAACTTTACCACCTAAAGACATTATTTTTTGAGCAGTGTACAAGGCCACGTTGCCGGCACCTGATACAGCCACCTTTTTGCCTTCAATCTTTTCTCCTCTTGTCTTAAGCATGCATTCAAGGAAATAACAGTTTCCATATCCTGTGGCTTCAGGTCTCATCAAAGAACCTCCGAAGGTCATACCTTTTCCGGTAAAGGTACCTGTAAATTCCTGAGCCATTTTTTTGTAGTATCCGAACATAAAGCCCACTTCTCGAGCGCCTACCCCAATGTCACCAGCGGGTACATCGGTGTCAGGACCTATCTGTCGCCATAGTTCTGATATGAATGCCTGGCAGAAACGCATGATTTCTTTGTCGCTCTTTCCTCTGGGTTGGAAATCGCTACCACCTTTGGCTCCTCCCATTGCAAGGGTAGTCAAAGAGTTCTTGAATGTCTGTTCGAACGCAAGGAATTTTAGGATTGAAAGATTCACGGAAGAATGGAAACGGATTCCACCTTTGTATGGACCGATTGCATTGTTGTGTTGCACTCTATATCCCATGTTATTGCGTACCTTACCTTGGTCGTCAAGCCATGACACCCTGAATGCAAAGATTCTGTCGGGGATACACAATCTCTCGATAAGGTTGTATTCCTCATATTGAGGATTGCGGTTATACACTTCTTCAATGGAGCTCAAAACTTCCTCGACGGCCTGATGATATTCCGGTTCGTTCGGAAATCTTCTCTTCAGGTCAGCCATTACTTCCGCTGTCTTCATAGCAGTAATTTCGTTAAATTATTGGAAAAATGTTCTGCAAATTTATAATTTTACCTACTAAATTCCAAATAAATGTTCAAAAAAGATATTTTATAACATAATTGATGGTCAATATAATTCTTTAATTAGAAGACTCACGGTTCTTGTGCCGGAAATACAAAAGGTTATTACCGGATTCTCAGTAGACGCAATAAACTTGCGTTACTACGTTACTACAAGTGCCGATTGAGACAATATTCCGGATAATCCAACTCTAATAAAATTGGATATCGCTCCATTGTTTTCAATTTTATTGATTAATTTTGCAATAGTCCTAATAATTCAAAAATGATTTCCTTTATTATCGCCCTCTGTATTTTAATCGGTGGATATTTTGTTTATTCCAAGGTAGTGGCCAAGATTGCCGGTGAAAATCCCTCTAACTTGACGCCGGTACATTTACATGCCGACGGTGTGGATTATGTTGAGCTCCCTTCTTGGAAAATCTTCCTTATTCAATTTCTGAATATTGCAGGACTCGGACCAATTTTTGGTGCCATAATGGGTGTGATGTTTGGACCTGCTGCCTTCCTTTGGATTGTGTTCGGTACTATTTTTGCCGGTGCGGTCCACGACTATTTGTCCGGTCTTATGTCTTTAAGACAAGGTGGAGTATCTTTGCCTGAGATTGTGGGTTCTCAATTGGGTGATAAAATCAAAAATATCATGAGAGGTTTCTCAGTGATGTTGATGCTTTTGGTCGGTGCTGTATTCGTTTATAATCCCGCTGACCTCTTGGCGAGATTGACACCCGAATCTATGAACGCCACATTTTGGATTATCGTGATATTTGCATATTATATATGCGCCACTCTTCTACCTATTGATAAACTTATAGGAAAATTGTATCCTTTATTCGGCTTTGCACTTCTCTTTATGGCTGTTGGAATCTGTGTGATGCTATTTATAAATCACGGGATGTTGCCTGAAATGTGGGAGGAATTTTATAATCATAAACCTGACATCTATTCGAATCCGATATTTCCTATGATGTTTGTTTCCATAGCCTGTGGTGCGATAAGTGGTTTTCATGCCACTCAAAGTCCCATGATGGCAAGATGCCTGAAAAACGAAAGTCATGCACGACCAATTTTCTTTGGTGCAATGGTTGCAGAAGGGATCGTGGCCTTGATTTGGGCAGCTGCCGCAATAGCTTTCACAGGTGGTTATGATAACCTGCAGGAATATATGGGTGGAGCTTCTCCGGCAGTTTTAGTTGATAATTTATCCAAGTCCTGGCTTGGTAAATTCGGTGGTATTTTGGCTATCCTTGGAGTGGTAGCGGCTCCTATCACAACAGGCGACACCGCTTTAAGGAGTGCCCGTTTGATAACTGCTGATTTCATGAAAGTAAATCAAAAGACCATACTTAAAAGGCTACTCATTTCTTTACCCCTTTTTGCCCTTTGTTTCGTTGTGATGATGTTGCCTTATGATGCTCTTTGGAGATATTTCGCTTGGTGCAATCAGGTATTGGCTGTATTCACTTTATGGACAGCCACTGTCTGGTTAGCTTCTCAAAATAGAAATTATCTGATTTCTATAATCCCTGCTCTTTTCATGACGGCGGTTACGGTGTCGTATATTATCTTTGCCCCTGAAGGTTTGCAAGGAATTGCAAATTCACTCTTCCAATTTGAAATACCGTATTCTCTCGCCATTGGTTGCGGCATAGGCGTAAGCATCCTTTTCTACGGCCTTTTCAGGAAATACCTTTCCCTTCAAAAACAGCTTTCCCGATCAACTGATTTCCTACCTGATTAAATATTGCAACATATATTTAAATTTTAAGCTTCTCAATTAAAGAATGTGAAAAGGATAAACTTTTCAATGTAGTTGATGTTATAATTCAAAATTTATTTATTAAAACTTTTGAATTATGATCAACATTAATATTTTTAGTGACTTTGCATGTCCATGGTGTTATATTGGTGAAAAACGTCTTGAAGCAGCGATAACTAAGGCCGGATTAGGTGGAAAAGTAAATCTGGTATATAGAGCTTTTCAACTTGACCCTAATGCTCCTAAGGAAGCCAATAAATCCACTTTAGAAAGATTGGCTGCCAAATATAGATTGTCGCCGGAAGAAGCAAAAAAGAGAATAGAAATGGTAGACCGCTCCGGAAAAGGTGTAGGTATCGATTTCAATTTTGGAGGAGTTAAACCTTCCAATACTTTTGATGCACACAGATTGATGAAATTAGCCGAACAGTCTTATGATGATACAACAGTTCAAAAATTGAACTATGGTTTATTTGATGCCAATTTCACCAAAAATTTAAATCTTTCAGACTCAAAAGTATTGACAGAAGTTGGACTTGCTGCTGGTTTGAATGAAGAGGACATCGATAATTTGCTCAATAGCGACCAATTTAAAGAAGAAGTCATCAACGATGAAAATGTAGCAAAAAATTTGGGAATAAGCAGTGTACCTTGTTTTATCGTTGGAAACGTAGCGATTCCCGGTGCTATTTCTATCGATGATTTTGTAGATGTGCTTGAAAAATACGGTAAAGAATCTGTCACTGAAACAGGTTCCGGTTGCAGTTGCGATGAAACCGGTTGCTCTATCTAAAAATTTATCACATTTAACAGACATCTCCATTCCTTTCTCAATTGAGGAATGGAGTTTTTGTTTATTTAAAGATTAGTGATTAAATTTGTTTCAGCAAAAACATACTTTAATGTTAATGATGATGAATAATAAATTTAAGATTATAACTTTCAGTTTATTGGGTTTATCTTTTATGTCTTGCAGCCTTTTTCAGAAAAATAAGTCAACATCTTCCCAGGAAAACACCGTAGAAGTGAAAAAGGAATCCGTATTGCCAACCGATCGGACTGATATAGTGCAACCGGTCTCAGCCGTTTATACTTCTCAGGAAATTTCCAAAGGAATTTTGAAAGGGGATTGGTCTATCGAATCGGTCAATGGAAACCCTGTAGTAGGGGAAAAGGCTCCCTTCCTCAAATTCGTTCCCGCTGAAGGTAAAATCTACGGAAATAACGGCTGTAATGTTATTAATGCCGATTACCAATATAATCCGGAAGATTCCACGCTGACTTTCAGTTATCTCACCTCCACCATGCGTTTATGTTATAAGGAAGGTCTCACAGATACTCAGATCAATCTTGCATTGGATTCAACCCGTTACTATAAGTGCGAGTTAAATGGTGACGATTACAATCTTACTTTCTATAATGAATACATGAAACCTGTGATGCAATTGATGCATCAGAACTTCCAGTTCCTCAATGGAACATGGTCGGTCAAAGAGATTTCAGGGGAGAAAGTTGATGTGCCTAAAATGAAACTTGTTATTGATGTAGAGGAAGGTAAATTGCATGGCAACACCGGTTGCAATGTTATTAACGGTTCGCTTGAAATTAACATGGAATCTGCGAATTCCATATCGTTTCAGGCCATTTCCAAAACTTTGATGTTGTGTCCCGATGAAAATTATGAGACACCGCTTCTTGTCGCGCTTGAAGAAGCTATGAAGGCTCGTCCTTTAAAAGGTGATAAGGTGGAACTTTTGGATAGTCAGAACAAACCGGTATTGCTTCTCGAACGCACCTCAGACAAATAAACATCATAACTCAAAACTCACAGCTCACAACTCACAACTCACAACTCACAACTCACAACTGCTTTCCCCCTAATGCCTAAAAACGAAGAAAGAATAGATAAATGGCTATGGTGTATGCGTGTTTTTAAGACTCGCACTA
The DNA here is from genome assembly GCA_022510405.1 of Muribaculaceae bacterium. GTDB lineage: Bacteria > Bacteroidota > Bacteroidia > Bacteroidales > Muribaculaceae > Lepagella. Next base: position 63,050 of record JAFLTP010000010.1, on the reverse strand, counting down.
TTGCAACTGATGCCTGCAAGAAAGGAAGAGTGACTGTCAACGGAGCTCCCGTGAAGCCATCCAGGGCTATAAAAATCGGTGAAACCATAGATGTAAGAAAACCTCCTATCACCTATACCTTCAAGGTATTGGCTATACCTAACGGTCGTCTTGGTGCCAAATTGGTGCCGGAATATCTGGAGAATTTGACTCCGCAGTCACAATACGACCTTTTGGAAATGTCAAGAATTTCCGGTTTTGTCGATCGTAGCAAAGGTTTGGGTCGTCCCACCAAAAGAGAAGGACGCGAACTTGCCAAATTCCGTGAGGAAAATGCTATGGACGCCTTCTTCCTAGATTGGGAAGACTTTGATGACGATGAAGAAAATATTGAAGAAGACGAAAATGCTTGAATTCTTTAAGAAATTATTTGGAAAGAAAAATGTAGAAAACATCGAAAGCAATTCGGTGAAAGGGAAAGCATCCGGTTCGGGAAAGGATGAAAAAACAGATGATATAGAAATGAAAAAGTTTTTGATAGTAGGTTTGGGGAATATAGGTCCGGATTATGTCGGCACCCGTCATAACATCGGGTTCATGATAGCTGATAAGTTGGCTCAGGATGCCGGAACGTCTTTCTCTTCCTGCCGCTACGGAGATATGGCGAAGGTAAAAGTAAAAAATTGCGAACTTTTGCTTTTAAAACCGTCCACATTTATGAATCTCAGTGGCGTGGCTGTAAGGTATTGGATGAATAAAGAAAAACTTCCATTGAATCAACTCCTTATATTGGTTGATGATATTGCCCTGCCGTTCGGTACCATCCGCATCCGTGAAGCCGGTTCGGAAGGTGGCCATAATGGACTCAAAAGTATATCGGAACATTTAGGGACCCGCAATTATGCGCGGCTTAGATTCGGTGTCGGAAGTGAGTTTGCACAGGGTCGACAGGTTGACTATGTACTTGGACAATTCTCTGATGAGGAAAGAAAATTGTTGCCTGAAAAGATTGATAGGGCAATGGAGGCAGTCAAGGCTTTCTGTCTCTCAGGGGCGGCTTTCGCAATGACCCATTTCAATAAATAATCTACGGTTTCTCAATATTAGTTCACCGTTTTTAAGCCTCCATCTCCTGATGTGAGGCTTGTTTGCTTTTATAGCATCCATTACCTCTTCGTGTGTGGTCACAAATGGTCCCAAGGGCTCTATAAATCTTTTTATGAGCAATAAGGGTGCCGGGAAAGCAATTATTTGATCTGCCGTAAGCGAATTTGGATTGCAACTCAAAATTTGTTCCAAACAAAATTCCACCACATTGTTCTCGGCATTCAGATTCGATATAGTGTGTTGCATTGCTTTGTCAAATCCTTTCCAGACATGTCTTAACTGCGGTATTATTTCATTACGTAAAAAATTCCTTCGGTAGTCTGATTGTAAATTGGTGGAATCGGTAACATAACATAGATTGTTTTTCTTTAGATATGTGAGAATGACTACCCGTGAAAAAGAGAGTAAGGGACGCCAGATTTTCCCGTTGTCAGCCACCATTCCCTTCAGACCTCTTGTTCCCGAACCTCGCAGCATATTCAAAAATAAGGTCTCGATATTGTCATCTGCATTGTGTCCGGTCGCGATTCTGTCGAATCCTGATTGTTTCAATTCTTCCTCAAACCACTGATGTCTTAGGTTTCTGCAGGCCATTTCAAGGGATTCTCCCTTATGAGTACTTAAGTATTCATTAACATCGAATTCGATGATTTTTAACGGTATCGCATTTGTGTTACAGAATCCCTCTACAAATTTCATATCCCTGTCGCTCTCTTCCCCTCTCAAATGGAAATTGCAATGCAAGGCTATTATATCCAATCCTGTTTTCTTCAAGGTGAAAGCAGTGGCAACGCTGTCGGCTCCGCCGCTCAAAGCCACTAACACTTTCCCTATATTATGGATCGAAGCCTCTTTTTTTACGGAGGCTTCTATGGGATGTTCTTTCTTTTGTCTACTCATTGGTTATTCGTAGCGAATAGCCTCTATCGGGTCCAGATTGGAGGCTTTGGCCGCGGGATAGAAACCGAAGATGATACCGATAATTGTACAAACCACAAACGACAATACTACCGATGAAGCCTCTATCATCACCGGCCAATTTGCTATGGCCTTGATCATCCATGTAGCGAAGGCACCCAACAGAATTCCCAAAATACCGCCCGTAACTGATATTATTACAGCCTCGATAAGGAATTGCATCATGATGTCTTTCCCTCTGGCTCCGATACTCATCCTGAGTCCGATTTCTCTCGTTCTTTCGGTCACGCTAACTATCATTATGTTCATGATTCCGATACCTCCCACAAGCAGCGAAATACCGGCCACTGCTGCCAATAATACCGTCATCATGGCAGATGTTGAGGATATCATTTCCGCAAGTTCCTGCATGGATCGTATGGTGAAATTATCCACATCCGTATCTTTGAGTTTATGCTGGGTTCTCAGTATGTCGGTTATTTCAGCTATGGTTCTCTGTGTCTCTTCTTCATCCACGGCTGATGCTTGAATTCCCTGAAGATAATCCGTGGCGAGTACCCTCTTCATTACAGTGGTGTAAGGAGCCAAAGCGATATTATCCTGGTCCTGACCCATTGTATTGTATCCCTTTTCGTCCAAAACCCCGATAATTGTCATCGGTATCGAACCGAATCTCACCACTTTTCCCACAGGATCAGTGCCGTCAGGGAAAAGGTTGTCCACCAGAGTCTTACCGATTACAGTCACTTTGGCTGCACGTTTAACGTCATCTTCAGTAAACATTTCTCCTTCAGTCACTTTTCTCTGCCTAATATCAAGGTATTGAGAATTAACCCCCTGAAGTTGAGAGGGATAGTTGTTGTTCCCGTTTATCCATTGTCCTGAACTGCTCACTGTCGGTGTGACATGGGCAACTGTTGTGGCTTGGTTCACTATCGCTTCATAATCCGCAGGTTTCAAAGTCTGCATATCATCGCTGCTCTGCCTCACTCCACCACGGTTTTCTGCACCGGGGAAAATCATGATCATATTACTTCCCATTTCTGATATCTGGGCCTTGATGGAATTCTTTGATCCCTGACCAATGGCGAGCATGGCTATAACGGCGCCGACGCCGATTATAACACCCAACATCGTAAGAAAGCACCTCATCTTGTTATTGTTGAGAGCCTTCAACGCAACTTTAAGCAGATTCTTTATATTCATCTCTCTACCATTCTAATCTTTCCACTTCCCACTCTAAACTTTCAGCTTTCAACTTTCCACTCTAAACTTTAAACTTTAAACTTTAATCTTTAATCATTATCCACCGGCAAACTCTTATACACTTCCTCCGCCGATTTTATATCCGAGTTGTATTCATCGCTCACTATCCTGCCATCTTTCAAAAGAATATTTCTCGATGAATACATAGCTATTTCAGGATTGTGAGTCACGAATATCAAAGTTTTGCCCTCATTATAAAGTTTCTGGAAAAGTGTCAGAATGGAAAAAGATGTCCGGGTGTCCAGGTTACCGGTTGCCTCGTCGGCAAGAATTATGGCGGGATTATTGACAAGAGCCCGAGCAATCGCAACTCTCTGCTGTTGTCCTCCGGACATTTGATTGCTCTTATGATAGAGCCGGTCTCCTAATCCTACCTCTATTAGACATTTTTCAGCCATTTCTGTACGTTGCTTAGCAGTGATGGCAGAATTATAAAGTAGTGGTAACTCTACATTCTCTAGGGCTGTGGTTTTAGGCAAAAGATTGTAATTCTGGAAGATAAACCCGATTTTTCGGTTTCTGATCCTTGCTCTTTCGTTCTTCCCCATACCGCTTACATTGATTCCGTCAAGATAGTAGTCTCCTGCAGTTGGGGTGTCAAGGCATCCGAGGGTGTTAAGAAGTGTCGATTTCCCGGAACCCGAAGTACCCATGATGGTAACGAATTCTCCTTCGTAAATCGTGAACGAGACACCTCTCAAGGCTTTCACGGTTTCGTCTCCAACCTTGAAATAACGTTTCAGGTTATCTATTTTGATAATCTCTTTTGGCATTATTTCTTTTCTTTTTCCCTGTTTCTGTTGGCCCCCGGCGGTTTCGGTAAAAATGGATTATCCTGTTGTTTAGGTCCGTGGTTACCTTTTATTATCTCCTGGTATCCTGTGGCCACTTTTTCTCCGGCCGATAAGCCGCCGGTGATTTGCTGGTATATGTTGTTGGCTACTCCCAATTCTACTGCAGTCTCAATCAATTTACCATCTTTCAAAACCCATACTTTATGTTCAGTAGGTGACGGCAAAGGTTCGGGCTTCGGCAAATTCGATTCTTCGTCTTCCGGTGGCAATGGTTCAAATTTCAATGCTTTCAGGGGCACTGCCAATACATCGTCGAGTTCAAGGGTATAAATCGTCAGATTGGCTGTCATTCCCGGTATTAATTTATGTTCCGGATTCGGTGCGTTCACGATCACTTCATAGGTCACCACATTTGAGGTAGTGGTCGGATTTAATCTTACTTGGGTCACAGTGCCGCTGAAAATGTCATCCGGATAGGCATCAACGGTAAAGGTTACGTGTTGACCGTTTTTTACTTGTCCTATGTCGGCTTCGTCAACATTTCCCACCACCTGCATGTTGTCAAGATCTGCTATCACGTACAGGTCGGCCACATTCATGCTCGACACTACCGTTTGTCCCACTTCAACCTCTCTGGAAATTACGATGCCGTCGATAGGGGAGTAGATTTCCGCATAGTTCAGGTTTTTTGCCGCCCTCACTCTGTCGGCTTTGCTCTTTTCGTAACTCAATCTTGCCACGTCATAATCCCTCTGTGAGGTTTGGAATTCATAGTCCGAAATCAGTTGCTCGTCATGAAGTTTCTTATCACGCTCAAAGTTGGCCTTGGCATATTCGTAACTTGCTTCCGCGGATGCCATGTTTGCGTCCGCGCTCTTCAAGTCGCTTTCAAGCAAAGTCTTTTCAAGTTCGGCGAGCAACTGGCCTTTGCTGACCGTATCGTTGTAGTCCACATATAGGTGCTCTATGATACCCGTCACCTGAGTACCTACATTCACCTGTGTAACAGATTCCATTGTTCCGGTGGCTGTCACCACTTCCGACATTGATATCGGTTTCACATCATAACTGTCTATCTCCATCTTGGATTTTTCACCGCACGACATCATCAAAATTGCCATAACGGGCGAAAGGAGTAAATATCCGTATTTATTCATATTGGGTAAGTATTTCAGGGAATGGAAACTTTCGAGGTGGCGTAATATTCTATAGTCTTGCTTGATAATATTGCCATGAATTTGCTCTGCAGCAGTTCAAGTCGGGCATTCAATAAATTGTTGTGTGCCGTTAGAAGTTCCAAGGGGTTCACTAATCCGAGTTCAAATTGACGGTCAACCAATTCTGCAGATAGCGACGTGGCCTCAAGCTGTGACAACCCGGAAAGGTATTTGGCTCTTGAATTGTCAAGTTCTATATATAAATTTTCTATCGTTTGCGATAGGTCGTTTTTTAATTGCGTTTTGGTCAGGTCATATTCCAATGCTTGCAGTTTTGCTATATTGATGGCTCTTCTTGTGGCGTTGCCGTCATAGATTGGCACTGAAAGGCTCAATCCGATATTTTCATTGAAGAAATTCTTCATCTGAGTTCCCCAGCCCCATGTGTTACCGCTGTTATATCCGGTCCCCAATCCTCCTGTCAGCGATATACTTGGGTAATAGGTGGATTTAGCGATTTTGATATTGTAATCGTAAATTGATTTGTTTAATTCATTGCTTTTAAACTGGGGCAACCAATTCATGGCAATCTCAAACACCTGGGTCTTTGTAGGCAATGGATTGTTGACCAATGAATCGGAAAAATTTACTTCCTCGATGTTCAGGTCGTAATCCAAGCCTAAGTTCAACAGATTTTTGAGTGCCACTTTGGAGGAAGCGTAGGAAGACTTGGCTTGCACGAGATTATACTCATCTTGTGCTTTCTGACTCTCTATCTGTGCATAGTCAACTTTCGATGTTCTTCCGGTTTCCATCAATCTTTTGGTCCTGTTGGCTTGGGCAGTGCTGACTTCCAAAGATTTCCGGGCGATATCCACTGCTTCAGCGGAATATAGGATGTTCAGATATGCTTGCAATATTCCTATCTGTAGGTTCTTTACTACATCATCGCCATAAAGTTGTTGTTGCAGTTTTACAAGTTTTGCAGATTCTACCCTGTATTTACGTGCGTTCCCTTCCCACACGGTCCAATTTGCATTGATATTATAACTGCTGTTGTAGGAATTCGCGTTCTGATTTTCTTGTGGCGAAGGGTAGTTGGAAAAGGATTGATTGGTGGAAAAACCAACATAGGGCAGATAGGAATCTTTAGCTTGCCCAATGTTTTCCTCTGCCTGAAGAATCGATAACATCGACTGCCTGATATCTATATTGTTGGCTATTGCCCAGTTGATGCAATCGTTGAAACTCCATACTTCCGGCATGGCCATCGGTGACGCTTCTGTCACTTGTTCTATCCCGAATTCCGTCGGAAAATAAAATTCTTCAGCTTTTATCCCCTGTTTCGTTGCTAAAAGCAATATAAAAGCAAAAAAAGGAAACAATCTTTTCATTTTATGTTAATTACGCCACAAAATTAGTCATTGTGTAATTTATTTTGTTAAAATAAATGTTAATAAACTCAAACGGTTGCATTAATTTTGCAGAATCATGGGAAGAATTTTAGCGATTGATTATGGTAGAAAACGTTGTGGCATTGCCGTCACGGACATTCTGCAGATCTCTGCCAACGGTCTGCCAACGGTGCGTAGTTGCGATCTCATCCCTTTCCTGAAGGAGTACTGTGAAAAAGAATCTGTGGATAAATTTATCGTAGGAGAACCAAAGGATCTGAAGGGTAATCCAAGTGAAAGTATGCGCTATATCACACCTTTCCTCAACAAACTCAAAAAGGATTTTCCCGACATCCCTGTCGAGATGTACGACGAACGATTCACCTCCGCTATCGCACATCAGGAGATGATAGCGGCCGGTTTCAAAAAGAAGGATCGTCAGCAAAAAGGAAAGGCCGACGAAATGTCGGCCGTGCTTATCCTTACCTCATATCTCCAAAGCCTTTCCATTAGAGGGCCTGAAGATTTAGGTTAATTTATTTCAGTTCTTCCACCACTACATTCGGTGTATAGTACCCTTCCACTATATTCAGGAACTCAGTCTTCATAGCCTCGAGTCTTTCAGGTTCGGCAGCCGCGATATTGTTTACCTGTCCGGGATCTTCTTTCACGTTGAACAGTCTATATTCCATAGCGTTACCTAATTCGTTGCCTGTTAGGTTGGTCTGTGGACCCTTATATGGTGGTATCATAATGTAGTCACCTTGTCTAAGTCCCATCTTACCTTGTGCTTCAAATATTAATTCCGGTCTTCCTTCGTTACTTTCACCCAAAAATACAGGTAGATAATTTTGAGAGTCGAGACCTTCAGGTATTTCACCGCCAACAAGCTCTGCCAATGAGGCAGCGATGTCCAACTGAGATATGAGAGCATCGCTTACTGCCGGTTGAATTTTACCTTTCCAATAAACAAAGAAAGGCACTCTGGTTCCACCGTCATATAGAGAATATTTTCCACCACGCAAATCGCCGGCCGGTTTGTGGTCACCGAGCATTTCGCGTGCATTGTCTTTATACCCGTCATCCAAAACCGGTCCGTTATCGCTTGAGAATATGATCATTGTGTTGTCGAGAAGATTCAATGAATCGAGATAATCCACCACTTCGCCCACACACCAGTCGGCCTCCACTATCACATCGCCGCGAGGCCCGAGATTGGTGGAACCAACAAATCTTGGATGAGGTGCACGAGGCACGTGAGGCTGATGCAAGCCGTAATAAAGGAAGAAAGGTTGGTCCTGATTCTCGTTGATGAAGCCTTTGGCTTTTTCTACGAAATAATCGGCCATCTCTTCATCTACCCATTTGGCGTCATTGCCACCCTTCATATATCCGATTCTCGGAATCCCGTTCACGATAGAATTGTTGTGTCCGTGGCTCCATTCCATCTTAAGCATCTCCGGATTGGTTAATGCCGTGGGTTCTCCCTCGAAATTATTGTCGTAGTCTACATAAATCGGGTCGTTGGGATCTTGATTCACTACTACTCCGTTTTCCACAAACACCGTCGGAACCCTGTCGTTGGTGGCTGCGATTATGCAGGAATAATCGAATCCCACTTCCTTGGCACCGGGTCGGATTGTGTCGTTCCAGTCGGGATGTCCCTCGCCCATACCGAGATGCCATTTCCCTATAGCACCGGTAGTGTATCCGGCTTTCTGCATCATCTGAGGCATGGTGTAGTTGTTGACATTTATCAGCAGAGGTGCGTCACCGGGCAATATCTTTGCATCCTGGTTCTTCCAAGGATACATACCAGTGAAAAGTGCATACCTGCTCGGGGTTGAAGTAGCCGAAGTGGCATATCCGTTGGTGAATCTGAGTCCATTGCAAGCCAAAGAATCCAGCCTTGGAGTAGGTATGGCCTTGGCTCCGGCGAATCCTACGTCGCCGAATCCTAAGTCATCGGCAAGTATCACCACGACATTTGGCTTGTCCGGATTGTTGTTTTTTGCTTCCGCTTGACTGACGCCGCCTATCGCGGTTAAAGCCGCAAGCGGCATGATAGTTTTTCTCATATCAAAGATCTTAAGGATGAATTAAAATGGAAATTTTATTTTTGTAATTTAGATTTCAATTCCTCTATTGTTAAACCGGTAAATTCAGAAATTTCAGAATAATCTCTCCCTTTCTGAAACATTATTGTTGCAGTTTTCCAGGCTTGTTGAAGTTCACCTTCGGCTCTTCCTTCGGCAATTCCTTCGGCTCTTCCCTCAGCAATACCCTGGGCAATCCCTTCGGCTCTTCCTTCGGCAATACCCTGGGCTCTCCCTTCTGCTCTTCCTTCTTCAGCAGCCTCTCTTTTGGCAGTGGCTATTTCCTCTTCATATTCACTTGCCCATTTAAGGTCTGCTTCGTAGGCGATTCTGTCTTCCTCGGACAGGGCTGCATAACTTGCCACCCTTTCCAATCTTGAAAAAACCTCGTCTTTTCTCGTAATCACAGGAAATTCGTCAAACTGGTTCATATGCTTCAAAATAAAAATCCACTGTTCAAATTTATTCTTACACTCTTCCCATTTCTTATCAAACTCCGGAAGCTGAATATATGCGGTTCTGATTCCATTGTTCAATATATGATTGGACTCAACGTCCATAAACATAAAATGTGACACCAATTTCTTCTCAACTCCGTTTACATTGAACTGACACATATAAACAGACGTGACGGGAAGATATTTGAATTTTGGTCCATTCTGCTCGGAAGAAATATTGATTTGATCTGTAACTCCTTTACAGGTATAGTAGGTGGATCGTTGCAAAAAGTCATCTTTCTTTCCTTTTTGCATCTCTAAGATGAAACGATGACCACTCTGGGTCTGACAAATCACATCATGAATAATGGTTTTGCCCCTTTCTTTCTCACGAGACCTTTCAGAATTCAAATACCTGACCTCAACAATCTTATCGAAATAAGGTTGGTTTTCAAAAAGGGTGTTAAGAAATCCTGCAAGCACTATTTCGCTTTGGTTTTCTCTACCAAAAATAATTTTAAACCCCGTATCAGTGAATGGATCAATATATTTTCCCATAAACAAAGATAATGCTTTTATTTATATAATCAAAATAAATGTTTATATTTGTGATTATAAATGCCTAAATATCTTCATTAAATGAAATTTCTTTTCTTCCCGATTTCTTTGCTCGCTCTTATCTTCGGACTCAATTTCAATGTCAATGCTCAGGTGATCAACCGGGCTTTGGAATTTGGTCCGTCAGGTTATGTGGATTGCGGTTACCTTCCGGATATGGAGGGTAAGGATTCCTATTCCATACAGTTTTGGATGAACCCTTCAAAATGGACTCCCGGGGCAAACATCGTCTCTTTCGGAAATTCTTTTTCAGTGAAATTGGGAGAACCCCAAGAAATAATCATATCTTCCGGAGAAAAATCCTTGAAAGTTTCTACTCCTTCCCTTCGACCGAATGAATGGAACCAAGTAACCCTTATCTGCGATAATGGGAATGCAGAAGTATTGATCGATGGATCAAAGGTGGCTGAAGGTAAATTATCGAGAATTGATACTGCTTCCAATCACACGTCCTTTATAATAGGAGGTGATTTCGATGGTATGATCGATGAGGTCAGAATTTGGAATGCTGCCCTCAATGAAGAAATGAAAACTTTCGATTACTTCATTTTCAATACACTGAATAAACATAATCCGATGTGGCCGGATCTTGTGGCCTATTACAAGATGGACCAACCGGATTGCCCTGATTTAGTGGAATACAAAGTCATCGAATCTCCCCAAAGTGAATACAATAATCACGGCATTTTTAATGGAGACGTAAAAAGGGTGGAGGCGAATAATTCAAATATGCCGTATCTTATCAATGCTGCCTATACCGAGAATCCTCGTTTCTATCATTGTGTCACTCCCCAAGATCAATACCTTCTCCATAATGAACTGATTATTCTTGGTACCGACGTCTATGCCGAGGATGGTCGTATAGAAACAAAAACTCCCAACAATCATGCTCTATCATTCACCAATGCGTCTTATCTTCCCGAATTCGAAGGTAAGGCTGGGATATTGAATCTGTCCGGGAATGATGATTCTTATTTTTCCATACCTGTCGCCACAATAAAATCACCGGATGATTTCACAATTGAGACTTGGTTGTACCTCGATGAAATAACATCTCTCCAAACTGCTTTACCCTTAAAGGAATGGTTCCATTTGGCAATAGTATCCGATCAAGAAAACTCTCCCGGAGCCATTTCATATTATATAAACGGAGAACCGGTGAAAGACCAAGATATTGATATAGATATTGTGTCTCCTGTGAAATCAGAAAATTCAGATGAATATCTAATTGGGGAGAACATCAAGGGGAAAATGGATGAGTTAGTGATTTGGAATAAGGGATTCTCTCCAATGGAAATTGGGAATCATTATCAGAATGGTATCCCTTCTCCGGGCTATGGATACCCTGTAAGCCGGGATGATATGAATGCGGTGGGCGCTTATTATAAATTCGACGACGAATCCAATCTCGGTCATAGTTATCATTCCCAGGATGAATGGCTAAACATCATGAAAAAGAATTATGAGGGTCGACAAGGTTTAAAGTATTATATTTCTGTGCAAGGCACTTATCGGGTTCGGGAAAAATACGGTGATTGGCGTGAGATTCTTGAAACTCCTGAAAAACGTTTGCGTTTCGCCAGTGATCTGGCAAAGATTTCTAAAAATTATGATGGAGTGGAACTCGATCTGGAATGGATAGAACAACCTGAACTCTGGGAACATTTCGGTCTCTTGGCACAGGATATCCGAGAGGAACTTCCTAAAGAAAAGGATTTCAGAATTTCCCTGCATAATAATTTCACGGCCTTTCCTCAAGACAAGATGAAATATGTGGATGGTTTCACTTTCCAGCAATACGGTCCGCAACCCTCTAATTTCAGTTATCAGAATTTCCTTGACAATGTCAAGAAATTCGAGGGACTTTATGAACCTAAAAAGATAATGACATCCTATTCCACCACCACCTCCCGTGGCAGCGAAGGTTCCCCGGTAAGATTGATCAAAGGGGAGGTCTTAGATAATTATCAACCTAATTATAATGACACCGATTCTTTCACGATAGGTGACGAGACCTGGAAATATATGGGACCTATGCAGGTATATCGAAGGGCAAAACACACTCGAGAGGAGGATTTGTTGGGTATATTCTATTGGGTAATCGGCGATGACAATTGGCACGATGTGGATGGAAACTTAATCCTCGCTCCCAACAATCAGGCCAAATACAGTTCATTCGGCATCAACGCAAACAATGACCCATATATTCCTTCGGTAACCGTTTGCCATCCCTAAATAGATAATTTTGCCGGGAACCAAAGAAATTATGCTTTGAGAGAGGAAGGCAAGAAAAATTAGGGGGGATTGAAAAATTAAACTTAAAAATCTTTTTGTTTTTTTTCTAACTTTTTGTTTATTTAAAAATTTTGTGTATATTTGAACTTTGAAGGGACCATGAAGAACTCAAAACGAAATAAAAACAATGGTCCGATCAAAAGAAAATTAACTAAAAAAATAATTAACCTTTAAGCAATTGCTTATGAAAAAAACATTACTATTTGGACTCGCTCTACTTGGGAGCGTATGTGCGTTCGCACAGTCAGAGGGCACTGATGTGACTCCCGCCGGTTATAAATTCAGCCAGATTAGTGAAATTCCTTGGTTTGACAACGGATATGGATCTCCGGGTTACGGTTTCATTAACGTTGCCAATTATGTAACAAGTTCACGTACAGGCAAAGGCGTTTGGTTAAATCTTGGTTCTTCTGCACAAGAATACTGGGATGCAAACAATGGTTTGATGGGTTGCGCTTTTGTTGCTGATGAAGAAACTATGGGTCAGATTCTCGAAGGCTTTCAGATTGCAGACCTTGGTGGTGAAGTTGGAAAGGTGTTATGTTGGCAAGGTGTAAGCTCCAACTTAAAAGATTGCCTTGAAGAAAATTATCCTGAGGCTGACTGGAGCAACCTTCCCGATAAACTTTCCTCCGGATTGAAACAAAGCTTCAACCTAAACTTCTGGTTAAATCCTAAGGATATATGGACAAAAGGAATGGGTTATTACAGAGTGCGTCTTGTTGTCAATGCATGTCACCATGCCACAGAAGATGATATCAATAATGGAATTTATGATTTCAGTGGCGAGAACGTAATCAAGGAGATGTATCAGGTCAACGACCAGGGTAATAACACCTCGTTTATCTATGATGGCACAGTGAATGAAGAAGGTCAAAAGGTTAATAAAGGCAATAGTGATGTAGGTGTTTTGGCACCTATAACCAACGACCTATTTGTAAAAAGGACAGCAAACGGTACTATCATACCGAATAGAGAAGGTGACCCGATGTGGGATCCTACAAAATGGGCTATTGTAGACTATTATTTTAACGTGGCCGGTGATGATAAGGGTCTTGACGAGAATGGTGACACTACTATTCCTGTTCGCATCAAATTAGGAATGGGTGAAAAACTTAATAACCTTGCAATCCTTATCAAGGAATTTTCCATCACTAAATTCGATGGTGATTTGACTGAAGAAATCTACGATAAGAACAAAGAACCTTATCCTTTGACTGTTATTACTCCTGTAGTGGGTGATGCCGGTGTGGAAGGTATCATTGATGATTCTAATGCCCCTATTGAATACTTCAATCTCCAGGGTATGAAGGTTGCAAATCCTGAAAAGGGTATCTTCATCAAGAAACAGGGCAAGAAGTCTACAAAAGTCATATTGTAAAATAGAAATAGGAGAGGCGACAGGATTGTCACCTCTCCTTAAAAGCAAATAAATTAAACTTGAGGCGACAGGATTGTCACCTCTCCTAAAAATAACTAACCAAATCTATAAAACAAATGAAAAAAACTCTACTTACGCTGGCTGCTATGGCAATAGCAGCCGGAGCATGGGCTCAGGGTCGTCCTGAAGCAACGATGGTGCCTGACTCATATATTGATGTCACACCTGCCTACTACAAATTCTACAATGGAAAAGCTGACCTGGATGCAATGCTACGTGCAGATCTTCAATTGCCGGCAGCGTTCAACTTAGGTAATAATAATTGGTTATCAACCAATACAGCAGGCGGTGAAAATTATTTTACCAATGAACAGATAGCCAACGGCAACTTCTTATTTGGAGCTTTTATTATGAACAATAATAAAAAGGCAGAATTTAAGGCAGGAACCTCATTATATGACTTTGGAGGCAATATTGGCTCAGCACTTGTAATCAATTACCAGAACTCCCTGCTGAACGAGGCTATTCAGGAGTCTCTAAAACTCGATAAAGCTCCCGAGATTCCTGTTGTAGATGTAACAGTAGGAGGAAATGTAAATTTCTTTGGTATCTTGGATTTCAATGCGATGAACGACTATCTATTGCTCGCTAATCCTGATCTTGATGCAAGTATGCTTCCCAATATACCTGAAGAAATGGAAGTAACTCCTATCCGAATTCATGTAAGGCTGGTTCTCAATGCTTATAACAATGATATGGACATAGACCTGGCTGACGCATTTACATTCACATATTTCCAGAATGAAGTAGGAAATACCTTTGGTGTTACAGAACCTGTAGATGGTAGCTATGTAGATCTCGCACAATTTGCTGAAAACGGCGTATGGAGTCCTAACGGATGGTTGGTTCGTGACTATGAATTTGATTATACCGGTATTGCAGGTGCTCAGAAGTTCCAGGCCTCAAGTATTCAACCTTGGTATAATGACGGCGCAACTTTGATTCGCAGCATTGAAGTTTATGTTGTTCCGGAGGATGAAGAATCTCTTCCAAATATCGAAGGTAAGAACTACTCTGAAAATTATGACAGCTGGTGGGATTCTACCAAGGGTTCTATCGACCGTCCGGAAGTTGAAGCCGTTGCTCTTTACATTGTAGGTAAAAATATCAATGGAGAAGAGGACTGGGATAAAGGTGAAGAGATGACATACGCTGACGGTGTTTATACTTGGAGTGGTGATGTTCTTGGTTCAGGTTTCAAGATCAACAATGGTACTTGGGCTGCAGAATACAATATCGGAGCTGCTTCTGATGCTTCATTGGAACTCGGTAAAGCTTTCCCGGTTGTAGCTGCTGAGGATTCAGGCAATATTAATTTCGATGGCTTTGACGCAGTGGAAGATGTAACAGTTGTTTATGATCCGAAAGCTATGACAGTAACCGTAACAGGTGATGCAGTGGTTGCACCAGAACCGGAAAATATTGTTCTCTATGTAAGAGGTAGTATGAACGAATGGGGCACTACCGATGAAATGGAACAGGATCCGCAAAATGAAAACATCTACACTTACAGTTTCGCTAATTTGGCAGCAGGTGCTGAATTCAAGATTGCTGATGCTGACTGGGGTAAATATAACTATGGCGGCACAGCTATGGAAGTTTATAGCGATAAACCCGGTGTACAGACATTGGTTTACAATGGTGGTAATCTTAAAGTTTCTAACTGGGCTGAAGTAGGTGCTATGGAACTCACATTCAACCTCGAAACTCTTGAACTTACTGTTGTAGGTCCTGACCAACCTAAAGCTCCAACCGTTGGTGTAAATTCTATCAACGCTGCAGAAGGTGAAGTTGAATATTACAACCTCCAGGGTGTGAAAGTAGCTAATCCTGACAAGGGTATCTACATCATCCGTCAAGGAAACACAACAAAGAAAGCTGTAATCCGTTAATAGTTAAGTAGGCATTTTCGGAGAAAATACCGCCCGTTAAAGGATTTCCGGGATTGCTCCCGGGAATCCTCCCAAAATTCGGAAATCTCGTGGCTTAAACCATGAATTCCGTCAATTAACCTTTATTACCTAAAATTGATGAAAAAACTCATTTTGGCATCAGCATTGATGGCTGTTGCTTTTGGTGGTTTGAACGCCCAGGTAGTCAACCGAGCGATTCAAGTCTCACCGGAAGGAGCTGTTGATTGCGGTGCGATGCCTGACTTAGACAATTTAAGGTCCTTTTCGTTGCAATTTTGGTTCAATCCTGATTCTTGGACAGAAGGTGCCACAATTATGAGCCGTGGCGACAACTTTGCTATCAAATTGGGTCCCCAAGGAACTGTCCGTTTTATCAACGGAGAAAAAGAAATCGCTGCCTCCCAAAGTGAACTTAAACCCGGTGAATGGTCCCAGGTCACAATGATTTGTGACGACGGTAAAGCATCGGTAATTGTAAACAATGAAGAAACAAGTGTAGGAACTCTCGGTGAAATCGGGAAGTCCGGTGAGTCTTTTGTGCTCGGCGGAAACTATAGCGGGAAAATCGATGAGGTAAGAATCTGGAATGAGTCGCTCGACGATACGATGAAATCCTTTGACTATTTCACTCACAACACTCTAAACAAATGGTGTCCAATGTGGGATAACTTAGTCGCTTATTACAAGATGGACCAGAAGGATTGTCCTTACCTGGTGGATTACAAAGGGATCGAGGATAATTTGAAATCTTACGATAATCATGGTATTTTGTCTCCAGGTGTCGAAAAAGTAGATGCCGACAACGATAAAATGCCATATCTTATCAATTCCGCTTACACCAACAATGAGAGATTTTTCGATCGTATCATACCGAGAGAGCAATATCTTCTCAGCAACGATCTCATTATTTTGGGAGTGAATGTTTATGAAGAAGATGGTCGTCTCGAGACCAAATCTCCAAACAACCATGCTGTAGTTTTAAAAAATACTGAATACCTGCCTGAATTCGAGGGTAGGGAAGGGGTATTGTCTTTTGATGGAAACGCTTCAATGGAATTGCCGGCCAAAATGTTCCCAATTGAGGATGTTTACACATTTGAATCATGGGTTTACATTGATGAATGGGTTCCCGGCGCTTATATATTAAGAAAGGAGAATGCGGATCAGACAAAAGGAATCGCCGCTTATTTAGGTGATGAGGATGAAAAGAGGGTTTTGGTGAGAATAAACGGCAAGACCTATGCATCTACTCTCGATGTATCACTTCCTGTGAAAAAATGGGTACATTTCGGTTTCTGTCCCGGTACCAACTCCTCATTAGCTAATACCTTCTTTTTCTTCAAAGACGGCAGAAGATACAATTGCGATGCTGACAGTGAACTCACCACGGGAGAAATCGGTAAGGTCAATACCTTCATTAATGACGATTCTGCGGAGTTCCCACTTATATTGGGAGAGAACTTGAAAGGTAAACTTGACGAGACACTTTTATGGAATAAGGATCTATCAGCTTCGGTAGTTAGCGGTCATAAAACGAAAGTTCCAATGCCGGGGCTGGATAACACCATAAGTCAAAATGACATTCAAGGTTCGTTAGGATTTTATAGATATGATGATCCGGAAGATTTGGGATTCAGCAGTCATTCCCAGGATTCTTGGTTGAAAATCATGAAATCAGCTTATGAAGGGCACGGCGGCGTGAAATTCTTCATTTCCGTTCAGGGAAGTTATTCTCCTTCGGATGCTTTTGGCGACTGGAGAAATATTCTCGGCAGCGCAGATAAGAGAGCGAGATTTGCTTCCGATTTGGCCGAGATTTCCAAGAATTATGACGGGGTGGAACTCGATCTCGAATGGATAGAGAAAGTGGCTCAATGGAGTGATTACGGACTTTTGGCAAAGGAAATTCGTGAGAAACTTCCCGAAGGTAAGGAATTCCGCATTTCTCTGCATAATTCTTACACCGGTTTCCCGGCTGAATATATGGAATATGTCGACGGCTTCACATTCCAGCAATATGGACCTCAGGCAGCCAATTTTGGTTACCAAAATTTCCAAAACAATGTGAACAATTTCATGAAGAAATTTGATCGGAACAAGATCATGACTTCATATTCCACCACCACCTCCAAAGGAGATGGCGGTTCCGCTGTGATCGGAGTGAAGGGAGATTGCCTTGAGAGTTATATGCCGAGTGACGCAGATGCAGACAAATATACCAATGGAAAAGGTGAGACCTGGACTTATATGGGACCGATGCAGGTTTATAAACGGGCCAAATATACTCGTGAGAACAATCTTCAAGGTATTTTCTATTGGGATATGGGCAATGACTATTGGCTTGGTACTGCCGCAAAACCCGAGATGCCTGAGTATAACCAGGCAAAATATTGCAGTTATGCTATCAATGCCAACAATGATACCATCGTTAAGGATTTGAAAGTGAATCATTATTATGTGGCAGGAGTAAGCAGTATTCAGGATGATGTGCCCGGACCCGTGGAGTATTATAATCTTCAGGGTGTAAAGGTGTCTCATCCCGAGAAAGGCATCTACATCCGTCGAGAAGGAAATAAAACTAAGAAAGTGATATTCTGAGTTTTTCTCGGAGAACGAAAACACCGATTATAAAAATAGAAAAAAATATAAACCAACAAAATAATTAAACCTAACCAACATGAAGAAATTTTTACTAACAGCCGGGTTAACGGTGCTTTTGGTCGGAGCATTTGCCGCGACTAAAGGATCTATCTTTTCACCGGCTTCAGCAGTTCCTTCTGATTATACAGATGTGACACCAACGTATTTTAATTTTAATACGATAAAACCTGAAAATTTGAATGAAATGCTACGCTATGATGTAAAGGCGCCAGCAGGAGCAAATTTAGGCAATAAGAATTTTATAACAACTAATACTGATAAAGGAGAAAAATATTTTACTTCTGATGGTATTAAGAAGGGTAATGTAGTTTTTGGAGGATTTGTTTTTAACGATGGTGTTGAAGAAACATTTAAAGAAGCATTCTCCCTTTATGATTTTGGAGGTAAAATTGGTAAAGTTTTAATACTTAATGGCAAAAATTCAAATTTGAGTAAAGAGATAAAAACTCAATTTGAATTAAACTCTGAACCTGAAATCTCTAAATATGATGGTTCATTTGGAGCTAATTGTAATATTTTCTGGATTCTTGATTATATTACAATGGGGGAATTTTACAAAAATAATTTTGATGAGGATAATAAAGTTGTTTTGAGGGTTCGAATGGAGGTAAACGCCTATAATAATGATATGAATCAGGAAGGTAAGGTTATTATGGCATCAAATCAAGTTGTTGGTGAAGGAGGTCAATCATATGGACCAACTGATGCAATAAAATTATCGGATTTTGCTATGAGGGTAGGCGACAGCTCAGATTCAGATTCAAATTATGATGAGACTCTTACTTCTACTTGGAATCCATATCGTTGGATGGTATATGAATACGAAGTTCCCTATAATGGATCGGCTTGGTATCTAAAAACAAATTTAACGAATTCTGGTTCCGATATAAATAACGGTGCATTATTGATTCGTAATTTAGAATTTAGTTTAGTGACTGCAGATAAGGCAACTATGACTTCAGGTGTCGGTAAAAATACTTGGAATGATTATACACCGGATGAGGAAGAAGAAGAAAATCCGGGCACTGATCCTACTCCGGGTCCGACAACACCAACTTATCCGACTGTAAATCCCGGAAAAGATATAACTCCGGCTAATTATAAATTTCAGGAGGGAGGAATTCTTCCCATTCATCCTCAAGGATATATTGGAACAGGAAATGCTAATGTGCCTGCCGGGGCTTGGAATTCCGTTAAAGATTATTGGGATGATGGCTTAATGGTAGTTTCATCTGCAGGTCTAAATCAGAATCAACATGATGGATTTGTAAATTCATGGAATTATATTGATTTTGGAGGACAAGTAGGTAGAGTGGCTTGTTATATAAACAATACATCCAAGGTAAAAGCTGATTTAGCAAATTTAAATAAAACCAAAGGTGAAGCATATTGGGATGATTTAAATCAAAATACAGAAGCATTTGGTGGTGGAGCATTGAATTTTTATTTAGATCCGGAGAAAACTCCGACTGAAGGTTATATTCATGCTAAATTAGTTTTCAACGTTAATGACTTGGATGAAAGTGCAAAAGATAACCAAAATAATGTAGTTGGCAATGTAATAATACAGAATTTTGGTGTGATTGATGATAAAAATCTTGGCAAGATTAAGTATAATAATTCAGAAATTACAATTAATCCTCTTGCCGGTACAAAAGTAAATGTATTGAAAAATGAATTTACTACCAATGGCGAATGGGATCCTACCAAATGGATGACATATGAATTTGATTTTAAACTGGATTCCAATACCACTAATTATATAGGTAACTTACCTGTTAGAATAAAATTATCATTCCAAGGTAATCAATCCAACAATTCAACGGCCATTTTCTTCAAAGAAATTTCATTCACGAATGTTACCGATGGTGAACCAACTATGATGGGTAAAGCTTATCAGAAAGTTGAAACTTTGAATATCGGCACTCCGGAAATTTCATATATTCCGGTAGAATATAAATCAGGAACAGCAAAAGTTGACGAAAATGTTTTAACAGTTACTTTTGATGATAAAATAAAACCAAATGAGGATAAGAACATCACCATTACTCCGGCAGTTTCGGGTAAGGAACCTAAAATTGAGGTTTTAGGTGAGGTTCTTAAAATAACTTTGACTGATTACCCATATAACACATATAAAATAACTATTCCGGAAAGTTTTGTAACTATAGGGACAAAAGCACAGAACAGGGAATTGACTGCTACAATAGTAATCGAGGAACCGAAAGTGACCACTAAGGCAGATGTTTTCCCTACTACACCTGAAATTCCATCCACTTTTACGGATATTACTCCAAGTTACTATAAATTCTACAAAGGAGAAACAAACTTGGATGAAATGCTCAGAGATGATATAAAATCACTCGTTCCGGCCAAATTAGGTAACAAAAGTTCTATAACCTCTAACACTAACGGTGGAGAAAATTGGTTTACAGATAAGAGTCTTTCAAATGGTAATTTGATTTACAGAGCGGGTGGTTATCACACTGATGCGACACCATGCCCTCTTTTGAAAGGATTCTCGCTTTTTGATTTCGGTGGCAAACTTGGCCAAGTTTTGGTATTAAACGGAAGAAACTCTAATCTTAATGAGGCTATCCAACAGAAATTCAAGCTGAACAATTCATATAACATACCCAAAATGGAATCCAATTTCCAACTCATCAGACTATTCTGGATTCTTGACAATGTTACCATGGAAAATAAGAAAATTGTTAAGGATTCTAAGGTTCATATAAGAATGGAGTTGAATTGCTATAACAACGACATGACTACCGATGCTTATGTATCTGACGAAATTTCCTTTACCAATGAATTAGACGTTTCACAGGCAACCGTCAAACCGGAAGCTGACATAAAAGAATTTACATACAGAATTGGTGATAATACTACCACTGATGGTATAGAATACAATGGTAAATCAACAGGGGAATGGAATCCTTACCGTTGGATGGTATTGGATTTCGAAGTACCTTACAGCGGTTATGCTTCTTATATACACCAAGTGATAAATCAAAATGTAGACCATAATAATGGTGCATGGTTAATTAGAAGTATTGAGGTTTATGGTGCTCCCAATAATTCTTCTTATGAAACAGGTAAGCTTTATAAATCTTGGAAAGAATACAAAATAGAAGATCTCGATGTAACAGGACCTACTTTCGAGCAGGCGAAAGAGAATCCGAGCGAGAAACCTATAGATGAAGAAGCTGAAATCGCCGGTGAGGAAATAAAGGATGAAAACTTCAACGGGTTCCAGAATGATAATAAATTGGAAAACGTATGGACAAACAAGGATACTTCTGTCAAGAAAGCTTACTATTACAATGGCACAACGGGTAAGAACTCAACCTTGGCCGAAGATGCAGTAAAAGTGGAAGGTAATTCGGTTACAATTGCCGCTCCGGCAGAAATGGGTAAAGAACTCAACCATGGTGTTGTAAGAATCCAGACCGGAATTAAAATTGAAAAGGGAGCTACATATAATTTCTCAACACAAGCATCCATCTCGGCTGTGAAAGTTCGTGCCGGAGAAGTTGCACCCGAAATCCTTGTGAAATTGGGATCTGATCAAGGTGGTGACCTTCCGGGTCTTGCCCGTAAGACAACCGACGGTATAACCCACTATCTTTCCAATGTGGAACTTAACCCAGGTAACCTCGTGCTTGAAGTTTATTTCGGTGGTGAGGACAATGCAGGTAGAGACATAACTCTGAGCAATATTACTTTGGCTCAATTGACCGAAGGTACCCAGGAACCCGAGAATCCGGGCGAAGAAGATTCTGAGGGAGACTTCGAGGTTGGCGAATATTCCGGTGAACAAACAGTGAACCGTGCCGTACAATTCACTGAAGAAGGTTTCGTGAATTGTGGCGCCATGCCGGAACTTAACAAACTCTCATCTTATTCAATCCAGTTCTGGATGAAACCCGACAGTTGGGACGAAGGCGCAAGCTTGATGCACAGAGGTGACTCTTTCAATGTTGAACTCGGAGCTAATAATTCCGTTATATTCAAAAACGGTAACAATGCGGTTACTGTAAAAGGTTTTGAACCGGGAGAATGGAACCAGGTGACACTCTTTGTAAACAAAGGTGTTGCAACAGTTCTCGTCAATGATAAGAATGCCGGACAGGGAACTCTCGGTACTCTCGAAGAAACCAACCGTCCTTTCATTATGGGAGGTGGATACAACGGCTTGCTAGACGAAGTGAGACTCTGGAATGACGATCTCCGCAACAATAACTTGATGACGACTTTCGATTACTTCACTCACAACACTCTCAACAAGTGGAACCCGATGTGGGATAACTTGGTGGCTTACTATAAGATGGACCAAGAGGTTGCACCCCAGATCATCGAATATAAGGTTCTTGAAACCAAGAAGGCTGACGGAACCAACAATCATGGAGCCGTGACAAAGACCGGTGTGAAACGTGTAGAGGCAGAAAACGACAAGATGCCTTATCTCCTGAATGCGGCATATACCGAAAACGAAAGATTCTACGACCGACTAATACCAAGAGATGCATATCTTTTGAGCAATGAAATCATCGTGCTCGGCGCTGACTGCGATGCAACCGACGGTAGTGTAAAGACAAGACTTCCGAACAATCATGGTTCCATCTATGGAGGTGTCACATATGCCGCTACAGTAGGAAGCAGAACAGGGGTGGCTCAGTTCGACGGCAAAGCCGGTTCATATATCCAGGCTTCCGCTGAAAGCACTCATAAATATAAACCGGACAGTAATTCTGACTATAAAAACACCGATCTCTCCAACTACACATTGGTAGTGAAATTCTATGTTGACAAATGGCAGCCGGGAGCTTACTTTATCAGAAAGGGCACCGCGGAAAAAGGTCTTGCTATCTCTATGGGTGGCACTGATGCCAACAAGTCAATCGTTATAGAAACTAACGGGGGTAAGTATGAATTTGCGGTAACCAACTACAAGGAGAACCAGTGGAATAACCTTGGTATCGCATGTGGTCTTAACACCCGCGGTTCGGATCATGAGTATATCTTGATGTTCAATGGTATCCAGCAATCCTATAGGAGCGCTAACAATACCATCAAAGATTATTCATTGATTAATGTTTCTTCCGAACCTGTTAAGATTGGAGAAGGCTTCCAAGGGTATATGGACGATGTCTATTTCAATAATGAGAAATTAGGTATCGGTATGTTGCAGGGTTATGCCAACAAGTTGGTTGTTCCTTCTGTTGAGCAGGGAAGAAATGTATCTGAAATGAATGCCGTAGGTTTCGGATATCTGTTCGATAAGGAAGATAAACTTGGTTACAACAGTTATTCGCAAGATTATATAGCAGATTATATCCGCAGCCTTTACAAGGGTTATTCACCCGCCAAAGTAGTTCTCTCAGTAAGAGGTCATAACGAATCCGGCGCTACCGACAACTTCTCACAGATTTGGGGTAGTGAAGCCAAGATCAAAAAATTTGCTCAGGATCTTTACAATGCCGCAGAAAATTATGACGGTGTGGAATTCGACCTTGAATGGTGTCAGAATGCAACGCAGTGGTCAAATCTTTCGAAACTTTCTGACGCAGTGGAGGCATTATTGCCTGAAGATGGAAGCAAGAGTTTCAGGATCTCCATCCACAATGCTTACCATAGTTTCCCGACTGCTAAGATTGGACACGAAAAGATAACAGGTTTCACTGTTCAACAGTATGGACCGAATGCCACATTCTATCCATATGAAACATTCGAAACTGCAAATAAAGATCTTCTGAATTACGGTTATCCGAAAGATAAGACTGTCTTGTCATTCTCAACCACAATGCAGGGAGGCGGTGACATCAGAGGTGGAGCATTCGCCAACTATGACATAACCAAAGATGACGGCAACAAGACTCTTTACAACGGTAATAATTATATGAGCCCGTTGCAAATCTTCAAACGTGCCCGTTATGCCCGTGAAAATAACTATCAAGGCATATTCTATTGGGCAATGGGTAATGACTACTGGTTGGGAACAAAAGATATGGGATCCAATGGTGGTAAAGTCGACTACCAGGGTATGCCGGAATACAATGGTGCCAAATATGGTAGTTTCGGCCTCAACGCTAATATCGACAGGGTGGTACTTTCAGCAAACTTCAACCATCCTGAAACAGAAAATGCAGACTTCGAGGAAGTGGAAATTCCCGAGCTCGATGATGATTTCGTAGATGGTGGCGCAGATGACGAAAACACCGGTGACAACAACGGTGATAACACCGGCGGAGACAACAACGGCGGTAATAACGGAGAAGAAGACAATAATGGCCCCACATCTTCCGTTAACTCTCTTGATGGAGTTGAATACGTTGATGTCTATTCAGTGACCGGTTTGCTTCTGAAGAAGAATGTTGACAGCCAGGAATTGCAGAACATTCTTGAAAACGGAGTATATATCATCAACGGCCGTAAAGTAGTAGTGAAATAATCGATAATGAATATACCCGGGAGCGTTTGCTTTCAACACTCCCGGAATATGTTTACCCTTGAAAACTAATACCCTTAGTTTTATTTAAAAATTACTAATCCGAAAAAGAAAATTAATCTAACCTACAAAAAAATGAGAAAACTTTTGTACTTCTTAGCTTCGGGCGTGGTTATCGGCGGCTTGATAACGTCGTGTGACAACGAACCGAAGAATCCCGGAGATTACAGCATCGCCAGTGAGATGTCATTGAGTGATATTGTATCCCAAGTCGATGGGAAAGTCTATGCACTTCAGGTAGCAAGATCGGTTGACAGTGTCTTTGGGACAAATGTCACAGTATGGGATACTATCTGGGATGATAACGGTGAATTTGTTGAACGTTCATCCCGAGAGGTTTGGGTTCCGGCTAAGTTCACAACAAAATATGTTGAATATGAACCGGTGTTCCTTCCGATTCCTGCAGATACATTTGCAATAAACATATACAGCAATGCAAAATGGACTTCTCCTCAACCAACGAGACCAAGAGGTGGAGTGCAATTTTATAACCTCACTACCGGTGGCGGCGGTGACGGAACACTTCTTTTCAGATCTGATTATAATGAATTTTATAATACAACCGCACCTGCGGCTTTGAACATTTATTCGTCCGACAGTACTGTCTATCATAAAGTGCTCCTACATCAGTATGGAGAAATCGGAGATTAACTAAAAACTAACCAAACAAATGAAAAGATTTTATATAACACTAATAGGCGCACTGGTATCGGTGGCGATGTATGCCGACGTGCTGGTTACGGGTACGGTATATGAACCATCGGGCGATACAGCAATCGGTGCAACAGTAATGGAAAAAGGGCAGCCGGCAAAGGGTACTGCCACCGATATTGACGGTAATTTCTCTTTGAACGTTTCTTCTCTTAACGCTACTCTTGTTGTTTCATACATCGGTATGCAGACACAAGAAGTAAAACTTGACGGCCTAAACCATGTTGAGGTTCATCTAAAAGATGACAACGTGACTCTCGATGAGCTCGTGGTTGTGGGTTACGGTACTCAGAAAAAAATCAATGCTACCGGTTCTGTAAGGACTATCGACAGCGAAGTACTTGAATCCCGTCCGGTAACTAATGCTGTTCAAGGTCTTCAAGGTGCTGTAGCCGGTCTTAACATTACCAATGATGCCGGTGGTGGTCTGGGTGAATCCATGAATATCAACATCCGTGGTGTCGGATCGATCGGCGACGGTTCAAATTCATCACCGCTTATCCTAATTGACGGTATGGAAGGTGACCTCTCCACAATCAACCCCAACGATATCGAAAACATCTCTGTATTGAAGGATGCGGCCGCAGCTTCTATCTATGGTTCACGTGCTCCTTTCGGTGTGATCCTCGTTACTACCAAAGGAGGTAAGAAAGGTACTACCGTAAACTATAACGGCAACTTCCGTTGGAACAAACCAACCAATGTACCTCACGTGCCGGATTCTTATACATATGCTCTTATGATGAATGACGCATATATCAATACGGGTGGTAATGCCGTTTATGGATCCGCTAAACTTGAAAAAATGTTGCAATTCCAACAAGGTAAACTAAAATATGGTACCGATACAAGTGCAGCCGGTTCCATATATGACTGGTTGGGTCAACAAAACACTTGGGGCAATACCAACTGGTATGACGTGCATTTGAAAAACACTACTTTCTCACAGGAACACAACGTGAGCGTTTCAGGCGGTGGCGACATGGTGACTTACTATTTCTCAGGCAACTACCTCGGACAGGACGGTCTCTTCCGTTATGCTGATGAAAAATATCAACGTCTTGCTTTGACAGGTAAGGTTAACGTTACTTTCAACAAATTTGTTCAATTCTTATGGACCTCCCGTTACATTGCAACCGACAATACCAAACCCTCTGTGTTGAACTCTATGTTCTTCCACCAGTTAAGCCGTATGGCTCCAACTTTGCCATTGTATACAACTTACGATGAGTATTATCCGGAATCATATGTACAACAACTTAGAGACGGTGGTCGCCAGGATCAAAAGACTCAACAGATCTATAATCAGGGTAATTTGACAATCACTCCGATTAAGGATTGGCAAATCCATGTTGACCTCAGCAGCCGTATCGAACATAATCCTTACACTCGTGAGTTCAAACCTGTTACTTATACTATGCGTGACGGTTCTACAGGTTTTATTAATTTGGGCGACCAACAGAACTCATATCGTAGAATCCGTGATAACGGTACATTCTATGTTGACCCCGCAGCAGGTGAGAGCTACTACGAAAAGGCTAATACCTATATCAATTATTTCAGTACAAACTTCTACACTGATTATAACCTGTCGTTCAACAACAATAACTTCAAGTTCCTTCTCGGTGTTCAGACGGAAAGCTATAGCGAGGAAATCACCCGTGTAGCTTCATGGGATATTCTCCTTCCGGATACTCCATTCATTCCATCCGACAATGGCGGTGGCAGCACGATGTCATCCGAAAGCAAAGGAAAATGGACTTCTGTAGGTATTTTCGGTCGTATCAATTATAACTATGATGACAGATATATGGCTGAAGTAAACCTCCGTGGTGACGGTGCATCCCGTTTCCCGAAGAATCAGCGTTGGGGTGTGTTCCCGTCCTTCTCAGCCGGTTGGAACATAGCCAATGAAAAATTCTGGGAACCGATTTATCAGACAATGAACTATTTCAAGCTACGTGCTTCTTACGGTCAGTTGGGTAACCAGAACACAACTTCATTCTATCCTTTCTATCAAAAGATGTACACCACCGGTGGAACAGTGATCTTAGGTGACAATCAAGCAACTCTTCTTCCAATATTCGACCCATATTCAACTTCTTTGACATGGGAAAGAATCGAGAACGTTGGCGCCGGTGTTGACTTCGGTTTCTTCAACAATAGACTACAAGGGTCTTTCGACTGGTACCAGAGAACAACCAAAGACATGATCGGTCCTGCTTACGCATTGGCAGCTATCTATGGTGCCAACGCTCCTAAGACCAACAATGCCGAGTTAAGAACAAGAGGTTGGGAATTGGAAGTGTCTTGGAGAGACAATATCGGTAAAGATTTCAGTTACTCTATTTCCGCTTCTCTCTCTGATTACAAGACAGTGGTTACCAAATATGACTCACCAAACAACTCAATCGATGGTTGGTATCAGGGTAAGGAATATGGTGAAATCTGGGGTTACTCTGTTTTGGGTATTGCAAAGAGTGATGCAGAGATGGCAGCTTATTTAGCTCAACATAATCAAGATAAAATACCTACAGCAGCAACCGGTACTTCAACTTGGGGAGGTGGTGACCTTATGTACGCAGACCTCGATAATGACGGAAGCGTAGACCCGGGTACAAGAACTCTTGACAACCATGGTGACCTTCGTATTATAGGTAACACAACTCCAAGATTTGCCTACAGTTTCACTCTTGACTTCAAATGGAAATTTATCGATTTCAGAGCTTACTTCCAGGGTATCGGTAAACGTGACTACTTCGTAAGCAACGGTGGAAATATCGGTGGTGCAACCTTCTTCGGTTTCCAAGGCGGTGCTTATCAGAATGCGCTTTATCTCGAACAGCTCGACTATTTCCGTTATGCAGGTGCTGAACTCGGTGCAAACTATGAAAATCCATACTATGGTCGTATGAGATATGACGATTACAATACTCAATGTTCAGACAGATTCCTACAGGATGCTTCGTATCTTCGTTTGAAGAACTTGCAGGTTGGTTTCAGTCTTCCGGAAAAGACTCCAATTTCTAAGTATGTGAAGAAAGCAAGAATATATTTCTCTGCAGAAAACCTCTTTACAGTAACAAAACTTAAGATTTTCGATCCGGAGGCATTGAAGACCAACGATACCGAATATTCAGGTGGTGCAGGTAAGGTTTATCCTCAATACCGTACATTCTCAATGGGTTTGGAACTTACATTCTAATTTTTTGAAAGTTTAAAGTTGAAAGTTTAAAGTTGAAAGACGAATAGTAACTTTCTTTTCAAATTTCACTTTCCACTTTCCACTCTAATATTAATATTTTAAATGAAACAGATGAAAAAATATATATTATTTGGAATCGCGGCATTGGCTTTGACCTCCTGTAACGATTTCCTTGACCAAGAGCCAATGGATTTCGGAAGCTCGGATTCTTACTATAGAACAGAGCATGACCTCATGATAGCTGCAAATGCTTTTTACGAGTATTTGCCGGTTAATGGTTCCGGATCTGCCAATACCGGGCTTTATGCCGACGATGCCTCTTCCGACAACATGTGTAAACCGAGTGCAGACATCTTGTTGTATTACGGTAACAAACGCGTGCCTGATATCAATCCTACACCCGGAACCATTACAAACACAAACTGGGACTTTGCAAATTTCCGTGGTATCAATTTCTTCTTGGAAAAATATGAAGAAAACAAAGATATCATCACAGGTTCTGAGTCTGGTATCAATCATTATGTAGGTGAGGCCTATTTCTTCAGGGCATGGGAACATTTCCGTCTTCTCCGTTATTTCGGTGATGCACCGATTCTTACAAAGTATTTGACGGATAATCAGGCAGAATTAGCTCAAGCAAGTAAAAGATATCCGAGAAATGAAGTTGCTCGTTTCATAATTCAAGATCTTGACAAAGCTATCGAACTTATGTCTTCTACTCCGCTTGAAAAGGGCAGATTGACAAAAGCAGCCGCTTATGCATTGAAATCACGTGTTGCACTTCATGAAGCAACATGGGAGAAATATCATGCCAACACTTGTTTCGTACCGGGTAACAGCAAATGGCTCGGTAAGGAAACTTGGCCCAATTTCGCATGGCCGGCAGGTAGCGCTGAAGCTGAAATCAATTGGTTCCTTGACCAAGCTATTGATGCTTCTGAGAAAGCAGTGGAGGGACATGACCTTTACAGTGATTATCTATCTCTCTTCAATAGTGTTGATGTCAGCGCAATCCCCGAGGTAATTCTTGGCAGATATTATATGACAGGTATTAGCGCTCACAGCTGTAGCTATTATCTGAAAGGTGGTGGCGGTTTAGGTTTGACTCATCAGGCCGTATCTACGTATTTGATGGCAAACGGACTTCCAATTTATGCTACCGGAAGTGGCTATAATGGCGATGATACTTCTTTTGCTGAATTGAAAGACCGTGACCCCAGAATCGGTGGAAAAAGAAATGAAAACGGTAGTTACGAAAGGAACTATGGTAATACATTCGATGGAGACTCTTACAGAGGTTATGGTATTGTTAGAGCGGCAGGTTATGTAAAGAACGGTTCAGATACGTTATTCTACTATAAACCTCCAATTGGAAGAACAGGACAGGATAAATCAGTTACCGGTTATGAACTCAATAAATGGGTAAATACTAATCCTGACCAACTCCTCCAAAATGGTACGACAACTACAGTTCCTATTTTCCGTAGTGCTGAATGTATGCTTAACTACATCGAAGCTTACTATGAAAAGAATGGTAATCTTGGTGGAAAATGTGATGAATATTGGAAAGCTATCCGTGCACGTGCCGGTGTAGATACTGATTATCAAAAGACAATTTCAAAAACCGATATGGCTCAAGAGGCAGTCAATGACTTCGGCGCTTATTCAAAAGGTGCTCTTGTAGATGCTACTCTTTATAATATCAGACGTGAACGTCGTTGCGAACTTATGGCTGAAGGTCGTCGCCTCGATGACCTCAAACGTTGGAGAGCTTTCGATACAATGAAAGATTGGCAACCTGAAGGTTTCAAACTTTGGGCCGGAATGAACGAAATGTATGAAGATTCAGATTTTGACGGAGGTATTTCTTCTTCTTCGGAATCTCTTTATCTACGTCCTCTCCAAGCTTATACAACATCCATGGTGTACAGTGGGTATTCTTTCCCGAAACCTCACTATCTCGAACCGATACCTGTATCTCAGTTCTTGCTTACTATAGATTCTGAAACCGGAAAATCTACTATCACTCAGAATCCGGGATGGCCAACAGATAACGCCGGTCTTTGCGACCTCAATTACGATTGCGATTAATCAATAAAAAAGGGTGTGGAAACACACCCTTTTTTAAAAGTTTTAGCTATTTTAGCTATGATAGCTATTATAGCTACCAAATCTTAAACCACGCTTTCATGAAAAATTCAAACAAAATAATCTTGCCATCGATGGCTTTGCTCACAGTGACCGGTGCTTCTTCCTGTAAGAATAAGGAAGCAGCAAAAGCGGAAAACGAGCCATTGAATATTGTATATATCATGACCGATGATCATACGGCCCAGATGATGAGCTGCTATGATACACGTTATGCCGAAACTCCCAATCTCGATAGAATTGCCAACGATGGTGTAAAATTCGTTAACAGCTATGTCGCCAATTCTTTGAGCGGTCCGAGCCGAGCTTGTATGCTTACAGGTAAACATAGCCACAAGAATGGTTTCACAGACAATACTACTTGTGTTTTCGATGGAAGTCAACCCACTTTCCCGAAATATCTTCAAAAAGCCGGTTATCAGACCGCACTCTTCGGCAAGTGGCACCTTGAATCACTTCCTCAGGGTTTCGACCGTTGGGAAATAGTACCCGGACAAGGAGATTATTACAATCCGGACTTCATCATTGAAACAGGTGACACGGTGCAAAACCATGGTTATCTTACCAACATTATCACAGACAAGAGTCTGAACTGGCTTGAAAATGAAAGAGACAAGGATAAACCATTTTGCATTCTGATACATCACAAAGCTATTCACCGTAACTGGATGGCCGATACTTGCCACCTCGCTCTTTATGAGGACAAGACTTTCCCGCTTCCGGAAAATTTCTACGACAATTATGAAGGTCGCGAAGCTGCCAAGACAGCTGAAATGAGAGTGGCTGACCATATGGATGTGCTTTACGACCTCAAGATGAACCGTCCTGACAAATACAGCGATCTCAAGGTTCGTTACGAAAGCTATTACAACCGTATGGACTCCGCACAGAAGGCTAAATGGGATGCTTTCTATGATCCTATCATCGATGATTTCTATTCACAAAATCTTGAAGGGAAAGAATTGGCTGAATGGAAATTCCAAAGATATATCAGAGATTACCTCAAGACTGTAAAAAGTCTTGATGAAAACGTGGGTCGAGTGCTCGATTATCTTGAAGAAAAGGACTTGTTGAAAAACACTTTGGTTGTCTATACTTCCGACCAAGGTTTCTATATGGGTGAGCATGGCTGGTTCGACAAACGTTTCATGTATGAAGAATCTCTCAACACCCCTCTTATAATGCGACTTCCTGACGGGTTTGAACGCCGTGGGGAAATCACAGAAATGGTACAGAATATCGACTATGCCCCCACATTCCTGGAATTGGCGGGAGTGGAAGTTCCGGAAGATATCCAGGGTGAATCTTTCCTTCCAATATTGAAAGGTGAAAAACCTGAAAACTGGAGAGACGCCATCTATTATCATTTCTATGAATACCCGGCTGAACATGCCGTGAAAAGACATTATGGCGTAAGGGATGAAAGATACAAACTTATGCATTTCTATAATGATATCGACGCTTGGGAGCTCTACGACCTCCAGGAGGATCCTCATGAAATGAACAATATCTACGGGAAACCCGGAACAGAAGAGATCACAGCCCGTATGATGAAAAAACTCAAGGAACAACAAGAGAAGTACGACGATCCCATAAGGTTCAAATATCCTATTTGAAAGTTTAAAGTTTAAAGTTTAAAGTTTAAAGAAGAGAGCTTAATAAAGTTTAGAGTTTAAAGTTTAAAGTTTAAAGAAGAGAGCTAAATAGAGTTTAAAGTTTAAAGTTTAAAGTTTAAAGAAGAGAGCTTAGAGTTTTAGAGTTTAAAGTTTAGAGTTTAAAGTTTAAAGAAGAGAGCTTAGAGTTTTAGAGTTTAAAGTTTAAAGTTTAAAGTTTAAATATTAGAGCTTAGAGTTTTAGAGTTTAAAGTTTAAAGTTGAAAGTTGAAAGTTTAGAGTTTAAAGAGAGAGTATTTACTTCAATGAAGAAACTATATATTTTAATCTTAATTGCGTTGTGTTTTGGAGTCGTTCAGGCGGCCAAGCAACCAATTATCCCGCAACCGGCCCAATATGAAATTACAGAGGGCGCTTTTACTGTGCCGAAAATTTGGAATGTGAAATCAACCCTTTCTCACGAGGCTTCCGAGAAACTTCTCAAAGTGCTCAAACATAATTTCAATATTGTCAACACTAAATCTAAGGAGAATATAGATTTATATATTAAAGAAAACAAATCTATCGCTGCCGAAGATTATGTTTTGAAGGTGGAACCTTCTGTGGTTACTATCGAGGCCGGAACCGAAAAGGGATTCTATTATGCCTTGCAATCCCTTTATCAGTTGTGTTATCTGAATGGTGATGAAAATTCAATCGCATGTTGTACTATTACAGATTCTCCTCGTTTCGCATATCGTTCTATGATGCTTGATCCGGTGAGATACTTCATACCCAAAGAGGAAGTTCTAAAGTTGATTGACCTCGCTTCCGCTTTGAAGTTCAATAACGTTCACCTTCATCTCACAGACGACAACGGATGGAGAATGGAAATCAAAAAATATCCGAAACTTACGGAAGTAGGTGCCTGGAGAGTAGACCGTCCCGAGGTTTTCCCCGGGAGAGAAAATGCAAAAAGCGCGGATGAACCTACTCCGATCGGTGGATACTACACCCAGGATGATTTAAGGGAAATAGTAAAATATGCTGCCGACAGATATATCAATGTGATACCTGAAATAGAAATGCCGGCTCATGCAGCCGCCGCTATCGCTTCTTATCCTGAATTGGCTTGTCCGGTGGTGGATAAATTTGTTGGTGTTTTCCCCGGTATCGGCGGTGAGGATGCTTCAATTATCATGTGCGGCGGTAATGACAAGGTTTATGATTTCTATTGCGATGTGCTCGACGAAGTGATGGATGTGTTCCCTTCAAACTATATCCATCTTGGTGGCGATGAAGCCGACAAGAGCGTATGGAAAAACTGTCCTTTGTGCAACGAAAGAATCACTGTTGAAAATCTTGATGGTTACGAAGGTCTTCAGGCATATTTCATGGACAGAATAAATAGTTATGTGCGCAGTAAAGGGCGTACTGCTATGGGCTGGGACGAAGTGACCTATGGCAATCCCAAGGAAGAAATGGTGATTTTGGGTTGGCAAGGTGACGGTGGTGTAGCTGTAAGGGATTCAAAGAAGAGCGGCAGGAAGTTTGTCTTAACGCCTGCAAAACTTCTATATCTCCTTAGATATCAAGGACCACAATGGTTCGAACCATACACTTATTTCGGTAACAACACTCTGCAGGATGTTTATGAATATGAACCGGTGAAAGAGGATTGGACTCACGAACTTAGAGACAATCTGTTAGGTGTGCAAGGTTCATTATGGACCGAGTTTTGCAAACAACCCGGAGATGTGCAATACCTTCTTTTCCCACGTCTCATCGCAGTTTCTGACCTTGCATGGCGTCCCGAAGGTTCTGCCGACTGGAATGATTTCCTTGTGGCACTCGACAACTTCCTTCCGGAACTCGAAGAAAGAGGTATCATCCATTCCAATTCAATGTACAATATCCAGCATACTGCAAAATCAACCGGTGACGGTGTTGTCGTGGATTTGGAATGTATCCGTCCTGATGTGGATATAATCTACACTCTTCAAGGTCAGGAAGAGAATCCTCAAAAATATGCCGGTCCCATATCATTGAACAATTCAAATTCCATTGTAGCCGCCACTTATAAGGATGGAAAGCAAATGGGACAACCGTTGGCACTTAATGTGGCTTTCAATAAGGCAACCGGTAAAAAGGTAACTTCGGAAAATTGTAACAACACTCTCCAAGGAACTCTTACCAATGGTGTGCGTGGCAGCCAAAAGATTTCTGACTTCGAATGGGCAGGTTGGCACGACAGAGATGCTGAATTTGTGGTGGATTTGGGAGAATCGCAACCTATCAATAATTGTAAACTCGGTTCGCTTGTCGCTTCTCAAATTTGTGTCGCGCTTCCAACTTCCGTGGAACTTTATGGTTCGGAAGATGGTGAAAACTATACACTCGTCTCAACAGTAGAGACTCCGGAAGATTTGATATTCACAAAGCTACCAACAAATCATGAATATGATTTCGGAAAAGTTAACACCAAAGCAAGATACCTCAAAGTAAAGGCAAAATCCCCCGGCAACATCCCCTCCGGATATGCCCGTGGGGGTGCCAAAACCTGGCTCTACTTTGATGAACTCCAAGTGGAGTAAAGTTTTTAAAGTTTAAAGTGGAAAGTTTAAAGTTTAAAGTGGAAAGTTTAGAGTTTAAAGTTTAAAGTGTAAAGTTTAAAGTTTAGAGTTTAAAGATTAAAGTGTAAAGTTTAAAG
>JAFLTP010000010.1:0-27997 GCA_022510405.1 Muribaculaceae bacterium | reverse complement strand
TTAAAGTGTAAAGTTTAAAGTTTAGAGTTTAAAGATTAAAGTGTAAAGTTTAAAGAATAAAAGTAAGAGAATGACAGATATAAAAAATAAGATATTATTGGGAGGATTGGCTTTTTTCTTATCCATTGGAGGCATAATGGCTAAATCCTCGGCCCGGCAGAGTTTCAACGACGGCTGGGTATACGAAAAAGATGGTAAGAGCCGGGTTCTCGACCTACCTCATGACTGGGGTGTGGAATATCCTTTCGAGCAGATTTATCCCGGTGAAACAGGTAAACTCCCATGGTGGGGCAAAGCAAAATACAGCAAACAGCTTAATGTAACGCAAGCGGAAAAAGCTGACAGTCTCCGTTTCTTATTAGACGTTGACGGTGCTATGTCAGGGGCCAGGGTATATGTCAATGATGACTTCGTGATGGAATGGCCATACGGTTATGCATCTTTCAGAGCTGATCTCACTCCTTACATCAATGTAGGGGATAACAACTTGGTGATTACTCTTGATAATCCTGAAAATTCTTCCAGATGGTATCCCGGTGGTGGAATATACAGAAATGTATGGCTAACTAAGGAACTCCCGGTCTCTGTTGGACATTGGGGTACTTACATCACAACTGATTATAAAGGTAATGGAGATGCCGAGGTTGATTTGGAAATAACACTCGACAATAAAACCAAACCATATGCCGGAGAAGTCATTACAGAAATCTTTGACAACGGTAAAATCATCGACAAAGCTTCCACTGCCGATTATATTCAGGACGGCACTGTGATTAATCAGAAGTTCAATCTCAAGAATGTAGAACTTTGGAGCCCTGAAAATCCAAAGATGTATCTGGCCAAAACCACTGTAGTAAATCCGGATGGTAAAGTATCTGTTTATGAAACACCTTTCGGCATCAGAACAATTGAATTCAAACCCGACGGATTCTATCTGAATGGTGAAAAAAATTTCTTGAAAGGTGTATGCCTGCATCATGACGCAGGCGCTTTGGGGGCGGTATGGAATAATGACGCATGGGTGAGAAGACTCCAACTTTTGAAAGACATGGGTTGCAATGCAATCAGAACATCCCACAACCCTCCGGCTCCAGAATTTTTGGAACTCTGTGACTCAATGGGTTTTATGGTTGAGGATGAATTCACTGATAGCTGGACCCTTCCATTAAATAAGAAACCCAACGGTTACGTAAGCCTTTTCGAGGACTGGGCAGAAAAAGACGTGAAGGCCATGATTATAAGAGACAGAAATCATCCTTCGGTGGTGTTATGGAGTATCGGAAATGAATGTGAGGAACAATTGGATCCTACCACCTGGTGGGTGCCCTTGCAACTCTACGATATAACCAAGCAGACTGATCCCACACGCCCAGTGACTTCCGGTAACAATAAATTGCCGGCCTACAAGACTGCATATCACTTGGTGAACGACGTCTACGGATTCAATTACAAACCCTTCGCATATGAAGATTTTCATAAGAGGTATCCCAATCAACCTGTGATCGGAGCAGAAACCGCTTCATGTGTTTCTACCCGCGGTTATTATAAATTCCCGGTTGAGGAAGACAAAGGAAAGGGTTGGGTTGACGGTGCTCCCTATCAAGTAAGTTCGTATGATCTATATGCTCCGGGTTGGGCTTCAAAACCCGATTATGAATGGGAATTCGAGGATAAGGCACCTTATCTCTGTGGTGAATTCGTCTGGACCGGTATTGATTACTTAGGTGAACCGACCCCTTATAATGTTGACTGGTCTATCCTCACCAATTTTACAAGTCCCGAAGAAAAAGCTAAGGCCGAAGAAGCTCTTAAACAACAAGCGCAAACTCCTCCGCCGGCAAGAAGTTCCTATTTTGGTATTATCGACTTGGCCGGTTTCCCGAAAGACAGATATTATATCTATCAATCCAGATGGAATCCAAATCTCCCGATGGCACATATTCTCCCTCATTGGAATTGGGAAGGTAGAGAAGGTGAGATCACTCCTGTTCATGTCTATACTTCAGGTGACAGCGCCGAACTGTTCGTTAACGGTGTTTCCAAAGGACTCAAGAAGAAAGGAGACTATGAATACCGCCTCCGTTGGGACGACGTGGTGTATGAACCCGGTGTTGTGGAAGTAGTGGCTTACAAAGATGGTAAGGAATGGGCCCGTGATAAGGTAGAAACTACAGGAAAGGCCGAAAAACTTGTTCTCAGCAAGGATTATGAAGGCAAGGAGCTTACCTACGTTAAAGTTGAAGTGGCTGACAAGGATAACCAAATGGTTCCAACAGCCAATAACGACTTAAAATTCAGCATTTCCGGTCCGGGTAAGATTGTTGCCTGCGATGCAGGTGATCCTACAAGTCATATCCCGTTCTATTCAACCGAGCTTCCGGCTTTCAATGGCCTTTGTTCAGTAATTGTGGAAAGAACAGGTCCCGGCAAGATAACCCTCAAGGCAACTTCCAAAGGCCTCAAATCAGGAGAAATAAAAATCTAATAACACGAAACTCAAATGAACAGTAAACCATACGCAATTGGAATTGATATAGGCGGAACCAACACCGTTTTCGGTATTGTAGACCGTAATGGAAAAGTTATAGCCAAGAATTCCATAAAAACCAAAGGATATCCGGATTTCAAGACTTATCTTGACGTTCTATACGATGCACTTTCTAAACTTATCAAAGATCGTGACGCTGAAGGCAAAATTGTAGGTATCGGTATCGGTGCTCCGGGTGCTAACTACCATACGGGGGAAATCGTGAATGCAGCAAATCTGAATTGGGGTGAGAATCTTCCCATAGCTTGGCTTGTAAGTGAAAAATTTGGAGGTCTGCCTGTCACAGTCACCAACGATGCCAATGCTGCCACGATGGGTGAGATGGTCTATGGTGCCGCAAAAGGCATGAAAGACTTCATGATGATAACATTAGGTACCGGATTGGGTTCAGGAGTAGTTTCAAATGGGAAACTTGTATATGGCCATGATGG
Source organism: Muribaculaceae bacterium (assembly GCA_022510405.1). Taxonomy (GTDB): domain Bacteria; phylum Bacteroidota; class Bacteroidia; order Bacteroidales; family Muribaculaceae; genus Lepagella. The sequence continues at coordinate 25,018 of JAFLTP010000010.1, read as the reverse complement.
TCTCGCAGGTGAATTAGGACATGTAGTAGTTGACAAAAACGGTAGAAGTTGCGGTTGCGGCAGAAAAGGTTGTCTGGAGACCTACTGTAGCAGTACAGGAATGGTGAGAACAGCCAAGGAATTTCTGGAAAAAAGTGATGAACCAAGTGTCTTAAGAAATATAGATCCCGATAAGATTACATCGAAAGATGTTTATGATGCAGCCGTAGCCGGTGATAAATTGGCAAATGATATATTTGAGTTCACCGGTAAAATGCTTGGTGAGGCTTTGGCTGATTTCACAGCTTTTTCAAGTCCTGAAGCCTTCATTCTTTTCGGAGGTTTGATGAGGAGTGGGGACTTGTTGCTTAACCCTACCAAGAAAGCTTTCGACAAACATTTGCTGTTCATATACAATGACAAACCCAAGATTCTCGTTTCTCAATTAAACGAAGATGATGGTGCCGTGTTGGGGGCGTCAGCCCTGGCATGGGAGTCAGAAAACAATTAAAGAATGATTCAACTTCCTTTCGGGAATCCTTTTGCTGTAATGGCTAAGCCGGTAGGATCGGCTTGTAACTTGAGATGCAAGTATTGCTATTATCTGGAAAAAGGAAAATTTTATAAATCGGGTGACTCGCATTTGATGAATGACGAGTCACTCGAAAATTTTATTCAACAGTATATAGCGAGTCAACCCACCAAAACGGTGGTTTTCAATTGGCATGGGGGTGAAGCCTTGATCCGTCCCTTGAATTTCTATCGGAAGATTATTGAATTGGAAGAGAAATATGGCAACGGAAGGGAAATAACCAACACTATTCAAACCAACGCTACCTTGCTCACTGATGAATGGTGTGAATTTTTCAAGGACAACAATTGGCTTGTGGGAGTCTCGATAGATGGTCCGCAGCATCTCCATGACGTATATAGAAAAAGGCATGACGGTTCTTCAACCTTCCCGGAAGTGATGGAAGGTATCGAACTCCTTAATAAACACAGAGTGGATTGGAATGTGTTGGCTACTGTAAATGCTGCCAATGCCGATTATCCGGTGGAAACCTACAATTTCCTAAAAGATTTGGGCACTCCTTTTCTGCAGTTCACTCCTGTGGTGGAAAGAATAAAGAGAGACGGGATGCTCGCAAATCAGTCTGAAGAGAATATAAAACTCGCTGATTTTTCAGTGAAACCGGCTCAATGGGGTAATTTTATGTGCCAAGTGTTCGATGAATGGGTAAAAACGGATGTGGGAACTGTCTACGTTCAACTCTTCGACGCCACTTTGGCTAACAAAATCGGAGCCCAATCACCGGTTTGTACAATGGCTCCCGAATGCGGGAGTGCTCTTGCAGTAGAATTCAACGGTGACGTATATTCCTGCGACCATTTTGTATTTCCTCGCTATAAACTCGGTAATATCCACAGCAAGCCACTTTGGCAGATGGCTATGAGCGAGCCACAAAAAAGATTCGGGTCTGCAAAAAAAGATTCCCTACCCAAAAAGTGTAGGGAATGCGAATATCTTTGGGCCTGTCATGGCGAATGTCCACGCAATCGTTTCGTCAAAACCAATGAACGAGGACGCTATCTGAATTATCTATGCGAAGGCTATAGAATGTTTTTCAAACATGTTTCCCCGGCCATGGAATTCATGAAACAGGAACTCGATGCCGGTCGTCCTCCAGCCAATATCATGAAATAAAGGTAAGGAGACAGTGATGTCTCCTTAAAAATTAGAGTAGCAATGATTTTGCATCCAAATTCGTTGCCTCGATATCCTTATAATATCTGTAAGTTCCCATCTTCAGGTCCTCACATGCCGGATCATCACATACGATAATTGATTTGGGGTGCATCTGCAAAGCAGAGATTGTCCATTGGTGAGTCACTCCACCTTCTACACCGTGTTGAAGGGCACGACTCTTATTGAATCCGTTAACGATCAGCATCACACTCTTGGCATCCATGATTGTGCCGACACCCACTGTGAGAGCATATCTGGGCACCTTGTTGACATCGTTGCCAAAGAAACGTGAGTTAGCAAACATCGTTTCCTTTGTTAGGGTCTTCATTCTGGTGCGGGATGTCAAGGATGATCCGGGTTCATTAAAAGCGATATGGCCGTCGGTTCCTACGCCTCCAACGAATAAATCTATGCCACCTACCGCCTTTATCTTATCTTCATATCTTTGACATTCTGCTTCCGGATCCTTAGTATTTCCGTCAAGGATATTTACATTTTCTTCAGGTATATCGATATGATTGAAGAAGTTGGTCCACATGAAAGTGTGGTAACTCTGCTCATGATTTTTTGGAATACCGCAGTATTCGTCCATATTGAAGGTTATAACATTCTTGAAAGAAACCTTTCCTTCTTTGTTCAATTTGATCAGGTTTCTGTACATTCCAAGAGGGGAACTTCCGGTTGGCAATCCCAACACGAAAGGTTTTTCCTTAGTTGGATTCGCTTTGTTGATACGTGCCGCTACATAGTTGGCTGCCCATTCGGACACGCTTTCATAGTCAGGTTCGATAATAAGACGCATGGGTTAATTGAATTTTAAGGTTAATTTAGTTATTAGCAAAGATACCGAAATTATTCCGCTTATTGCTTATAATCGAAAAAAAAGTTAGATTTGCATTATAAATTAGCCTTAGAATTCAATTAATCTTATTATACATGAAAACTGATCTTAGTTCTAAAATTAAACTTGAACACATCCCTAAACGATATTTTTCACCACAGGATGAAGTAGAGCTCGCAACTCTCACACAAAGAGAGAAAGTTTACACCAAAATCTTCGAAACGGCCTCCGAAGGTAGCGAGTATCTGGCAGAGACAATGGTGAAATATATCAACCGTGCGTTGGAAACTAAAAATAAATGTTTCCTTGCCCTTGATTCCGCCAAAAGTCTTGACGGCACTTATGCGGCCCTAATCAAAATGTATGAAGAGAAAAAAGTGAATTTCTCGAATGTATACATATATCAGTTATGTGAATTTCTCAATCAAGATGAAAATGGTCCAAGCACTTTAAGAAGATTGAAAGAGGTCTTTCTTGATCATGTAAATGTGAAGAAAGAGCATATCAGGACTTTCAATTTGAAAGAAGCCAAAGAAAATATCTATAACAGTTGCAAGGCCTACGAACAGTATTTCGCCGGAAGCGGAGCAATTGACATCACTCTTTGTGAAATCGGTCCTTCAGGAAGTCTGGCTTTCAACGGTCCCGGTACTCCTGCAACCAAGACCTGCCGTCTTGTGCATCTTGACGATGAAATGAGGAAGAACATTTCTGAAGAATATAACAATGATAACGTTCCTACCACAGGAATCACCATCGGCATAGCAAATATTTTGTCATCAAGACATATTCTTACTGCCGCATGGGGAGAAAATAAGGCTAAAATCGTACAGGAAACTGTTGAGGATATTCCTAACTCCAATGTTCCTTCAACATTCCTTCAGGGTAATACTAACTCCATTGTGGTGGTGGATCTTCCCGCCGCTGAATATCTCACACGTATCGCACATCCCTGGAAAGTGACTTCCTGTGATTGGAATGACAAACTCATTCGTCGTGCAATCGTATGGTTGTGCCATAAAACCGGTAAACCGATTCTTAAACTTACCGACAAAGATTTTCAGGATGCCGGCCTTAGCGAACTTATAGCCATTTACGGTTCGGCTTACAATGTGAATATAAAAATATTCAATGACCTCCAGCACACCATCACAGGTTGGCCGGGTGGCAAACCGAATGCTGATGATACCTATCGTCCCGAAAGGGCTCTTCCTTATCCAAAGAGAGTCTTGATCTTCAGTCCACATCCCGATGATGATGTTATCTCGATGGGTGGTACATTAAAGAGACTGGTAGACCAGGGACATGATGTTCACGTGGCTTATCAAACCTCCGGCAATATAGCGGTCGGTGATGAAGATATGCTGAGATATCTCATGTTGATGGACAATATCGCAAACAGGTTCGGATTCAATACACCTGAATTTGCAAACATGTCGGTGGATATTCACGAATATGTCGACAATAAGAAAAGCGGTGATCCCGATTCCGAGGAGATTCGTTACCTAAAGACAAAAATCAGGCAGGGCGAGGCAAGAATCGCTTGTAAATATGTGGGTGTGAAACCTGAAAATGTTCATTTCCTTAATCTTCCTTTCTATGAAACGGGTACTATCAAGAAAGGTGAATTAACTGAAAAGGATGTAAGGGTTGTGAAGGATTTGATTGAGGATATCAAGCCTCACGAAATATTTGTGGCAGGAGACCTCGCGGATCCTCACGGGACACACAAAGTATGCACCGATGCTGTTTTCGCTGCCATCGACGAGATGAAAGACGATGAATGGATGAAGGATTGCAAAATCTGGATGTATCGTGGTGCCTGGGCTGAATGGGAGATCGACCATATTGAGATGGCAGTGCCGATTAGTCCCGAAGAACTTAGGATCAAACGGAATTCTATCCTCAAGCATCAAAGTCAGATGGAAAACGCACCGTTCTTAGGTAATGACGACCGTCTCTTCTGGCAAAGAGCAGAAGACCGTAACAGGGCCACGGCAAAATTATACCACGATCTTGGCTTGGCCTCCTATGAAGCTATAGAAGCCTTCGTGGAATATCATCCTATCAGGGAGGAAAGTTGAACGTGTAAAGTTTAAAGTGTAAAGTTTAAAGAGTAAAGTTTAAAGTTTTAAGTTTCTCGGGACTCTAAGCTCTACACTTGGAAATCAAAATGGTAAAGTCACAGGGAACAGCTCGCTATCGCGGTGCTGTTCCTTTATTATTTGCAGCATTTGTGCCACAATCTCCGGATTCTCTTCGGCGATATCCGTGGTCTCGCTTATATCATCTTTTAGATTGTAAAGATGTGGTTCTCCTTTGATTACTATCAATTTCCAGTCTCCTTGTCTCACGGCTATCTGATCCGTTTCATGGAATTCCCAATAGAGGAAATCTCTTTCCGGTTGCTCTTCCCCTAAAAGTGTCGGAAGAAAAGAAATACCGTCAGTTCCGGTTGAATCATATCTCTCTTCAAAATTCACGTCAAGCAAATCGCACAGAGTAGGCATCAGGTCATAAAATGCAATTTGACGGTCGGATTCGGTTCCCGGTTGAATTTTATCTTTCCAATAAACGATATAAGGTATTCTGATACCTCCTTCATAAGTCTGACGTTTCAAACCCCGGAGTTTGCCGTCTCGGCCAAAAAATTTCGGATCAGCTCCTCCTTCTTCATGAGGACCGTTGTCACTGGTGAAAATCACAATGGTGTTATCGAGCAGTCCTTTGTCTTCCAATTCATCCATGATTTCACCCACGTAAGTGTCAAGCCTATTTATCATCGCGGCAAATTGGGCATGGACGTGTTTGGTGGCATTGTATCTTGATCCTTTTTGACCTTTGAAGTCAAAATCTTCTTCAAATTTATTTTCGTAGTAATTCAAAAGTGAATCCTGGGGCTGATAAAGCTCTGCATGGGGTAGGGTATATGTAAGAAAGGCAGCGAATGGTTGGTCAGGCGTTTGTTTTCCAATCCATTTCAACGCCTCCTGATGAATCATATCTCCGGAATATTGAGTCCTGTTGGCATACTCGTCCCCAAACATGGGATAAGGTATATTTTCTTCCATGATAACCCTTACAACAGCGGTGTCACCTTGCTCAGGATAATATCTGTTTAAGAAATTGGGGTAATACAAGTGAGCTTGGAATTGACATATATATCCGAAGAAATCATCTATTCCTCTTTTATCGGGAGTGGACTCTGAATTTTCATAGCCTCCGGCCCATTTCCCGAAAAGGGAAGTGGTGTATCCGTTGTCTTTCAAAATTTCTGGAAGAATAATACGATTGGGACTGTACGGATGTTGTCCCACCCTTGCGTATTCTTTATTCACTCCATAGGTAAGGGTGTCTGTACCTCTCCAGTATTCCTTATTCCCTCTCACAAGGGTGTGTCCTGTATGTTGACCGGTCATTAAAGATGCACGGGAGGGTGCGCTTACCGGACTCCCGGAATAGGCCTGAGTGAATCTCACTCCCTTTGAAGCAAGCGAATCGATATTAGGGGTATTGATATATGGTTGACCGTAGCATCCTAAGTCTCCGTAACCCAAATCATCCGCCATAATATAAATTATGTTGGGTTTATCGGGTTTGTTTTCTGTCTTTGTTTCGTTATTTGCTTTTACACACGGAGCGGCCGTGATTGTTGCGGCCAATGATATGTAATATCCCTTGTTCATATACTCTTTCTTTTATGGAAATGTTGTTTTAAAGTAATAATCCCCGGCTAATATATAAAATCGCCGGGGATTTATCCTCTATAAATTATTGGTTTCGTTATGCTTCGCCGTCTCCGTAAAGGAAAGGAAGTGTGCACATGTTATAGTCGAAGACTTCTTCAGGTTTGAAGAAACGTTCTATTTCGATCTTAGCGTTTTCTACAGAGTCGGATGCATGGATAATGTTGGCCTGTCCGCTCATACAGAAGTCGCCGCGTAGTGTGCCGGGTTCAGCTTTGCGACCGTTGGTGACTCCGGTCATTTTACGGAACACCTCAACGATATCTACGCCTTTGAGTACCATTGCTATGACGGGAGAAGCCATCATTGAGGCTGCGAGACCGGGAAAGAATGGTTTGTCAACAAGGTGAGCATAGTGTTCGCGAAGGATTTTTTCGTCAAGTTGCATCATTTTGAGTCCTGAGATTATGATGCCACGGTTCTCGATACGTTTGATAACTTCACCGATGAGTCCTCTTTCAACGCAAGAGGGTTTTAATAAGACGAGAGTTTGTTCCATAAAATAAAATTATTTTTTAGCCACGTCAGATTTGACGGGGGAGAAAGAGCGAGGTTGCGTGTAGGTTTTCTTCGAGAAGGTGTAGGTGTCGGTATGGGTCGTTTGGTTTTCGAAGTCGAAGATGGCGCAAGGATTGATTGCGTAGCCCATGAATCGGGTTTCGAAATGAAGGTGAGGACCTGTGGAACGACCCGTAGAACCTCCGAGAGCAATCGGTTCTCCGGCACGAACAACCTGGTCGGGTTTTACGAGATGTTTGTTGAGGTGACCATACACTGTTTCAAGACCGTTGGGGTGACGGATGATAATGTAGTATCCGTAGCCTTTACGTTCATATGCTGTAAGTCTTACTTTACCATCGAATGCTGCGTAGATTGTATCGTTACGCTGGATTTTAAGGTCAACACCCTTGTGCATACGACCGAATTTGCGACGGTAGCCATAGTTTGAGGTAATGAAACCCGGACACGGCATGAAATGGCCTGTGACGTCGATAACCTGTGTGTCAGGTACGTCGGATTCTTTGAAAGGGTTTACGGATTTGGAATTCCAGCCTTCATTGTAGATATCAAGTTCGGGCTCAAGATCATCATCGATAAGGTCGAGGAAAGTGTAATGCTCAACGAGTTGTATCTGTTCTTCAGAGTGGGTTTGTTGCTTCGCAAGGAGTTCCTTGTGCATTGCAGCGTGGGGGCTGCGGGATGAGGGAGAAGTGATAGTTTGGGCAATTACAGGGATTGCCAGAAGTAATGATAATAATGAGACTGTATAAATTTTTTTGAGCATTGCTATTTTAGTAGTATAGTAGTTTAGTAGTCTATGATCTATTAATCTATAAGGTTGATTATCAGCGAGCTATCCATATTTTATCATTCAAGAACTCTCAATTCTAAAACACATTGACTCACATCAATCAACGCAACTCATAATTTTGAGTTGATAAATTTTTTGGAGAAGAAATTTCTACCTCCTATTATACCGATGGCAAAGATAGAGAAAAATAGATGAAAGGGCAAAAGGATGGAAATTATTTAAGGATTTTTAAGAAGAGAGAAATTGGGTATAAGAGACAAAGGCTGTGGAGTAGGGATAATGGGAAAAATTATTATATTTGCAGAATAATAGGCTAATAAAAGGATAGCCCGATGACAGGATTAGAAGATGTGAGGGCCGATGACCTGAACAGCAGTAACGTATTATATGATTTTATGTTTGTGACAGACGCTGACAAGATAGCCCACGGAACCGCAACAGTGATGCCCGGTGTGAATATTCATGACGAGACCCAGGGGACTTACACTATAGCACACTGGCTTATGGAGCTTGTACATTGGTTCTTAGGCCTATTCCACGCCGACAATGACGCAACGCTTTTTACAGCAGTTTATGCCGTGATAGTGTTTCTGATCTCCTATGGCGTAGGTTGGTTGCTAAAGGTGATAATATTAGGTATAGTCAGGGTGATCGGACCGAGAATAAAAGGTAAAAGTTATGACTATCTAACAGACGATCATTTCTTTACCAAGTTTGCGAGGATAGTTCCCCCCATTGTATTCCTGATTCTTATAGAATTCACGTTGAACAGCAAGACGACTCTTGCATCATGGCTGACAAGACTCACATGGGTTTACCTCAGTTATGTGTTGAGTGTTGCCATCTGCGTTTTAGCTGATGTGATGTGGAATAAGATCGACCAACGTGAGAACAAGAGAAAACTGCCTTTGAAGGGACTGGTGCAATTGGTAAAAGGTATCGTATGGATCGTCTTTGCAATAATTACAGTAGCGATAATACTTGACAAGAGTCCGGGAAGTCTATTGGCAGGACTTGGCGCCTTTGCTGCTGTGTTGATGCTTGTGTTCAGGGACAGTATATTGGGTGTAGTGGCAGGAGTTCAATTAAGCGAGAACGACTCTTTGCATGAAGGGGACTGGATTGCTGTAAGCGGCACTAATGCAAACGGAGTGGTAACCGAGGTTTCCTTGACTGCAGTAAAAGTTATGAATTGGGACAAGACTACCACTACGTTGCCACCGTATTCATTGGTGAGTCAGGGATTCACGAACTATATGAGTATGAGTAACTCAAATACGAGACGAATACAGCGGAGCTACATGATAGATGCAGACAGTGTAGTGGAATGTGATGACGTTATGTTGGCTGAATTTGCGAAAATTCCGTTGATGGGTGACTGGATCGCCAAGAAAATCGAGCAACGTAATGCCGGAAAAACTGTTGATGCGGGAAATCCTGACGGCCTGGCGAATGGAAGTATCGATACCAATTTGGGTTGCTTCAGGGCATATCTTAAGATGTGGTTGGAGCATGATGTGCACATATCCAAAGCAAATGATTCAGACACATTATTTGTAAGGACATTGCCGCAGACAGCCAACGGTATTCCACTTGAAATCTACTGTTTCACTGCTACGAGCGACTGGGTCACCTATGAGGCAATCCAGAGCAAGATATTCGAGCATGTAGCAGTGATGCTTTATAAATTCAGATTATATACTTACGAAAGTCCGAGTGGAAGGGATACTATTATCGACGGATATATCTGTCCGGGCAAGACACCTGCAGATGTATTCGGAATGCCTTGGCCATTCTTTTTGGATAAGACCGGAACACCGCTTAATCCACCGGAAGGAGGCACGGCTGAACCCGGTTCTCCTCAACCGGCTCAAGGGGGATAATGGATATTTTCCATAACCCTGACCAATAGAGCAAAAAGATAAATTTTGAAGGTAAATTTGGTGGAATGGGAATATAGATATAAATTTGCAGAAGTAAGGGTTAGCTCCGACCCGTCCATCTCGAAAGGGATGACTTATTAAAAGAAAACTCAAAAAATAACTAAATAAACTAAACTTAATTAACAGAGAATTATGGCATACGTAATCAATGACAACTGTATTGCATGTGGAACATGCATTTCAGTATGCCCGGTAGAGGCAATCTCAGAAGGTGATATCTATCACATCGATCCAGACACTTGCATCGACTGCGGTAGTTGTGCTGAGGTATGTCCGAATGATGCAATTCATCCGGGTGAGTAATCCAAAAATGAGCCGCCTAAGGGCGGCTTTTTTAATAAAAATATTATGGATAGGGTGAAAGTTAAGGTGATCAATAAGAGCCACCATGAATTACCGAATTACGGTACCTTTGAGGCGGCCGGAATGGATGTTAGGGCCTATTTGCCGTTAGGTCCGGTGGTTTTGAAACCGTTACAGAGAGCGTTGATACCAACCGGGTTATTTATCCAGTTGCCGCAAGGCTATGAGTGCCAGATCAGACCAAGGTCAGGACTGGCGTTGAATTACGGACTTTCAATAGTTAATTCGCCGGGTACTGTGGACGCGGACTACCGTGGAGAAATTGGGGTGATTCTCATCAATCTCGGTGAGGAGGATTTCACAGTGAACGATGGGGAGAGGATTTGCCAGATGGTGATAACCAAATATTCTCATGTTACTTGGGAACCGGCCAAGGAACTTGACCATACCCAGAGAGAAAAAGGTGGTTTCGGACATACCGGTACCGATTAAGTTAAGTTTTAAGTTGTAAGTTTTAAGTTGTAAGTTTTAAGTATTAAGTTTTAAACATTAAACACTAAATATTAAATACTAAGTAATAAACAATAAGTATTAAGTGAAGTTAGTTAGGGATAATGGATAAGGGTTGAGAATTTAATAGAAATTTAAGTGGTGAGAAGGAGATATTTGGTATTTTGGGTTATTACAACTTTGGTTGCTCTTATTGCTTATCCGAATGAGCGGAACAAGGCCCGTTATTATTTCATGCAGGGTAGTCTTGAGGCTGCAAACAAGAATATGGAGTCGGCTTATGAGTATTTTAAGAAAGCCTATGAACTTGACCCGGATTATAAGGATGCATCTTTTACTTATGGTAACCAGAGACTGTTCGTGAGGACAGATACCTTGCAGAGTGAGGCAGAATTGCTAAGAAGCCTTAAAATGATGCAAGATTATGTAGATGAAAATCCCAAAGACGTGTATGCAACCCAATTATACGGATATCTCACCACTGCTTTGGATACCCTTGAGGAATCAATACGCGTTTATGAACGCACTTATGAATTGATGCCGGCAGAAACCCAGTTGTTAGGAGTATTGGCAGACTCGTATATGCGAAACGGTCACGGAAGGAAAGCTATAGAGACTTTAAACAGATACGAAGGAATAGAGGGGAAAAGTAATGAGGTGAGTCTGAAAAAGATCACAATTATGATGAATGAAAGGGATACTGTCGGTGCCATTGAAGAGATAGAAACTTTGGTGGCGACTAATCCTCGTGACCCATACAGCAGAATTCTAAAAGGTAACTTGTATGAGGCAATCGGTCGGATGGATTCTGTATTGCAGGCTTACAAAGAAGCGGAACGTCTGGCTCCCGACAACGGTGCCGTGAAAATGAGTCTGGCTAATTATTACCGTGAGACGGGTGACAGTGTGATGCTCGATAATATGATTTATGAAGCGCTCTTGTCAGAGGAATTTGAATTGCAGGACAAATTGGGGATTTTGGGTGACTATCTGCAGAAATTGCTTGATGAATCGGGTGACAAAGCAAGGGGTGACCATTTGTTTTCAGTGCTTTTGGAGCAATATCCTCATGAACCTGATGTGTTGGATATGTCAGCAAGATATTCAGCTGCGAAAGGTGATTTCGAGGGCGCAATGGAAACAATCGGTTATGCGATTGATATGGATCCTACCAATGAAAGATATTGGATGATGCTGATGTCATATGATTTAACCGACCGAAAGTATAGTGAAGCTGTCAAGAATTATGAGCGGGCAGAAGAGCATTTGCAACCAAGTCCACAATTGAAGAATCTATACGCAATGGCAGCTTCGATGATTGATGATTATTCGGAAGGGGAAAGGATTCTGCAAGGTTTATTAAGAGATGAGGGGTTAGAAAATCAGAGTGAACAAAGTATAAATTTGAAAGAGATAAGGGACAAGCTTGACTATGACGAGTTGGTTTGGGTGAGTTCGTTGTATTGCATGTTGGGAGACCTTTATTATAAGAAAGGGGAACCGGCTAAGGCATTCGGAGAATATGAGAATTCACTTTATTTCTTGGACGATAATGCATTGACTCTCAATAATTATGCATATTTTTTGAGTGAGGAGGGAAAACATCTTGAGAAAGCCAAGATGATGAGCAAGAGGGCGTTGGAGTTGGTCGAGAATAATCCCACTTATCTGGATACCTATGCCTGGATATTATATAAATTGGGGAATTATCAAGAGGCATTGGACACTATGAATAAGGCGCTGGAAATAGCAGAGCAGCAAGGTGATGAGAACGAAGAGTATGAAAAACATTACAAGGAAATTCTCAATGCCGTGGAACATTAAAATCCTTGAAACAACGGACTAAAAGACATCAAGATTATCGTAACCAGAGAGAGGGATTAAGTTTCTCGCGGTTTTTCCAGACTTCGAAATGGATCGAGGAATGGGAGGGGTCATCCTCATCAAGAGCGAGTTTTCCAAGCAAAGCGCCGGCATCTACAGAATCACCGGTTTTTACATTAGGAGTTATGATATTCCCATAGACTGTGTAGTAATTTCCATGATTAACTATTACCACAGTGTTATATCCCGGTAGTAAATAAACGCCGGAAACCTTGCCTTTGAACACGGCCTTCGCAGATGCACCGGGATCAGATTCGGCATCAATACCTGGATTGTCATATTCCACGTCAGGTAAATCCGGCATATATTGCCGTCCGAAGGGAGAAGTTATTGAGAAGGATCCGGTTGAAGGGTAAGGCAGTTTGCCTTGCATTTTAGAAAATGATGAGGCAGTTTCAGATTCTTCAGAAGATATGGAGGATTGATTTCGTGGTGTACGTTTTCTGGCATCAGCGTAATCCGTTGGTTTGGTCCCTTTTTCCACTTTTGTTTCCTCCGTTTTTTTCTTTTTACCCTTTTTGTTTTCTTTATCTTTAGTTTTATCAGTATTTTCCGCTTTGTTGTTTTCTAGGGCAAGTTGACGTTGACGTTCCTCTTCTTCGGCTTTTCTTCGCGCTTGCTCTTCTGCAGCACGTCTTCTTGCCTCCTCTTCGGCAGCTTTACGTTGCTCTTCGGCTATGAGTTGTGACACCAAATTATTTAATTCCGATGCTTCGGCCTGTTTCTTTTTAAGATGTGATTGCAGTGCAGCTCCGTTTTGCTTCAATTGTGCCACGATTGCTTCTTGTTGGGAATGTTGTTGGGCAAGTTGGGCAACACTCGTTTTTTGAAGTGCAAGCGCGGAAGCCTGTTCCTCTTTTACTTTGGCAAGTGCGTCACGTTGGTTTTTCAGATCAGCTGTTTTAGCGTTGATTTCGTCGGTTTGTCTTCCTCTCCATTCGGAAAATTCCTGCAGATAGCGCATACGCCGCATAGCCTGTGACACACTTTTTGAAGAGAAAATAAAGGCAAGCGTAGATTTGTTTTTACGTGTAACACGCATTTTCTTCACGGCTTTCAGATATTCCGATCGGAGGGTTTCGAGATCCTTTTCGTTTTTTGCTATTCCGGATTCAAGAGATGATATTTCTTTGTTGAGAGATGAAATTTTTGAGTTGAGCGACGATATCTTTTTGTTAGTAGCCGCTATTTCTTGGTCGATTTTACCTAAATCTGCAAGCGAACGTTTCACCTTGGATTCATTCTGCCTGATTTGTTCTTCGGTGAGTTTTATTTCCTTTTGAGTATCTGCTTGCTTTTTTTTAGCCTCTGCCGAAGTTCGTGGCTTTTGAGGGGCAGAGAAGGAAGGGATTGGAATTATTTGAACTAAAAGTAAAAGTATGACTCCTCTAAATCTCCACCGAAAGTGGAAATTATTTTTTAATCTTTTATGAAGGAAATTATACATTTAGAAGGAGCGGAGGAAATCGGAAATGGATACTTGTCGGTATTTCTTGGATACATCGATTGGTTTGGGTGCTGAGTCGGTCAATTCAGGTTGTTTCAATTCAAGATTTATTTCGAGGGCTTTTGCACCTTCCTGATAGATGAGTTGAATTGTATAGGGAGAAGTAGGGTATGTAAAAGGGGATGAGGGTGGAATAGAGTAGGTGTAAAAAGTGTCGATTTCCACGTCCGGTCGCGATTCGGGAAGAATCACGAGTGTAAGGGGATTGAAATATTGGTCTACTATGTATCCATAAGTGATTCCGGGGAGTTCCGCTTCTCCTTTAGGTATGACGTTGTATTGTTCGTTTTCGTAATATATATCGATCAATTCTTCAAGGTTTGCTTCTTCGATATTGACACCGGGAAGGAAGAAACGTGCAAGAAGAAGACTTTGAACATCGTTTATTCCCCCGGGGTAATATCTCAGGAAATCAGCGATTCCTTCTTTCACATATGTTTTGTTCATCTTGTTGACGATTGTTACTGAATCCGGAGTGATCTCAAGTCTACCGGCTTCGCCTATCAATGGTGCCCTTACGGATATGTCGATCAATGAATCTTTTTCAAGATAAATTTTTAGGGATGGTGAGAGGGGAAGTCCTGCCATTTTAAGTTTACCTTGAATCGAGATTCCCTTGGCTTCCTCTTTAGTGTCAATAAAACCATCATTCAGTTCTTCACTCCCAGAGGCAGGAAGAGAATCCAATGGTTCTTGGGCAGAAATTGGAATGACGAAAAACAACAAAAGTAATGGCAGGAATCTAATTGCCAATAACAAATGTGGTTTCACTATCGTTCGCATATCTTTATTGGTCACGGTCTTCGAAAAAACGAGATATGTTGATGAGAGAAACATCCGGACGATCAAGGATTTCACGATGAGAAATGAGATCGGCAAGTTTTATTTCTCCAATCACATAGTTAATCGCTTGTGAAATGTATCGCTCTTGAATGGAATGGAAAGGCAACAATTCGGGGATATTAGTATCCGAGAAGCGTACATATACTTTCAAAAGGACGTCTGTTGTGTATTGAGGCACGTCTGCGTAACCCATTTTTTTATAGTCATATCTATAACCGTGATGATGGGCCACCATGTCTGAAAGGATAGAGGAAGCAGTGGGCAAAGAGCCGGCTCCTTTACCGAACATGAATTGTCGGTCATAGCATTCCCCACGAATCACCACACCGTTGTATTCATCGTCTACACTATAGATATATCTGGATTTGGTTACGAATTCCGGCATTACGAACATTGTGAATCTGGAATCCGAAATTTTAACCACCTGTGCAACAAGTTTGATTTTTACTCGTTTTTCACGAGCATAATTGATGTCGAAATCGGAAATATTTGTAATTCCGTATGTGAAAATATCTTCCGGTTTCACGTAAACCCCCAAAGCATGCACCGTGATGATAATGAGTTTGTAGAGGGAGTCATAACCTTCGATGTCGAAAGAAGGATCGGCTTCTGCAAATCCCAAGTCAATTGCGGTCTGAAGGGCTTGTTCATAACTTTCATTATGGTCGAAAACCCGTGAAAGGATAAAATTGGATGACCCGTTTAGAATGCCTTTTACTTCGAGTAGGAGATCGTTGTCATAATACTCTTCGAGATTTCTTATCACCGGGATTGAACCGCATGATGAAGCGTCGTAAAGTAGTGAGACATTATGTTTCCTTTGAAGATCAATAAGTTCCGGCAGGTGACGTGCAATCATGGTTTTACTTCCGCTCACCACTGAAATGCCACGTTTGAGAGCCTCCGATACTATTTCAAAAGCCGCGTCAGCATCATTTATCACCTCAACGATTAGATTGATTTCAGGATCGTCCAATACATCAAAACGATTTTCTGTGATCATGGATTTCGGTACATGAACGTTGCGAGGTTTTGAAGAATCGCGTACACATATTCGCTTTATTTCAGCGTCGGCATTGCGTGCTTTATCAATCACATTGACGATTCCTTCGCCAACTGTGCCGAGACCAAATAGACCTACTTTTATGGAAGACATATTTATGATTGGGTATTGTTGTTGATTTTGAAGTTTTTATTGATATGGTTGTTAGGGATGATGAGGAGGAATTGTAGAAAAGAAATCATTGATGATTGATTTCAGGAGAGAATATTCCACCAGGAAACCGTCGTGGCCGAATTGAGAAGAGATTTCTTTATATGAAGAATTCGGTATCATATCAGAAAGAGCCCTCATCTCTTCGGGTGTGAATATCATGTCGGTGGTGATACCCACGCAGACTACGGGGCAAGTTATTAGTTTTAGTGCTTCGGCTATTCCGTTTCTGCCTCTACCCACATTATGGGTATCAAAAGTATCGAGGATAGTAACATATGAATATGCGTCGAAACGCTTCACGAGTTTATCACCCTGATGCCGCTGATAAGAACAGGCACGATGATAATCCGGAACTTCATCAGTATGTTGGTCCTGTTGAGTTAAGTTGTATCCTTTCCCGCCTCTATAGGTAAGAAGTCCGATGGCTCTTGCTGCAGCAAGACCGTCCTTGCCTGCATCCGGATTTTTTTCACCATAGGTTTTATCTGCGAATATCGACATCCTTTGTGTTTCATCGATAGCAATTGTCCATGGCGATGCAAATGCCGCTGTGGCTATAAGCACCACACTTCTGAATCTTTCCGGCTGCATCACAGCCCATTCGATGGCCTGGAAACCTCCTACCGAACTACCGATTAGAGAGAAAATAGACTTCAGTTTCAGATGGTCGGCCAATAAGATATGAGCTTTCACAACATCCCGAATGGTTAGTTTTGGAAATGTATCATACCAGGGTTCTCCTGTTTCGGGATTTATGGAGAGTGGCCCGGTAGTGCCGTAGCAAGATCCGAGGATGTTCGCACACACGATGAAATATTTGTCCGGATCAAGGAAACCTTCAGGAACCACAGTGTTGGGCCACCAGTCGGCGACATCGCTGTTGGCTGTGAGCGCATGGCATACCCAAATGCAGTTGTCTCCATCTTTGTTGAGATGGCCAAATGTATGATAGGCTATTCTTATACCCGGGAGACTTCCACCTCGTTCCAGTGAAAAGTTTTCTGGATAATTATATGTCAAAAATTTTGTTTGATTATCCATTTCTTTGCAAAATTACTTTTATTAGAGTAATTTCACAAAATATTTATGGTTAAGGAAAAATAATTCAACCAAAAGTATGAAACAGAGTACTAAAGCTATACACACTCCATTCCAAAGGAGAGACGCCTGGGATGCGTTGCAGATTCCGGTTTATAACTGTCTGGCATATGAATTTGACGATGCCGCTTACATGAGCGATGTATTTTGCGGAAAGGTCATTGTGCCGGATTATTCAAGAGTATTGAATCCAACTGTGATGCATCTTGAAGAAAGGGTTATGAATCTTACCGGGGCAAAAGAGGTAAGCGCCTTCACTTCCGGTATGGCAGCCATCAGTGCTATGCTCATAAGCGTCGCATCAGCAGGTAAAAACATTGTGTCTTCAAGACATATGTTTGGAAACACCTATTTGTTGGTGACCAGGACTTTGGTAAGATTTGGAGTAGAGGCAAGATTGGTAGACCTTTGCAATATTGAAGAAGTTAAAAAGGCTGTAGACGAGAATACTTGTTGTATTTTTTTGGAGACAGTTACAAATCCTCAGACAGAGGTTGCTGATACAAAGGCATTGAGTAAAATTGCTAAAGAATGGGGAATTCCTTTGATAGCGGATACAACTATAATACCCTTTACAGAATTTGACGGCAAAGCCAACGGACTTGATTTTCAAGTGGTATCTTCCACTAAGTATATTTCCGGAGGAGCCACAAGTCTGGGAGGTCTGATCATAGATTACGGAAATTTCCCGGAGGTGTCAGAAAGGATTAAGAAAGAGATGGTATTCAACTTGGGTGGCTACATGACTCCACAGGCAGCCTATATGCAGGTTCTGGGCCTCGAAACTCTGGAAGCGAGATACCGTAAACAGGCTGAGAGTGCAAAGAAGATCGCTGAATTTCTGGAGACTTTACCCGAAGTGAAAGCGGTTGGATATCCGGGTCTTGAAAGTCATCCTAACCATAAGTTGTTCAAGGAGCTTTACGGAAATACTGCTGGTGCAATGATAACCTTCGATTTGAAGGATAAGGATACTTGTTATGCTTTCATTAACGCTTTGAAATTAATTCACAGGGCAACTAACCTATTTGATAACAGATCTTTGGCGATACATCCGTCAAGTACAATTTTCGGGCCTCTTTCAGATGAAGAAAAGAAAGAGATGGATGTGAAGGACACAACGATCCGACTCTCTATTGGATTAGAGGATCCGGAGGACTTGATGGAGGATTTAAAACAGGCTATTCAGGGATGAAATATAATTTTGATGAGGTGATTGAGAGACGTGGCACCGGAGCTCTAAAAACCGACAGACTTAAAGAGCGATTCGGCCGTGATGATTTGTTGGCCGCGTGGGTAGCCGATATGGATTTCGCTACTCCTCCGTTTATTATTGACGCTTTGAAAAAAAGGTTGGAACATCCGATTTTCGGTTATGGTGTTGAACCGGATGAATACCGTCCTTTGATTATAGCCTGGGAAAAGGAATTGCACGACTGGAACATTAAACCAGAGTGGATTAGCTATATTCCCGGCATTGTAAAAGGTTTGGGATTTGTAATCAACGTTTTTACACAGCCGGGTGATGATGTATTCATTATGCCGCCAGTTTACCATCCTTTTAGAATCACTGCCGAATTAAACGGCAGAAATGTTGTAAATATTCCTTTGATAGAAAAGGATGGTAATTATTCTATTGATTTTGAGAAATTAGAATCTGTCCACACAACGGGTGGAGTTTTGATTTTGTCTAATCCTCACAATCCTGACGGTAGGATTTGGACAAAAGATGAGCTATCAAGATTAGCAAAGATTTGTAAACAGAAGAACATACTGGTAATATCTGATGAGATTCATGCGGATATGGCTTTGTGGGGAAACCGGCATGTTCCATATATGACCGTGAGCGATGAGGCCAGGGATAACAGCATCACATTTTGTGCTCCTTCAAAAGTATTTAATATCCCCGGGATTGTATCTTCATTTGCAGTTGTACCAAATCCTGAAATTAGAGATAAATTCTATGGTTGGTTGAAGGCCAATGAATTGAATGAAGCCCCTGAATTCTCTTATGTTGCTACTTGCGCTGCCTATAAAGAGGGGTGGGAATGGCGTAAGCAAATGCTTGATTATGTAGAGAAAAATATAGAGGCTGTTGAGGAGTTTTGCGAAAAAGAACTACCTGGAATAAAAGCCTTAAGACCGGAGGCATCTTTTCTTATATGGCTTGATTGTAGGAATTTAGGTTTGTCTCAGCCACAGTTGGTGGATCTCTTCCTCAACAAGGCGAGGGTCGCTCTCAATGATGGAGCAATGTTCGGTAACGAGGGTGAAGGATTTATGCGCCTAAATGTGGCGATGCCGAAAAAAAAACTGATGGAAGTTTTGGAAAGAATAAAGGAAGCGTTGGCCTGAGATTATTCCCGGTAATATATCCTTTTCACCCTTGGAGAAACGGATGTAAGTATTTCATAAGGTATTGTATCGAGTGTGTCGGCAAGAGTCTGCACACTCATTTTTTCTCCGAAAATCTCCACACTGTCCCCTTCGTGACAATTTATATCCGTGACATCAATCATAGTTGCATCCATACAAATATTGCCTATAGTGGGAGCTTTTTGGCCATTTACAAGAACATTGATTGCACCGTTGCCAAAATGACGGTTCATTCCATCGGCATAGCCGATTGGGATTGTGGCAATCCTTCTCTTGCCTATTATTTTACCTTTTCTTCCGTAACCCACTGCTTCATCCCCGTCGATTTCACGGATACATATAATAACTGTTCGAAGTGTGGACACAACAGACAAGGGTTTTTCTATTTCCGGGGGAAGGGTATTGGCCCCGTATAGACCTATGCCAAGCCGCACTAGTTCGTAATGGAATTCGGGAAATCTCAATATTCCGGCTGAATTTAATATATGACGTTTCACAGAATAACCCAAAGATCCTATCAGTTCAGAAGACATTTTTTCAAATCTCTCCAATTGGCGATGAGTATATTCATCCATATCGAGACAATCGGCAGTGGCGAGATGTGAAAAAATGGAAGTCACCTTGATATTATGGGCCTTTGCCAAAAGGGATTTGAGCAACTCAAGATCCTTTTGTTCGAATCCCATCCTATGCATTCCGGTGTCAAGTTTTATATGAACCGGATATTCATCAATACCATTCTTTTTGGCATCCTCAATCAAGTCTTGGATCATGGATTGGGAATAAATCACAGGCTCAAGTTGGTTTTTGAACAACGCTTTATAATTGGCTGATTTTGGGTTCATCACCATTATAGGCATCGAAATACCGTTGTTTCTTAGGTCTATGCCCTCATCAAGTGCCGCCACTGCCAAATAAGAGGCTCCGGCATCCTGAAGTGTCTTGGCTATCTCATAACTTCCGGCGCCATATCCTGAGGCTTTCACCATTGCAATGATTCCTGTGGAAGAGGGAATTTTACTTCGGAAATAATTGAAATTCCTGAGAATTGCATCAAGATTTACCTCAAGCACTGTTTCATGTTTCTTCGCTTCAAGTTGCTGGTGAATTTTCTGGAAATTGAAATTCGGAGCGCCTTTAAGAAGTATTATCTCGTCAGTGAAATCAGAGGCCGACATTTCGTTAAGGAATTCTTCAGTCGAAAGGAAGAACCGGGAATTTTCGGGAAACAGTGAGACAAAGTTTTGGAAAGTGGGCCCGATACCTATAAACCTTGATATTCCGGCTTCTTTTACTATTTTTGAGATATCTTCATAGGTTTGCGAAACATTCCCCACTTCATGTTGAAGGTCGCTTAATATAAGTGTTGTGGACTGCGAAGGCATTTTTCTTCTCATTGTAAAATCAATAGCCGGTAGCAGAGAAGAAAGATCGCTGGTGTAGGAATCAAGGATTACGGAACATCCGTTGATACCGTCTGAAACGTTTAACCTTGTGTTTATTCTATGAAGATTCCGGAAACGTTTTTCTATTTCAACGGGTGTTACTCCTTTTTCGAGCATAAACGCCAAGGAAGTCGCTATGTTTTCCAAATCATACGGTTTCTCCAATTGAATTGGTATTTTACCCATTATTTCTGATTTATCGTCGGTGAAGGGATACCGCCATTTATATTTTAGAATTTCTTTTGTGGGCTCTATGAATAATTCTGCATCCCGATTTGATGTAGACCATCTGATTCTTTGTTTGTCTGAGGATAGATTCTTGAGAGAATTCTCAATGAGGTCATCATCTAAATGATAAATTATACTTTTCACATTGGGATGGTAAGCGAGTATAACCTTTTCATCCGATTTTTCTTGGTGTGAGACAAATCCTTGAGAATGAGCTTCTCCAATATTGGTGAGGATTACAATATCCGGAGAAATTTCATCTGCAAGTCTTTTCATTTCCCCTTTTTGAGATATTCCGGCTTCTATGATGGCAAGTTCTGTATTTGGAGAAATTCCCCACAATGAAAGAGGGACACCGATTTTTGAATTAAAACTCCTTGGAGAACGTGACAGGGAATGGTCGGCTTCCAAAAGTTGAAAAATCATTTCTTTTACTGTTGTCTTTCCCCGGCTCCCTGTGATAGCCAAAATTTCTTTGGCGTTCTGTCTGTTCTTTTTCCCAATTTCTGTGAGTGCATCAATTGAATCCCGCACTATAAATAAATTTGCTTCGCCAACGTGTGTGAAATTTTTTGGAATATATTCGACAACGAAATTTCGTACTCCTTTTTCAAATAATGAATTAAGAAATTTATGACCGTCATTACCTCCTTTGGTTTTGATTGCGAAAAAAAGTGTATTCTCCGGGTTGTAATGATTTCGTGAGTCCGTGAGAAGGTGCTCAATATTTCTTTCAGAATCAAAGACTTGGGAAGTGAAGCCAGTTCCGAATTTGTTTGTTAATATATTTATGATTTCCTTAATTCCCATTCCTTTATTAATTAGTCATTTCGTAACATGGAATCCGCCGGAGAAATTTTTCCCACAAAACGCGATGGTAAAACTAAAACTATATAAGTCACTAACAACACTCCGGCATTCAATGCTATTACTGTCCAGCCAGGCAGATACACCGGTACAAAGTCAATATAGTAGGAGTCGGCGTCCAATTGTAGGAAGTGGTATTTTTGTTGAAAATATAATAGGATTATAATTGCAAAGTCTCCTATTAAAATACCGATAAAAGCAATTTTTACAGCAAGATAAACAAAAACATTTCTAATTTTGGTTGTCGATGCTCCGAGAGCTCTCATCAATCCTATGAATTTCTTCCTTTCAAGTATGATAATCAGCATTCCGGAAACCAATGTGACACACCCTACAATCATCATTAATATTATAATAACAACCACATTGGTGTCTAAAAGGCTTAGCCAACTGAAAAAGCCTCTACCTTGGTTTAAGACGTTGTCCGTCCGGTAATAGGCTTCGGTTTCGCCATAGGCGATGGCTTCATTCATTCTTTGCTGCAATTCCAATGTATAATCCGGCACTTTGTCGAAATTATCGGTCTGTATCATGATATAGGTGCCGGTATTGTCATTTAAATTGCCCAATTGCTTCACCAATGGCATTCCCCCGAATATAAGTACATCGTCATATTGATCGAAATGAGAGTTGAAAATACCGGCGATTTCAAGTTTTCTCACTCTGATATCGTCTGATATGAAATATGTTTCGATACTTTCACCCACATTCAATTTCAATTGATTTGCTGCTATTCTGCTTATCAAAATTTTATTTTTCTCGTCTTCATCAGAAAAGTCAGGCATTTCTCCTTCCTCAAGATTGGCTGTGAGATATTGGGTAGGTTTTTCTCCTTTAAGCCCGCGCAGATAAACTCCTTTGAAATCTTCCGAAGTCTTTAGGATTGCCGGTATCGCGGCCTGTTCATAATATTCTGTTATGAAAGGAAAACTGTCAAATGTCTCTTTAAGAAATGGGGTGATTGTAATGAGATTGTCATCTTCTTCGTTTATAGGCATCCTGTAAAGGGAAATATGGGCATTGAATCCCACTACCTTATCTCTGATCTCTCTCTTGAACCCCAGAACAATAGCAATTGAGGCTATCATGACACCCACCGATATTGCTATGGCTATTATCGCTACGGTAACGGCCGGTGACATTTTGTTGCCTCCGTTTCCTAAAGATAATTTCCTGGCTATATAAAGTGGATAATTCATAAGTGCAAAATTAAGAAAGAAAATATGTCTATTTCAATGATTAAAGTTAAATTTGCACTCAAAATATAAGATAATGGAAGAAAAAATAATCACTGAAGAAGTTGAGAACACCTCCGGTGGTCTGAATTTTGTTGAACAAGAAATCAAAAAAGACCTCGAGGAAGGAAAAAATGGTGGAAGATTAAACACTCGTTTTCCGCCTGAACCAAACGGATATTTACATATAGGCCATGCCAAGGCTATCATTATGGATTTCGGGAGCGCAGAAAAATTTGGTGGCACTTGCAATCTTCGTTTCGACGACACTAACCCGCAGAAGGAAGATACCGAATATGTGGAATCTATAATGAGGGATATCAAATGGCTTGGTTATGATTGGGAAGACCGTCTTTACTATGCCAGTGATTATTTTCCAAAACTTTACGATTTTGCCATCCGTCTTATCAAAGAAGGTAAGGCTTATGTAGATGAACAAACGAGCGAACAAATTGCCCAACAGAAAGGTACTCCAACCGAACCGGGTACAAATTCTCCTTATCGTGACCGACCGATCGAAGAGAATTTAGATTTGTTCCAAAGGATGAACAATGGGGAATTCGATGAAGGGTCCATGGTGTTGCGCGCCAAAATTGATATGGCGAACAGCAATATGCATTTCCGCGACCCCATCATATATCGTATTATTAAGACACCACATTGGAGAACAGGTGACAAGTGGAAGGTATATCCAATGTATGATTTCGCTCACGGACAAAGTGACTTCTTTGAAGGTGTGACTCACTCTATTTGTACTCTTGAGTTTGTACCTCATCGTCCTTTATATGAATATTTTGTGAAGGAATTGGCCGATGAATCTTATTGCCCCCGTCAGATTGAATTCAATCGACTTAACCTCACTTACACTGTGATGAGTAAAAGAAAGTTGCTCCAATTGGTGAAGGAAGGTTTAGTAAAGGGTTGGGACGATCCTCGTATGCCGACTCTTTGTGGCCTTAGAAGAAGAGGTTATACTCCCTCCGCGATAAAAGATTTTGTAGACCGGATAGGTTATACCAAATATGAGGCATTGAACCACATTGAATTGCTGGAACATTCGGTACGGGAGGATCTTAATAAAACAGCCACACGTGTCAGCGCCGTCGTGAATCCGGTAAAATTGGTTATTACAAATTATCCCGAAGGTAAAACGGAGATGATGGAAATGGAAAACAATCCGGAAAATCCAAGCGAAGGGAAACATGAAATGCCTTTCTCAAGAGAATTATGGATCGAGAAAGATGATTTCATGGAAAATCCTCCAAAGAAGTTCTTCCGGCTTTCTCCCGATAAGGAAGTTAGACTCAAAGGTGCATATATAATTAAATGTACCGGTTTCAAAAAGAATGACTCAGGGGAGATAGAAGAGATTTATGCGGAGTATGATCCTGAAACACGTAGCGGTATGCCTGGTAGCGATAGAAAGGTGAAGGGCACTCTCCACTGGGTATCTGTCCCCACTGCAGTTGATGTTGAGGTAAGGGATTACGACAGGCTTTTCTCCGTTGAAAATCCCTCAGCAGAAGAAGGAGATTTCCGAGATTTGCTAAATCATGACTCCCTGATAGTGAGAAAAGGAGTAAAGTTGGAACCATGGGCAGCTGAAAATGCCAAACCGGGTGATCACTTCCAATTCACTCGTCTTGGCTACTACACAGTGGATCCGGACAGTACTCCCGAACTTCTTGTATTTAATAAGACTATTGGACTTAAGGACACTTGGGCAAAAGAAATGAAAAAACTTTAATTGTTGATGAATTTCAACTTTCAACTTTTTTCATTAAATTTGCACTACTTAACCGGGGGTAACTGGCTTTGACAGCGTGTAGAAACGGTAAGTAAGCATGCAGAGCCTTGATATGTAAGCTCTATAATACCGACATATCGAACTATAATTGGCGAAAATAACAATTACGCTCTCGCTGCCTAACCGAAGCA
>JAFLTP010000001.1 GCA_022510405.1 Muribaculaceae bacterium | reverse complement strand
AGCTAAGCTTTATGCCTGAGTCGGTTCCTCATCCACCAGCAAAATCCGCTGACCCAAAATATTTCGGTGCATGCGTTAAATTTTAATGATTGGGTTTGTAAAAAATGCGTCGTAAACTCTTCTCCACCCCGGGGTTGAGAAGCTTGCGACGTGTCGGCGCCACGTCCCGGGGCGCCAAAAGAAAGTAGGAAAACCCGGGTCGGTGCAACGTCCAGGGGCGCCAAAAGAGAATAGGAAAACCCATGTCGGCGCAACGTCCCGGGGCGCCAAAAGAGACCGGTCAAGACACAAACCCACTCCTACCGCCAATCTCTACAATTTTTTTGTAAAAAAAAAATAAATTCTTAACTTTGCAAGGCAAACGAGCCCAGGTGGCGGAATGGTAGACGCGCTCGTTTCAGGTGCGAGTGCTGCGAGGCGTGCAGGTTCGAGTCCTGTTCTGGGCACAAGAGAAGAGAGTTAACTTACTAAAATTCAGTAATTTATCTCTCTTTCATTTTCTCAAAATCCAAAATTTGGTCACTTTTGGTCACCACTTCAAATTTTGTATAGAATTCAAGCTCAATAAGTTAGTTTCAAAATTCATTCTATCAAAACTTAAACTTTTATTAAGCTTTCACACATACCTCGCTATTAATCAAATACTTAAACAAAAACGCAACCAATTTTGGTCACATTTTAATAAAAATGAAATTTCTAAATATGTCGTCTGGAATATTCGAAATCATCTATTTCATTCTGCATAGCCTTTGCTTCGGGAATACCATGTTCGGTATAACCTTTTAATATTTGTTCTTCAAATTTACGAAAGAATATTTTTAAAAGATAATTTTCATTAGTGGTGAAAGACTTATGATTTGTAGTGATATAATAACCATCCTCGTCCTTGTCACTCAAAAATACATCAAATATCCTTGTTACATCAATTAGATTGTCAATCAATAATTTAATAGAACTTGCAGGTAAGTCTTTTTCCTTGAATAAAAAATAAATGTTATCCTTGTAGAAGAAAGTTTTACTTTTTTGATATATGTCCTCATTTAATAAGTTCTGGACCCTATTGTAAAAATTAACAATAATTTTACATTGTTTTAAATCTTCATCCTCTAAATACTCTTCTTCAATGTGTTTTTCATTATACCAGTTAAATCTAAAAGTTCCTACTTCATATTTTATTTTTTTCCAATATTTTTGGGGAAGAGATTTAGGTTTGAAATCATGAATTTTCTCTTCAATTTCTAAAGATAGATTTTCAATTGGCCAATTATAATAATTGCCATAGCAACTCACAAATGGGTAATTTAAGAAAGGGAACCTGTCTTTAAACATTTTATTTTTTTCAAAAGTACAATAAAATTAAAAATCTTACAAATCTTATATTATTAACCCAAAAAAAGGTGGCCAACATTTTTGGTCACCAATCATTGTAAAAGTTTCTCTTTTTACCAGTCAGAATAATCCATCAGAAGCTGCATTTGCCATATCATCTGCTTTCTCATCCAATGATAACCTGATATATTTCAAGAAAGTTTCCTCTTTTTTGTGGCCACTGAAACTCATTAACTGACGGTCAGAGAATTTGCCAGTAAGATATAAGTTAGTAATGGCCGTGCGCCTCGTGGTGTGACAAGAAATCATCTCCCAACGGGATTTAATTGGATAACCTTCTTCATCAAATTCAAATTTCATTTTACCTTTTTTCATCCCATCCCTTTCTGTCTTGGTAAGAAGAGTTCTCATTTTTACACCCAAACTTGGAACCGTTTCTGATAATTCCTTGCAGATTTCTTTGATGTAACGATTAATAATCTGCTCACAAACCTCTGGTACATCATAATTATACTTCTTCAAAAGGATTTCCAATTCATCATAAATGAAGGGAATTACCACCTTACCTTTGGTCTTTTGTTGGGTAATACGAATCACCTTCGTACCCTTTAAGGTATAACCAATACAACCCTTTTCAATCTTGCAGAAATCTGAATACCTTAATGCAGTATAACAACCAATGAGAAACACATCCCTCACTTGTTCCTTTAATCCAGTAAGTTCCATGTCATAAAGCGATTTCAATTCATCTTTTGTAAGATATATCAAGGTTCTTCTTTCATCGTCATTTATGGTTGGAGCACTTAACCATTTCCTTGCAATCCCATTATTATGGAGTTTCTGTTTTTCAGAGACTGTAATAATGGTACTATACACCCCTATATGACGATTCTTTGTCTCTCCCATATATCCTTTTTTATCAAGATAGTTAATAAATTGGTGAATAATAGATTGGGTAAGTTCATCCCATGTAAAATCATTATTCTTATAACATTCAAGGAATAATTTTCTGAATTGTTTCCAAGATTTTATACTATTCATAGAATATTTCATCCCTTTCGTATTAAGAATTTCTCCTTTAACAATACCATCAACATAGTTCTTGACAAAGGTCTTGACATTCTTTCTCTTACGTTCCAGAAGTTTCTGTTCCAATTCTTCATCTTTAAGAAACTGGTCCCTGACTTCAGCCAACGCAACATTCTTGATGACATTTTCCAAACTCTCTTTTGTAAGTCTGTTACGCATTCTCAATTCTTTAATTCCAAACTCAATTTCAGCGAGTTTTTTACTATAACCCTTTCTGTCAAGGAAATTTGAAAGTTTCCTATCTGAAACCGATACTTCATTCCATTCTCTTATTTCAACTGGGAGCTGAAGATTAACCCAAATAGATTTGCCTTCAACTTTCAATCTTGTGTATAGAGGGGTCTTGCCTTCAGACCCCTTTGTCCTTATCTGTAATCCAAACATCACGCTCTAATTTTAAGATTAAAATATGCTTCAGTCTCTTTTACATCCTTTAGAGAGTAAAGTTTCTTTTTCCCTCCAATCTTGATGGGTGAAATTCTACCTTGTTTCTCCCATGAGAGGAGAGTAGTATCAGAAATTTTCCACCTGTCAAGAAGTTGCTTGGTTGTGAGATTTTGGTCTACAACTACGTTCTCGTACATCTTGTCTTGGATTACTTCTTCCATAGACTGTTTCACAATGGACTTTAGATAATGAGTAAGTCCCTCCATGATTCCACCCCAATCATTGTTAAGGGCAAATTGATTTGAAAAATTGGTACTATTCATATTTTTTAATTTTTTAATTACACTGCAAAATTGACCGATTTTTATTCAATAAACCAGTGAGCCAATATTGGCTCATCTCCAAGACATATTTTATAGAATGATTGGTCTTAAAACAGTATTAACTAGCAGCAAAAAACTTGTCTCTCAATTTACGGATGGTGTTGATTGACCTTCCCGAAAGTTTGCATATTTCTTTCAGTGTCAAGTCCTTTTTGATAAGGTCAAGTTCGTAGGAATAATCAGAAAGATATTCAAAATCTGACTTTCTGTAGGTTTCCTTTCTTCCTACCTTGCCACCTTTTGCTCGATAATTATTATAGCCTGCTTCCATTCTCGATCGGATTAGTGACCGTTCAAGAGCATTAAATTGACTGATTACGCCACAAACCAATGTTGCTATAGGATTTATTGAGCCGTCTGGAAGTAAAGTGTCAAGACCATTTTGGAGAATATGGATTGATACACCCAGTTCATTCATTTCCTCTATTATATAAAGGAAGTCTGCTGGTCGTCGTGAAAGTCGGGAACATTCAAAAATCAAGATTTTCTCAATTTTATTTTCCTTCACAAAATCCATAAGTTCAACAAGAGCAATTCGGTCATTGATTTTCTTGGCACCTGAAATCACTTCCGTAAATTCCTTTACAACCTCATATCCCATTTTTTTGGCATAACCTCGCAAGGCTCTTAATTGATGGTCAGTATCTTGTTTTGAAGTGCTCACACGGCAATATATACATACTCTTGTTTTTATATCTTTTGATTCCATAGATATCAGTTTAATCATTTATATTATTTTGAAAATCCGTTATCACTCAAATCTGTTTAATTAAATTGATAAAAGTGTCGATTTATCACTTTAATCTTTTCTTTGGAACTTTTGATAATTTTCACCCTTATTTATTATATTTTTGAAATGAGAGATAGACACTTACAATAAAATTTAATACAATAGTTATGTAGATACTTGTAAGGGTTTCCAATTTCATTGTGAGCCACCAAGCAAATATTATAATTATACTTACTCCCATAATGAGCAATATCCACGCCATCCACTCTTTCATATCATTTCTGTTTTTGTTGTCGGCTTTGCAACAAAGCAATTATTCTATCAGCCTTGTGAACCACGTCTGTAAATGAGATTGGTTTTGCCATTCCGAGTCTATCATTCTCTACTCGGGTTAGGATTGCAAGACATACAAAGAAATGTCTTTGGTTCCATTTTTCTTTTTCTATTTCATCCATATCTGAATAATTTTATAAGATTATTTTGATATGGCTAAAGTAAGCCTTTTAAACGACATCGCCTCAAATTAATCTAAAGATTTACAGCCAATTAACTTTAAATAACTCTTCGTTAAGATTATTGATTAGACCATTAAGATTTCAAAACTTTACATGATTATGGGAGATATTTTTTAAGACGAAATCATTTCGTCTTGTAATAATTGTGACCTTATTTGTATATAAAACCTATTATTCCGATTGGTAAGAAAAATTATCAGTAAAGCAGAATGGTTGCAATTCTAAAAAATCATTGATTTATTGTTATATTTCATATATATATACCTTTGTTTTTATAGATTAAATATAAGGGTCTTATGAAAAAGATTGTATTATGGAAAATAATTACTATAACTCATCTATCCGTAAGCAATATCCAACTCTTACTTCGTATGAGGTGAAAACTTATAAGAACGGAAATTTATATCTGATTCTTCCTCGTACCTGGTCTTTATGTGAGCACATGGATAATGTCAATGAAATTATTAAAGAAGAATATGGTAAAATATATGAGGTAGAAAAATATGAGCAAGACAAAAAGAAACAGTATTATATTTTACTTACGAATATTCCAATTGAGCATTATGTTAATAGGATATGTGAGTGCGGTAAGATTGACAAAAATTATATAGACCGCAAAGGTTGGCTTTTAGAAAAGAAACTAATCACCATGTGGGAGATTATATCTAAACAAAAAACCTTCTTCAGTAATTCGGCAGAAGATTTTACAAATCCTTATGGAATAGATAAAAATGAGGTCAAAGAGTTTTTCTCGCAATATGTTTCCTATCTTCAAGAATTGTATGATAACAGTGTACCAAGAAAATATGGAAAGAAAATAGCATTAGAAGATTTCAATACAAAAGAAAATCTCTTGGAATATTATGAAATCCTTCGGAATTATAAAAAGGCATCATGTCCATTTACAAAAATGAGTATCGATTCATATTTAGTTATTCAA
Organism: Muribaculaceae bacterium; assembly: GCA_022510405.1. GTDB lineage: Bacteria > Bacteroidota > Bacteroidia > Bacteroidales > Muribaculaceae > Lepagella. The sequence goes on along the minus strand of JAFLTP010000001.1, from coordinate 147,819 downwards.
GATAATATTATTCAAGAAAATCCCGAAATAATAGATGAACTAAAGGTTGAAATAAAAATTAATGTACTGTTACAGCAATTGGAGCAAAAAGGGGTACATTTCACTCCCCAATCCAAAATAGGGGAAGTTTATAGAAAACTTTTTAAGTCTGAAAAGGAGAAGGTACGGTTTAGGAAAGAAACCACTTTTGAAATTCTATGGAAATCCTTGCAAGACGGGGGCAATTATAAAAAGGTAGTCGGGAATGATAACCTGACGGTACGAAGCCGTCTTTTTGAAATTCTTGCAATATTAATGGGGTGTGAATATAATAAAGTTCAAGAGATAAGTGAGAATAAGGGAGAATTCTCCTTATGGTAGTCTATCTTTCTACGACGAAATCATTTCGTTTCGTAAATCCATTAGTGGGGTCATTTTAATCTGATAAATATTAAAGTGACCCCATAAATAATATTATATAAAGAGAAGTGAACATGGAACTGCGATTTAAGAAAGTATTTGATTCTTTCATTGTTTTCAAAACCCCTGTTGAGATATGTAATGACTTGGGTGAAATCATAAAAATATATGGATTACTTTACAATAAGGAAGATGCTCATACAGACGATTTATGGCAGTGGAGACTGAACCGTTATATAGCATATTTAGTCGGCTGTTACCGAACTCAAATTAACCATGGGGATATAGAACCTGACATCTATATCTCCCCACAAGGTAGGAAAATCGAATTGAATTCTTCCCATAAGGATTTTATTTACCAAACCTTGAAAAATGAAATCCCACATTATACGGCTATAGAATTTAATATGCCTTTGAATTTGGAAGATGGGGATAATGAGGACAGATTTATAATATCCCAAAATCCCATAAACAAATATTTTAGCACAGAAAGGAGGATTGGAAAATGAGATTAAAACTAATGGAACTAATCAGTAATTTTGATTTGTTCAATCTTTCTATCGGGGATGAGCAACCATTATATACAACATCACAATATAATGAAGCCATTTCGGGATATAAGACGGATATCTGCCATTTAATAAATAATGGAAACATACAATTATTGGCGGTTAATGAGAATAGACCCAAAACTGAAAATGTATATGTCAAGAACTTTGAATCGTTTCTTCAGTCAGAGCCTTCCCCAAAAATTCAATCCTATATGGGAGGTGTAAATGATGAAGATGATTTCCCAGAAGAAGAGGAATAAGAAAATTTAAATGTTTCATGTTTCATGAGAGCCTTGTAGTTGGGTTACTGTTTCCATTCAAGGTTCTCTTTTTATATCCCCATAAATAATATATACAAAAAATTAAGTAGTGATGGAAACACAAAAAACTGTTATGAACGCAATGGCGGTTCTTAAAAAGCCAATATTCATTGAGGAAAATCATGAAAACCTTATGACAATATACGGTATAATGTATAACAAGTATGTTGAAGCAAAAAATACAAAAGAGGGTAATCCTATTTCGGGGTATTTGGATTATCTTGGAGGAATGTCAAATCTCTTGAAAGTGGCAGAATTTTCGGAGACAGATGATAAAGAATTTTACGTAATACCTAAATATGGATTAACTATTTCAACCCCCAAGCATGAATGTGCAAAAGTAATTACTATTGTAGCAAAAGGTCTTGTTGAGTATGAAACATATGATTTTGAAGAATCTATTGAATGGAATGATGGAGAAGTTGATTCGGAAGACCAACATTTGATTATTAGTCCATCATTAATAGAAAGATATACAAAATAAAAACGAAACTATGAAACATTTGATGAATAGAAGTGAATTTATAAAATCAGTCCTTAATGAAAATATTACAGAAGACAATGCCCATTTAATCACAAATGAAATAGAAACTAAAGGAAGTCTGATTGAAAGGGTAAAGAAATTTGAAGAATTTATTGGAGAATAATCCACTCTCTACTTAATTAAAAGACCCACTGGTGAAAATTTACATCAGTGGGTCTTTTCTTAACATAGTTATATATATTATGCTGCCATAGCCATAGGGTCTGACACTTTTGGGAATGTAAACCTCTTTTCGCCACAAGGAATTACTTCAGCAGACAATGGATAGTTGGTTATCATCAAATGGGTAACATCTCTCTTGTTTCTATTCTTAACATTGACAGAATACTTCTTGTCATATGAATAGATATACACCCCTTCTTTCTTGTAAAGGTCTTCTATGAAATCGGTCTTGCCAATCACCATCATCCATTTTGCATTGCAATCTTCCGTCAGATATTTAGCCAATCTTCTGTGCTCGTCATAACCAAATGGATTATTGGAATAAGTGCTGAATTCGCAGTCATAAGGTGGGTCAAGGAAGATAAAATCATTTTCGGTAGGGTTTGTCTCTCTCAAGAATTCTTCAAAATCCATATTAGTAAATTGGGTTTCGCCAAGATGTTTCAACAAGAGTTCAGACTGATAATAGTCAAAATATTTTCGCAAATCCCTATTGTTATTGACAGCACCACCATAACCGACCTTAAACTCTCCTTTTTTATTATATTTCTCCAAGGAGCAGAAAGCAAACACTTTGAGGAACTGATATATGGCTGAATGTAAAGGCTTGTTTGTTTCAGCCAATTCCTTATTATTATACATGAATCTGAAATTCAAATATACTGCTGTCTGTAATGCTGTCAAGAAATATTTATTGATCAAATCTAATTTCCTACAATGGTGTTTTTTCAAGTATTCTACTTTCTTGATTACATATTCTTCCACTGACTTAATCAGAATCGGGGTTTCAAAGCCAAATGTATTGACTACATTATTGATGGCCGTATGATTAACTTCACAGAACATGCGCACTTTCTCTTTCATTTCTACCTGTTTTAATTCCCCATCCAAGTAACTGAAATATAAGTTATGGAAGAAATCTCCATGACTTTGAGCAAAATTAGAGGTCATTGACCATACACCTAAAATCTGTTTCATATACTGAAGAAAATCTTTGTCGGAAGAAGCAATATACCTATACAATGACACCAAGTCCTTTGAAAAGTCATTAAAATATTTGGACTTGTCCTTAATGCACATACCGACTGCACCACCTCCTATAAAGGGTTCAAAGTAACGGTCAAATGATTCGGGAATGGCGGGTAAAATATATTTCAACTCCCTTGTTTTACCACCAGCATAAGGTATGAGGGATTTCAAGTCTTTGGAAAACTTCTTCTTTTCTACGGCCACGGATTCTTCAATCACCTTTGGCAAAGAGATTTTTTCTACTTTCGTCTTTTCGTAATCAGAATGTATAGGAGTTTCAATCTCCTTACTACCTAATTGAACCCATACAAACTCACCTTTGTAAACTTGCGACCACTCCTTTAATGACGAAGCCACATTGGAATGGAATATCTGTTTTCCGCATACCTCCTTTGAGGTCTTGTTGACTTCATTCAAATTTTTGTAGGTATGGAGATAAGAGTATTGGATAATTTTCACTCTTTTAGCATCAGCATATTTCCATAATGCAGAGACTTTTTCAGTCGGTGTTGTTTCCATAGAAGCATTTATCTCGGAACCTGGGATGCCAGTTTCAGCAGATGCCCCCTCAATAGAATCATATACTTTCTCCTTTTTATATTGAAGAATAGGAAGATTATATCCTCTTTTATCTCCCTTGGTATCAGATTTCTTGGATTTTGATTCGGTTTCATCCGTTGCCTTTTCAACAGAGGACATAGCCTTGTCATATTTAAGTATCAGAGTCTCAAACACTTTATCCCACCCATACAATCCAATCCTTATTTCATTTAACATGACCTCGGGATTGATACCAAGAAATTTTGCATTTTCCATTAAACAAACTCTGTATTGATAGGCCGTCTTGACATATAACTTCTTCTCTTGGAGAATTTCGGATAATGTGGTATAGGCCTCATGGTTTGCAACTTGTGCATATACATTCTCCCATTCCTTATTGCTCCATTCAGAGACATTGTCAGTAAGGGTTGACTCCATCAATGATACAAGGTAAGGATATACAATTTCCTTATCATATCCGCAGTCAATAAGTGAATGGAGGATATACTCTTTGGCAGATACCGTTGGAAGGATACGGTTCATTGCCCATAAAGATTCCAAAAATTTTGTTTCATTAAATATAGTGTTCATGTCTTTTTCCTTTTGCATTTTACTTAATTATTAATTCTCTCATGTCATTGAATTCAATTACAATGCAAAGGAAACGGTTATTCATAAGTAGGACACGAGAGCCAATATTGGCTCTTCTTTCATCAATAAAAAACGAGACCTTTTTTCAAGCCTCGTCTTTATATTTAATTAGTAGATTATTAGAGTTGCTTTAATTAAAGAAATATTTTTTTAACTTGTCCCTTAATTCATCTGATGCCTTTCTTACATAGAAATTACCTTCTTTGTTTTTTCCCTCTATGGCATATTCATCAACAATTTTACTAAAGGGAACAACTTCCTTTATTGCTTTCCTTATCCCTGATCTATACCCAACAAGTGTTTGTTCCTTTAGATGATTACTTGTTATTCCATTGTAATCATCTTGAACCCTCCCCTTTATTTGAGAGTATATGTGTTTAATCTCCCTTCGGATAGCATCATTTTCAGTTAATATCATTCCTTCTTTCTTTAAAATAAAGAAGATATAAAGTGCTTTTTCAATAGCAGTTAAATTAACCAATCTATCCCCTATATAAAAGTTTACTATTTTATTATTTGCACTTCCAACTGGGGTTATATCAACAGTCAGTTCCCAATTATTTATATTCTCCCATTCTTTCTTTATATCAGCAATGAGTTCTTCAATATTAAAATCATCGTACCCATTTGATATACAATCTCCCAATGCTGTTTTTAGATTTTGATATGCTTTTGATTGAGTAAGAGGTTTAGAGGATATTAACCCCATGCCAAATTCTTTTTCCTCTTCATCTAAATCTTTTGACGCAGAAGTTGGTTTATCTTCTTCCTCACGAACAAAAATAATTTCCCCTCCAAGTTCTAAAGGGAGAACTGACGATTTTAATCTTGGAGGATGACTTAACAAGTCACCCGATAATTTCCCTATCTTGAAAAATAATTCTCCGTTATAGAGGTCATCTTCATAAAGCTCAATTGAACCGTCTACATCAACAATCCAATTGTCCTTATCAACTATCTCATATTTTTTAACTCCTGGTTGATTCTTGAAGAACTCTTCAATCGGGTTAGAAAGGTCTCCTTCCAATCTGCCATCGCCAGTTCTATACCTGTCGTATGTCTTTGATAAAAATCCCATAGGTTTTACATTTATTTTACAATAACACACAAAGATATATCATCTTGAGGAAATATAATATAATAAGTTCTGAAAGACGAAGCCATTTCGTACTCTTATCAACTAATGGATATAGGTCTTATTTCCCTATCATATTTACAGAATTATAGTGAGTAAATAAAACACACTGAAGATTATACTTTGCACTATAATTTTCAAACCTCAAAAATCATACAATTATAAATATCTAATTTTCAGATATATACTTAATTATATGGGTCTATTTTTTACAAAATTGTATAACTCATGGGATGTCATAATAAGTTGAATAATCCAAAGAAACTTACCTCTTTACATGTTCTGGATTAATTTTTCTCTGATTTGTTATATTTACCATTAAAGGGTCAGTCTCTGATTAAACCTATTTTGCTTACAACAATAAGTTTTATTCAATAACTGAAAAAAGAATACACAATAAACAATAAAATAACAAATATAATATGGAGATAAATAAAGATTTCAAATTTAAAGTTAGCTTATCAATGGAAAGTTTTGAGAATAAAGAGATTTCCACAGCCATGATGGGTTCTATGAAGTACAAATCAGTAAGGGAGAAAAGGAAGAAATATGGTTATAAACCAAATAGAGGTGTTTCATTCGTAGAAACTACTCTTACTTCTTCAGAATTATTGGACAAACTGGTTCACGGCCATGTCTTCTGTTACTGTTTCAACATCCCACCTCAATATCAAAGGAAAGACCAGACATTCGGTGCTTGGCTCAAAACACGTGAGAATTTCAAGAACTCATGGTGCATAAGTGTTGACATTGACAAAACTTTCTATCCTACTCCCCACAAGTATATTGATAGGTTATCTCTGAAACCTACGTTTTGGTACACTACTTATTCTCATCTGACTTATGACCCCGATAAAGATTATGATGGCATACGTTTCCGTATGGTCTATATTTTTGATCAACCTATAGAAAATATCTATTGGTTCAGATTTATAGCCACACGTTTGTTATCAGTTATCAAGAGAGATACGGAGGATGATAACATTGATGAATGTTCAGCATCAGCCACACAATATTTCAACGGTACAAACAAAACCATGTCTAATGTGGAATACGGTTGTTCAGACATCATTTATGGTAAAGAAGACTTGATTGGTGAAATTACCCCTTGGTCGGATGAATTTATTGATTACTTGAAACATGGCTGTGATTACAAGGAAAAGGATGATTACAACCGTGCTGAAATAAAAAATCTTCTTGAAAGACTGACAGACAAGAAATTTGAATATAATTCTAAAAAGGGAATGTTTGAGGAAAAAATCCATATAGAAATAGACCCTCTTGATTTGTTTGACAGTTTTGAAGTGGATATTCCCCAAGATTACCTAACGGAGAATATGAAAGAATTACTGTGGTTTTTTGATAACAGAAGTATAGAAGATTTTAAGAAGGTCAGAATATGGAATGTCTTCCGAAAAAAATACAAGTATATCTATCGGCTTGAAAATCCAAAATGGAATAGGGATTACCAAGTGGTCGGTGATGATTATTTCTCCTTGCCTTTTTACCATTATAGGATAAAAGATGGCAACCATAGGAGAAAGAAACTTTACCATAGATGCTGTTTGAGAAAGTACATGTATCCCACCATCAGTAATGATGAACTGATTTTCAATTATATTATGGATGTAATCAGATTTATAGATGACCCCAACCGAGATATTACAAGTGAGGTGATATTAAAAAACGTAAATTCATGTCTATCAAAATCAATTGAGCAGATTGAAGAATGTTATGGAGCAATGATTGAACATTATAGAAAAATTACACGCCCCAAGAGAAATATAATCCGTAAGGATAAATCAAGGATGACCAAGGAATTTACTTTTCAAATTTTAGATGATTATTATAATGAGGCTTATGACATAGAGGAGAATCATATTCTGCTCAAAGATGTATTACCATTTTCTATATCCTTAAATTATCTCTATCAATATACCAAATCAAGAGGAATAAAGAATGACAAGGGAAAGGTGTCTGATGAAGAGTTATTAATTATCATTCAACCTCAATTAAGTGGTGATAAGAACTTAAATTTAATCCGTGAACATGGTTATAAATGCAAGAAGGATAGATTGTATAGGCTTCTTAAATTAAAAAGAGCATAATACATGATAAGTATAGAATCCGTTATCACCTACGGTGAAGATTATATGAGTGAATGTATTATAATTTTTCTTTAGTTGATTCTATTAAAAATTCGGGCCCTAAAGATTAAAATAATTGTTTATCATAAAATTTCACAAACAAGAGACAACAATAAATGTTGAAATCAAAAAGGGGGAGAAAAAGAAGTTTTACGAAACGACGAAATGAAAATAGATAATTATTCTGAAACCATCTATATACTGATAAATGATAACCGCAGAATGGCGGAGTTATCTTAAATGAACTTTGAACAGATTATGGAACAATTACGAAACGACGAAATTTCGTAATTGTTTCGTAATTTATTTCGTAATGGAAATTATGAATTCATCTTGGAAGATTTCCCCATTCCACACTTTCATTAGGCCATCATAATGATTTATAATCCATGATTTTAATATTGATATGGAATTATCTTCAAGGTTATGGGGTGGCTCATCAAGAAGTAATTGGGGATTTTCTTCGTCAAGAGAGATGAGATATAATGTTTCCCATTGCCACCTATCCTCATAAGAATCGTTGAAAAGAAGTCTTGGAGTATTCTTGTTATCCAATAACTTGGTATCTATCAAGATAACCATTGGTAAACCAGTATGTCTTAAGGAAAGGGATGCAAGACGGAAACTAAAATCCTCATCCTTTAATTCTTCCTTTATCCAATCTGCTTGGGTCATGTTTCTGCTAGGGGTTTACAAGTTCTACTGATTTAAGTCCTTTGTATTTTGCGGATTCATATCCACCGAGGTCTTGACCGTCTCTTTCTACATGTGCAGCCACAAAACGATGTCCCACCACCAACTGTGTGATAGTCAATATATCACCCTTTTGGATATTTCTGCTTCCCTCCACTTCATTTACAATAAATCTGAAATCTCCCAGATAGGTCAGGAACATCACACGGTTCGGGTCGTATGCAAGCCTTATCTGTGAGCCTTTTTCAAGGTCTTGGGGGTCAATAGAATCCACAGGGGTAAACAAGGAAATATCCGCATCTTCCCCTAATTCCTTTATCAGAGATTCATAATTGGCACACCCGAGGTATTGGGCTATAACATCCATTGTGGATATTCTTGGCACCAATTTGTCTGTCTTGTAGCCAAACAATCTTTTCAATGTATTCACACCAAGACCCTCATTGGTTTTGTCTTTGATTGCTTGTGCAAGGATATCAAAATCCACGCTCTTTGACATATCCAAGCCGACCTTATCCTTGATTCTTTTCAGTATTTCATTCTCATTTGCCATAACGAATATTTTATACAAATTTACCTCTTTTACATGGGACATCAAGAATCTGAAAACCAAATGGATGAAATGGATTATTTGCGTCTTTCTATCTCTTGGCCGTATTCCTTCAGTTCGGGAATGGAACGCTTGTTATACTCCGTATAATCTTTGGAATAAGACAATATCCTCACGGCTTCCCTCTCTGTAATATTTGGATACATCTCATTAACTATTGCAAATGTTTCTTCTTTATATTCCGTTTCTTTATCAAGGAATTCTCTGCCACGAGTTAATAATTGTTCCCATGTCAGTGTAGTATCATTTTTAAGCAAATTGAGAGTGTCCAAACCAGCGTTTAATTGTATATAAAGCGGATGTATCCTTTTATCCAAATCCTTTGCCATTTCTTTGGCATTTTCATGAAGTTGTTGCTGTGATAATGGAGTGTCAATTACCTTTTTTACTTCTGTTTTAATGGGGGTTTCAGCCTCTTGTGGCTTTACATTAGATTCATGATTTATTGAATCAAGAACTTGTAAGGATGGTTTTATCACTCCGTAACTATCATAATAACCGTTTCTTCCTTGCAGTAACCACAAGACTGTTCCGAATACCAAGGCAACGCAGAATGGGGCAAACATTACCAACCAATAAAATCTCCTATTTCGTTTCTTGGCTTTATTGTCAAGTAGTTTTAATAATTCTTCAGAAGATGGGTCAGACTTATAGCATTCAGCAATGAAATTCTTGTATTGAGCAAATCTAAAATCAGGAACATTATCTTTAAGTTTCTTCACCACTTGTGCTATACCGTGGAAATCGATTGCCGTCTTTCCAACGTCATCAGAGGATAATCCGTATTTGGATGGGTCGCCCGACGTATCATTGAGCGAATCGGTATAACTCTTATCAAAATCAATCAATACAAGGTCATGGTTATTGGCCGTGATAAGGAGATTGTCTGTCTTGATATCACAATGGGTTATATGGTGGAAATGAAGATACTCAACCACCTTTATAAGTTGGCTTAACATTTTCACAATGTTATTTTCATTGGAAAGCCAAGGGTCTTTTCTTTTGATCATCTCTTCCAACGTGCATCCGTCTATAAATTCCATAATGATATAATCCCTATGGAATTCAAGATAATTGGGCAAAGAGGGATGTTTGAGTTTTACACCTATTTCAAATTCCTTGTCAAGTGCATCAAGATAAAGAGGATTAGACCTATATTCATTTTTAAGTCTTTTCACAAAGACTTCCCTACGTTGCCATTTTGTACGGTAGATGTCGCAGATAGAACCACCGCCATGTAATTTCAGTGCATCGCTGAAATCAATCTCCGTGGACTGTTCCGAATGGTAATTTGATGTATCATTAAGGAATTGTGACATATCTGCATATCAAAAATCAATTCAAAGATATACAAATTTATTATAATACTTAATTCTTGGAATATTAGTTGATACCATCGTAATTAAAATAAGCGGTCGACATTTCAATCAACCGCTTGATGTTTTTGATAACTCTTTAGAGTTTTATTTTATTTAAATTATTAAACGATTATTTTGTAACTGGTCTTATTGTGAGACCAGTCCAACCTCTTAATTTATTAAGCTCTCTTTTATCACTTAAAGTATAGAAATTAAGTGCAATTCCTTCATTAAAATATTCAGTTGTTCCTGTTGTCCAATAACTTCCAAAATTCTCTATATATTTGTTTGTGCCTGGAACAAAAGGACCATCTGCTGATGAAGGTAAAAAAATGGAATTTCCATTGGGTCCAGTTACTTTAACTCCATAATGCCCTCTTATGAGGACAGGTTCCCATTTACATTTGTTTATTAACTCCAGAGCTTCTTCCTTGGTTGGGGTTCTCCATTCTTCACCCCATTTCTTGGTAGCTACATCATATTTACTGCCAGATAATTCACCCACTTCCTTTGTCATATTTACATTTTCAAGTGAATAATCTCCCTCGGTAAAATACCTTTTTGGTTTGTTCCTACTTTCACCTCTTGAATAATATTCTCCGTAATCTTCAGGATTGTTTGCACCAATATTGGATGTTGCCCATTTGACAGATAAACCTAAATCAACATAGTCATGCCCGTTCTTATTTCCAGATACCGTATTTAAAAAATCATCATTATCATGGATGCCATAACCAGTTACTGGTCGTATGGGTAAACCTGCACTTCTTGGATATGTGCCGATGACCCAATTATTTTTTATAGAAGGATCTTTTATAAAAGTCAAAATAAAAGCCTCTGTTCCATCTTTAATTTTACGGGTTGAAGTCCAATAACTTCCTAATTTATTATTTTCCTTTTTTTCTGTATTTTCTATATATCCTACAGATGGCATAAAAATGAATTTTCCATTAGGCCCAGTTATCTTATAACCATTCACTCCACCTACCGTCATCCATTCCCATTTGCATTTCTCAACTAATTCTCTTGCTTCTTCAAGATTGGGCATACGCCAATTGCCACCCCACAATTTATGGGCGATGTCATATTCGGATTGAGAAATATCCCCTAAGGTAACGTCTTTACCTACGTATTCCGTGTACCTTTTATTTGGTGTCAGATGAGTACCTATTTTTTCTATTTCACCCCATGCAAAATAGTCCCCAGCATCAATCATATTTTTAGCTCCAATATTATCTGCTGCCCATAAAACAGATAAACCTAAATCTACAGCTGGATGACCGTCTATCACTGTATATCTTTCATTTTCTTGTTTTTGTGGTGCAGTATTTACAGAAGGAGGAGTTTTGCCTTGAGCCCTCATTATAGAATCTCTCCTTTGAAGAATCCTTGATTTAGGTTTTGAAGGGGTTTCTTCTTGTGGATTACTAAGAGCTAATAATTCACAATTTGAATCGGGTTGGATATTAATGTTATCTTGAGTATTATCTTTTACTCCATTTGCATAGGCTATGGATGCAAATAAAATATTTGCACCCATAATGCTTAATAAATATTTCAATGTCATAGAAATGTAGTAATTAGTTAACCTTCTTTAATTTGAATACATCTCCAAATCCATCTTTCAATGTAATTGTATTACCATCAGAAGATACTGAACCTTTGAATTGATCGCTAATTTTTATAGTTTTCCCCTCATAGGTATATGATTCTCCAAAAGTCCAATTCCATTTCTGATTGGGGTCATTTTGTGGTTTTGAGTATATTTGGACATTTTTGGTTTCGTTTGAAAATTCAAATTTCCATAGTTTGCCACCACCTTCTCCTTCATACGTTTCTCCCCAAAGTTCGGGACCTGGTGTGCCATCATCTTCTATTACATCTGCCTTGATAATTCCTGTTTGTTTTACAACATTTGTAATAGGCCAAGCATTTTGCGACCTTGTGTTAAAGTCTCTGCAGTCAAACCAATCATCCAAATAAATGTATTCGCAATCGTCTGGAACGTATATTGAATTACTATCCCAATGGAGTTCATAGACTTTTTGATAGCCTTCCCCAGCACGTCTTTCAAGAGTATTCCAATTACCGTTAAATTCATTTTGGGTATTTTTCCACCATCTATATCCTGTCCGATGGTTAAAAGATTCATCGGTAATCTGTCCTTTATATTTACCATTCTTGAAGATTTCAAGAATAATAGTTTTTCTACTATAATAATGAATTCCATCTTCCAATATCTTAGAATCGTTTGGTATTTTGTCACCTCCTTGTGTTGTTAAAACTGCCGTAACACTGAAGGGAGGTTGGTACCCTTCCGTTTCTTCATCCTCTTGGGGTGAACTCTCTCCAGTTGTGGTTTCACCCACTTCCGCAATTCCTTCTTCTAATACAATGGAATCTTCATTGTTTTCCTCTTTAGAGGATTTGTTTCCACCACAAGATGCTAATAGGGCACCAATGGCAATAAAATAAACCAGTTTTCTCATATTTTAGAGATTGCTTGCCTCTTGACACCCTTAAGAGGATTATCAATAAAAAAGCGTGGGTGTCGAACTTCTCGCTCGTTCCACTCTTTGAGGCCTTCGCAATGCCCTGGATTGAAGAACGAGCAAAGTAGAAGACCCACGCAATATGTAATATTCCATTAAGCCCGCATATTTCACAATATAGCAAGCATGGGATATAATACATATCCATGAGCGTTCCATTTGCTTCAATCTGTCAATCCAATTGAAAGTTGCGAAGTTCCAAAGAGACAGAACAGAAGCGTTTAGTAACGCTTTTTATTATTTCAAGTCATATCAAGCACCAATTTTGGGACTTGTGTGACGCTACAAAATTAGCAATTTTATAATTGAAATAAAAATCACTCAATCAATCCACCGCAAAAAATGTATTGCCACCATGACTTATAGCATGGGTCTTTCCCTTTGCCTGTTCAAAATTAGAATGTTTGTCTGATATTCTTTCTCATCCACTTCATCCATTTGAAAATATGACTTGCGGATACAAAAAAAACGTGGACAAACTCTGTTTATCTGTATCTGAGGTCTTCGACTACCTATCAACCAAAATAAATGAGTAATGCCCACGCCTATGGGAGACGTGAGCATTCTTGCTATTTCTCATGGTTGATTTGAAAGTGTCGAAGTTTCAGATACCAGATATGGCAAAAATGCTTCTTCCGTATATTATATGTCGTTTTCTATTATTCTTTAATTCATAGGCATTCCTTTGCGGTTTCAATTGCAAATTTAATACATTTTCTCAACAGAGGCGTAAGTTAGTGAATAAATCAAGTCTTGTTTTTCCATGTTCTAATCCATATTCCAATTTCATTTCGTCTTTCGTTTCGTAACATTTCACATCCTCATAATAATACAATTTGAGAAATACGGCTTTAATCCTGATCTATATAAAATATGATGGTAAGTATTCTTGATGAGCCAATATTGGCTCACGTGCAATCCCCAACATTACCGACTAATTTCGCACTGTAATTAAAAACAAAGATTATTATGAAACAGAGAATGAACAACATGACGACAACGAATTTTCAGAGAAACAAATTTGTAATTTCTGAATCGGATAAGCACAGATTAAAACTCATTCACCAACTCAACCGAACAGCCAATATTGGCTCACGTGCATGAGAAAATAGTACCTGATAATTTTGCATTGAAAATTAATAAACAAAAACAATGAGAAAATGTGTCAAGGATTTTGTGCAAAATCCCTCCAACTTCAAAGGGATTTACTAAAGAAAAAGCAAGAGTTATCTCGAATGGAAAATGAGATAGAGAGAATTTGGACATCGCCCTTCATTTATAATGAAGACCGACTATTGGAACTGGATGAGAAGATTACCAAGACAAAAGAAGAAATCTCACAAATCCAAAATAAACTTTCAAGATGTAGATGCTATCAAGCCCAATGCCGTCTTAAAGAAATTGCAAATATGTGTGCAGAACAAAGAAAGTTGCCAGAGAAGTTACAAGGAGGAAGAGCCAATATTGGCTCACGTGCATAGCCCAACAAGACCGTGTAATTTCGCAGCGTAAAAAAGATATCAACAAATTTTTTAATCATAAAATCAATAAAGTATGAAAAATCTAAAGAAAGGCGAGTCCACCTCTAAAGGACAAGTGAAGAAGATTCAGTTCCTTGACGTAGAACTGAAGAATTATGAAGAAGGTGCAATATACCGTTGCCCTTTGTGTGGAAAATCCTTCAAAGGATATGGGAATGACCCTTGGCCGATAGATACTTACTCAGTATGCAGTGAGTGTGATTGGAAAGTTATCATTCCATTGAGAAATAAATTAATTGCACACCGAGCATAAGAAAACAATGGTTGGGGAGCAATCCCCAACCTAATCCTTAACACTGTTATCTATTTATTTAATATTTAATAAGTTATGAAATCAACCCAAGAAAAATCAATCAAGGAAAGTTGGATTTTGTTCCACTTTGACAAAAAACAGAGAAGGCATCTGTTAAACACAGTTTTGAAAAACATCAACTCAAAAGATGTTATAAAATCAAATGACAGTATTTTCAAGATTGAGAAGATTTTGAATAGTTTATCTGAAACAAGTCTGACATTCTCGGATATCTTTCCTTACTCGGAAAAGAAGGACAATACACAAGTAGTCTTGGATACATATATTGACGTTATACAAGATGCTCAAAAATCTCTAATGATATATAAGAAGAACTACATGACTTCATCTCAAATGAAAGTTCTTGAAACAATTGGACAGAATTATTCCTATTCTTCCATACTTATATTCTCTATTGAGAGGAAATCCTGCGGAAGGGTAATAATCACGAATATCCACGTAATAGAGAATGAAGATGGAGAAGTAAAAACTTGCAATATATCCTCTCGTTGGCGTAATACTTATTATAATCTCCAAATCCTTTATATGGACACTATCCTTATACATCATTTCGAAAGTTACAGATTGGATTTCTTTAAGGAGATATTGAGAAGAGGAAGGAAAGATGATTCTCTATTGAAAAATTTGAACACATCTGTGGAAAATATCAATAGATACATAAAACAGATAAAGGAATATCTGTTTGTTCTCAAGACACAAATGGACAGTTATGTGATGTGTAAAGCCCACACTGACAGTCAAAGGATAGAAGTTCTACGAGTATCTTGATACTTTGACAATCCCAATCATTGAGATAGCTCATAATAGTTTAATTATAATTATGACTTGAAAAAGAAAAAAGACTGAAATATCATGTTAGGAGAGCAATCCCTAAACATTATAATATACAAAACATTACCCTAAAATATTAAAGTATGGCAAATATAATTACAAATATCCTTGAACTTGACGGAACGATAACTGAAATTCAAGAAATAATTGAGTTTCTACAAGAAGATTGTGAAGATGATGAAGTTCTAAATTTAGACAATATCATCTATTACGATGAAAATAATGATACGGAACGTATCAGATATAGGAGGTTTAACTTTTGTTGGGAGTATGCCTTTGAATCCTATTTTGATGAAGATCGGCAAGAATTTGTCTTCAATACTTACGGAGGAGGAGTTCTCAACATAATAATAAAATTGGGGGCAATATTCCCCTACGTGACTGTCCATTATTTATATTTCGATTATTCTGACCCAAAGAATTCGGGACAATTCACAATACATGGGAAATATTTCAGAGAAGAACCTGTGGACTATGATTATACTTGTGACGATGAGAGAATAGTCAATGCTTGGGAGGAATTTTATAGAGAACAATCTCTAAAAGATTTTGGTGATATTAAAGATTTGGGATATGAAAAGGTTATCGAACCTTTGTTTTGAGTCGACAACTATATCATATAAGATACACCCATAAAGGTTAAATAATTACCAATGGGTGTTTCTTGTATTATATAATATGTACTTGCTAAATATCTTATGGCGACAGATTTGGACCCTTGGACGAAATGAATGCTCATTAAATTTGTATGAAGATTGATTGAAAGTCAATAATATAATTATATTTACAACACCCATTAAAGATTGTATAACTTTCAATGGGTGTATCTTTTTGTTATATCCTACCCTTATAGTTGCTAATTCCAAAAAGAAAAATTATTGGTAATCAAATTTGATATATTTTCAGGTTTTTTCTTAAATTTGCAGATGATATCTCGACAGATGCATTCGAGTTGGTTGAGAGATGTCTCCGAGACTTCTGTTTTGGATAGGTAACTGTACAACACAGATGATATTGTTAGAAATAGGCAATATGTCTTTAACAATATAGCTCAAACAATGGCGGAAAAATAGGAGGTTAAGCCTCTTAATAAGATTGGTCACATTTGGTCACCTTTTCTTGGGAATATCAATATAATTTTACAAGATTAAATTGATACCATTCCTAAAAATCAAGAAGTTAAGCCAAGTATTGCCAAGTTCAAAAGTCACTGTTCTGGGCACAAGAATGGCGATTTAATCAAATGATTATCAGGCGATTAAATCGCCATTAATAATTTTTACGTGCATATTACGTGCAGTCTCTAATTTTAGACATCTATCATGCTGTCCACACACTACCAAGAATTATCTAACGAACTTCTAGAAATTAGTACCATCTTCAATGGTGGAATTAAGGGTCCCATATCCTATAGTAATGCTCAAACATTGGTTTCTTTCTTTTATAAATATGAAGATATATCCTTTTCTATGGTTTTAGAAGATGGTAAAGACATATCTCTTTCTGAGATAAAGGAGAATTTAGGTTCTTTACTTTCAATAGTGACTCAGATTAACGATTCTCTTAAAACATCCGATTACAAATTTGACATTGACTGGAATAATCCGGATATTTTTATAAATAGAATTAATGCCGGTTTAACAATACTATCACGCTATTGTAACATTTTAAGGACTATTGAAGAAAAAATCAAAAACGAGAAGTTTGTCATCAAGGAAAAGGTAACATCCCATAACTCTACACATTTTATAGATGTAGACTTTAATGATACAAATTTGTTGATTTCACATCTAAATGAATTGAGATGTTTTGTATTCACATCTTATAAATTCTTACAGAATGGGTTTAAGACGATACCTTCCAAGGAAGATTTACAGAATATGCTAAAAATATGTACAGGTTTAAACGGTGCATTAAATTTATGGTATAATCAACTCACCTTGTTGTTTGGGAGTAAGAACACAACAGACAGTTCTCATACACCTAACTTTAGTATTGAATTTTCTGATAAAAGGGGTTCCTTCTATAAAACTTTTCAAAATATTAATGAAAGGATAACCTTTTTAAAGAATGGCATTATTGGCAATTGTATCCAAGATGGCAAAATAAATTACGATAAAATTATTGACCGCTTCATTGAGTACGAGATCATCAGTACATTTAATTGGCAGAATATTGTTATATTATTTTCTATTTGGCAAAATATTATCTCGGACCTTCTAACTGATATTAATAACTACCAAATTAATACTCCCCAAGAAAATAATAATATAAATAAGCCATTAAGTTTTGGGACTGGAAATAGGAACAGGAATAATGAAGAAGAAAAAAGAAAGTTAATTCAAAATAAATCCGGTATAGATTATATTGATATTGGGTTATGTTCAGAGATTTATAGGGTTGTTAATGGGAATGTCTTCTCAGATGTGAGCGGTACATATTTTGTAAATTTTATGAACCTCAACAAGGTAAAAGGAAGACTCGAAATCAGAGATCGGCAGAAGCGTAAAGCATTATATATGATTAAGGCAACAGCGGAAACACTGAATTCTGCAAAAGGTAATGAATGGACGACTGGAATTGTAAATAATCTTTACTTGGATATTCAATATTACAATTCTCATTACAGAGACTTTGATATGGATTCTACATCGAAAGAAAACAAAGAATTTAAGAAATTCATTGATGAGGCTATAGAACTTTGGAGAATGTCAGTAGAATTAAAAAATCGTTACTCATCTAATTTCAAAACCAAAATTAAAAATTAATGTCCTATATAACATTAAGCAAAATAGAAATTTGACATAATTATAACCATCTTATAAACAATAACTTGCAATCCATTGGTATTAAACTGTCATTATATTATGTTGAAATACAAATAATTATAAAATAACATTAAATTACATATCTGCCTTATTTTTAATTATTCAAAAAATTATATTATGCTTATAATCAGCGTAATACATCGTAAACATTTTTTAAGAAATTAACATTTTCCCTGTCTAACATAATACATTTATTCTTCATTGCTTTGCAACCGAGATTAAAGGAAAACCAAGCCTTAGTCCCGGTTTTTTAATGTCTACACATAACGAAAATAAGAACAGGATCAACGGAATGGTGTTCATTCCGAAAGAAGAATGGGATACTCTAAATTCTAAAATTGATTATCTCATCTCCATTGTTCATGAGAATAATAATAAGGAAGACTCTAATGCTTGGCTTGGAATTAAGGAAGTTGCCGACTTATTACATGTGTCTGAACGAACTATACTGAGATATAGAGATAAGAGGCTCTTTCCTTATTATCAAATTGGGAAAAATGTGCTATTCAAAAAGAAAGAAATAGAACAATTCATAGAAACATTCGGCATTTCAGCCGCTTAATTATAAGTTATTTAACAACTAAATTCATTTTTTATGAAGAAAGCTAAAAAGGGTTTCAAAGGAAACCGGCAAAAGAGTAAAAAGGGATTCAAAGAAAGCCCCACAGTGTATGTAGGTCAAAAAGACTACATGGGAAGAGAGATTATCGCCCAAACAAATCTACATTTCTGCGAAACAGATTACAGGGTAATGTTCGCGATTTCCAAAGAAGAAGGAATTGCACCATTTGAAGTGGACCGATGGCATAAGGCTAATGGAAAGGTAAGTAACTATGATTATATACTAACACTAAATGCCAATCATTCGTTTCTAAAAGAATTTGAATTGGCTGATGAAAACGGTAGGGACTTGGCAATGTCTATTTTGTCTGCATTGGCAATGGGAGCCATTGCATTCAAGAATGAACATCTACTCTTAGGGATAGATGAAGCGGTGGCTGATGCTATTTTGGATCGGTTATTTACATTTATGAGTCTTCCACTTGGGGTAGTGGCATAAAGAAATTACTAATTACTCCGGAGGGTTTAATACCCTCCGGAAAATAAAAAGAAAAAATTATGAATACAATGATATGTCTCGATTGTAAAAGAGAATTACCGGAAACTAACTTCCGAATGGGTAGATTTAATCGTAATAGAATCTGTCAGGAGTGTATCAATGCTTGTAGGCGTGAACGAAAACAAGCAAAAATAGAAGCACTTAACAATAGGGGTAAAGACTCTGATGAATTATTTGATGGCAAAGAGCCGAGGGAAGTTATAAATATTATGAGCCGTGCTAAAAAGTGGCTTGAAGCAAGGGATTATACCATTACTCTTAAAGGGGAATATGTTGAGAAAAAGAAAGTAAGATTCTAATACAAATGTTAAAGGAAGAAACATTAATTTGAAACAAATGAATACTAAAAGTTATAAAACTGAAATATCTGTTTTTGAAGCATTTGCGGGTTATGGATCTCAACAATTAGCTCTATCCATATTGAGCCGACGTTATCCATGGTTGAAATTCTCTTACGTTGGAATTTCGGAAATAGACAAATGGGCAATTAAAGCCTATCAGAAATTATATGGTACCAAGATTAAAAATTATGGTGACATATCTAAAATTGAATGGGGAAAGGTTTCTGATTTTATGCTATTTACATATTCATTTCCATGCCAAGATATCACAAATTCAGGCAATAAAACGGGTTTTGAAGAAGGAAGTGGAACACGTTCATCTCTTTTATGGGAATGTAAAAAGGCTATAATAGCTAAAAGACCGAAATATCTGTTAATGGAAAATGTCAAAAATATTAAATCACCTAAGTTTGAGAAGGACTTAGAAAAATGGAAAGGTTTTCTCAAAAATTTAGGATATAATAATTATGAAAAAGTTTTAGATGCACGTGATTTTGGTATTCCACAGCATAGGGAGAGATATTTTTTAGTTTCAATCCTCGGAAGTGAAGAGTTTGAGTTTCCCATTGGTATGAAGTTAAAACTCAAACCGGATGAAATGCTTGATAAGAATGTCGCTAACAAATTCTATATTGAGTTCAATCAAGCTGCATGAAATATTAACACTATATATTTTACTATTTATATTTAATAATTTAAAATTATGAAAAAGAAGAATTCTAATTTAAGAAAGGAAGCCAATCTCAAATCACAATTGAGAGAAATCAGTTATTTAGGGAAAGACCAAGATTTCTTGAATAATCCTGTAACAATCATTCTATTCAAAATTTTATTATCGTTATACATTATTGCAGAGAGATTTTTCAACGACATGCCATTTGTGAGAATGTATGGTACTTTTACATGTAAGGATGTAGCAAAGCAACTAAAAAAGATTGTTGAACTATATGCCCGTGAAGCGTTCACCCGAAAACGAAAGCATGCCGATTTTATGTTCAAATGTGTTGATTTTAACAAACTTATTAATAGTGAAGCTGGAGTTCTGACATATAATAGGAACATAGACCTGAGATTTTGGAGACGTGCTGCAAAATATATCAATTTGAAAATAGAAGGAAATAAATACGAATTTCATATCTTATCTATTTTTCATGTCATAGATAAAATAGAAAAAAGATTAAGGATAAAAGGCATTTATAGGAAAACATTTATACGGTTACCCAGAGGAAATGTAATTGCCGAAGGTAATTTATATTATGGAAATTGGAAAGAGATGAGACACTTAGGCTCCATACTTAAAGGGAAGGAAGTAACTATAAATTTTAACAACGGCAATATCTACTATGATAATGGTAAGATAGAAACAAATCAGAACCTTATTATTTATAAAGAAAGAATTAATGCTTCTCTTTTGGCAAATCAATTTAGATACTTATATGGGAATTGTAAATTTTTAGCTATTGATGATAGTGAAAGAAATATGCGATATATCTTTATAACCAATTCTGCAGGTAGAGTAATAAAGATTGAATATTTTGAATCATGGATTTCAAATGTAAAGGATTTATACCTTGAGGTAAATAGATCTAAAGTTCCCAAGGAGGAGAATGATATTTTATCAAATTATGAAGATGAAATTTTAGAAGAGTTTATAGAAACTCCATTGGAAAAGTCCGATATATTACGAACAGTAGAACAAGTATATACAGAAATAAATGGGTTGAAGGGTAACTTCTATTCCGCTTATATAAAAACCATTCCATTTCACTTTGAAAATCCTATGGATATCATTCCTGTAAAACCACGTAAAGTAAGGAAAGGTAAGTTAATTAAACGTTTCGTTACTCCACTATGTAAGGATGGCTGCCTCCCTACAATAATGGCAGCCAACAATTCAAATCCATGTTGGTATAATACTCTGTCAACTGGACATAGACCCCACCCGGCAGTTATCGAAATCTGGGAAACTGATAATTTTTCTGTTAAAAAAATGCCAAAACATCCTATACAAAGATGGGTTCAGGGTGGTATTCTCATTGAAAGGAAATACGAAGGATACCTATTAGAATTTACAAAGGATTTGGATTACTTCAATGGAAGGAAAATATCAAATTCCAATATGAAGGATATAATCACAGCAATAAGAGACCTAAAACCAAATCAATATGTAGTAGAACGTGCTTTAACACCACAGGAAGCATTAAGAATAATGGGAGTACCGGAAGAAGGGATTAATATATTATGTCGGTCCCGTATTCCTTCAAATCAGTTAAAAAAGATGGCAGGGAACTCTATTGTAGTGCCTGTTCTGGAAAAACTAATTGAAAATATGTTAATACCCAAAAATTTGAGACAACCTGATATTGAATTAATTAGACCGGCGGCATAAGGTGTTTAAGTCCATTTAGTCCAAAGGCTGGTGAATATAAAATTAAAAGCTTAATTTTGCAACTGTTAAAATTAAAAGGCTATGAACAAAGTGGAATTATTGAAGATGTTGGAGGAAAAACTTGGAAAAGAAATCAAGTATGACAGCGATTTGGGTGTACTTTCTCAGGCAATCCATGATGAACTTGGTGAGACTGTAAGTCATAATACATTGCGCCGAATGTTTAAAGAAGATGTAATTAGAAACCATAGGTCGAGCACCAATGATATTCTCGCACATTACTTGGGTTATAAAAATTATGATTTACTACTCAAAGATTGTGGTGCTGACGCCGATATATCTATATTTACTCCTGTAGACTCAATAGACGTAGAGAATTTGCAACAAGGTACGCAGATACAGTTCACATGGGATCCCAATAGGCTCATACTTGCCTCTTACATGGGGAATTTAAAGTTCATCGTGAATGAATCATCAGGGTCAAAGAATTTGGTCAAAGGGGATATTCTGGAAATTAGTCAACTTGCAGTGGGATTTGAATTATATGTTGTTAATGTTGAACGAAATGGGGAAAATTTAGGAGCTTATCATGCTGCAAAGCAAGGTGGCCTTACTTCAATTGAGATAATAGGTTAAAAATTCATATCGCAACATTATATGAGGTGCTTTAACAAGGCACCTTTTTTTATTTTAAATATAGAATATGGACTAAATGGACAGACAAATTTAGACTTTTCCAAAACTTAATTACATAAATTTGTTTCATAATAATTAAACATAGAACAAATTTATGAAAGTAGCGGTGAGATGCTTATATCATTATGCTGTCACTCCAAATTTTATGATAGTAAATTTAGAGAATGATAAATGGAAGAGTTTTTTAAGAGCTGACAAAAACGAAAGAATCAGAATAATAAGACCATTCATTAAAAAACCGGGGCCATCAGGTATACAAGAAATAGCGTGGATTCCTTTATTTGGATTAAAGGATAGTGAAATGATGGAATTGGAATTAGCGTGTAAAGAGTTAATGAACGAAGAATATCGAGGTTTACAATTTAAAGATAAGGAAGATGAAGAGTAAAATAGTAGCTGGTATTGGTGTTTTATTGATAATGTTTGGAAGCTTTATAATAAAAGCACAAGCCATTCACCCAAAGACAAACAGACAGGAACCGGCTATCGCGGTAATGTATGCACATCCGGGATTGGCAGAAGAATATGCCCGTGAAACTATAAAAGCCTTTGCTCCGGAGCCTGAAACTTTGAAAATCACATATTGTAAGGGTAAATATATCCCATTATACCGTGCTTATGTTGTGAATTGTTATTTCAATACAAATGACGCTTACGGAGAAATACAGACCTATAAAATACAGATGAAAGTGCAAATTCTCCCGGATGGAGCCGGAGGTGTAAAATATAATGCACTTGATTTCAAAGAAATCAGATAGTGAATCATGGATTTGAGGTTCTATTGTGAAGAGAATATCTCTCAAGAGAAATTGAAGGAGATAGAAGCCGAAATCAAAATATATACCGGCGAAAGATTAGGATTCATTCATTATAAAGAAATGACTCCTGAGAAAAGGGAAAGATTGGAGGACCTATTTGGAAAAAGATGTTGGATCTTGAACCAACTGTTTGATTTCAAGCCTGAGAATATTCAAAAAATAAAAAAAATTGATGATAGACTACGTTCCATGACTCTAAAACTCCATGAAAGAGTGAAGGACTTGGAAAAGAAAGCAACTTTGATTATGGATGACCCGGATTTTGATGATGATTACGTAATTGAAGGCTCAATCGCTTTTTGTTGGAATGATGAGGAGTCAGTATTAAAACTAGAAGACGATGAATATTACTGCTCGGATTTCAATCTGATGATTAATGCTATCCATGATTTTTATTATGAAAAGGGGAAATACTATACATATATTCTTGAAATTACACCCAATTCAGACAATATGGATGATGAATTGGATGATTGGAGCGAGGGGGCTATTAGAAGTGCTGGACTTAAAATCTGCTATGCTACCCATTGTATTTGTTGTCACCAACTTTACTCTATTCCAGACCTGCTGAGGTTGAATGATTTCTGGACAGAAATAAAATTCGTCGAGCAATCAATCACTGATGCAGAAGGGAACCGATTCAAAGAAAAAGATTAAAATGATATGAATATGAAAGATAAGAGAATTGCCATGATGGGAGCCATTTGTGGAGATATTATAGGCTCTTCTTACGAATTTAGACCTAATAAGAGATATGATTTTCAGTTGTTCACCCGAAAATCCACATATACTGATGATACAGTGATGACATGTGCTATCGCTGACTGGCTTATGACTGACATAGCACCGGAAGAAAAGATGCAAGATTGGGGGCGTGAACATCTTGATGCCGGCTATGGCCCTATGTTCTATAAATGGATTAGTTCGGATTTCCCAAAGCCATATAACAGTTTCGGTAATGGTTCCGCAATGAGGGTAAGTCCGGTGGGATGGTTTGCAGAATCATTAGAAGAATGTTTAAGGTTAGCAAAAGAGAGTGCAGAAGTTACTCATAATCATCCGGAGGGCATAAAGGGTGCTCAAGCAACAGTAAGTGCAATATTTCTTGCGAGAACCTGCTCCACAAAAGATGAAATCAAGAAATTTATCACAGAAACATTTGGTTATGACTTAAATAGAAAATATGCCGATATAAAGCCGGATTATAGTTTTGATGTAACCTGTCAGGGTAGTGTTCCTGAGAGTATAATCTGTTTCCTTGAAAGTAGAGATTATGAATCTGCAATTAGATTAGCTGTTTCGATGGGTGGTGACGCTGATACCATGGGTGCCATAACCGGTGGGATTGCAGCTGCTTTCTATAAAGAAATTCCGGATAAAATAGCAGGTCCTTGTCTTGACATACTTCCGGATGACATCTATGGTATTGTAGAGAAGTTCCAAGATTATGTGAAAGAATAATGGAGATAGAAAAAATAAAGCAAATTAATCAAGAAATCCTGAAAGAAGATTTTGCAACTTTTGATTCATTGACCGAACCGGAAAGAATTGAAGTTATGAAATCTTGTAATAGAGAACTCTGGATCAAATTCCGAATGAGAAACACTGTGACTGAAGAGGAAGTCTTCGACCCTCTTTTCAAGATGATTGAAGTGGATAATTAACGCATCACTATAAAGAAAAAGGTATGGACTAAATGGATTAAGAATTATTCTTTCTGTTTGATTGATAGCCTTTAGTTTTGCAAAAAATTAAAGGCTATGAATTTTTGGTATGAAGTGAAGACAGGAGGAAGTCGGGATGTTTATTTTTCCAGATTATCTGAAAAATACAATAGTGAAAGGAAAAAACATGTATTCTACTATGACTTCGGTGGTGAAGATGGTAAAAAGGAAATATTTACAATTGATCCCTTGACAGAAGAAATAGAATGGATAGAAAGAGTAGATAATTTCCTTAAAAACGATGATGAAGTTAAGTGTGCAATTAGAGACTTCAAGGAAGAAACATGTTTTGTTCATGGAAATAAGGAACGAGGTGGTAAATGGTTATCAGAAAAACTAAATGAATGGGTGGACATAGGTTTTAATAACGAAATTTTAATATCCGTCAATGGTAAAAACATCGATTCGGATAATGGATATTGGATTGTTAAGCGAATATTTTCATTTACATCTGATGATGGAAAGGAGAATGAGCCTGTAATTGCAGCAAGGATAATGTATTCTCATTCTGATAAGACTCTTAAAAGACGTAATTTATTTTCAGAAACCCATCTATACATTAATGATAAGGGAGAATTTAATTCACGAGAAATCTTTGAAGCAGTTTGGGAAGATATAAATAAATTGGAAGAAGAGATATACAATATATTTATAGAATATTGTCGGAGGGAAGATTACAGGAGATATTGTGACTTTGACTGAATTGAAATGAAAAGTAAAGAAAAACTTAATTTAGATGAGATACTGGTTTTGAAATGGAGAGGTATGACACCTACTCAAATTGCCAAAACTGATTTGGAAACTTTTGACAGGCTTTATGAGGAAGAACCTGATGAATTTGACAGATTAATCGACAGGGCAAATTTTATATTGGATAAACAAGAAGCTCTGGGTATAAAAACTATATCCATTCAAGATGAGGATTATCCTGAAAAATTTAAAGAAATTGGGAATGAAGCGCCTGTCTTGATTCATATCCTGGGTAACGTAGACGTACTGAAAAGAAATAAAGCAGTAGCCATTATCGGAGCAAGAGCAGCAGATAAACAAGGATTAGATATGGCTTACAAATTAGGGAAAAAATATGCAGGAGATGGTAATGTGATTGTAAGTGGGTTGGCTTTAGGTTGTGACAAAGCCGGTCATGAAGGCTGTCTGGCTGTTGGAGGTGAAACAATGGCCATTGTAGGAAGTGGTTTGGACATAATCCATCCCAAAGAGAATACAGACTTGCAGAAAAGAATATTGGAAGCCGGAGGCTTGATACTATCTGAGCAACTCATTAGAACGAAAGCCAATCCTACAACACTGGTTGCACGAAATCGTTTACAAGCTGCTTTATCGGATGCAGTGATTTTGGCTCAATGTCCGGCTCAAAGTGGCTCTCTGCATACAATGAGATTCGCAAGACAATATCAAAAGAAAAGTTTTGCTGTCAAATTCTCAAAACGAAATGAAGCAAACGCCGGTAATTTTGAATTAATTGATAATAACCTTGCTCAACCTTTATAGAAATGGAGAGGTATGAAAGGGAAATAACATGGTGGTTTAAGGAATTTGAGTTTCAGGATCGAATGCCGGAATATATAGAATTATTTCCTGAATTAAAATCCCGTCTCTCAAAATTTGCCATTGGAATTCTGCAATGGGAAATGAAAGGATTCATTTCACTTTATAATTCTAAAGATATAAGGTTCATTAGAAATATCCTGAGAGAAATAGATGAAAAGGGATATTTTGAAAAATTAGACGAAACTTTCAATGACTTAAAACCACAAAATTTAGTGAAATTGTTGTCAAATAAATTAATGTAATGCTTCAATATAAAGATAATCCACCCTACTCCTTATTTCAAGGTCCAGACAGTAAATGGGGAACCAAAGATAAAGATGGTAAGGTTCATAATAAACCTATTTATATTCAAAGTACAAAACCAGGGAAAGAAAATTTCTTTCATGATGAAGCCGGTCTTGAAATTGTGGAATTTGATGAAAATGAGGGAATGGAGTTAGTGGCATGGTGGTCTGAGCCGTGGTATGAAATGGCTTGGATCGTGGCTGATTATCCAGAAAGGTTTAATCATTATATTGTTAACAATATCAATGGTCTAAGAAAATTGGGGTTAGACGACCAAAACATAATTAATCAAATTGCAATAAAAACGGATTTGTCAGAGAAGCAAAAATCATTGTTTGACCTCTTCAATCTATTTTTAGAAATGGAGGATGAAAATACTGATGATAAAAAATTTGATATGATTGAGCCTTTCATTCTTTCTCATTCGATGAAATCGTTAAATTGTAATGAACGGATGGAATTGATAATACCAATAATAGAAACAAAAGACTTAATAGAAGAAGAAAAATCAACATTATGGTATACGTTATTTAAACTTAATGATTATCTTTCATGCCAATAAAAGGTGATACAATTATATTTTTAAATTCGTTTAACATTAACTTTACAGCGTAGAAAACCATATATATGAAAGGATTATCTAAATCTCGTTACACAAAATTCTGTCAATGCCCAAAGGCTCTGTGGTTACACCTCTATCAACCGGAATTGGAAATAATTGATGATTCTTTACAAGGTCGGTTTGAAGAAGGAAATAAAGTTGGAAATTTGGCAATGGGGTTATTCGGCCCTTATGTAGATGTAACGACCTACAAAGAAGATGGGGTATTAGACATTCCCACAATGGTTTCAAAGACGCTCCAAGAAATTGAGAAAGGCACCCAAAATATTTGCGAAGCATCCTTTACTTATGTATCTCAAGGTTGTATGAACTATTGTGCTGTCGATATTCTTCATAAAACACCGACCGGATGGGCTATTTATGAAGTAAAGAGCAGTTCATACCGGTCCGAAAAAGAAGATACCCCAAAGGAATTAAGAAAGTACACCCGTGATATTGCTTATCAAAAATGGATTTTAGAAAACTATGGAATTAATATAACCGGTACTTATCTTGTCCGACTTGACTCAAATTATGAAAGAGAAGGAGAATTAGATATTCAAAATCTTTTTCATATTAAGGATGTGCGGGATTTGGTAGACTTGGAGTATAAGGTTGTTGCAAACAATATAAATAGAGCTATCAAAATAATTTTAGGCGATGAGCCGGAATTAAATATAAGCCAACATTGTCAGGATCCTTACAACTGTGGGTTTATAGAATATTGCAAGGGAGACTTACCAAAGCCAAATGTATTTGACCTATATAGAATGTGGTTTAGTAAGAAATGTGAACACTATCATAATGGTAAAATTACATTTGAACAGTGTAAAGACCTTGCACTAAATCCAATTCAGATGTTGCAGGTTGATTGTTATTTAGAGAACAGAAAACATATTAATAAAGAAGAAATCAAGAACTTCCTGTCTACCTTACATTATCCATTGTATTTTTTAGATTTTGAAACCATCCAACCGGCAATACCACCTTTTGATAAATCCCATCCCTATCAGCAACTCCCCTTCCAATACTCACTACATTGGATTGAAGAATTGGATGGAGAATTAAAACATTCTGAATATTTGGGCGATTCCATTAATGACCCACGAAGAGAGTTGGCACAACAACTATGTGACGAGATTCCGTTTGATGCATGTGTTACTGCCTATAACAAGTCTTTTGAGTGCAGCAGATTAGAGGAAATGGCAGAAATATTTCCCGATTTAAGAGATCATCTTCTTGCAATAAGCCATAATATAATTGATTTGATTGAGCCTTTCAGAAAAACTATGGTATATTATCCGGCGATGAACGGCTCTTTCTCAATTAAGAAAGTTCTACCGGCTTTATTTCCTGACGACCCGGAATTGGATTATTCCAACCTTACCGGCTCTGTCCATCATGGTGGAGAAGCGATGAACATCTATCCGGAGATAGCTAACATGAATGAGATAGAGGCTGCAATGGCAAGAAAATCTTTATTGGAATACTGCCATCTTGATACTCTTGCTATGGTTAAAGTATGGCAAAAATTAATAGAACTATCAGAAGCTAACTGAAGATTAACCTTGAAGTACTATTGATTATAAGGAATTATATTCCGTTTGCAGGACATTAGATAAATAATTTAAGCGACCCTTGTTTAGAGTCGCTTTTTGATGTTCAATCTCAAGTACACTGCCTATGTTTCAGAACATCATTATGAAAAAAAGGTTCATTGCAACAACTGTACGGCAGACCTAACGTCACTAGAGCCTTATGCAATGAACCCCTAATAAATCTTTGATTTAACTAAACATTTCACATATAAAATCTATTAGATAATATAGAGCTCCGAAAATTCCAATCAGTATTAAAACTACAATACCGATAACTTCTAATGCTGCAATAAGCCACCAAATCATAATTCTTTGCTTTTTAAAGTTTATGCAAAGCTAAGTAGTCCCTATCATCTTTGCAATTCCATTTAGTCCACTTTGCAAATGTATAAAATGGACTAAATGGAATAGACATAATTAGGTTAGCTACATAATATATAGTAGTTTTGCACTAACACAATAATCTACTTAAGAATGAATTCTAACTAGATTTGCAACACAGAAGCAATATTTTGATGCCTTTCAAAAGATTTATTGAAAAGTTTCATTAAATTTGCCAAGATGGGAATTTGTTTTTTGACAGTAAACAGTCCTATCAAGACATATTTTGAAAGCGTTTATTGTACGCTTATTCTGATCTTTTGAAACTTCGCAACTTTCATTATCCCATCAGAATAGAGCAACAATTGATGTTCATCCGCATGTAGGTTATCCATCGGTTTATATTATTAAGTATTGCCGGATGATTTCATACATTTAGCGTGGTTGGCTTCTGTGTTGCTTCATTCTTTGGGATAGGGCAATGCGAAGGCCTCAAAAGTAAGAATGGAGTAATCCAATTAGGCACCGCGCTTTTTCTTTAAATACTAACCATCATTCCTGGTGTCGGATGAACATTAAATCTCCATTAACTATGGCAAAATACAGCGATGACGGAAAGATACTAATTAAGGGCCCTGAAAATATTTCTACTTATACAATAAAAGAAGGTACCGAAGTAATTGGAGAAGGTGCTTTTGCAAATAACCAACAATTGAAATTTGTATTTTTACCAGTTTCATTAATTGAAATTAGGGGTAATGCTTTCAAAGGATGTTCCAATTTAATAGATATTATTTTACCAGAAAATGTTAAAACAATTGGTGAAAGAGCTTTTTATAGTTGTCATAAAATTAAAGAAATCTATCTGCCTTCATCTATAGAAAATTTAGGAGAAGAAGCCTTTAGTGAATGTTCCTGTCTTGGTAGAATAAAAATTTCTGAGGGAATTAAGACATTGCCTAAAGGAATTTTTAGGGCTTGTGGTGGTTTGCTACATATTAAATCTCTCCCTTATCATGAACTTAAAATTACTTTTCCGGAAAGTCTATTATCAATCGAGTGTGAAGCTTTCGCATCCTGTAAGTTTTTAAAAGAGATTATTCTACCTAAACATATATCAACAATAGGAGAAAGGGCTTTTGAAGGATGTAATGATTTAGTTAAGGTTCAGATGCCCAATACTTCTTTAAAAATTAAACAATCAGCATTCAGGCAATGTACTAAGTTAAAAACTGTAGAATGTTATGGTGCTAAAGACGAAGGACAATTTCAATTAGACAGTAAAGAAGGATATATTGGTGACGAAGCCTTTATACATTGTACAGAGTTAGACAATATTGTTTTACCTTGTAATATTACAAAAATAGGCAACTCAGCTTTTGAAAACACTCCTTCATTAGAAAAAATTAATTTACCGGCAAATGTAGAATTAATTGGGAGTGGTGCATTTATCGCAAGCGGTATTAAAACAATTTCTTTCCCAGGAATTAAAGAGATTTCTGAACTTGCTTTCAGTTGGACTCCATTGAAAGAAATTAATTTCCCACAAACATTAAAGAGGATTGAAAAAGAAGCCTTTTTGGATTGCACGGATTTAAAGAAAGTAATGCTACCCAAGGATGCTGATATAGCAGAAGATGCCTTTAAAGGATGTAGTGAGATGGAGATTATTAAATATTGAATATAAGGTTACTCTATATCATAATTTACAAGCGAATTTTTTTAATTATAAGATATACAAAGATGCAAAATACAACTGAGGTAAGGCAAGATGATGGTGATGCTTTATATAGCGAAGATGGGAAAATACTCATTAAAGGACCTAAAAATGTGAGTTCTTATATAGTAAATAATGGAACTGAAATTATCGGTTCACATGCTTTTAGAGGAAATCAAAATATTAAAGAAGTATGTTTACCGGAATCTTGTAAAGAAGTTCAAGGGTTAGCATTTAAATTTAGCACGCTCGAGAAGATACATTTCCCTTCTGTAATGGATAAGATTGGTTTCGAAGCTTTTAAAGGTTCTTTATTAGAAGAACTTAATATTCCAGAAGGTATTGAAGAGATAGAAGGTATATGTGTCGATTGTTTTAAGTTAAAAAAAGTACACTTACCTTTATCAATGAAAATTATTGGCGCGGAATCTTTTTATCGTTGTAAGAATCTAAGAGAAATCAATCTCCCTGAAGGTCTCATAGAAATACGTACGCATGCCTTTTTTCAATGTGAAAATCTAACTTCAATAAGATTTCCAGATTCATTAGAAAAATTTGATATTGCGTTTAACGGATGTACAAATCTTAAAGAAATAATTATATCAAAAAACAAAGAAAATCCACTTAACCGTTATTGGACCAGTTCTATGGCACCAGTTGGTCATTGTAACATTGGTATACATACTCACTTCCCCAAGTTAAGATATGACGGTGAAACTATAGAAGAAATGGAAAAACGTCATCAAGAATTGAGATTACAGTATGAAAAGGAGAAAAAAGCAAGAAAGCATTTCAAATTAGAAGATAGTACATTATTAAAATTAATAATGGATATAAAATATGGATATGATAATCGCTGGAAAAATCTATTTTTCAAATTGAATTCACAGAAAATGGTTTTTATTTTAAAAGATTTAGATCGTAAAGATTTAATTAAGATATTTAAAACTTTTAATCCTGAAGAAACAGCTAGCATTGTTAGTCGTTTACTCAAAAATAGTCCCATAAATGATATAAATTACAATACGAAGATTTATGACGAGAATGAAGATGAGGAAGATATTGATTTTGAATTTTACGATGAAGATTAATTTTAACGAGACTCCTTTTATAGAGATAATACGTTAACTGATAAATCTACAGATGTAAGAAATTATAGGAACATACCAGATTTTCCGGCCTATGATAAAGGGGGTAATTTAATCCTAAAATTTAAATAATTTTAAACCAATTTACCTTTCTTGGATTCTTAAAAGATAACCTTTAACATGTATGTCAGAAGTTTACTCAGCCATTGATAGAGGTATTGATTATATCATAGAAAATTACACCTATGAGGATATGCCGGAACTAACACTTCTTGTTTCAATAAACCAAGCAATCATTGATACTCCGGCTCCATTGAAATTAATCATTACTAACGGATCTATTTCAGAATATTGTAAGGAAAGATTTTTTGAAATCCAGTTTAAACGAACTTCTGATTTCTCTGAGAAAAACAGTTTATCTCAATTTTATAATCTGTTGACTTTAAAAACTCCTGAATGTATAAAGGGCACTTATTGGGAAATCAGAATAAATGATAAGAAGATTTACAAATCCCATACTTCTGAGTTTTCTCTTCATCTATATGACATTTGTCCAGATAATCTGAAACAATTCCTGATATTACTTATTTCTACATTATACCCTGATGACTATATTAGCAATATTTACTTAATGCTTTTAGAAGATCCTGATGTCGTAGAAGAGTTTTATAGCATGTAAGCAAATGGACTAAATGGATTAGAAAAATTTGTTGTGTTTTGTAAATGAGGTTTTAATTTTGCCATGCCGGATTAAAGAGTGTCCGGATATATTAATTTTAACCGGCATGTTTAAATACATGCATAAATTTTACCAGTATGGCAATGTATAGAGTTCGTTTTGGGGTTGACCAAAACAATCAAGAGTACCATGTAGACGCTTCATCAGAGGCTGATGCTATTGCAAAATTCAAAAAGACTATCGCTTACGAGGGTGGCGCCCGAACAATCTACAAGGTAGAAAGGATGTAAAGCATTTTTACGCAATTTTAAAGAGGGTATGAACTGTAAAACTCATACCCTCTTAATTTTAATCCCTATCAAATATCATTTCGAGAATAAACTGACCCAGTTCGCTTAAGAAGTAAAAAACGAAATAGAGAATTCCTCCTAATGCCAATAATGCTACGGCTATTGCCATTAAAATTGCTAAACCCCACCAGAACATATTCGTAACGTTTAAAAGTTTGTGCAAACCTAATCAGATAAAATGATTTTTTAAAGTCCATTTAGTCCATAAAAGTTTGATTATAAGTGGACTTTATGGACTGACCTATTTCTTCGTTTATTCATTTATTCCATCTATTTTTGCGAAACAAAACTGAAACGAATATGAACGTAAACATTTCCGCACTAACCAAGGCATTAGATTTTATCAACGAAAACTCTAATACTGAAAACTGTAAAGATTTCTTTATTCATGTATATACAAGAGATAAAGCAGTAAGAGGTCGTGAAATGGATTTGAATATTACAACAAGATTCAGAAAAACCGGTTGCTACCTTGATAAAGTGTTCTATCTGCACATAGAACGGAGATATAAAGAAAATGAAAATATCAACGCTCTACAGTTGTATCAATATCTAACTATGCCGAATGATAAATGGAGAAGGGAAATCAAAGCCAAAGTTACACATAGTAATAATATAGCACCTCGATGTGAATATAGCACAGTAAATGTTATATGTCAATTCGTAACAATAAAGGAGATCAAACAAGTCATTTATAAGATATTCAAGTTCATATATTCTGATGATAAGTTTAGAGAATTATACGTAAAGATATTAGATTGGAATTTACAAGAAGAATTGAGTTTCAGACCATCTCTTTCATTTAAAGGTGATAATGATATTATTATGTTAAAAGAATTAAGTATGAATTAAATCAATTAAAAATTCATGAAAGGAAAGTATTTTGTCAGTGTTTTAATGGAATTGATTATATTTATTAATGCAGGGATTGCCCAGACATTCGACCCTGATAAACCAATGATCGGGATATTCGAAATATCTGTGGACACTGCAAATGCTGAAATGCACGACACCGACAAATCTCATCATAATATGCTTTATGAAGAAGCAGGATGGGTTTTCATTCCTAACAACAGATATCTCCATAATGGTAAATCACATGGAATCTATGTAGTGCAGATATATGGGGGTTGGTTTACAGCATTTGATGCAAGATGTCCCAGATGTTTTTATGGCTTTGGCGACAATGAAGGCACGATTGAGGTTCCATCCGGTATATTCGGAATATGTAACAAATGTGGAGCGAGGGCTGACAATATGATGCTTACAGGAAGAGGTCAGATGAGCTTTTATGATGGTGATATAGATGAATTTTACTACCTGACCCCTTATGATGTGGAAGTCATTAAGAATGGTCGTAAGATAACCTTGAGAATAAAAAATTATTCAAACGGCATGTATGACCAGTGGAAGTCACAGCCAGAAAACCAGATTATTCTCGACAAGGCTTTTGACAGACATTACTATTATTGAATGATATAGTTGTAGGCTTTTGGTATGAAAGAATATATCGCTATGAAAGATGGCTTGGAATACAGGTTGAATAAAAAAGAAAGAACAGCCTCTGTTTGTTGTGATGAAGTTTATTCAAGCACTTTAGAGGAAGCAATCATACCGGCTGTCCTTACAGTTAAAGGAGTGGATTATACTGTAAATTATATTCCTTTAGAGGGATTTGAATGGTGTAGTAATCTTAGAAAAATTGTAATTCCAAATACCATTGATAGGTTACTCCGCTCGACCTTTGAACATTGCTTAAATTTGGAATACATTGAAATTCCTTCTTCAGTTAAGATTTTCTTGCCTAACCTTTTTTATGGTTGCAAAAGTCTGAAAAAGATTGTATACGAAAATTTAAAGGAATCTAACTCTAATACAGAAGGATTCAATCTAAATGAAGAAGTATTTAATGGATGTAATCCAGATGTTATTCTTGAAGACAGAGCCACCGGTAAAGAATATAAAATAGAGGATTTAACGCAATTATAGATTATGTCAAATTATAAGGATAAAGATCCAGCACCCTTTTATGGTCTTGCTTCTCACTGGGTCGATGAAAAGGGTAATATTGAAACTGATTATAATATATGGATTCAAAACCGTCCAAATAGTGAGATAGAGTATTATGGAAAACCGAAAGGATGGATGCCTGAACACAGAAAACATGGCCAGTGGGCTGTAAAATATGATGACACTATCATCCCAGATGAACCGGATTATTCAGATGATGAATTCATGGTGGAAAATCCACTGAATGAGTTTGACCCGGCATTAGTAGATGACTCAGAAAATCTATTACCCGATCCGGTTTTGACCCAACAAGATATAATAAATCAAGATGCATATTATCTTGGTTATGGAAAACACATGATTGAGGCTCACCAAAGATATGATCATAAAAAATGGTGGCAGTGGTGGATAAGGAGAGATGAATTCCCAAGATACCCGATTGAGAAGGAACCTGAGACACGGGATAAATATGGCAGAATCTATATCCCCTGGGAACTTTATGAGAAAATTCAAAAGTGGGATGAAGAGATTGATAGAAAAAAGAAATCAAAATTGTTCTAAATTTATATTTATGGAGAAATTTCCTCAATCTTCTGAAATTAAAGAACCTCATAATAATTTCCGCAAACATATAATATTACAGGAAACGGATAATTTTGATGGTAAACTTTCTAGTAGTTATTTTGAGACTACAAACGAAGCCATGATATATCTTTTTGGAGAACCAAACAAGACTATGGTAGGCCTTGATGAAGTGGAAAGATATTTTGGTACTCAAGATGATATTGAACAGGAAGGAGATTTTATCAAGTTAAATTATAAAATTCAAATGACTGAACCTTCACATTTAAAATTCGAGTTGGTATCCTACACAACAGGTAATGAGATAGACCCGGACAATGAACAACAATGGATCATTTTAGTGGAGGATTTAAATCATCAGGAAGCCATTATTGATTACTTAGGCATGCTTTTCTATTTTTATGTCGATGATGTGCCATTCAGATTTTATAGCACTTCTTCCAAAGAGGATAAATAACATAAAAAAACAATTTGAATAGAAAATCATTGCAAGCAATAATAGCATAACTTGCTATTATTCAGATATTTAGAATGATTCTCCTTTGAAAGAAAGTGATTATTAGATTAATCTATTAATGTTAGCAGCAATTTTGAGTTGTATATCTTAGAAAGCCAAAGTCTAATCTATCTTCACTCCAAATAATAAAAACTATTAATAATTGGATTTTTACTAAAGAGAAAAAAGAATTATTTCGTACAGGATGACAACGGAGGAGCCTATTTATTGTCTAATAGGTGTGTTATACGACAGTAGGAGAGTCAACCAACTCTCCTTCATTTATAAAGTTCTAATTTTCAAAAGAAAGCTATAGTTCAAATTCTTTTTTTAGTCTTTCCACAGTCGAATGCGAAATATCACACAATTTTGCTGTCCTGCGAACAGATGTACCCCTCCGGAGTTCTCGTAAAACATTCTTATATTCTTCGGCTTTTTGCTCCTTGCTTTTGGTTGAACCCTCCTTTCTTCCAAGTTTTCCACCATCGGCTACAAATTTATCCCTTCCAGACTTTAGCCTGAAATATATATTCTCCCTTTCCATTTCAGCGACGGTTCCTAATATACTGATGAAGATATTAAGAAAAGGATTCTTTGAGCCGTTCGGTTGGAACAGAGATAATCCCTCTTTCTGAAAATGGATATTGATTTTATGGTCCTTGCATCGTTTCACTGTTGCCAATACTTCATCTACATTGCGACCTAAACGACTTAATTCTGAAACAAGAATTATATCGATTTTATCGGTTTCACAGAAATCAAGACATTCTTGAAGAACCGGTCTCTCTTCATTCTTCTTGGCTCCAGATATATGCTCATCAAATATTTTGATTATTTGATACTCATTTCTGTTGGCAAATTCTCTCAAGTCAAAGACCTGTCTATCGGTTGATTGCCTATCCCCACTGGATGAAACCCTGGCATATATGACTGCACTTCTCATTTTATAGGATATATAAGCTAAGGTAAAAGATCTGAACCATTAAAACCAGAAAACATGGAATTAATTCAGCGGAATAAAAATTAGTTAATCTCATAGAGAAAGCACTCTTCATCAATTATAAAATTCCGTTTTGAGGTAAAATGTATTCAGAATAAAAGTGTCCACAAAAAAGTCTATAATCCGGGTTGAATACACTTTTGAAATTGTCCAGCGTTTTCTCTTTGACTAATATGGGGACAAATGTTAAAATTTTTGTCGGAAAATTTCAGTTTAATCTAAAAGTACATGACTGAAAATAATAATTCCGATAATTTTTGATGAAATATAAAAATGCCATTCGGTCAAACTATATAAGCAGTCTTATAGACACTAAGGCTTATTGACCTGATGACATAGATAAAGACGTTAGGCAGAAAAAATCTCCACTCAAGCCTTCGTCTTGTTCTGTCATTAAAAAAAACTTGGGGTTTCCTGACTCGGAGGGCTGTTACCTCCTCCGCAACAGGAATCCCCAAGTAAAATCATCAACCGTACCACCCACAAGATTACT
Organism: Muribaculaceae bacterium; assembly: GCA_022510405.1. Classification (GTDB taxonomy): domain Bacteria; phylum Bacteroidota; class Bacteroidia; order Bacteroidales; family Muribaculaceae; genus Lepagella. Next base: position 109,735 of record JAFLTP010000001.1, on the reverse strand, counting down.
CTTGGTATTAAAAGGCTCCTGATAAGCCGTTCGCAGCTTTGATGATTTTATGGCTGAATGATTAGGGAACCATCACGAGGGTCATTAACCTCTATCTTGGCTCGCAGAAGCCATTCAGTTTTTTAAGGTTGCCTGTACTTACTTTTCATCTCTGGCACACCGCCGATGTTGCAGCACAACCTTATTAAATCACCTTCAACGAAAGACCGGGCCAGATTATTCAGAGTCTTTCTCCGGTAATGTTCCTAATCCTAGTTTGGGTATCCCTACTGTTAGATGGCAAGCCTCGGATAAAACCGGTTTTTCCTTAGAGTTGTTGTATCTAGCCAGATTCATGAAAGAAATAATTCTAATTCATATCAACTTCTTAGAAATCCTTTGCAAATTTAAGACATTAATTCTTGATATTTTTCAATATGGACTAAATGGACTAAAAGCAAATCAACCTTAATCTTCAATTTCTTCTCCATCCGGTTTATTATTATCTATTATATCATCGAACCATCGATCACCCATTCTAAGTTTAAATACGACCAATTTCCCCATATGTAGATTATCTAAAGGAAACATTAAAAAAGTCAGGTCATCTTGATAAGCCTTATTTCCATGCAGATTGTAATACACATTCATATCAGACCCTTTAAAAGTCATGAATTGAATTGGCTTACCAATCTCTAATTTTTCAAGTTCCTTAATATAGCCATTTACCCATTCTTCAAGATTCCCACCACAACCAGTTATCGTATAATAACTGCCATTATATGCTTCGTTAAAAATTTCTTCTCGGTTAGTATCACTAATCTTTATTACTTCGCTATCCATGGACCATCACTTTAATTCATTAAATATCGGCTTCAAAGAACATCCATAACAATTTACAAGTCTTTCTTTCAATCTCTCAACATAAAACTCCGGTGCTGTAAAAGAAATACCGGTCTCTTCATCAAAAGAGAAAGGAATACCATCCGTCATTAGCAATGCAGCAACTTTGTGTTTTACACTATGAGTTTGCCAAGTTTTCAATTCATCCATTTTTCAAATAAAAATTGAGAGTAACAGAAACTACTTTTATATTATTCTTAAATTATTAATCTATAGGTAATTACATGCAAATATATTGGGAATTATCGAGACCGTCAACTGAATTGGTCATTATGGACTAAATGGACTAAACTTAATTCTATTAAGTGGTTACTTTATTATAATTTCACATCCCATTACTTCCTTTACGGCAGGTATAATAGGTAATTATATAGAATGAAGATAAATAGGAAAGAAAAAATCAAAGAACTGTGGAAAAAGATTCATCGAGATAATATTCCTTCTTTTTTTCATTGGCAGTTTCATCCTGATATGCGATACTGGTATAATGAAGACACCGACTACATAGAATGTGACTGTGGATTGCAACTACCTGTTACTCTTACTGATGATGAGCTGAATGAAAGGAATCTAAGAGAACTTATTGCAGAAGTTGAATATAAAATCTATGCTGACTATAAGAAAATGGGTTGGGATATCAGTTACTGGGGAGATTAAAAAAGGTGATATAAAATGAGAAGAGGGAAAAAGACAAAAGGCTTGCGTGATATGGATTTTAATTCCATATACGATGACACATTCGATTTTGAACCCAGAACCATTCATCCATTCTGTAATATTGACTGTGAAAGAATCCAATCTATCTTAAAAAAGAATGGAAAGGTTACTTGGGGTGATGTGTATGCACCTTGGTTGAAGAATTACTATTGGAGAGAATTGGTAAAGAAAAAAGGGTATATATGGGGTGAAGAAATTCAGGTATTAGAAACGGACCCTAACACACCGATGAAATGTGTTCTTGATATCCATTTCGGAGATTGGTATTGGATTCCCAAAGATGAAGTTATTTCACATCACTAAATGTATAATACCACCTTCCCAGACGAAAGTGTGACGATTCCGGAAATAACAAGCCCAGACTTGCTCTTCTGAAACAGGCTCACCATCTTTTCTGACATGAAGACGTTCACGGTTAATCAGATATGTGATTTGTGGAACCGAAAGCCCTCTCGCTTCGGTCACCAGCACATAAACCATAGCCTCCTGCAGACTCAATCCTTTGCCCATATCAACTCTATATCTGCAAAATTATGTACTATCAACATTAATGACAAAAGTATTATCACGTAATGGACTAAATGGATTTTGTAAAAGCCTATATGGTTACATTTTACATGTTTTTATTGATGTAATATGACAAAAGAAGAATTCTATACTCTCGCCACAAACAGGCCGGCTATTACCGGAGATAGTATTTATAAACTGACTATCCGAGAAATCGATAAAAATACCACTGGATTCAAAAAAGACGAAAAGACCGGTGATTGGTGCTATGAAATTGGAACATCACATAATTGGTATACTTCCAAAGACAAGGCAGTAAAATACATGCTTAAATATATCCAAGAATCAGACAGTCATTATCGAAAACATATACATAGTGCCTTAATTGAGAGAATCCCGGCAAATACCTTGTTTGAAGATGGAGGACAACTGGAATGGTGGCTTTATGATAAAAACGGAAAAGAAATTGACAGGTCTGTATGTACTTGGGAGATAAACGAGGAACCATCAGAAGCAAGTATATTTATGGGAAGATTACCTGAAGAAATCAAGTTTAAGATGGGTGATATAGTTGAAATTGTTGATGATAATAAAGTGTTTCTGTCTGTTATTAATGGTCTACCGTCTTCAATAGAAGAAATATGGAAATTATATGAAAAAAGAATAAGAAATAATGGAAATGATAAAAACAAAGGAGTGCCATTGAGTTTGTTTGATGCTATGGCTGATATGTATTTCTATATTCAAGCCAATGGTTTCGATCCTGACACTTCTCCATATCATATTTCTAAACCAAGTTTCCCGGTTCCGGAGAAAGCAAAGGAAATACTTACCACTCGTTATGACACTTGGCAATCATATATGGATTCTCATTCTCACGAGGAAATCAACTGGGAGGAGCTTTATGCCTTAATTCGAGAAAAAGCCTGTAAATGATTATGGACTATGTGAACCTCTGAATTTTTGAAAATTAGAGTTTTTATTACTTACTTTGCAGAGACATACAGCTATTAGATGAAGTGAAACGTAATATGTAAAGAAACATAACTTTGAAGATTTGATTGGGAGGTGAATCTGCGACAGACCACCTCCTCTCTTTTTGAAAAGGCATGTTTTATTACTAATTTTGCAAATCAGATAATTACAACTTATATGGACTCAACTTTTGACAAAATCCAATCTTCTTTTGCCGATTTTAATCAGGAAGAAAAAGGACGTATAAATTTTGATTTTGCAAAAAAATTGAATGGAGGAGGAACTACTTGTGAAACATACGTCACAAGAGTTAATGGAAGATTAGTGTTTGTCAAAAAGTTAAAAGAGGAATATCAAAATAAACCAATATATCTCAATGCTTTCCAAAAAGAATTTGAGGTTGGAGGACTGTTACGTCACAAATCATTGCCGGTTTATCTGGATTATCAACCGGATTATATTAGTCTTGAGTATATTGACGGCCAAACGCTGTCTGACATGATACACAAATATGACCCGTGGCTTATTAAAAAAGAAAATATAAAACATTTATTGGAAGAGCTGCTTGATGTAGTTGCATATCTACATGACAAAAATGTCATTCATTGCGACATAAAACCAGATAATATCATGCTAACTTATGGCAGTCACAATCTGTTTTTGATTGACCTAGATAAATGCTACACCAGTTGGTTCGACAATACAGCCGGCTCTTCTGAAAAATATGGTTTGAGAGAGGGAAGCAAAAAAACAGCCTCTATGGATTTCAGAGGAATGGGTCGATTATTGGAAACGATGGAAAATAGTCTTCCCGGTTTCCCTGGTCAGGATTTTCAAATTTTCAAAGAGGAATGTTTTGCAGCAGACACTAATCTGGATATTCTACATGGTTTACTGAAAGAGATTGATAAAATTGATGAAAGAAATAAATTCAGAACCAAATTCCGTAAGAATAAATCAAGAGAACCGGAACCGACAACAGTAAATCAAAAAGAACTTGAACGGATAGAACGAGAGAGACGTAATATTGAAAATACATTGATTATTTTTGACGGTCCGTTACAATACCGGTTTTTCAAATCTGAGAAGACCATTTCCGTATGTTGCCATGAAGAAGCCAGAAAAATATGTAATAAGGCTAATATTAAAAGTCCCTATGAAGTTAATGGTGAGAAATTTTATGTAACGGAAATACCCATGATGGGCTTTGCAGAATGTATAAATCTGAAATCTATCGAATTGCCCCAGGGAATTACAAAATTATATCGAGCCACGTTTTTGGATTGTGATAATTTGGAATATGTGAAGATTCCTGCATCTGTCCAAACAATCCTGGGTGGAGTATTTTCCGGCTGTCGGAATTTAAAGAAATTGGAATTTGAAAATCCGGAAGGACTTTCTATATCCGCCGATTTTCTTTCCGGCAGCAATGATAATGTGGAAATCGTCAATCTCTCAACAGGTATTTCCTACACCTGTCAGGATTTTATTGCAAAATTTGGAAGTATTAGCAAGTAAATCTTATCATTGAGGTTTATATTCATTTTGGCTAAATTTCTTTTTAGTTAAAAAATGTGAACCAAAATTGATAAAATTCTAATAACTAATTACATACGCAAAATTCTTTCTTAATTTCTTTTTTAATTCTTTTTTTTATGGCTTTAATGAATATCTTCTATTAGTCCGGCTCCCTGTTGTCACTAATTCACCATGCCTTACCATTGAATAAATTTGCTTAGATTATACTCATTTATTTTTCCCGTAACTAAAATGAATGTCCATTAAAAGCCATAAATTCTTTCATTAAATTAATTTCAGATTTATCAAATTCTAATTTTTTGAATATATAATTATTTAATTTATTTTCAGCATTTTGATCTACATTAGAAATATTTTCTTCAACTATTTTAATAAAAGTTGAGTCCTCTATTAAATCTTCAATAACAGGAATTGACAATATCTGGTCTCCGTTTAAATCAAAATAATTCCCTTTAACTTTTGTAGACCAATAGTTATATTCAAACCAAAAATTTATAAGTTTTGAATTTAAGATACCTAAAAAAGGCAATAATGTTTTAATCTGTTTTATTGATTGCAACCAATATATTCTATCTAAACAAATTATATCTTCAGGTTTAATAGATGCTTGCAAACTTTTAACAGTTCTGGGCATTATTATAGATTTTTCATGAAATTGCTGGCTCTCTTTGGTGTTCACTAAAACAAAATCCCCTTCAATTTTGTATTTCTTAACCTGTTTAGATTTAATTGCTTTTAAATTTCCGTTATTGAAATTTATTTTATTATTTGCAAGACCTCTTGGTGCTGTAAAATAATCATTAAAGGTTTTTCCTGTGCCTTCAATTCTCTTTATTATATTTTTAAGTTTTTCTTCACCAACTAAAATTCTTTTCAAGTCATCTTCTCTTATTTGTTTCTGGGAGAAGATATGTTTATTCATCTCATTATTAGAGATTTCATTAAGATTTTTTGGTCTTATAAAGAAAAATTTATCATTTACAACAGATTTTTCTAAAATAAATATACAAGGATAAGTCATTGCATTTTGGAATACTTTTAATTGGGAAATATCAATAATTTCCTTTATTGAAGTATTTTCCATAATATAATTTCTCGCTGCAATGCCATAATCTGCATTAAAAAATCTTAATGGATTTATAAATGTTAAAAATCCTCTTTGTTTTAAAATTTTTATACCCCATTCTATGAAAAGAAGATAGATATCATATTGTTCTTTTGCCGAAACAAATAGATTTTCATATTGTTTTTTATCCTTAGCCGGTAAACTGGTTCTTCGGATGTAAGGAGGATTCCCGATTACTATATCGAAACCTCCTTTCTTTTGAAATACATCATTGAACCAAGTGTGCCAAAGAAAAAAATCAGAATTAGAGGATGGGTCAAATGAATCATTAAGGCTGATTCCTTTATCCTCTATTTGACATTTTACGTTAGATATTATTTCTTGAAGTAACTCTTTTTTTCGTTTTGACTCCTGTATATTATAATATTTTTTTAGAGCTTCACTTAATCGTTTTCTATCCCCATTATCAGAAAAATCTATTGTCCCATCCGGAGAATTATTATCATACTGAGTCAATTTTGATAAATCTTCACCATCGATTCTTTCCAACAATGAGTTTCCATGCATTATCTTAAAGTGTAAGTTTGGCAACGGTATAGGCTTGGGTTCATCCACAATCATGGAAAGCCAGAAACGTAACCGGGCTATATCAACGGCACCCTGTTCTATATCTACACCATAAATATTGTTTTCAAGAATGTCTCGTTTAATTTTTTCTTTACTCAAATCATCATTAAGGATTACTCGTAACTTGAATAAAAGATTCAGCAAGCCCATAGGGAAAGCGCCGGAACCGATTGCAGGGTCACATATAGTAACAACCTTTAGCTTATCCTTTATCTTTTCTCTTTGCTCTTTGGTTAAACTCTCCTTATCAAGATTTTCAACCAAATTCCTTATTTGCTCCGGATCTACTGTTTTGATTTCTTCTTGCAGATAGGCTATAATGGATTCACGGCACATAAAATCCACTATTGGTTTTGGAGTATAGTAAGCTCCTTTGTCTTTGTTATCTTCCAAAAGGCTTTCAAAAATACGGCCCAACATTTCAGGGTCAATACCTATCTCTGCGTCTTCTTCGTCATTTTCATCAATGGTAAAATTAAAACTATCCAGAAATTCAAAGAATTTCTCAAAATAGATGGCCGGTAATTTACATGTTTTCTCGTCTATCTCATCTTTACTGAACAAACCTCCATTAAGATATGGTATTTCCTGCCAACCGGGAACAACTTTTATATCTTTACCATCTATGGCTGCTTCTTCTTTTCTTCTCTCTGTTCCGTCTGTATTGAGTACATAGAAGAAAAGAGTCTCTAATACAGCATCAAGGAAATTTTCTTGCAGCGTGCCGGCATTAAGAAAAAGATTGTGCATATATCGATAGTCTGCTTTACCATCATTATCATAAAGCCACCCTTTTCTTTGCAAAAAATAGAGGAAGATTATTCTTCCAAACATCTTTTTGATGTAATCCCTTGCAATCTTACCCTCTGAATTAAATGTCTCAGCAAACTGGACATGTCCCGGATTATCGATTATCCACTTGAACTCTTTGATTATTTTTTTAAGGTTATCATCTTTGCTCTTCTCTGCATAATCTTCACCAGTGATATATTCCACAAACACAGCATAATAAGCACGGTACCTATTGAAGAAATCATCACTTAGAGCTTGAACCGAAAAGGCCTCAATTAAATCCTCATCAGTTTTTTGGGTTTTTGATAACTCTTCAAAACGCTCAGCCGCTGTTCTTCCTTTATAATTCTTGCCAAATACGTATGTATATCTTTTTGCTGAAGTCATAGATGTTAGTGTTCCCTCTTTGTATGCGTATGATAACCGCCATGGCACATCTTTCGGATTTTCATAGTGAAATAAAATAAAAACATGGGAATAGGTCAACATTACTTTTCTGACGATCTCTTGAATATTAACCTTGGCCTGCTCAATATTACAAGAATTATTTAAAACCACATCAAATAATGAAATATCATAGGAGAGAAGGTTTTCATCTGTAATATCAGCTATACGATTAATACTTTTAATTCCTATCTTAGTTGCCTTGGCTTTTAATTCAGGAGTATCAAGTACATTTCCATTGATAATTTCAATATCGTTTCCAAACACAGGGGTAATCACATCTTTAATAAAAACCTGTGTTCCCGGATAATCGTTGTTGAAAATATGTTCTAATGATTTCTGAAGTGCCATAATCATTTAGTTTCAGATATTATTAATTTTACTCCACCACGCTTTGAATCTGCTCGCTGAGCAATGTTGGCGAAAACAGATTCAACCAATGTGTTTATATCATCTTCTATTCCAAACAAACTGGGTTGAGGATTCTTATATTTAAGCACTATTTTAATGGTATTCCCATCATTGCCGGTAACCAGTTTTTCAATACTTTTTAATACCCTTTTGCTTTTCTCAGTCAATTGTTCCTTAAAACTGGTTCTTATGTGTTTGATAACCTGTCGTGCTTCTGTAATCTTATTGTCAATGTCCCGACGGCTATGGAAATTTACCACAAATTGTTGATATGCCTGTTTCGCTTCTTCAATCAGATTGTTGTCTATTATCTCATCAGATTTGAAAACATCCTCAGGTTTGCATTTAAGAAATTCCATTGTGGATAGGCTGGAAACAATATTTACATTCATGTCGTCATTCTCTTGCTCCGTCATCACTGTTACATAACCCTGAGTGTTGTCTGTGAATATGAACATACTCTTATCATCAGAAGAATTTAGAATTATACCACCCAAGTTATCTGGGTCAATATTGGCTATAAATTCATATCTTTCCGGATTGGCAGTTTTGTATTCTTTCAATTCAGTAATAAACGGATTGAATGGTGATTCCTCCCCATCAACCAGATTTCTCAAATCTATATCCGATAATTCTTCTTCATCGGTGAAGACTTTATTATCTTCTCCAAACATTTCATGGAAAGACTGGATTTTAGCGTAGGCTTTCTCCATGAGCTTTATCCGCTTATTGCCATCTTCTGACGGGAAAAAGTTGAAGACATTCACAAATTCTTCCTTTGACCCGATTCTGTTTACTCGGCCTATCCTCTGCATAAGCCTTGTGGCATTCCAAGGAGTGTCGTAGTTGAGAATGACATTGGAACGATGAAGATTAACGCCTTCGGCCAGTACTTCTGTGGTGATTATTACATCATAATCATTTTTCTGTTCTTCCGGTTTTAAATTCGCATCAAAGTTCTTTGCTATGGCTTCTCTTTTCTTTTCTCGATTTTCAGATGTAACTTTCAATACTTTATGACCCCTTGATTTGAGTTCCTTTTCAAGATGTTCAATGGTGTCAATTGCTTCTGTGAATATAACCAGTTTTTTCTCATCTTGACCGGATGGATTGTTAAACTCATCGTCAAACAATTCCATATCCAATGCCAATTTGAATCGTTCAAATTTAGGGTCTACTTTTATGGCTTCCCATCTGTTAAGAAGAGAAGTTATTATAGCCTTGTCAGATTGAAGTTTTTCAATGTAGTCCGGTTTAAAATCAGATGTTTTAAATTTCTTATTGTTTGTGTTTACTTTCCGTTTTAAAAGTTCCTCTATAGTTCTGGAAAAACGATGAAAATCACCATGGTTCTCTTGATGGATTTTATTCACATCTATATCCGGACATATATATACACAATCATGGTTGAGCATATCAATCATTACATTGTTATATCTTTCCAGATTTTTCAAGGATTGGATAAATGCCGCGATACTACTTTCCAATCTCTTGACAAGCAATGTCTGCATTATGGTCTTTAATCTTCTTGTAATGCTTTCAACAGTTAGATTGCGTTTCTCATACTGTTCTTTGTTCTTGTCATCCACAAATTGTGTGATAGCGGCATACCTATAAAATCCCAAAGAACCAGGCAGTGGATTGCCATCTTCATCTTCATCCGTTATGGCATCAATCGAATCATCAAAGAGTTGTCTTAATACCGGGTTCATTGCATATTCCAATTTAAAAGGACCTGCGACAGTCGGAAACTTTAGTTTATCGGCATCATCACCATATATTTTCTTAATATCCGAACGTGTACGCCGTATGAGAATATCATTCAATACGCTTTTGCGGATTTTTTCAGAAACTTCTTTGATAATAGCACGTGCCTTTTCTTTCTCCTCCGGTGTGTTCTGAGGCATATTTCGCGCTTCCATAAATTTTTTGTCCATATCATTGAAGAAGGTAGATAATTTGCCTCCTTCTACTCCCGGAAGAGACGAACGATTTGGTATACGTTGGAATAATTGGATTTGATTAAGGATATCCAAAGGTGAGTTATTCTGCGGAGTGGCTGAAAGAAGTCCTATATATGGGAAAGGCCCATTAGAGCCAATAGCCTCAATCAAGTCCTCAAGAGCATGATATTTGGCAGTATCAGAATTACGGAAGTTGTGACTTTCGTCAATGAGAATTAGACCATAATCATCTGTTTTTATCGGGCCTAAATCGTCATCATCGATGTCTTCCCCATCTTCATCAAAAAGTTTCCCTATCGAACCTGTGGTGACAAATGTTAGGTGGGAATTTATTTCATTCCTGGGATTCTTATCAAAGAGATTAATAGTTTCTATCCAGTTGTTTTTGATAGCCGGAGGCGTTACAATCAAAACCTTGTTCGACCTTCCCAATTTCTCAGCGTTCTCTATGAAATAACGTATTAATAGGACACCCACAATCGTCTTGCCAAGTCCAACGACATCGCCTAACATGAAACCACCATATTTCTTCATAACAGAATAACACTGTTTGACAGCATACATCTGATACCCCAGTGCATCAATGCCTTCAGGCAAATATGTATGTAATATCTCCTTGACCTCAGAATCTACCAAATCTCCAAATTGAAGTTGAAGATATTTGATATAGACTTCGTATGGAGTCAACTTGTCTTTATTCTTCTCTTTTAATATCTCAACACCAATCGGAGCTTTCTCTAATATATCTTTTATGAATTTACCGGTCCATGGAACACTGTTAGCCCAATGCTCCTCAAACCAAACCTTATGTGATTTGGTAGTGGAATGGGCTGTCATCGGTGCCGCTACGAAAGTACCGTTCCCTTCAAGGTAATTAAGCTCATCATTATTTTGAAGTCCATTCCTTGTAAAATTGGAGCTACCGATTATGCCGGTTCCAAGTTGATCTCCCAAGAAAATATAGCATTTTGCATGTAAGAACTGAGGTTGTAGCGTGTCTTGACCATACACTCTAATTTCAAATAGTCCATCAGGATTTTTATCAGTTTTACCATTTTCAAGAATAAGTTCTCCAACCGGTTTATATTCTTCTGTCAATTTATTGACATCATTTTGAATATAGAAATCAGGGAACTTGTTGTATTCATCTTTTTTTACCTGATAATATTGTAACATAGGTTCTTGACCTATGAGTAAATCAAGTTTTCCACCCCTACGAAAGAAATCTCGCAACTCTTCCTGAATTAAAGCTGTTCCCGGTAAATCCCAATATCCTGATGCAATCATTATATGGTTGCATTTAGGATTAGTGATAAGTTCCTTAATATAACTTACAAGTTTGGAATTTTCACTATTATCAATTAAAGCGTTATCCATGAAAAATCTTGATTTTAAGGTCAAGCACTTTGCTTAAACTATACAAAATTAGTCATTTTTACTGATTCAACCGCTTCTAAGTAGATATATGAATCATTTGGTATATGAACGGGTCAATCCGTAAGACTTCATTGCCCTTTGGACGGTTTTAGGTGAACATCCATACTTAATGCTTAACTGATCCTTAATTTCTGTTTGACTTAAACCGGCTTCCAATAGTTTTAATACTGCTTTTTCAGAAACACGGATTTTGCGTGTATGCGGTTTCCCTTTCTTAACCGCAGTTCTTTTTTCATCACATAATTTCTTACAGTTCTTTAAATCTCTTATATAAGGTTCCAAATCTTCATAATTTGTATTCTGAACATAATGGGCTATAAAGTTCTTTGTATATGACCAATCAATATCATTAACATGGAAGAATTCTATTACACCCATCAAATATGCTGCATATAGTTGACATCCTAAAAGTCTTCCGGTAGAAGCCATAATCATGCCAACAATATGGTAAAGAATACAAGAAAGGGCAGTTTCATTAAATTCAAATTTTTTGTAGTTATATTCACCATTAATGCTAGGAATCACAGATTTTATCGTTAAGTAATTAGAAAGTATATCTACTAGAGTTACATTATAATAACTACGAATAAAAATGCCTCCGGTTTTGGATTGTTGTTTTACTTTTGAAAAAACAACTTTAAATCGGTTATTTAAAAAAGGATAAGTCTTTTTTGTGAAATTTTTTACAATCGTAAGTTTCTTTAGAGGAGTAAAGTGATCAAGGTCATATTGTAAATTACACAGTTTATCAAATGTATTATCAACATTCTCTTTAATTTGCTCAACTAAGTGTTTTTCATCTTCAGTAAAAGAATGATAAAATAGGTCTACAAGTAACATAATAAGGTAAATTAAGTTTTGTTTATAATATTTATTGGAAAAAATGTTCTTCCCTATATTTGTATACTCCAAAAAGTATGATTTTTCAGTAAAATTTAAAAAATAAACAAGCTATCCTCCCGGACAACCTGTTCATTACCTAATTTACCTTATATCTGTTTAAATGTATTTATCTTTTAGAGTTATAAACTTTAACTTCTTATGATGAGAAGAGCGCCGGAGCGCAATTCTCTTTTTTAAGCATACATATATATTTTAATTCAACTTATATTTTATTAAAGAAAACGAGTTATAGTTTATGTTTGGTTTTAAAGGCTTAGCACAAAGTTAAAAGCGCGAAAAGCGCTTTAACGAAGTGCTATGAACACTAAGAGAAATCACGCCGAAAATGCGCCTAAGGCGCCTTCGGACCGGTAGAACGCGGAGCGTTTGTTTCGCACAGCGAAACTCTACCGGAACGAAGTGAAATAGGCGTGATGAAACGTAGTGTTCCTTTGCAGATTCTACCAACAATGGTTCATTCGATGAATGTGATTCATAGATTATTGCGCTTATCGCGCATCTCTCTATAATCACATTTATACCTGGTTGATTGGTTGTATTTATAATTTTAATTCCTGAAGAATTAATTTAAATCCGGTAAAAATTGCACTAATCGCGCAGCCGTCACTTTCTTATAATTTCAATATGGTAATTTAGTTTTTCTAAATACCATTATCTTAATTATTTAATTATATAAAAGATGTAAACAATTTGTCCGATTCTATATATTTCATAAAAGTCTGATATTTAGTATTTTAAATTAATGGCATTTTAAACATTTGTCCAATTTAATTAAAAATATTATGTCCAATATCTATTATAGTTATTTACCTATTAATCAATGAAATATATGTCAATTTCGTTGATTTGTTCATTAAAGACAATTTGTCCGATTTCTCATCACCGTTTTATCTGTTGTAGTATCAATGCGATGTCTTCCGGAGATAAATCTTTCATCATTTCTATAATTTCTTGTCTTTTGTCTTTTTTAACCTCCGTAGATGACTTTAGAGAGACGAAAAGGTTAATGAGTGCATTATCGGTCTTCTTCGTATCAAAAGTCCCCATATAACGCTCTGTGGTAGCCAAATTTGAATGTGCCAGTAATTCCTTAACCACAGAACTATCCATCTCTTTTTCCTTTGCGTATTTAGCGAATGAGTGACGAGATATATGGAAAGAAAGATTCTTTGTTATTTCTGCTTTTTCAGCAATTTTCTTAAGATATTTGTTTATTAAAGCATTTTTTGCTGATACAGTTCTATACTGAAGTTTTCTCATTTCCGGTGTCATGGTCTTCTGGTCTGCTATAGAAACATATTTAGCGAATTTTGCTTTATTATCAATCAAAGGGAAGATATAATCATCAGGAGCTACATTTTCTTTAAAATAATGCTGAAGTATCTCTACAGCCTGAGGGACAAGCAGCATGTCTCTATTTTTGCCGTTCTTATTCATCACATAGTTAAGTCGCCCTTCAGAGGTAATGTTTCTCCATCTTAGTTGTATTAAATCCGCAGCACGAATACCGGCACAATAGAAACTGAACATAAAGTAATTCCTTACATGCCAAATCAAAGAACCTTCCTCCAATTCCAAATCAATTATTTTTTGTATTTCCACCATATCCAGTTTCTCTTTCATAGTTGGAACCCCCTTGTAAGTGAATCTTAGAAACGGGTCCTTCTCTGGGGTCATATATCCTATATTAATGGCTCTTTTTACAAGTGTTTTACAAATATTCAATTGAACTTCAATAGTATTAGGATGAAGAAGTTTTTCCGGCTCTCTCTCATTTTTCCATTTATGAAGAAAAGTATTGAATTTGGTTAAAAGTTCGACAGTCATGGCCTCCATGGTTATATCTGCCATCTTTTGTTTCTTCCTGAACGCTTCCAACTTGTTTGCCAAACCAAAGTATTTCCTTGAATTACGAAATCCCCCTTCTTCTTCTATCTGTTTGGCTCTTTCTTTGGCAAATGTGATGAACGAAGGAGAAACTGTTTCTTTATCCAATTTCTTGATTACACCGGCTGAAGTAACTTCACCATCATCTTCCAATGTTTTATAAGTTTCCTGAGCCTCAATTAGTGCCTGCCGTAGTTGCTCATTAAAAACTTTTGCTTTAAGTACATTTGACCTAATCCAATTGTTATGTTTGGCCTTAGGATTAAAATCATCGATGTTTTCAAGTTGTATCCCTGTTTTCTTTTTAGTCCTTTTATTTTTTATAGACACTATCAGATAGAGGTTATATTTCTTATTTCGAGTTGGTTTATGGTCAAGTTCAAACCGAAAAGCAGCCATTATCAGAAGGGATTTATTAAATTTGCATATATGGAGTTACGTTAGTATGCAAAGGTAATTTAAACCATAATCCCATGCAACACACATTTAATCAAATGGAAAATATGAATCAGCCAGACAAGAAAACTATGAATATTATTGAATATATCATTGTTTGTATAAATGCCTTTGCAAAAGATTTAGGGATTGATATTAGGGAATCTTATCGCTATTTAAAGAAATACGGAGGTATTGATTTCTTGTTTGAATTCTATGACATCGAACATACCTTATCCATTGAAAATGCTGTTGATGATTTGAAATTGCTATGCAAAAACAATGGTGGTGAAACTCCAATTGGCAATAAGGTATATGACCCTAAGATACAGTTCCAGATCGAATGTGTGGCAAAGAATTTGGTGACTATGTTGATGAGTAAATATGATTGGAATATGCCAATGGCTATTGACCTGTTATGTACCTCTGAAACCTACGACAGACTTTGCGACCCGGAATGTGGACTTTATTATGAAAGTCCGGTATATGTTTTTTCATTCCTGCAAAACGAAATAGAAACCGGTCATATTTCTTGATATGGTAAAGTTCAATCCCAAGAATCCTGATACCATTGTTTTGATAGCGACATTTCGGTGTAACGCATCATGCGAGATGTGTTGCCATGGATGCCGACCTGATTTCGGCCGTACGATGACACTTGCACAAATGAAACGCTACATCGACATCTGTCTGGAAGAGTATTCTAATTCAATCAGGACTCTGTCATTGACAGGAGGGGAGTGTTTTTTGTTAGGTGATGATTTGGATGAAATTATAAAGT
The DNA here is from genome assembly GCA_022510405.1 of Muribaculaceae bacterium. Classification (GTDB taxonomy): domain Bacteria; phylum Bacteroidota; class Bacteroidia; order Bacteroidales; family Muribaculaceae; genus Lepagella. Next base: position 94,368 of record JAFLTP010000001.1, on the reverse strand, counting down.
ATGGCGCTGAAAAGGGATTGATGTCTGTGGTGCTTTCCAATGGATATTGGGGATATAACTATAAAGAGGCTTATAAGCGAGTACTTCGGCTTAAAGAATTAGGATTGAAAAGTATCGGTTTTTCTGCCGGTGACGACCATAATCATCATATACCTTTCCGGAGTGTCAGGAATGCTGTGGTTGCGTCTGTGAGAGCCGGATATAAGGTGGAATTTAGGACCGAAAGAAATTTCAGAGATCATAAGATCAGGAATGCAATTGAAAAAGATAACGTTTTGGTTAAATTAATAAGCCAGGGTAAAATTCTTTATTATATAAACAACTGGGAAGATTTCAATAATGAATCGGTTCATCATAGCCTGAGAGCAACGAGAAACAAATACTCCTATGAAAAAAGTTCTCCCTGTCAACATATATCTCATGAAATAGAAATCACACCTCACGGGGATGTATTGGCTTGTACCGGCATCGGTAATCTTCGGATTCCACAGATGAGGCTGGGGAATATTGAAAATGAGCCGATACGGACAATATATGAACGCCAGTTTGAAGATGCACTCAAAATGTGGATCCGTTCAAAAGGTCCGTTAGAGATATTGAAATATGTATATAAAAACTCAAAGATAACGACAAAGTTTAGAACGACTCGTTGTGAGTATTGTAAGGAAATTTTCTTAAATCCCAAGATTATACCTTTTCTCAAAGAACATTCAAAGGAATGGATTAAGGAAATTCTTCATTATTAATGGGAATGAAAGAAGATAGATTAAAACACCTACCAAGTTCAAAGATAATAGCACATAGGTTTTCAGAGGGTAAATATTGTGATTATCCTGCAGATATCGTTTGTCGTGCTGTTAATAAATATGACTTCAATTATAATCCCACAACCATTCCTATTGAACTCTCATTCTTTCAGATATTGTCTGCTAATTTCTCTGCCTTCAAATTTCTTTATGACAATTACACCGAAGAGAATATAGAGGATTTTCTTTCATCACCTGAAGAGTTTTTCAACAAGCATAATGTGGAAGTATCGGTGCCTTTTGATAAAGAATCTCCGAAAATTATTGTAGCCTTGATTGAAAGGGATATTAGACCCTTTTTAGAATCAGAAGACGGGTATAGAGAAATTTTAAGGTATGACGACAGAGAGAAAAGTGATAAAAACTGGTTTTATCGTCATAAAGAACGTTATCCGGAATGGTACCTCTCAGAAAATCATTGTATCCATTCACTGGACAAAGTTCCATATTTCTTCTCGACTGAGTTGGTAAAACAATATGGATTCCCGGCATCCTTCGTTTATACAATAGAGCATATTGCACACTATCTTTCAGAAAAGACGAGGAAATGATTCTAAAACAAAATCTGAAACAAAACTGATAGCCAATTCGGATAAGACTGTAGATTTCATTAAATTTGCAAAAATAAAGGAGTCATGTCAGCTGAAGAAAGGATAGAACTTGAAGACAAACTGGCAAAAGGTCTGAAAGAATCCTTTGAGAAGATGTTGCTTCGCAAGAGGCAACTGTGCGAAAGTGTGGTCGCCTGTGATGAAAACGGCAATGTAATCACTCTTTCTGCTGAAGAAGCATGGAGACTTTATTTAAAAAGACAAGGAGCCTCCGAATTAGGGTGACAAATTTTACGTGCAGATTTTACGTGCAGTTGTGTGTCATCTTATGCCGAATATGTCATCGTATGTCTGGAATCCAAATTTGTAACTGACTGTAAATTTGGACATGGCGTGACAAGAGTTGACAAGTCCAGACAGAATTTACGTTCTGTTCTGGGCACCCTGAATTGGAGTCAACTAAAAGAAACACAATTAGTTGGCTCTTTTCTTTTTAAGATTTGCACCGAATTTGCACCGACAAATTTGGAGCATTATTTAATATAGTGCCCATAAAAGCGTGAAGAATCTGAGTTTTAAAAATGATAAATTCGACAGGACTAATCCTCTTTCGATATTTAATTATAGTCGGTATCTAATCGGCAATTCTCTGCGTTCCCTACTTGGAAATAAAGCAATAAAACAAAAAAGAAAGGGAAAAGGAGGATTAGGTCAGATGGTAGAAGAACTCTTCTTTAATTATGAAGTAAATAATAATCCTGAAGCCGATTTCTCCGAAGCACATGTTGAACTTAAATGCACACCTCTTCTTAAAACCAAAGACAATTCTTTCCGTATAAAAGAACGATTGGTGTGTACAATGATAGACTATTTTGAAATTATAGAGACTTCGTTTGAAGACTCCCATTTAATTTCAAAATGTCAATTAATGTTGCTTCTATTCTATCTTCATATACACGGAGAAGCGATTTATGATTACGAATTCCTTTTCCGGGTTTTATGGCAATTACCTGAGAAGGATCTGCAGCTAATAAAACAAGATTATCAAACCATAGTTAATAAAGTTAAAAGAGGAGAAGCACATTTATTATCAGAAGGTGACACTCTATATTTAGGAGCATGTAGAAAAGGGCAAAAAGGTGACAAACCTCAGTCACAACCTAATTCTAAAATAAAAGCTCCCAAAAGGGCTTTTAGTCTTAAGCCCGCTTACATGCGTTATATTCTTAACCATGTTTTGGAAAGTGGTAAAGATTATTATACAAATTATCGAGAGAAAGATTCAGCGGCATTTGAACTTGTTTCAAATCAAGATTTGAAACATAATTCTTTTGAAAATATTATTCTCAATCGTTTCAGACCATTCATTGGATTAGACTATATACAAATATGCAACAAATTAGGTATAAAACCTTATCATTCAAAAAATAAATATGCGGATATTGCTGCATTAATTGCCTCCAATCATGAAAGTAAAAAATTAAAGGATTCAGAAGAATTTATAAAATCTGGCATAATTATGAAGACCATTCGTCTTCAAGAAAATGGCAAGCCGAAAGAGTCAATGTCATTCAAAAATATTGATTATACTGAAATTTACGAAAATGACGATTGGTTTGAGTCAGAAATTTATGAACTTTTTACCAATAAATTTATGTTTGTTGTATTTAAGCCTATAAAAGGAAAAGAAATAAGGATATACAACAACAAAACAAAAGAATGGATAATAGAAACCGCATATGTTTTAGATAAGGTTTTCTTTTGGACTATGCCATCAAAAGATTTGGATATAGCCAAAGAATACTGGAAGAATATTAGGAAGGCCGTTTTAGAAAACAAGATAAAACCATCGTCATTTTGGAGTATTGGAGACCATAAAAAATTCCATGTGCGTCCAAAGGCTAGAGTTAAAAGCGATAAGGCAATAAATCCCAATGGTGGACTCTGTGACAAATTTTGTTATTGGTTTAATGCAGATTACGTTAAAGAAATTATAGATTCAAAGAAGGATGAGTGAATATTCTAATATTATCAATGACAATATATTATGTGAACCTTTAGCAGCTTACAGTGCATCCTGTAAGCAATTGTCACTATTTCCTGACCCGGGAGTCGAAACAAATGAAGAAGATATCAGAATTATTGAGTTATTTGCAGGGGTCGGAGGCTTCAGAGTCGGATTAGAAAGGGCTTCAGAAAAATTTAAAACAGTATGGAATAACCAATGGGAACCATCAACAAAACGACAAGACGCCTCTTTGGTTTATTGTCAAAGATTTGGTTCTTTAGGACATAGTAATGTGGATATCGCCACGGTTGAAGTCGAAGATATACCGGATGCAGATATTCTCGTTGGAGGATTTCCATGTCAAGATTATTCAGTTGCCACCACTTTGAAAAGATCGGGTGGCATTGAGGGGAAAAAAGGAGTCTTATGGTGGCAAATTCATCGGATATTGAGAGACCATAAAAATCCACCAAAATACCTTATGCTTGAAAATGTAGACAGGCTATTGGGATCACCGGCATCCCAAAAAGGACGTGATTTTGCTATTATACTAGCATCTCTGTCGGATTTAGGTTATAATGTAGAGTGGAGGGTCATAAATGCCGCTGAATATGGAATGCCGCAACGCCGCCGAAGAACCTATATTTTTGCCTTTAAAACTAATTCTGTATTTACTGATTCCATTAAAACAATGTCTGACTGGATTATAAAAGATGGAATTATGGCAAAAGCTTTCCCTGTGATTCAAAATAATGTAAATTTTAGTCAGTTTCTAATAGAAGGTGATTTATCGGAAATTTCAGCTAATTTTAATAAAGGGAGGACACTCTCCCCATTCAAGAATGCTGGATTAATGATAAATAGGGTTGTTTTTACTGCACAAACTACTCCAAATTATAATGGACCTTCTGTTACTCTTGGGGATATTCTAATTCCTGAATCAGAAGTCCCTCAGGAATTCTTCATTGGAGAAGATGAAATCGAAAAATGGAGATATGCAAAAGGAGGGAAGAGCGAAAAAAGGGTTAACAAGACAACAGGATATGAATATAACTATTCTGAAGGAGCCATGGCTTTCCCGGATTTTAAAGATAAACCATCAAGGACAATCATAACAGGAGAAGGCGGATCTGCTCCATCTCGATTCAAACATGTAATCCTTACCGAATCCAATCGCTATAGAAGATTAACTCCTATCGAACTGGAAAGACTAAACATGTTTCCAGATAACCATACAGCCGGAGCTTCCGATATGCGTAGAGCCTTTCTGATGGGTAATGCCTTAGTTACTGGAATAGTAGAAAGAATAGGATTGCAACTAGTTAATAGTTTATTGTTATAAATAATTTCATTAAGATTTGAATTATTAAAAATCATAGATATATTAGAGGGGTATATGAATATAAATTATTCTATTTTACATATTTCTGATTTACATAGAATTAATACTGACAATATAGACTGTTTGATCTCTTCTTTTGAAATTGAAAAATCAAAATATGAATCTTTAGGTATACCCAAAGTTAGACTGATAGTTGTGAGTGGTGACATAGTAAATGGCAGTAATAATACTGACTCTAAAATAGCCAAGGAGGAAATCAAAAAACAATATATAGCAGCTGATCTTTTTCTAAAAAAATTATGTAGTCTTTTTATTGGTAGTTCAATTGAAGACAGAATGCATGTAATAATAGTTCCAGGGAATCATGATATGAGTCGTTATATGTCTCATTTGTGTATGGAACCTATAGAGAGAGACGATATTGAATTCTTAACCAACGCTTTATGGAGGGATAATTCAGATATAAGATGGAGTTGGAAGAATCTTCAATTTTATCATATTGCCAGAGAGGAAATTTATAATAATCGGTTTTGTGATTTTATTGACTTCTATAATAATTTTTATGAAGGTCATAGGATGTATCCTTTGGAGCATAATAAACAAAGTGTTTTAATTGATATCCCTGACTTAAATATTTCATTAGCGTGTTTTAATAGTTGTTATCGTTTGGATCATCTTCGTCATAGTGGATATATTAGTCCTCAATCTTTGTCAGTACTTACAAAATCGTTATTAGAGGCAACTAAAAAAGGGCGTATGATTTTTGGAGTATGGCATCATCACACTAACGGACGTCCGAATGAAAACAATTACCTTGATGACTCTATTCTTGACAATATGGTACAAAATGGCATTCTGATAGCTTTGCATGGTCATCAACATATTAATGGAATAGTTCATGAATATAAAGATGTATTATCAGATTTAAAATTAAGTATGATTAGTGCCGGCACTTTATATGGCGATGCATCCGACCTTCCTATATCAGGGAAGAGACAGTATAATTTAATTGCAATAAATATGAATGATGATTATAGTGACGTAACACTATTTTCTAGAGAAGATAATACCTCTTTAAATGAAATACCATCTTGGGACATAGGAAACATAGGAAAATCTAAGAGACATTCATATACCTTTAAAATTAATTTACCACATGTTGAAAACATTTCCGAAGAACAAGAATTGCAAAATAGGATAAATAATATTAATATTCAAGCAGAGAGAACAGGAGACTTTAATTTGGCTGTTCATCAATTGGCTGAGTTGGGTTTAGAAAAACCAATTGTTCGTAAGTTTGTACTTAGTTTATTGTCACGTGCCAACAATTTTAAATGCATTATAGAATTATTTTCTACCCCTAAGAATCTATCTGAAGCAATTACAGTAATTAACTGTTGCCTTCAAACAGGGGATTTCAAATCTCTAACTAATATATTGGATTCTGAGTTTGTAAGAAGCTCCACCGACTCAAGCTTGCAAACAATAATAGAGGAAGCAAAGTTCCAATTAAAGCTTAAAAAACACCAATTATGAAACTACAAATAGATATAAAAAAAATTATAAAACTTCTGGCAAAGGACATTTATGATTCACCTTTCGCTCTTCTTCGTGAAAATTTACAAAATGCCTATGATGCTGTATTAATGCGGCAATGCCAAGATAGTTCTTATAGTGACCCTTGTATTAAAATGATTATTACAGATAGGCATATAGTCATCAGAGACAATGGAATAGGGATGACGATGGACGTTGTAGAAAATAATTTTTGGAAAGCCGGTTCAAGTGGTAAAAACAATGATGAAGCACGACGTGCAGGTGTTGTTGGAACATTTGGTATTGGAGCAATGGCTAATTTTGGAGTTTGTGAAAGATTGGAAGTTAATACCCGTTATTATAATTCCGATGAAACTATAACGACTATATTGGAATGTGAAAGAATTTCTTTAGAAGAAGATTGTATTGACAAACAACAATCTTTTGATACCCAACTTCCTATAGGAACCACTATTAAAGCCACGTTAAATCCTGGGATAAAGTTAGATGCAGACGCTGCAGAAGCCTATTTGAGACCTTATGTTCAATATCTTCAAATACCTGTGTTTTTAAATGATAAGCTAATTAGTAAAAAGAGTTATTTCAATGAATTAATAATTGATGAAAAAAATTGCATCTCTCAGAAGAAAGTATGTAATAATAATGGATATGAATATTGCATTTTTTTATCAGCTAAAAACCATACAAATGGTTATATGAGTATTCATATTTCGAATATAAAATACAATAATACAGAAATCAAAGGGGAGATATTGCTTATGCAGGACGGGGGTACAATCTATGGTTTAAGGAATGGTTTTGGATTGGCCCCAATAGGGTTAGGGTCATCTTTTCGCTGGGGAGGGATTGCTAATCTTTCTAATCTTATACCGACAGCAGGAAGAGATTCCTTAACTAGGGAAAGTATCGACTTTATTTCTCACTTAATTTCTTTGGTTGAGCAAGATGTCGTTAATATGTTTAGTCAATTAGATGTATGTGATTTAAATAGAGCCTTCCTGGCTTATGTATATCAACGACCAAGTAAAACTATAGAACTTGCAACAAATATAACAGTCAGGAGAGAACCAACAAATGACAGAATTAAACTAGGAGGCATAAACCAAGAAATAGATGATAAAAAAGTCTGTTATTATCCCGGTTCTGATGAATCTATTATTAATACATACGCTAATGAAAGTAATTATTTATTAGTTTTAAGTAATGATAATATTCGAAAAAATATTCAAGCTCGTTTTCTACAACACTTGAACATACCTTTAATTCCTGATAATGTTTTTGCTACAGATTATTCTGTTGAAGCTTTAGAATCTTCTGAATTGTCAATTATATTTAGGATAGAATATATACTTCAAAGCGACTACCTTATTAATCAAACTAAGGTGTTCTTTTCTGAGATATCTCACAATCAGCCTATCAAAGTAGAGTATTTGGATAGCAAATTAGTTATTCATTTAAAACGAGATTCAAATAGTATTAACTATTTACGCCAAGTTTATCAAACAGATTACAATATGTTTGATGGATTTGTAAAAGATTATGTTCGACAGAATATCTATCCTCGTATAAATAATTATGTACCATCCGCAACAAGAGAGGGTGCTGATGCATTAATGAAAATAATGAAACAAAAAAAAGATTTATTTTCAATTGAAGAAAAAGAAATGGGACAAGTTGATGAAGTTATCAGCGATTACTTGAAAGGTATAGCTTCTCTTGCCGACGTACACCGGGTAAGTTCTTCTATTTATAATAGCCAAAAACAAGAAGTTGGAGTTGATCAAACAGGTCGCGTGGAAGAGGTTGTTCCAAGTGTAAAGGTTAATATTGGTCAAAATGGTTTAGAAAATAATGAGAGTGCCAGTAAATCTGGGTTAGAGGATGATTATATGCCTCAACCTTCTATCAAAAGATTGGATTATGATACTAATATGAAATTATTGGTAGCAGACACAGCATACCCTGCATTAAACAATCATACAATGTTTTTAGCTTTATCTGATAAATTTTATGATAGATATAGCGATTTCTTTTTAGAACCTCATTCTACTAAAATTATTTGGAGTACCCATAAAATTGTTTATGTTTTCACACATATTTCTAGCCAAGTGTCTATGTATTATGATATAGACTTGAAAGCACCTCTTCCTAACAATTTGACAGGTGGCTACCCTATAAAATCTACTACAATAATAACTAAAAATAAAATATTTGTGCCTATAGTAAAAGAGATGTATGATTATTTTGATTTAAAGAAACATCAAAATAAATTAGAATTTTATGTAAGATTTGATACTCTAGCTTCATAGAGCATTATGTGGTGTTCTTTGTTATATTTAGCTTAAATATATTCTTCTTCCGATTCTGCAGCTATTAATATTGGAGAATTTCCCCGAGCATAAAGATTTGTTAGATCTCCTATCACATGTTTATAAAGATTCTCAAGAACCTTTTCTCTATTAGTTACTTTTTTAATATCACATTCCCAAACTCGTATAACTTTCCAACCTTCAGCTTTAAGGACATATTCATTTGCTATATCTCGGGCTTTGTTTCTACGAATTTTTTGTTCCCAGAAGAATACATTGGACTTAGGCATTTTGAAATATTTACATCCTTCATGACCGTGCCAAAAGCAACCATCAATGAATATAACAGTCCTATACTTTTTCAAAACTATATCGGGACTACCCATTAATTTCTTGTTGTGAAGTCGATAACGAAGACCTTTAGAGAAAAGATACTTTCTGACTATCATTTCAGGTTTAGTATCCTTTCCCTTAACAGCAGCCATACAACGGCTTCGTTGTTCAGGAGTCATCGAATCCATTATGGTCAAGTTTTTCTAATGTCTTCTATATTATAGAATAAGCTACTGGTCCATTTTGTTCATAATATATAATAACATTAAAAGATTGAATTTAGAAATTAATATGATTTTTCTTCTGGATTCAACCAATTTTCAAGCTTCGAGATGAGGGTTTTGAATAGAAATCTGCTCATCTTCTAAAAGGTGAAAATTCTCACGAGACAGTCTTTGTTCTTCCTCCGGAGATCCTTTCAGTTTTATCAGTTTATTTCCAATTTCAGTCATTTTTTATAATTGCCACAAGAGCGGGAGAAGGCAAGAAGAAGAATAGTCCGACTCCAGGTTGCCTAATTTCAATTGCTTGAGAATAACGACGAAAGAATAATAATTATAGTAAAAAGAAGAGAGTGGGTCAAAGATAACTGACGCACTCTCCTGTATTTATGTCGAATATGTTTTTACTCGGCTTCTGTAGAATCGGTCTTCGCAGGACGCGCTATTCCCTCTTTGGTAGCCCGGTCAGACATCTTCTTGATCCTGTCTTTGGTCTCAGGATGAGAAGAAAACATTTTGTTGATATAATTCGATGATCCTCCCGACTGGTTCTCCAGAGATTCCAATTTTTCAAAAGCCATTACCATTCCCCATGGATTCCTTCCGTTTGCAACCAGGAAATCGTAGCCGCATTCATCAGCCTCCTTTTCCTGTTTCTGAGAATATTTTGCATTTATTAATGCCGAACTGAGCGTGCCGAACTGAGAATCAGTAAGGGCTGCGGCTTTACCTCCAGTGGAAGATATTGCATCTTTCATAGCCCCTGTGAGCAATTCAGTCTTAAACGCGTTTTTGGAATGGTGTTTCATCACATGACCTATTTCATGCCCGATCACTCCCATAAGCTCATCATCGTCCATGAGGTCCATCAAAGATGAAAAAACTCTCACACTTCCATCCGGACAGGCAAATGCGTTGATATCGATCACATCATACACCTTAAAGTTTAAGGGTATACCGTCTGCATCGGTTATTCCCTCTGTCAAGGCATTGAGTCTCACAACATAAGGGTTATAGTCGGGCAAAACAGGATTATGGGTATCCATCCAATTTACCGATTCCCTGACATAATCTGCCATCTGATCATCAGTCAAAGTAAAAGCCTGTACGGCTTTTGTTGCGGAAGACACTGCCTTTTTCAAGTTAAACTGTGCGTTTACCGGCAGATTGCATATTAAAAGCACAGATACTAAGATTCCCTTAAAAATACCTTTTATCATGATAATATTGATTTAAATCTAATGTTGGTTATAGGATCCGTATATATGTTTTTGTCATAGCAAAATTACGAATTATTGGCGAGGTGACAATCGTTTGATAGGTAAATAATCCTTGTGTAATCAATGATTCATAAGAAGGCGATCATGTTTTTACATCTTAATCGGAGGGAAAACTAAGGTGGTTTTTATACCGGATTTAGTCAATTTTCAAGTCCTTAGATGAGGTTCTGAATAGAAATCCACTCATCTTCCAACCGGTGTAATTAATCACGGCTACAAATAGTGATAGAGGGGATTTTTTCTACATCGCCATTGAAAGGTTCCATATTTTGCATATATATAAGATGAAGTTGGGTCACTGTAGCCCCTATCTTTTTACTGATTTCCTTACATATTTCTTTGGTCAGCTTTTTACTTCTGGCAATATCCAGTTCTGCTCTCAATTTTTTTAATTCTTCTTCTAGTTTTTCTATTGTTTTCAAGTAAGTAGAATTACTTTTTCTTATGCTGATTTTTCAATGTATACTATCTTAGCAGATACAAATTGCCAACCGCAACTGGCGATTTAAAAATCCATTAAAATTGAAATTTAACATTTGAAACTTAAGAGTTGGCTTAAAAAGGCTGTTTTTGACCCATCTTTTCCATTTCGTTCACAAAACGGTGATTTTAATTACTTTCAGTTGGCTTTATGGAACACTCTTTATCTAACAATTTATATAATGCTTGCCGAATATCCTCATACTCCTTTTTGTATCTTTCCAATCGTTGCAAATCTTTATTCGTTGGATTAGGAATACGACTTAAATCCATGTTGCTCTCAAGGTCATTAATTTTCACCTCCATGGCCAGTCTGTTTGTCTTGATTTTTTCAATATATTCCTCTCTAGATACCGAATTATGATGATTCAACAAATTAAATACATGTTTAATCTTGTCAGTTTCTTCAGGACTTAAAAATTGAGGTATGTCATTGTGGAACGGCATGACATCTTCCATCCATTCTTCCCACCATTCATCTTCCGGCTTTTTAGTTATTTCTTCCCACTTTTGCTGAAGCTTGTTTATCAACTCATCAAGACTAACACCTATATTCTCTGTGGCATCATGCAAAAAACCGCATACTTGTTCCTTCCAATTGTTTCTTGCTAGACCAACTTTCATAAGATGAGAAGTAAAATAGTCATTTCCTCCTTTATCTTTTTGACCTATATGGAGTTCTTTTGCTAATAGGCCGGCTGCAAACACAATATGAGTTTTATAACCCAAGTGTTCCTCAAGTTCATCATATCGGTGTTTAGCCTCTTGAGGATCAAATGTTGCAATATAGTCATAATACCTATGAATTAATTCTTCCGTATCTGAACCGGCTTCCATAAAATCAAACAAATGATCCATATATCTATCCATATAATCTACATCTCTTTCATTCAATTTAATGAATCCCTCAAGCATTACTGTTGCTTCTCTTTGTTGTTCATTAAACATCGCACTGAATCCCTTCATTGCATCAATGAAATCTTGGGAAAATTCAAATTTAGGTTCCATCCTATATCTTTATTTTGAACTTGTCAGAAATTCCGACAGGTTCATCTTCGTAAATATTTATGAGATATGCGTTCTTCAGTAGTTCGGAAATTCCGAATAACTGGATTTCCTACTATTAAAATCTCTATCCCATTATTTCACTTCTAATGCTATGTATTCTATAAGCTTGATAGAACTATTCGGAAATTCCGAATAGTTCTATTAGTCATAGGAGTTTCTTGAGTTCATCCATATTTGGAAGAGTCTCTTTTAAAGCCTCAGGCATTTCTTGTGACGTTGTATAAGTAGCAACTCCCATTGGTTGATCATAAGATTGAATGATGTATTCTACATAACTTTTATTAGCTTCTTTGCATAATACTATTCCTATTGCGGGATTTTCATGGGGCTTTTTCACCTTGTCATCAAGAATGCGTAAATAATTGACTAACTGCCCTAAATATCCAGGTTTAAATTTACCTGTTTTTAATTCCACAACTACTAATGCGTTCAATTCTCTATTGAAAAATAAAAGATCCGGAAAAAACTCTTCAGAGTAAATCTCCAAATGATATTGATTACCCACATATGTGAAGTCTTTGCCAAATGTCATAATGAATTTCTTGATATTATGTACTATTTGTTGTTCCACCACACGCTCATCAATATCTTGTAAATCCCGTTCCCCAATTTCCTCCACATTAATGAAATCTAAGACATAGGAATCTTTAAATGCCAGAACAGCTTTTCTTTGCATTTGTTTATTAGGAATAGTTGTGAGAAAGTTATTGGGTATTTCCTTTTGGTTTTCGTAATCTTTATCTTTTATTGACTTTAACAATGCCTTTACTGATAAATGTTCCTCTGCACATTTATGGATATAATAATAGCGAGCCTTTGAATCCTTGACAGAACTGAAAATTCCAATATGATGAGTAAACGGTATTTTAAAGAAATCTTCAACCGGGAATTCTACTAAATTCGGTATTCGCAATTCCCGAAATATATCTATTTCTTTTTCAGTCGTTTGTAATTCGGTAATTGCAATTACCGAATTATCCGATGAAGGTGCAACTACGCAATCTTCTGTTGAACTATCTAATATCGGCCATTCTTCATAGAATTGTCGCATTTTCTTAAGACTTTCGGCAGAATAACCGCGTAACCCTGGCAATAATTTATGTAATCTTTCACTTATATGCTCTAAAGCATGTGAACCCCAAAATCCCTTTCTAGAATTCTCAGAAACATATTTACCAATCCAATAATAGGTAGCCAACTGGATTCGATTAACATCTTTAACTGCCTCATATTGACCTTCAAGCACAGCAGTTTTAATAACTTCTGCTGCATGATCATATCTTATCTTTATTTGATTTTCCATTCTTATATTATTATAGTTTGAAATCCGGGAGACTGTTGATGGCTGCTTCTTTAAGGCTGTCAACGGCTCGGGTGTATTTTTCTATATGCTTTAAACCGCTGTGCCCTAAAAGACTGGCAACTGTCTTGATGTTGGCTCCACTATTAAGGATATTGACGGCAAATGAATGTCTGGCACAATGCCATGTGATATGTTTCTCTATTCCGGCTCTCTTTGTCCAATGACGCAGAGCTTTCAAACACATATTATGTGTCGGAAGAAGAAATTTAAGACTTTCTCCTGTCTGTTCCTCGGATGGTTCTCCAATTAATTTCATAAGAGCGTCACTAAATACAATCACAACATCGCTTGCTGCCTATATTTTTTCTTGACTGCCATAAATTTCTTAACCTTGTAAACAGGTGTTCACAAAAGTAATAAAAATCTTCAATTTGGGTTGCAAAGATAGCAGACTAAAGGTAAACCTCGGAATTTATTCAAGATTCTAAAATCACTAACATATTGAATATCAATACAGATAAATTCTCATGCCTTCCTATGGATTATACATTAGATGGTTGTTCTAGGTATTGCAAACGAGAGACAGCCTACTAAAATTCAGCAATATATCTCTCTTTTCTTTTTCTCCAAGCCCAAAATATGGTCTTTTTTAGTCTCTTTTGGTCACCCTCCCATTTTTAAGACCATTTTTGATTATTCTTCACTTATAGTGAAATCTCCTTGATAAAGTTGATTTAATCTTTGTTCCAAGCTCTTAATAGAAATCAATCCGTCTGACAATTGCCGATTATTTAACATGAGGTATATTCTATTTTCTGTATCTGAAATCTGGCTGAAAGTTTGAGGACCAAATAAGTTAATCATCATTCTTTGGTAAAAAAGAAAACGTCGATTTCCCTTTTGTGGATTAATATGTTTACCTTTTATATCTTTTTCCAAGTCGGGAGCTGCCACAAAACCAAAAGATACAAAAGGATTTTCTCTGTAATAATCCAGCATTACTTCAATACAAGACCGAACAATGGTTCTCGGCTCATAGTCATTGGTCAATAATGAGTAACGGTCTTTGCTTTTTTCTACTCCTTTCCAATAAAACTTTATGCCGTAAAACTCATTTTCAAATCCTTCAACTTCAACAATATATCTCTTATTACTCTTTAATGATCGGAAAGTCCATAAATCAGTAATGCGAAGTGAGATTGGGTCTACACTCCGCATTATAAATCTTGGTTGATAATATCCAAGTTTCCTGTTCATGGAAGAAGATACTGATATGTTGGTATTCTTAAATTCTCCCGTTCCTCCGTGGATATGGTTCTCAATTTTATAGTCGTATGAGAATTTGACAAAGGTTTATTTTCTGATTTATCCTCTGTTGAAGAATTGAAAACAGTATATGGCTTATTTCTCTTCATTATAAACTCTTTCACATATCTAACGCAAAACTACTACTTTTATTTATAAAACACAAATCTACTGTCTGTGGTAGCAAAAACAGAATTAAAAGTGTCGAACCATTTTGATTGAACACCTATGTAAAACTTCTCTTTATCAAATCTTAAAATAACCCAACAGCTTCTGCATTGGCGACATCTTCTGCTTCATTCATCCCACTAAGTCTAATATATAAGAATATTTCCTCTTATTTATAACCAACGATAATTATTATCTGAAGAGTGGAGAACTTTCCGAACAAATAAGCATTAGTAATTGCTTTTTTATTGTAGGATGACAGGAAATCATTTCTTAATGGGGTTTATGGTATACATTCCTCATCAAAATCAAATTTCACTTTTCCCTCTTTGTCTTATGAAAGACACTTTGGCGATTTGTCGTTTTTATTAAATTTGCAAAAATAAAGGAATCATATCAGCTGAGGAAAGGATAGAACTTGAACATAAACTTACTGGGAAGACATAGATAGACATAGAAGTACAAACCCTTCGTTCTTTTACGGACACTCATTAACCCTGTAAACCTTTGAAAAGCATTTCCTTACCGAGTTTCCTTTTTCTCCAAGCCCAAAAGTTGGACATTTTTGGTCAACACTTCAATATTTATGGGGAATTCAAGTTCAAATATTTACTACTAATTAATATCTTTGAAAGTAAAACAAATCATATATACTTATAAGGAAAGGAATCGGATTTTTATTTTAATTAAGAGAGAGATAATGTTTGAGAACTGAAGATGGAGATAAAAGTTGGAATAAAGACAGCCGGAGAACCCATTTTGAGAGAGGAGGGGGATTTTACAGTATTGGAAAACATGTTGATCGGTGATGGGTTCCATTGGGAAAAGACCATAAGGGTTATCTTAAGCGGGAAAGTAGAACTTCTCAAGCCTAAAAAGGAGGGAAATAGGGTGTCCGGGGAAGGTAGAGATAAAACTTATGGAGAAGATAATAAAAATGCTGAACCTGAAGACAAGGTTTCTTTGATTAATACTCTCCCTGTTGAAACTTACCTTGAATGTGTGGTAGGCAGTGAAATGAATCCGTCAGCTCCGATTGAGTTTCTGAAAGCCCATGCAGTGATATCAAGGAGTTGGGTACTTGGCAAAATTTTGAATCTTCATCATTGTGGTCCCGAGGGTCAATTAAACACCGAAGATTGTTTGATTGGCTGGGACGACACGGGCAGCCATCGAGGGTTTCATGTTTGTTCGGATGATCATTGTCAACGGTATCAGGGCCTTCAAGAAGTTCATCCAACATCGTTGCAAGCGATAAAAAGCACTGCAAATGAACTTTTGATTTCTGAAAAGGGTAATATTATAGATGCTCGATTTTCCAAATGTTGCGGAGGTGTGACAGAACTTTTCTCTACATGTTGGCAACCCATAGAAATAGATTGTATTAAAAGTATTAAGGATCCGTGGTGTGATTTGTCTGATCTCAGTCCCCGTAGTCGAAAGCTTTTGCTTTCAAGTGTTCTCAAAGATTATGATCTTTCTACTTCGGGGTATGGGTATAGATGGGAAACAGAAATTACTAAAGCAGAAATCGAAAGTAATCTTAGGGAAAAATTCGGCAGGAACATAGGAAAGTTATTGAAGGTGATTCCGCTTCATCACGGACCCTCCCGACGGATCGATTTGTTAAGATTGGAGGGCACTGAATCAAGTCTGGTTATAGGAAAGGAATTGTGGATAAGACGCTTACTGTCAGATAACCATCTTTATTCGTCCGCTTTTGATATAGAAGATTTGGGAGACAAGTTGAAATTAAGTGGAAGGGGCTGGGGTCATGGTGTTGGACTATGCCAGATAGGCGCAGCCAATATGGCTTCAAAAGGTGCCACTTACGAGGAAATATTAGCCTTTTATTATCCCGGATCCAGACTTACCAAGAATCCGAAATTTCCTCTGTCCGTCGTTTAAAACTTCTGTGGTTTTGGTGTAAGTGTTTTGGTCTGTTAGACTTTCATAGCGGAAGAGAATTAATTTTGCAATATTCAAATAATTAAAGTTTTATAGAAAATACAAAATAATAAATCCTGTCACGGACAAAATCACCCTCCTGATTATTTTAATAAAAATCTTCCTTTTCTATAATTCTTCCTTTAGATCTCTTTTTGCGGGTGTTTCATTTATTATTTATCTTTGGAAACTTTAATTTATTATCATGAAAAATTTTTTAATTGCTTTAACTGCCACCATTCTATTAAATCAATTCATACTTCCTTGTATTTTTGCATCTGACATTAATTCCGAACCGGATTGGGAAAATCCCGAAATAATCGGAATCAATAAACTTCCTTATCACACAACATTAGCACTGCCTTCTAAAGATTACCCGGAGAAAAGATCCTTAGATGGTAAATGGCTTTTTAAGTGGTCTAAAGATCCGGAAAGCCGTCCTATGGGTTTTGAAAAACCCAGGTATGACTCCTCTCTTTGGGATACCATAATAGTTCCAGGGAATTGGCAAATGCAAAATTTCGGAAAACCCATTTACTCTAATATACCTTATCCTTTCCAGCGCGATCAACCTAAAGTTACTTCCGAACCGCCGGCTGACTGGTATGCCTTCGATCATAGAAATCCCGTGGGATCCTATATTAAATATTTTGATTTCACACCCGAAATGAAAAATAAAGATTTGATCCTGCACTTTGGGGGAGTAGAATCAGCATTTTATGTATGGATTAACGGCGAAAAAGTCGGATATAGTCAGAACTCAATGTCGCCGGCCGAATTTGATATAACAAACTATGTTAAAGAGGGAAAAAATAAAATCGCTGTTGAAGTCTACAGATGGTCAGACGGAAGTTATCTGGAAGACCAGGATATGTGGCGTCTCAGTGGAATTTTCCGACCGGTAGAGCTATGGATAAGACCTAAAACCCGTATTGAAGATTACACAGTAATTTCCAATCCATTTGATGATTTCTCTAAAGCCAAGGTTGGAGTTAAAGTGAAGCTCCACTTTGATTCCAATAATCAAAATGAAGAAAAAATTATAAAATTTAACTTGACAGGAGAAAATAGCAAAGGCGAACCTGTAACTGTTAATCTTGATAAAAAAATTAAAGGTGAAGAGAATGAGATAATTTTAGACGACACCATTTTGTATCCCTTGTTATGGAGCGCAGAGAAACCTTTTCTTTATAAAGGTTCAATCGCTTTATATGAACCGAATGGTGAGGAAATTGAAAAATTTGATTTGAATTTGGGTATCAAAAAAGTTGAAACCAAGGGAGAGGTCATGTATATTAATGGAAAACCCGTGAAATTGCGTGGAGTTAACCGCCATGATCATCATCCGCGCACCGGTCGTTTTGTTGATAAGGCCACGCTTGAGAAAGACATCAAACTTATGAAACAAGCCAACATCAATTTTCTTCGCACCTCTCATTATCCTGACATGCCATATTTATATGAATTATGTGATGAATTGGGAATTTACATAATGGATGAGGCTAATCAGGAATCTCATGGATATGATATAGAAAATAAAATCATAGGAGATAATCCGATATGGGAAAAAGCACATATAGACAGAGCCAAATCATTAGTGGAAAGAGATAAGAACCATCCAAGCATTATATTCTGGTCGCTTGGAAATGAAGGAGGCGCAGGGTCAAATTTCAAGGCAATGTATGAAACTATTCTCTCTCTTGATTCTACGCGGCTCCCTTATTGCGACAGCGATAAACAATATTCGGCCATATATGATGAAGCTTACATGCATCCTGATAGTTTGAGAGTGTATGCCAGACGTATCGACCACAAACCTTTCATGATGAGAGAATATGCACACGCAATGGGAAATTCTGTGGGAGGACTCCAAGAATACTGGGATATTATATATGAAGATCCGAGTATAGCCGGAGCGGCTATTTGGGATTGGGTGGATCAAGGGATCGCCAAACCTATTAACGGTGAAAAACTTAGATTTTCTCCGGAACTTCAGCTTTACGATGATGAGTTTTGGGCTTATGGCGGTGATTTCGGTGATAAACCCAACGACAGTAACTTTATGATCAACGGACTCCTTGCACCCGACCGTTCTCCTCATCCCCATTATTATGAAGTGAAATATGTCTATCAGCCCCATAATTTTAATTTGAATGGGAATCATATCGAAATAACCAACAGAAATTATTTCACCCGACTGGATGAATATGATTATATCTATGAATTGCTGTCTGACGGCAAAGTCGTGGACAAAGGCAATTTGCAACTAACCGGGAATTTCATAGAATTGCCGGAAATAAAAGATGATAAGGGGGAAATATTTCTTAATGTTTTTGCAACGCTTAAAAATGAGACCGCTTGGGCTCCTAAAGGTTACAAAGTTTCTTCTGCTCAATTTAAAATCAAGGATGCGGAAAGGGAAGAATCTTCCTATTCACCCAACTTGGAAATTGTAAATAATAAAGACTATTATGAAATCACATCCGGAAATAGCGAATATACTATAAATCCACGTGGAGACCTCGAAAGCTGGAAATATAAAGGAGAAGAAATATTGAAAGCACCATTGGAATTATATTTCTGGAAACCTGAGAATGATAACCAAAATTGGATGAGCGGGTACTCAAGGAAATTAAAGGGATGGATCAACATACTTGAAGCGAGAAAACCACAATCGGTAGACATAATTAAAACCGATGGTCATGAAGGTGTAAGCTTTAAATTATCTATAGAACCTAAAGCTGAGATAAATTTAACCTATCTTTTTATGGCGGGAAATGAAATCAAGGTAACTGTGGACTATCAACCCCTGACAGATTCATTACCGGATCTTCCGAAATTTGGAATGAGAACGAGGCTGCCCATTTCTTTTCAGGATATAGAATACTATGGAAGGGGTCCTCTTGAAAATTATCCCGACAGAAAATATAGTCAGAACATAGGTGTATATGAAATGAAATTGTCAGAATATCAGACAGAGTATATAAAACCTCAAGATAACGGCAACAGGTCTGACGTAAGATGGTTTGAAATTTCTTCACCGGAGACTTCTCTTAAGATTAAAGGTGAGCAACCTTTAAACATTCGTGCCTGGGACTATGGTGAAGAAGATTTGGAAGACGTCAGACATAGGCATGAAATGAAAAGAGGGGATTTCGTAAATCTTAATATTGATGGAGAGATCCACGGAGTGGGTGGAATAAATTCGTTTGGAGCTTGGACATTAGATAAATACACTGTCAAAGGAAATATTCCTCATTCTTATTCTTTTACTATAGAGGCCTTCCCAAGAAATAATGAGGAATAAATAGAAAAGTATTAATAGCTTTGCTGCTCTGCAAAACTGACTTAAGGTATCGTAGAAAGAAGAGCGAGAGTCCGAATTGTCCGGGCTCTCGCTTTTGAGATTTGTACGCAACCTGAAAGGCTCCGTAGAGATTATTTCCTATGTGTATTATCTCACAATCACTTTGGTGACGGTGTTACCTTGACGACGAATATAGATACCGCCTTGTGGGTTAGATACACGCACACCCTGGAGATTGTAGAATTCAACGTCAGAGTCTGCATCATTACCTATACCGGCCACACCTGAAGTATCACCTTTTCCGGTTACTGTAATTGATGCCACTTCACTCCTGATGTCGGTAGCGGGATCATGTTCGAAGAATAAGAGAGTTCCTGCTTGTGAAAGTTCAATACCATTTTCTGGAACGAGCAAATATTCCTTACCTTCATGAACAATAGTTTCGGGAACGGCAGCAAGCACTTCTATTCCAGCTTCTTCGGCTTCGAAACGATAATAAACATTGTTTCCTTCGTTTGAAGCATTGATCTTTACTACCTTATTTTTACCGTTAAGCTCTATGGTGTTGTCAACAAAAGATTCTTCGTCTACCTTAACTTCAGGAGTTTCCGGAGCTGTATAGGGAAGAATGTATCCGATACCGTTCACACAAATAGTTGAGCCGGTACCCCAAATAGTATAAGTTTCACCACCTTTAAGATCCCAAGCAACTGCTACGTACAGGTAGTCATTGCTACCATTGGCGTTTTCTTTTCCATCATATGCTCCGCCGTCTACAATAGTCTGCTCAAGTTTGGTAGTCACATCACTTTGATTTGCTGCAAAAAGAGACTTCTTGTCATTTGGTGTAGACCCAATAACGTAAGTTGTAGTTATAACATTTTCCTCTTTATTATCCACCACTGTGGGTTCACCAATCTCAACACCTTGTTTGCGGAATATCACAACCAACTGAAGGTCGGTCTGTGGTTTCACCACGAGCGGACTACTACCACTGTTTTCTGTTCCGGTGAGATTACCCTCTGATGGAGCGTCAGCTACTCGACCGATTTGTAGTGATCCTTCGAATTCTTCACCGAAGAATGTACCTTTATAATTTTTATTCGCATTGGCATTATATACCGTTGAAACATCGATATTTTTGTCATCGATTAGTTTACCGGCACTTACATCAGAATTACCAGCTTTCCAGAGATAGTCAAAGTTAAATGTCACTTCCGGTTCAAACGGTGCCCATTCATAAGCTTTAACTTCATTAGTTACTACATTGATTACATATTCTACTGTAGTTTCAACATATTTATTTCCGGTATAAGTGGCAGAAATTGTTGTTTTACCTTCAACTTCATTTTTCAAAGTCACTTTACCGTTTTCATCAATTGTGGCGATTTCAGGATTTGAAGATGCATAAGTCACTTCCAAATTTTCCTCGTTCTTAAGAGTCGGAAGTTCTACTTTCTCAATATTGTCTCTTATCTTGTATTTCACAGAACTTGAGGACCATGAAATAGGAGCTTTATCAGAAGCCTCGGGATCGGGTAGTACATAACCGATAGCATTAAGAGCGATTGTGGTACCTTTGGCCCAAATTGTATATGTTTCACCGGCTTTTAGATTGAAGATAGCCGCACATGCCAAATAATCATCTCCTTTTGCTTCATTCAAGGTTTTACCCATTACAAGCTCCGGATAAATAGAAGTAGCGATGTCATTATGTGAAGAAGCCACCACACCTTTACCATCATCAGCCTTCATACCAATATAGTGTGTTCTTGTAATTACATTTTCGGCTACATTATCAGAATCAACACTTCTTAATTCAGCTCCTTGACGACGGAAGAACATTACCAGTTGAAGATCACTGTTAGGTGTTACGATAAGAGGAGAATTGTCTGCCTTTTCAATTCCGGTCATCACACTTTCAGTAGGAGCTGCATCTACACGGCTTAACTGTGCGGCGCCTTTGAAATCATAACCTAAATAACTCAAAGGATAGTTTGAATACTTGGCGTCAAAAACAGTGCTTATGGAAATATTATCATCTAATAGAAGCTGGGATTCCTTGGTAATTGTACCTGAAGTATTTTCAGCGGTCCACCTATTAGTGAGTTCGATTGTTTCAACTTCAGGATATTCTTCCCAAGCGTATACGTTAACTACATTAGTTTCAACATTTATAGTGGTAGTAACATTAGTGGTTTTGTAAGGTGCACCTGACTCTGAACCATCATATGTAGCTGTAATAATGGCCGTTCCAAGTTCTCCATCTGCAAGAGTTATAACACCATTTTCATTTACTTGAGCAAGTTTTTCATCGCTTGAAGAGAAAGTTACAGGAAGATTCTCAGTATTTACCAAAACCGGTGCTGTAAATTTATCACGAATCTTTAAAGTCACCTCTTTCGGGTTCCAAGATAGGGGTGCAGATTCACGTGTATCACTTTTACTGATAAGTTCTCCAATTAAGACTATGTCACCTATTGCCCAACCCTTTGTTACGTCACCCGGTTTTCCATAAAGATCGAATGTAAGGTTTATTGGTCCTTCATATGTATTCCCACTTGAAATTGAGGAAGTGTTCACTTCAGCATTAGAGGAACCTCTTCCAGGTTGATAAGTATCTACAATTTTTTCATTTATAGATCCATCACTAATTGTAACATCGATAAGGTGTATATTCCCAGACCCGTCTGCAGCACTAAAAAAAGAAAGACTGGTGGGTTTAAATGAATAGCCGGAAGACACTTCGAAGCCAAAAACCACATCATAACCTTCTTGGGGGGTTTTCTTTTCATCTTTAGAAGCCGGGGAGAAGAGAGTACCACTACCTTCGTTATATTTTTTTACATTTCCAATTGTAATAAATTCACCCGGTGTTACCCCTGTAAATGTTACATTTTCAGATGTACTTACACCCTTTAATTGATCGTCACCGGAACCTGTAAGACTCCAGCTCACCGTTACCTGTTGTGCATGCAGAATACCAACTGACATAGCAGCTGCTGCAAATAGCATAAATAATTTTTTCATCGTTAAATGATTAAGGTTTAAATAGAAATATTAATGTTAGTTAGATATGGAAATACCACGGCCCATATCAATCGACTGATACAGACCGTGGTTATATATTTATCGGTTGATGAGTTTGGTGGCTTTTTGCTTTCCGTCAGCAAATGTAACCACTTTCACAACTATACCCTTAATAGAAGGGTCAACTATCATTCCCTGTAAGTTATAATATTTGGTGTCTATGATGTCTGAATTTGAAGCTTCAATTTTTTCTACCGCAGAAAGACCTGACACACCGGCTTCCTTGCCTAAACCACCCATGGAGTTGGCTGAACGGATAGTATAGTTATCGCTTTCTGAACCACCTTCAAGCGGATATGAAGTTTCGGTAGTGATCGCCACCAAATTTCCGTCGCAGAAAATAGCATATGCAGAGGCACCCTCAACCGGATTCCAAGAAATCATCTTTGAATCGTAGCTGGCTGCCGGAGCCGCTATTTGTGTGGCAAGTTCACGCGGATTCCAATCCGGGAACACTTTATCGATAGAATATTTAGCAGCTTGCTCAGCCGTGAGGATGGTTTCCATCTCATTTTTGTTGTTGTCCTTGGTAAACTCAATCACCTTAGATGCCGGAGAAACCACATTACCATCCATATCTGTAGTGTTGTATTCCACGAATTCTTTGGCAACCACACTCATTCCACCCGGTGTCCAACGGTTGGGATTCATCTTGTCGTCATTCACTTTGGTGTTGATGTAAGCGCAACGAGGTTCACCTTGCCAAGCTCTACCGAGATTGTATTTCTCGGCATAGTTCATAATCGTACAGTTACTGAACACATATCCATATTCTTTACCTACGGCAGTGGCCGGAGCTGTGATTGTACATTCTCCCTTACCATTGGCATTCCTCATTTCTACCTGGATGATACTGTTTTCCATAAACATTGTACCGCCGCCACAGAAGAAGTCAACAGTACCGGCCACCTTAGAACCATCGAAATAGAAAAGACCCTCATTGTTGTTGCTGTAGTAGGTATCCTGATACGACAGCATTGCCACATTCTTGCAGATAGTCTTAGTACCCTTGTCCTGAAGCACGACAGCACGGCCTGCACTTCCTGCTGCATAATAGTCAAGGGCATTCTTAATGGTCATATCCTGAATATACAGTCCGTTGCTTTGGTTAAGGAAGGTTGCTGTTGTGCCGATACCTTCGTTCTGAACATTAGGTGCATTCATCACCAATGTTCCTTCCATACTTTGGCCGATTAACGAGATATTGTGACCTGAAATCTTGGTGAGAACTGTTTCACCCATGTCATAAACGCCATCGGGGACAAAAATGAATGCACGTGAGGAATTGGATTTGGCGTTGGCTGCGTTAGCTGCCTCAATGGCATCGTAGAGACTCCATACATCGCCGGGTTTCACGAAATACCAATCTCCATCCTTAGTAAATGAAACTTCTGCATTGTTGTAAATAGTGATTTTGTGGAGATAAATCTCGCCACCTTCAGCATTAAGGGTAAGCGTGATATATCCGGGCTCTCCTTCATAGTCAAAGCTTGATAAGGTGGCGTCAGGAGCAGCTTTACCATCGAATGAGTCGCAAACCTTCTTCCCTGCAGCATCAACAACATCGATAGTTGTGGCACCGCCATACTCACAAAGCGTCAGTGCCACTGTGGCCTTAGGACCTACCAAAAGATTGATCTTATCGCCGTTTTGGAATGCCCAGCCATGTTTGTTGTCATGCCAATATCCTGTTTTTTCGTCAATCACGAATGCTTCATGATCTTCAGGATAGAAAATTTCTGAGGCGAGATCGAAAGTATATTTTCTTGAAAGACTTGCCACTTCTTCTTCAGTCTGAAGAGCATAAAGACTGATGTCTTTAGTGATAATGTCAGTGGTCTTAGCCTTGGCACTCGCGGTAGAGTTTACAAACCAACCTCTCACCTTAAATCCATCTTTTGCAATCGCTGTAGTGAAATCCACCTCAAATTGGCCGATAGGAGTGTCTTTTTCAACTTTCTGTGTCCCCATCAAACTACCGTCTGTGTTGACATATTTCACGGTAAATAGAGGTTTTCTAATGAAGTTAGCCACGTAATTGATTGTGACGTCTTTCAGTGACACAGGAATGGTTACCTCGCATTTATTTTCGTCGCCGTCATAGCTGATGGTTCCGATTTTCCCGGATTCCGCAACTACTTCTGAAACGGGATTAGATGCGGAAATCATTGGCTGAGAAGAGAACAGCTCGATAGTTGCGGAATAATTGTCGCCGTTAGGTTCAAAAATATCGTCGGCTATGTAAGTCTCACCATTGGCTGAAAATGATTTGAGCATCGGTATTTCAATCTCTTGGCCTGACATTGTACCTTCAAAAGAGACGTTTGAAAAACCTACGTGTTTACCGTTATCGAGCGAATATATACTGATTGCGAGACCGCAAGCACCGGGAACCACACTGACTTTTGCAGGATCAATATCCGCGCTCCATTCGGTCACTGCAGGGCTTGAATTGTCACGATTAGGAACTATTCCCGAGTCCAAAAGCACCTGAGAGCCATCGGGGTTGATCCAGAAAATGTCTAACTTTCCTCCGTCAGTGCCGTAACGTGTTGTCTTAAATGAAACTTTTTTCGGTGTGAAAGCAAGGCCGAAACGCGGTTGGATAGTAAACTTCACCGTATTGTCATCATTGGCAGAAGTCACCTTGCCATCCGGATTAAACCAAAGTTGTTTATAACCTTTGTTGTCTTGTCCGGCATAAAACCTGTCAGGATCCGACCCGTCACCAGTGCCGTCAGGTGTCAGGGCGCTTCCCCAAGTCACTTTGCTTGAGAGGAAATAATCCTCTTCAACGAAAGTTGCTACCAGATTCTCAACACCTTTATCCAAAACGAACAGTGCAGATGCCGGAGCATCATCAAGTTTGAGAAGTGGTCTCCCCTCTCCGGCATCTGAGTCTCTGGTTGCCGGGGAATCCCCGCCGGACATAGAGCTCATGGCTATGCCGCCACAAAGTGCTACAAAAGCACCCATTAATGTAAATTTAATAAAGCCTTTCATGTGTTAATTGTTAGTTCAAAAAATTTCGCTAAAATTAGTATAAAATTTTGAATAACTCAAAATCCTATTCCAAGAGGGGCATTAAAAAAACGCGGCTTATTATAAACCGCGGATTTTATCTAAAAAGTACAGAAATTTATTTCACAGTGAATTTTTGCGACCCGATAACATAAATGCCACGTGGAAGTCCGGCGATTGCATCGGAAGATTTTACGTTTCTCTTCACTAAAATCCCGTTCAAATTATACACGTTAACATATTCAGGAAGATCGGAGATTATGCCATCTATACCGGCATCGGGATCATCCACATCACTCCCCGGAGTATTGTTTCCCCCTGCATACGCAGAGTCAAGCACCCATGCATTGAGACTGTTCACTTTTACTGCCCCTCCTTCCGAGAATACCTCGATTCCGTCTGCATCTGAATCTGTCGGATATAATCTCACTGAGGTGGCGTACTTATTATTGACGAACACATCCAATACAGAACCGTCAAGGTAAACGTCGAGGGTCATTTCACTTCCTTTGGCAATGGCTTCAGGCAATGTGGCGCTATAACGTCCATTGAAACTGTTTTGATCATTAATCTTACGATTAAGTTTGGTAACGTTGATCTCAAGTTTATTGTTGGAAGGAGTGTAAGTTACAGAGGCACAACCTTTGGCACCTTTCAACAGATTAAAACCGAACGGCACGTCGCTTACAGTAAAGACACCTTTAACTTCAACCTGTCGTCCGCTTACCTCCTCAATGGTCTTAATGCCATCTATTGTCATATTCTCTGCGGAATATCCCTTTCCTCTCAATTCTTCAAGACCTGAATAAGGTTTCTGGATCAAATTTCCATCTTCGTCTAAAGACAATTCTCTCGGGAAAGAATAAAGATGAGCCCATCCCAGATTGCAGTTGTCAGTAGTCGGAAGTTTGTCGGGCACGATACCCAGCATCAATGTTTTGCCGTCTTTCTGATAGATTGTAGGTGAAAGAAGACCATAACCTTGACCGTTTACCAACTCAAGGTCGAGTGGTTTTTCTGTGGACGGATTGAAAGTGCCGTCTTCATTGATATCCCCTATCCAATAAAGAGTATGAACACCCTTGGATGTATTTTGAGGAGTTACGGTGAAAAGCCATTTACCGTCAGCAAGTTTGGTTACATTGGGCATTTCCCAGAATGTGCCGTCTTCTTCCTTCGAAGTCCCTGCAAAGAAAATGCTTCCGTCGTTGCTCCATGTCTTTGTGGCTCGATTATACTTGTGCAAAGTGGTTGCTCCGATTCCATCTTTGGCGGTTCCCACTATGATATATGCATTGTCACCATTACGGAAGAAATAAGGATCACGGAAATCATCTGACAAACCCACAGGTTTACCATTGATTATAACACCCTGCT
Organism: Muribaculaceae bacterium; assembly: GCA_022510405.1. Classification (GTDB taxonomy): domain Bacteria; phylum Bacteroidota; class Bacteroidia; order Bacteroidales; family Muribaculaceae; genus Lepagella. The sequence continues at coordinate 66,895 of JAFLTP010000001.1, read as the reverse complement.
TTTCCCAATCAATAAGGGTATCGTCAGTCGGTTTGGCCTGAACAATATAGGCTCTTTGATAGTCCACACCCGTGTATATTATATTAGGAAGCCCTCCTGTAATTTCGTCATCTGTGAATACTGCCCCGCTCCATACGCCTTTGTGATCGTAGTCCTCACCCGGTGCGAGCGCTATTTTTTCTTCAGTCCAGTCATAAAGATTGTCACTGGTGATGTGGCCCCAGTGCAGACGGCTCATATATGGTCCATTGGCATTCTTCTGGAAGAAAACATGATATTTTCCATCAGAGTATGTCATTCCATGCGTTTCGTTGGTCCAGTTGGCCCCCGGCATACCATGATACTTCGGGCGTAGCAGATCCTTTTCGAATCTTGATTGGGGTATCGAAAGATCCGCCATATTTTCCGGAGTCGCGTTTAATTCTTTTTCTGATAGGATTCCATCATAGACGTTAATTTCATCGATAAGTCCGTTGAAAGTCTTTACGCCGAATGGGCTCGTGGAAGAACCTGCAGTCTTGCCCACAGTCATATTCTTCGAACCATTTCCCACAGCTCCGAGACTTTTCACCCTGCCAACTTCCTCCCCATTTCGGTAAAGGGTCAGCGCACCGGTTGCAGGATCATTAACTGCCGCTAAAAAACTCCATTCATAACAAGGAATTTTATCTGAAGCTGAAACAGAAGCGAGCCATCCTTCGGCATAGCAATCGAAAGAATAATTGCCATCCTTGTCAATTGCAAATTCCCAACCTGTTTTTGATGAATGGTCGATTGTTCCTGCGATTGTAATTTTTTCCGTAGATGGTTGATCCTCGAGCACTATGGGATAAGTTTCGGGAGCTACCCAAATCGAGAAAGAAGATGCTCCACCAGGATTGAATTCCGTTACCGCCCCCTCAATGAAAGTTGAATAACCGTCGAATCTAAGGGCATCACCCACAGCTCCCGGTAAATTTTCAGGGCTGTGATATCCTCTCACAGTGAGTTTGTTACCACTTATCTCTTCCGTCACTCTTTTGAAAGAATCGGTAGTATTTAAAGAAATATTTGTCACTAAATCGGCAGCAAACAGAGGTGTAGCCGCTACAAATGACATTAGGATAGGGAAGGTTTTTCTCATATAAAAAATTTTGAATTAGGTATCAAGGAGGGAGGCAATCCCTCCTTGATAAAACGATTATTTCAAATATTCAATTATATTAGCTGTAAGTTTTTCCACATTTCCTTGATAAGGATTCGCACCTGAGTTTTGATTGAACTCATACGCTGAAAAACCATTAGCAACTACTGTGCCATGTTCTGTGTTTTTATTGAACACTACAAGTCCTGCAACACAATGGTCGCGAACATGACCCCATGTGGCGAGCACCAGTGAATTGGTTACAGTTTCAAAGTGAAGAATCACGTTGTTCATACCGCCGTTTCCATAAATGTTGCAATCCCACATTGTATTATGGTCTTCACGGAAACCGGGGCCTTCCAATGGAATGCTGGCATATGGATAATCATTCACCTGCTCAAGTGTGATGCCTTGGAAAATAGCGTGATCAGTTCTGTCATAGAATTCTTGGTCTCCACCATCCTTGAAATCCCATCCCAGGTAGGGGTTGATTGTCCAGATGTCGTCACCTGCACCACCTTCGCCACTGCTCCAAATAGTTGGACCCATATCAGCCGGTACAACATTTAGAGGCACTGTGAGCTGTGTGGCCATCTTGGCAAGGTAAAGATTTCCTCCGTTTGCACCATATGCTCTGAGAAGATCCAAAGTTTCCGGAGCTACGAGGTTGGCAGGAAGGTTTTCCCATCCATACTCGAGACCAACACGGTCTACCATGATCATGATCATTCCATATTCATCGAAATCTATATCACCAAGTTCACTTACATTGATAAAATCACCTTTGTCTGTGTCAACATAATTGTCGCTGAACCATGCTGCAGCTGCCAGTTCGTCATCATCGGGAAGATCAGCCGGAGAATCGGCAAGAAGGAGGAAACCGGCTCTCACTTCCATCTCCGGAAGGGCTGTGTTAACAACAACGCCATTGGAATAATAAGCCTCATCATAAACCACCTTTGCACGGAACTTAAGATCCACTCCTGTTTTTTGGCCTGTGAGTGTTCCCCCGTTGGGATATTCGCTGATAGGGAATACTGTGCCTGAATCTTCACCATCAAGACCTACCCATACTCCGGAAACTCCGCTAACTGCAGGAAGGCTCCAAGCGAAAGACACGTTTCTCTTCTCCAAATTTGTAACGGTAAAAGAAGTAAGTTCCGCAAGCTGTTCAAATGGCACTGTCGCAATTACAGATTGACCCTCTGAAACATAGCCATCTTTATATCTTACCTTTACAGTGTAGAGATATTCATCTTCCATAGGTTGGCCGTAAACTTTATAAGAAGTTGTGCCGGCATCCAGGCCGATTTCATTATTGTTGTTCACTTTCACGGTCACCCCTTCTATTTCCAAAGAAGAAGTCGGAAGGTTCCAAGTAAGTGTAACCACACGGTTGTCTACCGTAGCAGTGAGATTGGTCACTGTTGGGAGGTTAGGGATTTCCGGAGCTTCTACCTTTATATCCGTACAGGCTCCAAACCATCCCGTCATGGCTATCGCCATGGCTGAAAGACTGTATTTTATATAATTTTTCATATTCAATCTATTTATAAGATAAGAAGGAATTAATTGGTGTAAAGACCGTTGGAGTTATCCACCTGTGCCAATGGAATCGGGAAATAATAGTCGTTGGCCTTCAGGGAAGCACCGTTATAATATTCCTGGAAATTAGATTCGTACTGATAATACTTGTTGACAACTTGCTCAGCTTCACCCCAGCGAATGAGGTCGAACCAACGGAGACCTTCCAACGCGAACTCAAGACGACGTTCATAACGTACGGCTTGGCGGGCATTTTGCTGATTCCATCCTGTCATAGGGTATTGAGCCACCTTGTAATCTACTATCGACGGATTGAGGTCGATTGGAGCATAACTTGGGTCGATGGAATTGGAAGCTCTCTGACGCACCTGATTAACCAAAGTGATGGCACTGTTGAGGTCTTTGTTCTGTTCCACCATGGCTTCCGCCTTCATAAGAAGGATATCAGAATAACGGATAATCATATAATTGAGTGTATTGGCACCCCAAGGCACGATACCTACAGTCACAGCAGGGTTATCGGGTGAAGGATAAGGTTTCTTGCCTGAGAACTGGCCGTAAATATCATATGCTCTACACCAGTTTTCATTATACATATATGAGCGCCAGTACATGCCGATACGTCCGAAGGTAAGGTCAAAACGTGGGTCGGTATTGCCTTTATAGATCGGGAAAGTTTCCTCCGCACCGTCAAGACGACCGATCACCTCATTCCCGGTGTAACCATTGAGGTAAGGAAGTCCGTCGGCATCTGTCATGAAAGCATTGGCAAGGTCTTGGGATCCGAGATAGAAGTCATCACCGTTGCCATAAAGATTACCTTCACTCCATGTACAGTTAAGACAGTTGTTGAAGTTAAACATGTTGGGAGAATTGGCTGATGAAAAATGCACTGCCATCACTGATTCCACACCATCATTCATTTGAGGGTCGGAGATTTGCTGGAATCTGTCGAAAAGACCATATTTGCCACTGTTAATCACAAAGTCGCAATATTTCTCGGCTTCTGCCCACACTTCCTGCACATTGTCGGTGAATTCAGAAGTGGCTGTGAAAAGATCCACTCTTGCCAATATACCGGCTGCCACGTATTTGTTGAAACGTCCCACCTGAGGTTGAGTTTCCGGAAGCACGTCATAAGCGTTCCGAAGATCCTGACGGATAAGGGCTGCCACTTCCTGACGGCTCTTGTTACCGGCGGGTATTTCAGAGGCATTCATTGTTTCGTCGATATATGGGAATTTCTTGAAGAGACGGAGCATATCGAAATAATAATAGGCTCTCAGAGTCTTCATCTCAGCAATGTAACTCGCCTTAGTGGCTTCATCAATTTGACCCGCAGATTCGATTGTTTGGATTGCAGTGTTGCAACGGCTGATAGAGAAATAGTTGTTGAGCCATTTAAAGTTGATCACGGCATTGTCGCTTTGCACGTTACCGATTTCAAGCTGGTGCATATAGCCTTCCATATTCACATCGCCACCACCTTTGAGTGCATCGTCAGAACGAAGGTCGATCACCCAGTTGTTGATAGGGCCTGCAAATGATTCATTGTTGCCGAAATAATGGTTCATCAAGGTAGCATATGCCGATGTCATGAGATCCACTGCCTGTTCTTCTCCAATTTGGTCGGCGAAAAGCACACCCTGAGGTTTCAGGTCGAGCATGTCACCACAAGATACGGCACCAAATCCCGTGAGGGCGATGGCGATTACGCCGAAACTCTTGGTTATGATATTATATTTAGGTTTCATATTTATTCTATATTATAATGAGTTTTTTATTAGAATGTCACGTTAAGACCAAGTGTGAAGGAACGCGGACGTGGATATGAACCGCTGTCGAAAATCTGACCCCAGTTGCCCGGCAATAATTCAGGATCAAGGCCTTTATATTTGGTTGCAGTGAATACGTTTTCAACTTGGAAGAACACATTCATGCTCTGGGCCCATTTTTCCAGACACTTGTTAGGCAAAGCGTAGGAGAGTTTGAGGTATTTCATTTTGAAATAGCTGCCGTTTTCTACAGCCCAAGATGAGAATCTTGTCTGGTTGTTGTTGTCAACGGTTCTGAGGGCCGGTATATCTGTGTTGGTGTTATCCGGTGTCCAGGCTTTGTCAAGAAGATCGGAGGCTCTGTTGCTCAAACCGTTGTTTGTGCTCATTAGATAAAGGATTCTCTTCATGTCATTATAGATGTCCTGACCCAAGTCACCGGCGAAGAACATGTCAAGTGTAAAACCTTTGTAACGGAAAGCGAGGTTAAGACCCAATGAAAGGTCGGGATTCGGGTCGCCGATGATACAACGGTCGTCATCATTGATCACACCATTGCCATCGAGGTCACGGAATTTGAGGAGACCTACTCCTGCACCCGGTTGAGTTGCATGGTTGGCAACTTCCTGTTCATTCTGGAATATACCGTCGCATACATATCCCCAATAAACACCCATCGGTTGTCCCGGTATCAAACGTATGTCACCACCGAGGAAATTGTCAGACTTGTTCAGGTAGAGAAGTTTGTTCTTGTATTGAGAAAGGTTGATATTGGCTGTCCATGAGAAATCGTTGTAGATCGGAGAAGTGTATCCGAATGTCACTTCCCAACCGATGTTTCTCATAGAACCGGTGTTCATCCACATAGTTGCGCTTTCACCAGCCACGTTAAGCACCGGAGGTGTAGTAAGCATGTCGCGTGTTTTCTTGATAAAGAAGTCACCCGAAAGGTTGATTGAGCCACCAAGGAATGAAAGGTCAACACCGATATTGTTCTGAGTTGTTGTTTCCCAAGTGAGGTTCGGATTACCTGTATAAGCTTTGGTGATACCGGCTGTAGAACCGTTGCCGGAACCCGCCATATCGTAAGAGCCGTTGGCTGTCCCATAATTATAAGTAGTGAATGCCGGATAGAGATCAGGGATGTTGGCGTTACCGTTCTGTCCCCAAGAATATCTCACTTTAAAATCAGCAAGAACCTCATTTTCGGGGAACCAAGGTTCAGCACTCGGACGCCATGCTAAAGAGAACGCGGGGAAAGTACCGCCCTTATGTCCTTTGGCGAAACGTGAGTTTTCATCATGACGGATTGTGAAAGACGCAAGATAACGGTCGTCGAAGTTATAATCTACTTTACCGAAAACTGAGAATACGCTCCAGGCGCTCTTGCCTCCGCCAGCTCCCCAAACTGTTGTGCCTGCTCCCACCTGCATGAATTGTTCATCCTGTGAAATGTAACCCTGACGGGTAGCATCCATAGTCTTATTGGTGTATTGGATGAATTCAGTACCTACAAGGGCGGTGAGATGATGCACGTCTTTGAATGTCTTGTTATAGTTGGCGGTATTTGACCATGTCCAGGTATCTCCTTGTCCATATGCATTGGAAGCATAGGTCTGGTCATTTTCGTTCATGGTGCGGGTTAGGTCACGGCTAAAGAACTGAACATGTTCTATACCGAGATTGGTCTTCAATGTGAGACCTTCAACCGGATGAACCTCCAAAAATGCATTGCCGAAAATACGCCATGAAGTGCTGTTGTCGTCACGGTCATTGTCGAGCATCCACAAAGGGTTCTGGTAGTCGACACCGATAAGAGTCATCGGGTTTGCCCAACTTCCGTCAACACCTTTGACAGGAAGAGCCGGAAGCATTTCAAGGGCGAGAACACCTGCGCCTCTGTCGCCACCCATACCGGGAACGCGGTCTTTCCAGTAAGACACCATAAGGTTTTCACCGATTGTGATGTATTTGTTGAAATCAAAACGTGAGTTCACACGTGCTGAATATCTTTTATAATCGGTGTTTTTAACGTTACCTTGCTGGTCGATAAGGTTCATTGAGAAAAGCACTGAGCTTTTTTCAGTGTTGTTTGTAACTGTGGCCGTGAGGTTGTTGGTCCAGGCGGTCCTGTAAATCTCATCCTGCCAGTTGGTGTTTGCAACCGGGAAGTTAGGGTCACCGTTCACATATTGTTGCAATTGCGGTGTTGTACCATAGCCGTAAATGCTGCCGAGACGGTCGTTGCCCGGAGGAGTGAGGCCTGAATTGCTTTGTGCAAGCCACCATGCTTGGCCCCAACCTTCTGTATCCAAAAGATTATACTTTCTGGCGATTGTCTGGGCAGACACTGAATAATTGACTGAAACGTTAAGACGGTCTCCCTTTCCATGTTTGGTAGTGATGATTACGACACCATTGGCGGCACGGGAACCGTAGATAGAAGCGGAAGCGGCATCCTTCAACACCTGAAGAGTTTCAATATCACTCGGGTTGATACCGTTAAGTCCTTCTGAAGTAGGCACACCGTCGATGATGTATAGCGGATCGTTGCTGGAGTTGGCAGTTGACATACCACGCACACGGATTGATCCACCACCACCGGGCTTTGTATCCGGCACAATGTTTACGCCGGGGAGTTTGCCTGCCATTGAATTGAGCACGTTACCGGTATTTTGGCTCATAGGTTCTTTCATGTCCATCACTGAAACGGCACCGGTAAGGTCAGCTTTACGGATAGTTTGATAACCGATTACCACAACTTCATCAAGAAGTTCTGAATCTTCGTCCATGTAGATCATCATTTCAGGTTGAGCTTTAACCACCTGATTACGGAACCCGATATATGATATTGAAAGAGTAGCGCCTTCCGGCACCATGAGTGTAAACATACCGTCAATGTCAGTGGCTGTACCCTTATGGGTTTCCTCACACATGACGGTTGCCCCGATCAGGGGCTCATCATCGGCTCTTGACACCACCGTACCATGCACGGCGATTTCCTGAGCTTGCGCCGACAGCCCTAACAAGACTGCCATCATTGCGCTTAGGATCGACTTTTTCATGTTATAATGTGTTTGGTTAGAAATGTTCTGTGCCGCAAAATTAAAATCCTTATTTTATAAGGCATATAAATTATGTTGGTAAGAATATAAGAAATGTGCATGTATGATTTTTTATGTTTTTTGTCGGAATTTTTATTGTCAATCCATTGTTATCAGTAATTTTGCACCATATAATTTTTGTTGTATGAAAAGATTGTTTTCTGTCACATTTGTTATATTCGCTCTCTTATTATTTGCGGGATGCAAAGAGAAAAATGAGCCCAAATTCCGTATTGGCGTGTCGCAATGCAGTTCTGATGAATGGCGTGAGAAAATGAATCAGGAAATGATTCGGGAAATGTTGTTCCACGACGATTCATTGATAGAAATAGTGTCAGCCGACGACAACAATGAAAAACAGATTGCCGACATTCAAAGTTTCATTGACAGAAAATTCGACCTTATAATTGTTGCTCCCAATGAGGCTGAAGCCCTCACACCTATAGTAAAAAAAGCATACGAAGCCGGAATTCCCGTGATTATTTTCGACCGCAGGATTTCTGAAGACTACTACACTTCTTATATAGACCTCGACAATAAAGGCATCGGCTACTCTGCAGCTCAATATGCCAGTTCTCTGTTTCCCCACAACTCGCAAACTAAAATTTTTGAAATAACCGGATTGTCGGGTTCCACTCCGGCTCAGGAAAGACATCGTGGATTCATGGAAGGTCTCGACTCTTTTCCTTCACTGAAACTGGTGGCAAGTGTCGATGGGGAATGGGACCGCGGAAAAGCTTCCTTTCTGGCAGATTCATTGTTATCACTCTATCCTGACACCAAATTGATTTATGCCCACTCCGACAATATGGCTATAGGAGTATCAGAACTTCTAAAGGAAAAAGGTAGGGAAGACATCACTATTTTAGGCACCGACGCTTCCCCCGGACAAGGCATGGAGGCTGTGAGAGATGGAATAATTGATGCCACTTTCATATACCCTACGGAAGGACATAGAATAATAAAGACTGCCTTCGCAATTCTGGAGGGTGAACCTTTTGAAAAAGTGGTACATATACCTTCATTATCTTCCGTTGACAAGTCAAATGCTGAAATTCTTTTGCGACAGAACGATCTTTTGAAAGAGGAAACCAATAAGGTGCTTCTTCTCGATGAAATCAACGATCAGCAGGAAACTCGTTATAAAAATCTTACAAGATTTTCCAACACTATTTTAGTCTTGGCTATCGTCTTGGCCCTGATTCTTTTCCTCTTTATTCTCCTTCTGATACGAAACAGGAAACTTCAAAGGGAACTTGAGCTACAAAATAAAACCTTGATAGAAGAACGAGACAGGCAACAAAAACTTTATCAACACCTTGATGAAGTTCTGGTGAAAGAGGATGATTTCTACAATCGTTTCATTAATATAATAAAGACCCAATTTGCCGATACTTCCATGTCGACCGATTCTATAGCACAACAACTTAACTTAGGACCGGCACAGCTCACAAGAAAAATCAAATCACTCACTCATTTCACTCCCGTTGAAATTTTAAGGAACTACAGACTGGAACAAGCGAGACAACTGTTGCTCTCCTCCGACAAGACTATTAATGAAATCACAACAGAAGTAGGATTCTCATCACCGGCCTATCTCACCAAATGTTTCCGGGAACACTTCGGTATGACTCCAACCGACCTCCGAAACTCCTGATTAAGTCATTAAATTCAAAACTTTCATTATAAAATTTCCGATTTTACGGCTATAATTATTTTTTGATATAACAAATGTTGCAACGTTTATTATATCTGTTGCATGTCGCATTTTTTATAGTCCTTTCAACAATTATTATAGGTATGGCTCATATTGTTGAATAATTTTGCACCATAAAATTTTCAACATAAAACCATACACATGAAAAAATCAATTTTTAGCTTGTTGGTTCTCCTTATGGCAACCTTGACAATGAGGGCTGAAGACATCCTTGTCGAAGGCACCGTTGTTTCGGCTGAAGATGGCGAACCTCTTATCGGAGCGACAATCTTGTCGCTCGAAACAAAGAAAGGAACCGCCACCGATATAGATGGCAATTTCCAGCTTCAGGTTCCTGCAAACAGTAAAATCAAAGTATCTTATATTGGATACAAAGATTTCGAAGGAGTGGTTGCCCCTCATATGGAAATCACTCTTCATGAAAACTCAGAAGTGCTCGACGAAGTTGTCGTAGTGGGTTACTCAACTCAAAGGAAAGCCGACCTCACCGGTTCGGTATCAGTTGTTAACACAAAAGACTTCGAGACAGCTTCTACTACCGACCCAATGCAGGCTCTGCAAGGTAAAGTGCCCGGTATGACAATTACTCCAAACAATGGTGGTTCACCTGTGTCTGCCGGAACAGTCAGAATCCGTGGTATCGGTTCTTTCAATGCAGATCAAAGTCCGCTTTTCGTAATCGACGGTGTGCCCACGACCACTAACCTCAACACTCTTAATATGAACGATATCGAGAGTATGCAGGTATTGAAGGACGCCGCATCAGCTTCAATCTACGGTTCACGTGCTGCCAACGGTGTGATCATCATCACTACCAAACAAGGTAAAAAAGGAGGCGACAGCAAAATTAAAGTTGACTTCTCTGCAAGCTGGACAGCTCAGTTCTATACAAAGTCACAAAAAATGAGTCTTCTTGACACTCCGGGATATGCCACCGCTATGGCCCAGGCTGCCTTAAACGACGGTATGGATCCTGTTGCTTACGCTGCCAACTATGGTTTGAACCTTAATGCAACCGCAGGTATTCCTATTTCTGTATACAATCCTTTAACAGGTCAATATGTCGGATATACTGTCAATGGTCTTTATGACGGCTATATTAACTCACGCAAGACTATGCGTTGCAGCAATACTGACTGGCTCGATGAAATCACACGCACAGGTTTTCTTCAGAACTACGACCTCTCCTTGTCAAGAGCAAGTGAAAACAGCCGTTCTCTATTTTCTGTGGGATACAAGAAAAATGCCGGTATTATCAAGGATACCGATTTCCAAAGCCTGGCAGTCCGTATGAACAACGCATATGATATTTTCAAATGGCTTACAGTTGGTGAAAACGCTACAGTGACTTATTCAAACCAGGTGGACTGCGCTCCAATGGAAAATGCCCTCAAGATGTCTCCTACAGTTCCCGTATATGAAGAAGACGGTGTAACTTTCGGTGGTCCCGTTGGTGGTATGAGCGACCGTCAGAATCCTATGCGTGAAATAGCATTCAATAAAGACAACCGTCTCAAGATTTGGCGTATATTCGGTAACGGCTATATCGATATCAAACCTTTCAAGGGTTTCACATTCCGTTCAAATTTCGGTCTTGACTATGAAGCCGGATTCATTCACAGCTACAACTATACATTCCATAGCGATATCGTAAACAACGACACAAATTCTACCACTCTTTCTCAATCAAACGATACTAAATGGACTTGGACAAACACCATCAACTATGATTTCAATATCAAAGAACAAAATGAGTTCCATGTTCTCGCGGGTATAGAATTCTTCCGTCAGACCTACGTTGGATTCTCCGGCGTAAACCAAGGTTTCGATATCGAAACTCCGGAATACATGTGGCCCGATGCTTCAACCGGTCTTGAATATTCTACAGGTAACGAATCCAAATATTCTCTTCTCTCTTTCTTCGGAAAGATCGACTATAGTTGGAGAAATCTTATCCTCGCTTCTTTCACAATCCGTAGGGATGGTTCTTCAAGATTCGGACGTAATTACAAATATGGTACTTTCCCCGCTGCGACTCTCGGTTATCGTCTTAGCGAAAACATCGAGAAACCTTGGCTCAACGACCTCAAGTTACGTGCATCATGGGGTAAGACAGGTAATCAGGCCATTGCAAACAATGCTTACCAGGCACTCTATGTGGCTGACTACGGTGCTGACAGAGTTACCTCAACAGCCTATGATATTTTCTTGCAGCAATCAGGTATCTTCCCTTCAGGTTATCGTGCGATCCAATCTGAAAACCCGAATTTGAAATGGGAATCCACAATCCAATGGAACTTCGGTGTTGACTATGGTTTCCTAAACAACCGTCTCACAGGTTCTATCGACGCTTATATCAAGGATGTGAAAGACATGCTTATCAACCCGGCTTATCTTGCCGCTATGGGTGAAGGTGGTGCAGCTTGGGCAAATGGTCCCTCTTTGAGAAACTGGGGTATGGAATTCCTCGTAGGTTGGAAAGACTATGTTGAATCTTGCGGTCTCTCCTATAGCATTCAATGGAACGGAGACTTCTTCCGCAACCGTGTCACCTATCTTCCTTCCTCCACTACCGGTTCTTACGTACACACCACTTCTCAAAACCTGGTTGAGGCACGTAAACCATATGGTTCAATTGTAGGATATGTTGTAGATGGTCTTTTCCAAAACAAAGAGGAAGTTCTCGCTTCCGGTCAAGACAATGCACGTGTGGGTGGTCTTAAATATGTCGACTTAAATGGCGACGGAAGAATCAATGCTGACGACCAGACTTGGATATTCAATCCGGTGCCCGATTTCAGCATGGGTCTTAACGTTAATCTTTCATGGAACAACTTTGATTTCCAAATGTTCTGGCAAGGCGTATTCGGTCAGGATGTCTACAACAACCAGAAATTCCAGACTGACTTCTGGAGCATTACCGATGCCGGCTCTAACAAGGGTGACCGTATGCTCAATGCGTGGACACAAGCCAATTCAAGCTCAACAATCCCGGCTCTAACCACCAACAACACCGCCGATGAAGGCAGGGCTTCAACCTATTACGTGGAAAACGGTTCTTATGCAAAACTCCGTACCCTTCAGTTAGGCTACAATCTGCCGGAGAAGATTTTGAAGAACACCGCCATCTCCAATGTTAGATTCTACGTTTCAGGCAACAATATCTGCACTATAAAGAGTAAATCTCTCACTTGCTCCGATCCTGAAAACCCCAACTGGGCTTATCCTTTGTCAACATCAGTTTCCTTCGGTGTCCAGCTCGGTTTCTAATAAATTCAGCTAACAATCTAAATACACAGAAAAATGAAACTCAAGAATATACTCGGTTTATCAATGATGGCGATTCTCGCCACTTCATGCAACGATTTTATCGACATGACCCCAACAGGGGTAATCGACGGAGACTATGTTTACTCTCAACCCGAAGAAATGGTTACAGCGGCTTACGCTATGTTGGGTGACTGCTGGTATACATATCCCTTCAACCTCATGCCTTACGGAGATTTCTCTTCCGACGACTGCTACAAAGGTGGTTCCGGCACTACCGATACAGGTTATCATCCAATGGAAATCTGGAGCACTTTGACATCCACACCGGGTGAACTCGATGAACTCTGGTATCGTCTGTACTGCGCGATCTCCCGTTGCAACCGTGCACTGGTATCTCTCGACCAATATGGTGAAAGCGTACTCGGCGCTGAAACTGCTGAAAGAAGAAAAGCCGAGGTACATTTCCTTAGAGGCCACTTCTATTACAAACTTCTCACTATGTTCCGTAAAATTCCATGGGTAGATGAAGAAATTTTCGCAAACCAGCTCGAAGAGTCAACAAGAAACGATGAGTTTACCTATGAAGAACTTTTCAACAAAGTGATAAATGAATTCCTGATCGCCTACAATGGTCTACAAAACACAAGTGTTGACGGTGGAGGAAGAACCAACAAGATCGCGGCTGCTGCTTACCTTGCAAAATGTTACCTCACTCTCGCCTGGGGCGACGGTTATGAAGCAACCAACGGTGTGAACCATATCAATCAGGCTTACATGCAGAAAGTGATTGAATACACTTCCGACGTCATGAACTCACAATATGGTTATCTTGAAGATTTCGGTGATATTTTCCTTCCTGAATACAAAAATTCCAAAGAGTCAATATTTGCTGTTCAGACTTCAGACAGAAGCGAAGATAACACACAGTTCGGCCGTGCAAACTGGAGCAATATGCTTAACGGATGTTGGGGTATGTGGAGTTGTGGTTGGGACTTCCATAAGCCATCCCAGAATCTTGTAAACGCATTCAAGACCGAAGGTGGACTTCCGATGTTTGACCATTATAATGACAATATATCTTATCCGGTTAAAGGTGTGGCTTCCGCTCAGAAATATGACCCACGTTTGTTCCATACAGTTGGTATGCCTTCATGGCCTTACAAATACGAAGAGGAATTCACCATGACAAAGGATAATTCCCGCACACCCAACACTTATGGTTACTACACTTCCCTTAAGGATGTGCCTCAACGTTCACAAGGCGAAACTTACGATGGCAGTTGGCAGGCTTTTGCAATGAATGATTATGTGATCCGCTACACTGATGTTATGCTGATGCGTGCTGAAGCCCTTGTTGAGACAGGTCAGCTTTCAGAAGCTCTTAACATTGTGAACGATATCAGAAAACGTGCCCAGAATTCTATCGACAAGCATATCGGTTATGCAAAGGATTATTGCGAAATAGCTCAATATCCTATAGGCTACTTCACAAGTAAGGAAATCGGTAGACAATGTGTTCAATGGGAACGCAGACTCGAAATGGCTATGGAAAACGACCGTTTCTTCTCTCTCCGTAGATGGGGAATCGCATCACAAACTTTGAACGGTTATTTCGAGAAAGAGCAGACGGTTTCTTACGAAGGTCAAAGTTATGCCGAGTATCTGAGAGACGCTCACTTCACAGCCGGTAAGAACGAGTTCTACCCCGTGCCTTACAACCAGCTTTATTATGTGCCGGGTCTTTACACCCAAAACGAAGGTTACAATTAATTACAAGCATAATACCATAGAAATATGAAAACTTCAAAATATATACTTTATCCATTGGCGGCTTTGCTTTTCACAGCCTGCCAGGACAAAAATATAGAGGTGGTAGATCCTATTCTATCTCCCGTAGAAGCTACAAGTATCACCGGCCAATTAATTGGCGACGATTACGTGTGGACTTGGCCGCAACTCGGCGAAAAGAGCATGCAGGTACAGGTAAAAAACGATAACGTCTTGGTTTCTACCGAAGTCGTGAATGGCACAAGTTACACCCATTCCCAGATTGAAACCAATATCCCATACACCTATATCTTCAAAGTGACCGACGGGCAAAACTATTCAAAGGGTGTGGTGCTTTACTATACTCGACCCGGAGCTTCCAGAATTTCAGGTGTTACTATGGCACAGGTGGACAATCCTGACGGTTCATACGACGCTGTCGTTTCTTGGAATCCCGCTTCAGACGCAGACAACATCCTGCTCACCGCAACATCAGGGGAAAGAAAGGTTACGGAAACTTTGGCAGCAACAACAGCAGAATATAGAATTTCCAATGTGAAGGACGGCGAAGAATGGAATGTTATTTTGACAGCTAAAAATGCCAGTGGCACTTCATTGCCGTCAACAACATCCCTCTTGATTGGTAAGACCGCTATCGGTTTCCTCAGCGTATATCCAACTCCTGAAGAACTCATTGCAAACGGTGATGATGACGAGGCTTGCGCATGGCTATGGCTTCAATCTGAATATCCTTCGGCTAAATACATCTATTTCGGCAATATAGAATCTGCAGCCGACCTGGATCCTTACAGAGTATTGTTCTGGTTAAGAGACCTCGAGGATGTAGGTGAAGATGTGGTATTTACTATGCCTGAAGTTGTGGAAACTGCCACTCCGTCAATCAAGGAATGGTACACTAACGGTGGTAGTCTCTTGCTTTGGAGCCACGCAACAGTTTATGTTGGCGCTATCGGCCGCCTGGATATGGAATTGCTGAAAAACAATGACAGAAACATAGGTGCCGGAATAGGTGGTTGGAATGGTGACACTTGGGCAATGGCAGTAGAGCTCCACCCGGGCAGCAACTTCAAGAAAGATGCCTCTTCGCATCCTATCTTCAGAGGTCTTGAATATGAAACAACCGACCGTACTAAACTCATCAAATTCAAAGGTCCGGGTTGGACTGAAGACCACAACTGTCTCTTCTTTAATCTTCCTTCTGTGCTCACAGGAATCGGGAACCAAGAGGAAGCCTGCTATAATGAAATCGTGAACACATACGGTATAATTCCATTGGGTACTTGGGATTCACAGATTGATTGGGTTTCACAGCTCAATGTTTGGGAAGCTCAACAAGGCAACACTGAGTTCAAGGGCACTATCCTTTGCATTGGCAACGGCGGTTGCGAGTTCTCAATGAAGAATGAAGATGGTTCGAAAGATATCTCCGCTTATCCTAAGAACAATCTCTACCAGGCTAATGTCTTGACTTTGGCTAAAAATTCTCTCGAATATCTCAAAACAAGGTAAAAATAATCTTTCCATTCCGCCGGGATGTGAATTTCGGCGGAATCCCAAATTTAAATAATTGTAATTATGAAACTTATCAAACCCCTTTTCTTTGCCGGCGCTTTGATTTTGGCCGCCTCTTGTAGCGATGACAAATTCTCGGATGTAATACCGTTGCCCGACAACACCGAGGAAAATGAAAACAATGAAGACGACCCGACTCTCACGGGTGCGCGTGACGAACAATATCGCCCTCAGATACATTTCACACCGGCTGCAAACTGGATGAACGATCCAAACGGAATGGTATATGCCGACGGTGTCTGGCACTTGTATTACCAATACAATCCCCGCGGAAACGATTGGGGCAATATGAGTTGGGGACATGCTGTTTCTTCCGACCTTATCCATTGGCAGGAGAAACCGGTGGCTATGACTCCGAATCAATATGGCGATATCTTTTCAGGCAGCGCGATCTATGACAAAGACAATGTGGCCGGATTTGGCAATGGCGCAATATTAGCTTTCTACACTGCAAGTGGAGAACATCAGCAGCAATGCCTCGCTTATAGCCTTGATGGTGGAGTAACTTACACTCAGTTTGAAGGAAATCCTATCATTCCCAATTCAGATATGCCGGATTTTCGTGACCCGAAAGTTTTCTACCATACTGAATCCGGAAAATATATCATGGCCCTTGCCAAAGGTTGGGATTGCTCGATAGATTTCTGGGCATCATCCAATCTTAAAAATTGGACAAAACTTTCCGAATTCCGTACCGAAAACGGCAGAATGAACAAAGGGCAATGGGAATGTCCCGACCTTATCAAAGTGCCATACAATGGAGGTGAAAAATGGGTCTTGATAGTCAGTCTTAACCCCGGTGGACCCGTAGGAGGTTCCGGAACAGCCTATTTCGTTGGTGATTTTGATGGTACAAATTTCGTTGCCGATAATCTCGAATATCCGCTTTGGCTTGATTCAGGTTCCGATAATTATGCCGGTGTCACTTGGAGCAATACCCCCGATGGAAGAAGCATCTATATCGGTTGGATGAACAACTGGAATTATGCCGGCAATGTGCCATGCAATCCTTGGCGTTCCGCTATGACTTTGCCACGCAAACTTGAACTCGTCGACATGAACGGCTCGCCGGTTTTATCTTCTTCAGTTGTAAAGGAAATTGACGGAATAGCCGGTGAATGGACCCAAGCTGTCAACGGAATATGTGAAGGCGGAGATGCCTATGAGATGATGGTTAATCTTCAACCTTCTGAAAAATCCTCTTTCACAGTCGGCAATAGCAAAGGTGAATTCATAACAGTCAATGTAAATCCCGGAGCTGAAAATATCATAATCAGCAGGAATTCCACATCGGGTGCCACATCCTTCAATGGTTCCTTCTCATTACCCGGTATTTCAGCCCCCTATGATATAAATGCAGAAAAACTTGAATTACATTTTTATGTTGATAACTCTTCGGTGGAATTGTTGAGTGCCGATGGTAAAACAGCTATTACTTGTCTTGTATTCCCCACTGAAGTCTACGATAGAATTTCCGGTGTTGATGAAGTGTCATATCGTCCCCTCTCCTCAATTTGGTAAAAATAAGGTTAATTGAATTAAAAATAATCTTCATCAACACCTCAGGGGAGCGGTTTTCACCGCTCCCTTTTGTTTCAAAAACAATAAAAATTTTTAAACCTCTACAACGCAAACAATAATAATTTCATTATTAATTTTATCTTTTGAAAAAAAAAGTTAACTTTGCAAGGAAATGTTGCCTATAAATAGGCATCTACCATGAAACCATAAGACTAACTAACTAACTTTTAGATATTTATGAATCTATTGCTAGAGATTGGCAATGGTCCTTTATCAATTACGGCGATTCTCACCGGATTGGGATTGGTATTTGCGGCCCTCTTAATCGCGAGACTTATCTCTCCACGTTCCTTCTCTGTTTGGAAATCCGAACCTTATGAATGCGGTGTACCTACCCGAGGCGAATCAATGATTCAATTCAAAGCCGGGTATTATATTTTCGCCATTCTTTTCCTTATTTTCGATGTTGAAACAGTGTTCCTGTATCCTTGGTCGGTTGTTATGAAAGGCCTCGGCCCACAGGGTCTTCTCTGTATCGGTATATTTATGTTTATCCTTATTTTAGGCCTCGCTTACGCTTGGCGGAAAGGAGCGTTGAAATGGACGTGAAAATTAAAGGCATGAAGCATGAAGACTTCAAAGACAATGAGTATATCGATAAACTTGTCGAGGAGTTGAATGCTACCGGTGCAAGCGTGATGGTGGGAAAATTCGACCAGTTGATCAACTGGGGTCTCTCCAATTCGCTTTGGCCTCTTTGTTTCGGCACAAGCTGCTGCGCCATCGAATTTATGAGTCTTGGAGCCGCTCGGTATGATATGGCTCGTTTCGGTTTCGAGGTGGCTCGTAACTCTCCTCGTCAAGCCGACTATATAATGGTGCAAGGCACTATCGTACACAAGATGGCTCCCGTGCTTCGTCGTCTTTATGAACAACTTGCCGAACCAAAATATGTCATCGCTTGCGGTGGTTGTGCAGTATCGGGCGGTCCTTTCAAAAATTCTTACTGCGTGGTGACAGGTGTCGATCAGATTCTTCCTGTCGACGTTTTCATCCCCGGTTGCCCTCCCCGTCCAGAAGCCATGTTCTATGGACTTATGCAGCTCCAAAGAAAAATCAAGGTGCAAAAATTCTTCGGTGGAGTTAACAGAAAAGAAAAAATCGAGGAGTTCTTCAAAGAGCATCCTGAAAACGAAGGACGTATGGGTTAAATTCCACTCACATCTAACAATTCAAAAACTTATAACTCACAACTAACTTAATATACACGTGAGCGATATAAAAGAAAAAATACTTGAGATATATCCGGAAGCACAGTTCACCGAAGGCGAAACCCTAATGGTGACTGTGGCTCAAGAGAAAGATTGGTATCCGTTTGCCAAAGCTTTGAAAGATACTCCGGGACTTGAATTCGACGTGCTCACCGCCGTTGTCGGCATGGACTGGGTTGAAAGTCTTGGCGTAATATATTATCTCACTTCCACTTCCCGAAATTGGGAGGTGATTTCCGTCAAGGTTTCTGTCACCGACCGTAAGGACCCTATGATTCATAGCGTCAGCGATCTTTGGAAAGTGGCTAATTTCCAGGAAAGGGAAGTTTATGATTTCTACGGAATCAAGTTCATCAACCATCCCGACATGCGTAGGTTCTTCCTTCGCAATGACTGGAAAGGACATCCGCTCCGTAAGGATTATGACGCCAATCCGGAATTGAATCCCATTCCCAAGGATGACGAAAAGAACGAAGACGATACCGTAAGCTACGTTGAAGACAAAGACGGTAAGGTAAAGAAAGTGCCGGGAAAGGTATTCGAAGAAGATGAATACGTTGTCAATATAGGCCCTCAACATCCTTCCACCCATGGTGTGATGCGTTTCAGAGCTTCCGTCGACGGTGAAACCGTTAAGAAAGTTGACGTGGTTTCAGGTTATATCCACCGTGGCATCGAAAAATTA
Source organism: Muribaculaceae bacterium (assembly GCA_022510405.1). GTDB lineage: Bacteria > Bacteroidota > Bacteroidia > Bacteroidales > Muribaculaceae > Lepagella. Next base: position 47,524 of record JAFLTP010000001.1, on the reverse strand, counting down.
AGCGAGAATCTTACTTATCCCCAGATTCTTCATTTCACAGACAGAATGGACTATATGTCGGCTCACCAAAACCGCCATTGTCTCTGTATGTGTATTGAAAAAGCCATGGGAGTGGAAGTACCGAGAAGGGCTCAGATCATCCGTACCATGATGGATGAACTGATGCGTATCTCGAGCCACCTCCTTTCTTTCGGATGTACGGCAATGGACCTCGGAGCCACCACAGCCTTTTTCTATGGGTTCCGTGAACGCGAGATGGTGCTTGATATCTTCGAGAAGACTTGCGGTGCGCGTATGTCGATGAACTATAATGTCATCGGTGGTGTGATTGCCGACCTTCATCCCGATTTCCAAAAGGATGTCAAGGAACTTATCCGAATCATGCCCGACAGGTTGAAAGAATACCACAAAGTTTTCAGCAACAACCTTATCGCCAAGAACCGTCTTAAGAAGGTGGGACATCTTTCCAAGGAAGATGCGATCAACTATGCAATCACCGGTCCGAGTGGAAGAGGGTCAAACTGGAGTTGCGATTGCCGTAAGAAACACCCATACGCTGTGTATGCGGAACTCGATTTCGAGGAAGTGCTCGAAACCGGTTGTGACTCCTACGCACGTTACATGGTGAGAATGAAGGAAATCGAACAAAGTTGCAAGATTCTTGCACAATTGGTCGACAATATTCCTGAAGGAGAAATCCGCGCTCAAATCCCGAAGATTATAAAACTTCCGGCCGGAAACTGGTATCAACAGGTGGAGGCAAGCCGTGGCACTTTCGGTGTTTACATCGAATCAACCGGCGACAAGACTCCTTTCCGTGTACACTTCCAGAGCCCTTGCTTCAATCTCGTGGGTGTTATGAATCTCACTTGCACCGGTTACATGATCGCCGACCTTATCACTATCGGTGCTGCTCTCGACTTCGTAATCCCCGATATCGACAGATAAAGGAAAGTGAAGAGTTGAAAGTTAAAAGTTTAAATAAAATTTGAAACCTTAAATCTTGATAATACTTTGAAAAACTATTGACTTTCCACTTTAAACTTTAAAATTTAAACCTTAAAAAAGACATGTATAATTTTGGAATATGGACCGCAGACTTCAATAACTGGCTGGTGAGCTTCCTCCCCGACTGGCTCGCAGTTATTATTGAATGTGTTATCATCGCGGTGCTCGTGCTGCTTACCTATACGGTGTTGGCATTGTTTTATATCCTCTATGAAAGGAAACTTTGCGCATGGTTCCAGTGTCGTCTCGGCCCGATGCGTGTAGGTAAATGGGGTATCCTCCAGGTGTTCGCCGACATGTTCAAGATTCTTGTGAAAGAACTTATTTGCCTTAAAGACACCGACCGTTTCCTTTTCAAACTGGCTCCCTATCTTGTCATCACATCCTCTGTGGTGATGTTGGCTTGTCTGCCGTGGGGACGTGGCCTCCAAATTATCGACTATAATATCGGTATATTCTTCATCCTTGCTGTCTCCTCAGTAGGTGTGTTGGGTATCCTTCTCGCCGGTTGGTCTTCCAACAATAAGTACACACTTATCGGTGCGATGCGAAGCGGTGCACAGATGGTTAGCTATGAGATTTCTCTGGGCCTCGCGATCATGACTATAATCGTGTTCGCCGGAACTATGAATATAAATGAACTCGTTTGGCAACAGGACAAAGCATGGTTCCTTTTCAGAGGACACATCCCCGCTATTATCGCGTTTTTGATTTACATCGTGGCTGCCACAGCGGAAACAAACCGTGGCCCATTCGACCTCCCGGAAGCTGAACATGAGCTCACCGCAGGTTATCACACTGAATACTCCGGTATCCACTTCGGGTTCTTCTACCTCGCGGAATACCTGAACCTCTTTATTGTTTCCGGTATCGCGTCTCTGATGTTCCTTGGCGGCTGGATGCCTCTCCACGTTCCCGGTTGGGATGGTTTTAACCATGCCATGGATGTGATTCCTTCAATAGTATGGTTCGTGCTTAAGAGCTTCTTCGTTTCTTACATCATAATTTGGTTCAAATGGACCTTCCCGCGTGTGAGAATCGACCAGATGCTCTCTTTCGAGTGGAAATATTTGATGCCTCTTTCCCTTGCCAATTTAATTTTAATGGCTATATTTGTGGCATTGGGTTGGCACTTCTAAAGTTAGGCAGAACCAACACCCACTTCCATTAATAAGCCACACAACAATTACTATAATAACAACGACAACAATAACAACTCAAACATACAATGAGCGCCAACATAGGAAAAGTTACCCAGGTTATCGGTCCCGTTATCGACGTTTCGTTTGAAGGTGGGAAAAATAATGTGCCACCTATCTATAATGCCTTGAAAGTGAAACGCGACAACGGCGAGGAACTCATCTTGGAAGTTGAACAGCACATCGGTGAAGACACCGTAAGGTGTGTAGCCATGGAAAGTACCGACGGTCTGCGTCGTGGAGTAGAGGTGATAGACCTCGGACGTCCTATCGCTGTGCCTACAGGTAACCAGGTTAAAGGTCGTCTGCTGAATGTAGTCGGTGAACCAATCGACCACCTCGCAGAATTGAACCGTGATCACCTCCGTCCTATCCACCAGCCCGCTCCCGGATTCGAGGACCTCGCAATATCTACTGAGGTGCTGTTTACCGGTATCAAGGTGATCGACCTTCTCGAACCATATTCAAAGGGTGGTAAGATCGGTCTTTTCGGTGGTGCAGGTGTTGGTAAGACAGTGCTCATTATGGAGCTTATCAATAACATCGCTAAAGGTCACAACGGTTTCTCCGTTTTCACCGGTGTGGGTGAACGTACAAGGGAAGGTAACGACCTCCTTCGTGAAATGATCGAAAGCGGCGTTATGAAATATGGCGACAAGTTTAAAGAGGGAATGGAGAAAGGCGAATGGAACCTCGCTGACGTGGACATGAAAGAGGTTAACAATTCCCAGGCAACTCTCGTGTTCGGTCAGATGAACGAACCGCCGGGTGCTCGTCTTCGTGTGGCTCTTTCAGGTTTGACAGTCGCTGAACAATTCCGTGACAGTGATGGCGGCGGACAAGATATCCTCCTCTTTATCGATAATATATTCCGTTTTACTCAGGCAGGTTCCGAAGTGTCAGCTCTTCTCGGCCGTATGCCATCTGCCGTGGGTTACCAACCTACACTCGCCTCTGAAATGGGTATGCTCCAGGAACGTATCACTTCCACTAAACAAGGTAGTATCACTTCCGTACAGGCTATCTATGTGCCGGCCGACGACTTGACAGACCCGGCTCCGGCTACTACATTCAACTTCCTTGACGCCACCACGGTGTTGAGCCGTAAGATCGCCGAGCTTGGTATTTATCCCGCAGTTGACCCGCTCGACTCTACTTCCCGTATCCTCGACCCAAATATTATCGGTGAGGATCATTACAATACCGCTCAAGCTGTTAAGCAACTTCTTCAGAAATATAACGAACTCCAGGATATTATCGCCATACTTGGTGTTGACGAACTTTCTGATGCCGATAAGCTGGTTGTGGCCCGTGCAAGAAGGGCACAGAGGTTCCTTTCTCAACCATTCCACGTGGCAGAACAGTTCACCGGCCTCCCGGGCGTAATGGTTCCGTTGGCTGAAACTATCCGTGGATTCAAGATGATTCTTTCAGGCGAAGTGGATGAGTATCCCGAACAGGCATTCCTCAATGTCGGAACTATCGACGAGGCTATTGCCAAAGGTAAGAAGATGCTTGCCGAAGTAAATTAATGCTTTTATTGTTTTTAATGTTTAAAGTTTTTAAGGATACAACAAAAACAATAACAACAAAAAAAACAACAAAGACTTAATAAATGAAACTTGAAATTATATCACCGAGCGAGATCACATATAGCGGAGAGGTTGATTCTGTAACCCTTCCGGGAGTGGCCGGTAAATTCACCGTCCTTAAGAATCATGCTTCCTTGATTTCCGTACTCAAGCCCGGTGAAGTGAAATTCTCCAACGGAGGACTCGAAACCAAAGTGGATATCAAGGGCGGTCTCGCCGATATCGATATGAACAAGATTTCTGTATGCGTTTATTGAGATATAAATTATTAGCGATTGTGGCATTGGTGGCAGCAATGATACCAATGCAAAGTTATGCTTCTTCCGAAAGCGAGGATGGTCAGGTCAATGTGAAGGAGATTATTTTCCATCACCTTGGCGACGGCTATGGATGGGAAGTTCCTTTCAGCCATGTCTATCGTATCCCGTTGCCGGTAATTGTGAGAGCCGATGACGGCACTTGGATCAGCTTCTCTTCACATAAGCTTCAGGAATATGTCAGGATCACAAATGAGAAAACAGGTGAAGAGGAACTTGTGGCCGAACCGCGTATTGTCACAATCGAAAAGAACGGTAAAACCTACCAATTCATCCTTGCTCACATAAGCAAACACAAAAACAAAGTTGTCCAGATTTTCCCGTTGACTCCCCAAGAGGAAGCCAGGGTAAAAGCCGAGGCTAAAAATAATCCGGAAATTCAAGGTGACGTCGACAAGGCGGAGGCTATCATAGGCGGTTACGCCGGTTTCAATGAAGTTTACTATCGCGAATACAAACCCCACGATATTTCAATAACCAAGAATGTACTCGCACTTCTTATCGCCGCTGTGATTGTAACAGCAATGGTGATGTCTGTGGTTTGGTTCTATGCCCGTAAGGGTATGAAAGCACCGAGAAAAGGCGTGGGTTTCATGGAAATGCTTATAGATTTCATCTACACCGGAGTTATAAAATCCACACTTCATGAAAGAGCCAGGAAATATGCGCCATTCTTGCTAACATGTTTCTTCTTCATTCTTGTGATGAACCTTGTGGGTCTTATAGTCATTTTCCCCGGTGGTGCGAATCTGACAGGAAATATCGCCATTACATTGGTTTTAGCTATAATGGTGTTCGTGATCACCAACGTAATGGGTTCAAAGCATTATTGGAAAGAGATTTTCTGGCCGGATGTGCCCCTCTTCTTGAAGTTCCCGATTCCAATCATGCAGTTTATAGAGATCTTCGGTATCTTCACTAAACCCGCAGCATTATGTGTACGTCTTTTCGCAAATATGATGGGCGGACATATGATTGTGATCACTTTGACACTCTTGATTTTCATATTTGCAGCTTTCGGAGCGATTGCAGCAGGTGGATCAGTTTTCATTTCCGTACTTTTCTCAATATTCATGCTTTGCCTTGATGTTTTGGTAAGCTTCATACAGGCATATGTATTTACCCTTCTGGCCACAATCTTCATATCGATGAGTACTGACAAAGGCCATGGTCATGATGCCCATAAAGAAGATGAAAAGGAAGAGACTGAAACACAAAACACAGAATCAACTGATCTAAAAGTAGAAACCACATAAATTGTCTTAAATAGCTGATACAGTTAAATTAGTTATCGAAACAATAACAACATAAACAACAAAAAAACAATAACAACTAAACCATAAACATTATGTTATCAATGATTTTAGCAGCAGACACAGCTCTTGGTGCATTGGGAGCAGCTCTCGGTGCAGGTATCGCAGCAATCGGTGCAGGTATCGGTATCGGTAATATCGGTAGTAGTGCAATGGAAGCTATCGCACGTCAACCTGAAGTTGCCGGCGACATCCGTTCTAACATGATCGTGATCGCAGCGCTTATCGAAGGTGTTGCCCTCTTCGCAGTTATCGTGTCAGCACTCGCTCTATTCATCTAATCATTCCGTTAGTTGCTTTCATAGCTACTTGGCTTTTAATGCCAAAGAGCTATATTAAAAGACTCTGTTCAACATTTAAAACTAAAACACATGGAACTGTTCACTCCTGATTTCGGTCTAATTTTCTGGATGTTCATATCCTTTATTATCCTCTTTGTGGTCTTGGCCATTTGGGGATGGCCCGTGATTCTTAAAAATATGGACCAACGAGCCGACACAATCGATAAAGGAGTGGAATATGCCCGTGAGGCAAAAGAACAGCTTGACAATGCCAAGGCCGCTGCCCAAAAATACATGGATGAGGCTCAACAGCAACAGGCTGAAATGTTGAGAGAGGCCGCAAGAATGAAAACTCAGCTTATTGAAGAGGCGAGGAAAGAGGCTTCCGACGAGGCTAAGAAAGTCATGGATGCAGCTCGTGTTTCTATCGAACAACAGAGAAAGGAAGCTGAGCTACAGTTCCGCAACGAGGTGAGCAAATTCTCTCTCGACATCGCGGAGAAAATGGTCAGAGGTAACCTTTCTGATGATAAGAGTCACCACGCTTTGGTGGATAAAATGCTTGACGAAATACAGAGCAACTGATGGATAACGGACTAATACCTCGAAGATACGCTAAGGCTCTATATAAATTCGCCCTCGAAAAAGGCGAGTCTAAAAAAATCTATGAACTCTCAAAACAAGTCATCGATTCTTTTAGAGAAAATCCGGATTTGCAAAAGGTTCTTTCCAATCCTTTTATAAGTGATGAGGATAAAGAAAATTTGTTGCTATCTGCAGCCGGAACTAAAGATGAGATCTTTGATCAGTTCGTGAAGTTGATCCTGGCGCAAAAAAGAGTAGAATTCGCATATGCCATGATGTTGGCTTATCGGGATATTTACCGCAAGGAAAACCATATCTCGCAAGCCAAAATCACAACCGCTTCAAAGCTTGATGAAGCACGCATGAACAAACTCAGGAAATTGGTCACCGACGCTTTCAAAGACTCACAACTCGAATTTTCAGAAACGGTGGATCCTTCCTTAATCGGTGGTTTCGTTATCGACGTCGACTCTGTTAGAATGGACGCGTCTTTGAGCCATGAACTTGAACAACTACGTCAAACACTTTTAAGTTAAGATAAGAGATGCTAAATCCCAGTGAAATATCAGATATATTAAAAAAACAACTTGAGAACGTTTCCTCGAAAGCCAAATTCGAGGAAAAGGGCACCGTACTCGAGGTGGGTGACGGGGTTGCCCATGTTTACGGTCTCGAAAATGTCCGTTCAAATGAACTCGTTGAGTTTGAAAACGGCGTAAAGGGTGTGGCTCTTAACCTTGAGGAAAGCAACGTGGGCGTTGTGTTGCTCAATAACGTTAACGATGTCACTGAAAACATGTCGGTGAAAAGAACCGGTGAAATCGCTTCAATTCCTGTTGGCGAAGGTCTTCTCGGACGTGTTATCAATATCCTTGGCGAACCTATCGACGGCAAAGGACCTATCGAAGGTAAACTTATCAATATGCCGCTCGAAAGAAAGGCTCCCGGAGTTATCTTCCGTCAACCGGTGAACCAGCCGCTTCAAACCGGTATCAAGGCTGTCGATGCCATGATTCCAATTGGACGCGGACAGCGTGAGCTTATAATCGGCGACCGTCAGATCGGTAAAACAGCTATCGCTATTGACACAATAATCAATCAACGTCAAAATTATCTTGACGGCAAACCGGTTTATTGTATCTACGTGGCTATCGGTCAGAAAGGATCAACAATCGCTTCTTTGGTGCATACTCTTGAAAAGTATGGCGCTATGGAATATACGGTTGTTGTGGCCGCAAGTGCTTCCGACTCCGCATCTATGAGATACTACAGCCCGTTTGCAGGAGTGGCTATCGGTGAATATTTCCGCGACACCGGTCGTGACGCCCTAATCGTTTATGATGACCTCTCAAAACAGGCTGTGGCCTATCGTGAAATTTCACTTATCTTGAAACGTCCCTCCGGACGTGAGGCTTACCCCGGCGATATCTTCTATCTGCATTCTCGTCTTCTTGAACGTGCTGCAAAGATTATCGACAATCAGGAAGTGGCATCTAATATGAACGACCTTCCGGAAGTGCTTAAACCCATCGTGAAAGGTGGCGGTTCACTTACGGCTCTTCCGATTATCGAAACCCAGGCTGGTGACGTATCCGCATACATTCCCACAAACGTTATTTCTATCACCGATGGACAGATCTTCCTTGAGACAAGTTTGTTCAACCAAGGTATTCGTCCTGCAATTAATGTAGGTATCTCTGTATCGCGTGTAGGTGGTAACGCACAGATCAAGGCGATGAAGAAAGTGGCTGGTACCTTGAAGATCGCGCAAGCTCAGTTCCGTGAACTTGAGGCCTTCACAAAATTCGGTGGTGATATCGACCCCGTTACTGCAAAAGTTATAGATAGAGGTCGTAAAAACCAACAGCTTCTCATCCAACCTCAATATCAACCATGGCCCGTTGAAAATGAAATCGCGGTGATTTATTGCGGTGTAAACGGTCTCCTTGAAAATGTGCCATTGGATAAGGTAAAAGAATTCGAAGGTTTGTTCATCCAGCTCCTTAAGGCTAAACATCCCGATGTTCTCGATACTTTAAGAAAAGGTATCCTCAATGATGAAGTAGAAAACAAACTGAAAGAGAGCGCTGCTGAAATCTCTGCAAGATATAAATAAATATAAGTTTTGAGTTTTAAGTTTTAAGTTTTAAGAACTCACAACTCACAACCAACAACTCACAACTCACAACTCACAACCTACAACCCACAACTCACCAAATGGCTACATTAAAAGCCTTAAGATTAAGAATAGGTTCCGTATCGTCGAGTGAGAAAATCACCGGCGCTATGAAGATGATATCTTCCGCAAAGGTCCATAAGAACGAAATGGAACTCAAACGCTTGTTGCCCTTCAGGCTTCAAGTGGATTCCATAATGGGTCACCTCCTCGCTACAGGTCTTGAGTTCGACTCCCCATTGATCACAAAGCGTGAGGTGAAAAATGCAGCCATTGTAGTTTTCGGTAGTGACGATGGTCTTTGCGGTGCATATAATATCAATATTTTCAAATACCTTCTCATTCAACTGAGACAAATCCGTGAAGAGCATGGAAATGCTCATATCACGGTTATCCCGGTGGGTAAGAAGATTGCAAACGCTGCAAAAAAACTTGACCTCCCCAATGTCACTGTGGTGCATCCCGGTGAAGGAGTGGATTCAAAAATGCTTGCCGAAACTGTCAACGATTTTACCAACGGACTTAAGGAAAAATTCCAAAACGGTACTTTTGACCTGGTCCAGACAGTGTACATGCGTTTCATTTCGATGAGCAAACAACGACCCAAGACTGAAACTCTGTTCCCGGTGAGTCCGGAAGTGAAGTCTGAGGGTGATTCAGATAAAAAAGATGACAATAAGTTCTATCTTTTTGAACCGGATCCCGACAGCATCTTCAATGAAGTGCTTCCTATGTTTGTGCTGTCCACTATGCAGGAAATAACTATTGAGAACCGTGCCTCCGAACAGGCCGCAAGGGTTATGGCAATGCAAAGTGCAAACGACAACGCAAAGAAACTCCTTGAAGAACTGCAACTCGAATATAATAAACTCCGTCAGCAAGCCATCACTACCGAATTGCTCGATATACTTGGTGGTCAAACTGAAAGATAGGTAAAAAACCTGCATTAGCTTATTTAGCTCCTAAAACTAAAGAGCTGCAACTATAATAAAAACATTAAAAAACAATAACAACTAAACCAATTAATGGGTAGTATTAAGGAATATTTTACGGAAGCCGCCAAAGGTCTGAAAAGCCTTGTAGACGGTATGGTGGTGACCGGAAAAGAACTCGTGACTCCGAAAATCACGGAACAGTATCCCGAGAACCGCGCCTCTTTACAGATAGCTGACAGGTTCAGGGCTGAACTGACCTTGATTTATGATAAGGAAGGTAGACATAAATGCATCGGTTGCGGTATTTGTCAGATGAATTGTCCTAACGGTACAATTCAACTCACAACTAAAATGGTCGACCTGCTGGATGGTAAGAAAAAGAGGAAACTTGACAAGTATATGTACGACCTCGGAAGTTGTACCTTCTGTATGCTTTGTGTCACAACTTGTCCTCAAGATGCACTTGAGTTTTCCAACGATTTCGAACAAGCCACTTTCACGAGAAACTCATTGGTGAAACAGTTGAATTATCGTCCCGAACCTAAGGATGAACCCGCTGCTCCTCCAAAACCGGCTATGGATCCGGAAAAATTGGCTAAAATAAAGGCTGAAGCTTTGGCAAAAGCTGCTAAAATAAAAGCCGAAAGGGAAGCCGCCGCTGCGGCAGCAGCTTCTTCCCCGGCATCAGAAGCTCCGAAACCTGAAACTCCGGCCCCTAAACCTGAAGAATCGGCTCCAAAACCTGAGGAAACTAAGTCAGAAATTCCTAAACCGGAAGAACCTAAACCGGAAACTCCAAAACCTGAGGAACCCAAACCGGAAGTTCCAAAGCCCGAAACCCCTAAACCTGAGGAACCCAAATCGGAAGAACCTAAACCGGAAAATTAATCAATATTGTCTCAGGTAAAGAAGCTTAAGCTCTTTAACACTAAAAAACCTAAACTTTCAACTTTCAAACATCATAATGGATTCTGTAGGTAATATAGTTCTATATTTTTGTGTGGCAATTTGCCTCCTGATTTTTTCAATCAAGGCTGTGACCGCAAAAAAGATACTTAGGGCAGCCACATATTTATTGTTTGTACTGCTGGGAACAGCGATATTTTATTTCCAAATGGGATATCAATTCCTGGGTGCTGTCCAAATCGCTGTGTATGCCGGAGGTATCATGGTGCTGTTCGTTTTCGCAATTTTGCTTACCAACAAGCCTAATGAACAAGCTACTGCCGGGAAAAGCCATCGAAAGCTATGGGGATTCCTGGTCTCTGCCGCAGCTCTCGTTCTTTTAATTTTCGCAATTTTCTACATGCCTTTGATCCACGGCCTTTCTTTGGAACAATGTCTTGCCGCAAGCAACACTATAACAATGCATGACATTGGTGTGGCTTTCACCGGTGGCGAAAGATTCCAATACCTCCTTCCTTTTGAGGCTATTTCTGTCCTCCTTTTGGCATGTATAATCGGCGGTGTCACTATCGCTCGTAAAGAAGTTTAAGGAATTATGGATTTAAGTATGTTATGGTATCTGGTGCCGAGCGTCATTATGTTCGTGTGCGGCATCTATGGTTTTATGACCAGAAAAAACCTTATCGCGATATTGATTTCTCTTGAGCTTATGCTCAACAGCGCCGACCTCAATTTTGTGATTTTCAACCGTTACCTTTTCCCGGGTAGCATGGAAGGTATGATTTTCACTCTTTTCGCCGTAGCTCTTGCTGCAGCTGAAACCGCTATCGCGATTGCAATAATCATCAATATCTATCGTGCGGTTGGAAACACCGACATCAACGAAGTTAAACAAATGAGATTTTAAGATATGGAGGCAACAATTCCTATTCTAATCCTTGCGTTTCCTCTTTTCACTTTCCTGCTTTTGGGATTGTTGGGAATGAAGATGTCGCATAAGGTGGCAGGATTTATCGGTATAGCGATGTTGGGTACAACAGCGGTATTAGCCTATATAGTGGCCTGCACTTATTATTTCAGCGGTGACCCTGCTTTTATTTTTGAAGGAGTACGTCAGCAATACCAGGTGTTTGACGTCACTTGGCTCGCTTTCACTCAAACACTCGTGGTGAAACTTGGTTTCCTTTTGGATCCCATATCCGCCTTGATGCTCGTTGTGATCACCACTATTTCTTTTATGGTGCATCTTTACAGCTGGGGTTATATGGAAGGAGAACACGGATTCCAACGTTACTATGCGTTCCTTTCTCTCTTCACTTTCTCTATGCTCGGTCTCGTAGTTGCAACCAATATTTTCCAGATGTATATTTTCTGGGAACTTGTGGGTGTTTCTTCTTATTTGCTTATCGGGTTCTTCTATAAGCTTCCGAGCGCTGTTTCTGCTTCAAAGAAAGCTTTTATTGTAACAAGGTTTGCTGACCTCGGCTTCCTGATCGGTATCCTTTTACTTTCGTACTACACCGACACATTCAACTTCATCGAACTCACCCAAAATCCTGAATTGGTTCTGGGAACCACCGGCGGTGCAACATATATGGGTGCCTCCGTACTCACTGTAGCTATGGTGCTCATCTTCACAGGTGGTATGGGTAAGTCAGCGATGATGCCTTTACATATTTGGTTGCCGGATGCTATGGAAGGTCCGACACCTGTGTCCGCACTCATCCATGCCGCTACTATGGTTGTGGCCGGTGTATATCTCGTGGCAAGAATGTTCCCGCTTTATTGCGTGGTCGATACTTCTCTAACATTTATCTGCTGCGTCGGAGCCATCACGGCATTCTATGCCGCAATGGTGGCATGTGCTCAGACAGATATCAAGAGAATCCTCGCATTCTCCACTATCTCCCAGATCGCTTTCATGATGGTGTCGCTCGGTGTCGCTTACGACCAACCGATCGAAGGGGTGCATTACTCAGGTTTGGGATATATGGCAGGTATGTTCCACCTCTTCACTCACGCTATGTTTAAAGCCCTCCTCTTCCTCGGAGCCGGTGCTCTTATCCATGCTGTTCACAGCAACGAATACACAGCTATGGGTGGACTCAGAAAATATATGCCAATCACCCATTGGACTTTCCTTATCGGATGTCTCGCCATTGCAGGTATATGGCCCTTTGCAGGCTTCTTCTCTAAAGACGAAATGCTCGCAGCTATGTTCAACCGTCATTGGTTCTGGGGAGCTTGGATGACTATGGTGGCCGGTCTGACCGCTTTCTATATGTTCCGTCTTTACTTCCTCGTATTCTGGGGCGAAGAAAATCCTCATTATAAAGAACATAAACCTCACGATGGCCCATGGCAGATGTCACTTCCTTTGATCATTCTTGCCGGTGTATCTATCTGTGCAGGTTGGATTCAGTTCGGTGAGTTTGTTACTTGGAACGGAGAACCTTATCATATCCATATCGAGGCTCCGGTGGCTTGTACAAGCTTGATAGTGGCTTGCGTGGGTATAGGTCTGGCTGCCTTGATGTATATGAAACCAAACAAACTTCCCGCCCAGTTCAAGGATGCATGGCCTGCCCTCTGGAAAGCTGCCAACCGTCGTTTCTATTGGGATGAAATCTATATGTTTATCACTCATAAGATCATTTTCAATATCATCTGTAAGAGTATCGCATGGTTCGACCGCCATGTCATCGATGCTACAATGGATGGTTTTGCAAAGGTCACTCAAAGTGTTTCATTTAGAATCAGAGGCATGCAGAGCGGTGAAGTCCAAAGTTATGTGGGATGGTATATCACCGGAGCCGTTGTCCTTGCAGGTATAGCATGGCTATGTTTCGCATAATACTTTTATAGAAATCGTGATTCTTCGAGATAAATTAAGATTCATCGAGATAAATATTCAAAACTAAGAAACAACTAACTCAACATCATGTTTGACAATATATTAATCTGGTTTGTGGTTATCCCCATCGCTATGATGGCGGGACTGGGCCTTTGCCAAAACAGCGGCATGAAGGCTATACGGGCTGTCATGGTGGTTTGTTCCACTGTTTTGCTCGCTCTGGCAATCTGGCTCTGTTGCGATTTCTTGCGCCTCAGGGAAATGGGTGTTACCGATGAAATGCTTTTCACCGGAAGTTGGATGTGGTATGCTCCTCTCAATATTCATCTTGCAGTGGGAGTTGATGGTATATCGGTATTAATGATTCTCCTTTCAGCAATCATTGTTTTCGCCGGTACTTTCGCATCTTGGAAAATTAACCCGCTTCCAAAGAATTTCTTCCTTTGGTATGCTTTGTTGAGCACCGGTGTTTTCGGTTTCTTCATCTCAATCGACATCTTCACGATGTTCATGTTCTATGAGGTGGCTTTGATTCCGATGTACCTTCTTATCGGTGTATGGGGTACCGGTAGAAAGGAATATTCAGCCATGAAACTTACTCTCATGCTTATGGGTGGTTCCGCATTCCTTATGCTCGGTCTCCTTGGAATTTTCTGGCATAGCGCACCTGAAGGTGGCCAACTCACTTGGAATATCCTTGAGATTTCTCATAACGCATCCATCGACCCGAATTGGCAATACATGTTGTTCTGCTTCACTTTCGTTGGGTTCGGTGTTCTTGGAGCCATGTTCCCGTTCCATACCTGGAGTCCCGACGGTCACGCAAGTGCTCCTACTGCAGTTTCTATGCTCCATGCCGGAGTACTTATGAAACTTGGTGGTTACGGTTGCTTCCGAATCGCCATCTTCCTTTTGCCTCAGGCTGCCAACGAGCTTGCTTGGATATTCATAATCCTTACAGGTATCAGTATCGTTTACGGAGCATTCTCCGCTTGTGTTCAAACCGACCTTAAATACATCAATGCTTACTCTTCGGTGTCTCACTGCGGTATGGTGCTTTTCGCTATCTTGATGCTTAATGCAACTGCAATGACAGGAGCAATAATGCAGATGTTGTCTCACGGTTTGATGACAGCCTTGTTCTTCGCCTTGATCGGTATGATCTACGGAAGAACACATACTCGTGATATCCGTCAAATGGGAGGTTTGATGAGAATCATGCCTTATTTGGGTGTTTGCTATATGATTGCCGGTTTCGCATCTTTGGGTCTTCCGGGCCTTTCCGGTTTCGTAGCGGAAATGACTATTTTCTTCGGAGCTTTCCAGGATGCCGATGTATTCCACAGAATTTTCGTTATCTGTGCAACTGCCGCTATCGTAATCACTGCAGTTTACATACTTCGAGTTGTGGGCAAATTGCTTCTCGGTCCGGTTCAGGATGACCATCATCTTACTCTCACAGATGCTACATGGTTTGAAAGACTCGCTACCGTGACTTTGATCCTCTGTATCGCAGGTATCGGTTGCTTCCCTAATTGGATTAACGAGGCTATCAACCATAGTTTCACCCCCATTATCAATGCCCTCCAGGCAAGTGTGTTTTAATGAATGAATGTTTGACAAGATAAAACAAGCGATTTAACGATGACTTATTCTCAATTTGGACATATGATTCCCGAGATGATTATTCTCGGTATATTCATCCTTGTGTTTCTTTTCGACACATTCTCTTCAGAAAGCGGTAAGAAGATTCTTACTCCTTTCACTACTATCCTGTTCGGTCTTGGCACAATCGCCATTTGGGTTATCCCGGCATCAGGTGAATACGTGTTCGGAGGTATGTATATCAATGACACTGCTACCAACGCCATCAAGGCTATCTTGAATATAGGTGTGTTTATCGTATTCCTCCAGGCTGCCAAATGGCTCGACAGTGAGGAAGCCGTAATCAGAAAAGGTGAATTTTATGAGTTGATTCTTGTCACCGTGTTCGGTATGTACCTTATGGTTTCTGCCCGTCATTTCTTGATTTTCATTATCGGTCTGGAATCAGCCTCTCTTCCCCTTGCAGCTCTTGTGGCTTTCAATAAGAAAAGATATGAAAGCAACGAAGCAGCCATCAAGTATATAATGACTGCTGTGTTCTCCTCGGCTGTTCTTTTGGTGGGTCTTTCCTTTGTGTATGCCTTCTCAGGTGGTTCACTATATTTCAACGACCTCGCCATTACGATTAGTCAGGGCGAAATGAGTGGACTCCTTCTGATAGCTCTTGCATTTATGATCGCAGGTATCGGTTTCAAACTCTCTCTGGTACCTTTCCATCTTTGGACTGCCGATGTTTATCAAGGAGCGCCTACTGCTGTCACAAGTTTCCTTTCCGTGGTTTCTAAAGGAGCAGCAGCCTTCGCATTCTTCATAATCTTTACTCAATGCTTTGGTGCCGTTTATTCCGACGCTTGGGAATGGATGATGTATGCGGTCATCATACTTACCATCACTATCGGTAACCTCTTTGCTATCCGCCAAAAGAATATGAAACGCTTCATGGCGTTCTCATCCATCTCGCAGGCAGGTTACATTATGCTTGGTGTTATGGCAGGTGAGACCCTCGGTCTTTCAGCTTTGATATTCTACGTATTCGTCTATGTGGTTAGCAACCTTGGAGCTTTCCTCGTTATCAACACAATCGAAGAGAATACAGGTTATCTCACAATGGATGACTACAATGGCTTACACAAGAGCAATCCTTGGTTGTCGTTCGCGATGACTCTTGCGATGTTCTCTCTTGCAGGTATTCCTCCGTTTGCCGGTTTCTTCAGTAAGATCCTTATCTTCACCTCTGTCACATCAACCAATTCATGGGCACTGTATATGCTCGTTTTGGTAGCTTTGATCAACACTATCATTTCGCTCTATTACTATCTGTTGGTTGTGAAAGCAATGTGGATCAGTCCGGAAGAACCGAAAGTGGGAACAATCAAGACATTCCGTTGCGAAAAGGTCGGACTTTGGCTTTGTGTTGCAGGTATAGTATTCTTCGGTCTCGTGCCTTACATCTATCAGTATTGCTACGATGCCGTTGTCAATTCCGTAAAACTCCTTGGATCCATCCTCCCCTATTAAAATTACCGGTCTTCTAAACTACAAGACTACAAGACTACTAGACTACAAGACTACAAGACACCCAAAACGAAGATTCCACTTTTTATATAACCAGAGCCAGGGCTTTCCATTAGGATTTCCCTGGTTTTTTATCTCTTTATACTAAGCAAAAATTCCGGGAATAATATCGGGAAAATTCTTTTTGATTTTTCGAAAACTTTTGCTTACATTTGTAGTGGATTGAAAGCTAATTATCTATATGAAAATATCTTATAAAATAATTCTAATTTTTCTATTATACCTTGTTCTTCCCAATTACTTGATATCGGCTGATAATGTTGTCGAAATCTCGGGAACCATCAAGAATGCAAAAAATAAAAAGGTTTTAGGTAATGTAAGTGTTTCGATTCCCGGTACAAATATAGGCACAGTCACTAACACAGAGGGAAATTTTACTCTTAAGATTCCTGCAAAAGATTTTACCAAAGGCTTGAAAGCAGAACAAATCGGGTTCCAAACTCAATTTGTAACACTTGACGAAAATTCTCTCCCCTTATCTATATTTCTTGAACCCTCAGGAAAAGTATTGAAAGAACTCCTGGTGCTCGGTGGTGATCCTAAAGAAATTGTAAAAATGGCCTTAAGAAAGATTCCTGACAATTATTCCGATCA
This sequence comes from Muribaculaceae bacterium, assembly GCA_022510405.1. GTDB lineage: Bacteria > Bacteroidota > Bacteroidia > Bacteroidales > Muribaculaceae > Lepagella. Next base: position 30,584 of record JAFLTP010000001.1, on the reverse strand, counting down.
CGACAATCTATTCTCAGGATTCTATAGAGAGACCATTCAGAAAGGAAATAGATTTATCAATATTTCTGAAGCTATGGTTGACGTTTTGAAGAAACCTTATAAATATCGTGATATACATGGAGAAAAGGTGAGCATTCATAAAGGAAGAAGTATTGTGAGTCCAAAATCATCCGACACTTTAGCGGTAAAACTTATGGGTGGTCCCTATATGCCCATAATGCTTGATGCCGTTAAGAATGGTGACCATCTGTTTACAATCGAGGAAATTGACAACTATGATTTCAAAATGGAAACCGGTGTTATGATCGACAATCAGATGCATTACGCTATCAGTTTCCAACCCAAAGTTTCTTTATCATATCCTCTTAACAGTGGCGTGTTTTACATCGATGGTGACAATCTTACGATCAGCAGGGTGGAATTCGAACTTGATATGAAAGACAAAAACAAGGTGACCCGTTCAATTCTACAGAAAAAACCAACAGGACTTAATTTCAAACCACTGGAAGTTTCAGGGATGGTGACCTACAAGACCATAGACGGGAAATCTTATATCAATTATATCTCTTCCAAAATGAGGTTTAAATGCGACTGGAAGAAACGTCTCTTCTCCTCTACCTATACCTCAAATGCAGAGATGGTGATGGTTGATAGAGACGATTCACCTGATAAACATATAAAGTTCAACGAAACCTTCGGGAAAAGAAAGATTTTCTCCGACCACGTTGAAAACTATTGGGACGAAGATTTCTGGAAAGACTACAATATAATCGAACCGACAGAGTCTCTGGAAAAAGCGGTAGATAAATTAAAAAAATAGGACTGGAAAAATTTGAACCAATTGTAAATGGGTTTGTTATAATAACAGAAACCGGCAATAACGCCGGCGACGGTTATTAAAACAGACAAGATTATGAATTACAATGAAATTATCAACAGCAACAAAGTAGTATTGGTAGAATTTTTCGCATCCTGGTGTCCTCACTGCCAGAGAATGATGCCTATCGTTGCTGAGGTTAAGGAAAAACTTGGAGACAGGGCTTCTGTTTACCAGTTTGACGTTGATAAATATCAGACTCTCACCGAAGAAAATGACGTAGAATCATATCCTACTTTCATCGTTTATAAAGACGGACAGGAAGTATGGCGGTCTGCAGGCGAAATGCCCGGTGATGAACTTTACAGGGAAGTTGCCCGTTTCTTCTAACAATATCTGCCTAATATCCGCAAACCGGAAATTAAAGAGCAGTCATTATAAAAAGACCCGTAACTTTAATGCAATAATATCTTTATCAACTGTTCAAGGATAGGGTGCCTCAGCACCCTATCCTTTTATATTTATGCGGGATTGATTGAACCTCTACCCTCGAGAAGCTTGAAAAGTTGATCTGCAGCTGTCTTGGTTTCAACTTTCTTGATTACGTCGGTAACTTCTCCATCAGGGTTGCATACAAAAGTGGTACGAACTATACCCATATATTCTTTACCACACATTTTCTTTAGTTGCCAAACACCTGCCAACTCGCAAATCTTAAGATCGGTATCTGCGACCAACGGGAAAGGCAGTTCCTGTTTCTCTGCAAATTTCTTATGGCTCTCCACACTACCGTTGTTTACTCCGATAATTTGATAACCCATCTTAAGGAATGTTTGGTAATTGTCGCGTAGGCTTATGGCCTCTGCTGTGCATCCTGAAGTGGCATCCTTAGGATAGAAATAGATAATAAATTTCATCCCGGGATAATCACTTAGTTTTATTTCTTTGCCGTCTATGCTGGGGCCAAGTACATTTGGAAATTTGTCTCCGATATTCATTGTCTTGTGAGTTTTATGTTTTAAGTTGTGAGGTATTTACCCCGATGGGTTATGGTTAATCGAGTTTTAGCACTGCCAGGAAAGCCTTCTGGGGCACCTCTACCGTGCCAATCTGCTTCATACGCTTCTTACCCTCTTTCTGCTTTTCGAGAAGTTTACGTTTACGGGTGATGTCACCTCCATAACATTTGGCTGTCACATCCTTTCTAACTTGCCTTACAGTTTCACGTGCAATAATCTTGGCACCTATGGCAGCCTGTATCGCGATATCGAACTGTTGGCGAGGGATAAGTTCCTTTAGTTTCTCACACATCCTCCTTCCGAATTTCACTGCATTATCCGCATGCGTGAGGGTTGACAAGGCATCCACACTCTCTCCATTTAGAAGTATGTCGAGTTTCACCAATTTGGAATCACGGAAATCACTCACATGATAATCGAATGAGGCATAACCTTTGGAAATACTCTTCAACTTATCATAAAAGTCTATCACTATTTCGCCCAAAGGCATGTCAAAGGTAATCTCCATACGATTTCCGGAGATATATTCCTGTTTCACGAGTTCTCCTCTCTTACTGAGACAAAGAGTCATGATCGGACCGATATAATCAGTCTGCGTGATAATGGTGGCCCTTATATATGGTTCTTCTATATGATCTATGAGGTTTAATTCAGGAAGACCCGAAGGATTATGCACCTCTGTCACATTTCCTTTCTTGTCATACACCTTATAGGAAACATTCGGCACTGTGGTTATCACATCCATATCGAATTCACGTCCAAGCCTCTCCTGAATAATCTCCATATGGAGAAGACCAAGGAATCCGCAACGGAAACCGAATCCAAGTGCCGCCGATGATTCCGGTTGGAATGTGAGCGAAGCATCGTTGAGTTGCAATTTTTCCAACGATGCCCTCAGATTTTCAAAATCTTCTGCATCTATGGGATATACTCCGGCAAACACCATCGGCTTCACCTCCTCGAATCCTTCTATCGGCTTGGAGCATGGATTCGCAACTGAAGTGATCGTATCCCCCACTTTAACCTCCTTGGAGGTCTTGATACCGGAAATGATGTAACCCACATTACCTGCAGAGAGTTCTTTTCTCGGTTCCATGTTCAGTTTAAGAATACCGATCTCATCAGCATGATATTCTTTGTCGTTTGAAAAGAACTTCACCAATTCCCCGCTATGGATTGTTCCGTTCTCTATCTTGAAATAAGCGATAATTCCCCGGAAAGGATTGAAAACTGAATCGAATACCAAAGCCTGAAGCGGTGCGTTCGGGTCACCTTTCGGAGCAGGAATCCTCTCCACTATAGCCTTTAATATCTCGTCAACTCCCATACCGGTTTTTCCGCTGGCTCGTATTATTTCATCTCTGTCGCACCCCAGAAGATCCACTATCTGGTCTTCCACCTCTTCCGGTTTTGCACTCTCGAGATCACATTTGTTAATGACCGGTATGATTTCAAGGTCATTGTCAATGGCCATGTAAAGATTGGAAATAGTCTGGGCCTGTATCCCTTGGGAAGCATCCACTATAAGAAGGGCACCTTCACAGGCCGCTATCGATCGGGACACTTCATACGAGAAATCCACATGTCCCGGAGTGTCTATAAGGTTCAGCACATATTTCTCCCCGTCAAGTTCATAATCCATTTGAATTGCATGACTCTTGATCGTGATTCCCCTCTCCTTTTCAAGCTCCATATCATCCAGCACCTGGTCTTCCATATCTTTGCCGGTCACTGTATTGGTTCTTTCCAATAATCTGTCGGCTAAAGTGGACTTACCATGGTCGATATGGGCTATAATACAAAAATTTCTTATATTTTTCATTTCATTCCTTTTCTATTGCAAAGATAACTAATTTTAGGATATAAGTATTAACATAACACTATATGTGATTGTCAACAAAGAAGGCTCTCTTACATCTCTCAGCTCATTTTGTTGTTTCAATTTTTTTATTTTCTTTTGAAGTATGAAACTCAATGGAAATATTATAAAACTGCTCAATGAAAAAACCGGCAAAGATGTAACAACACCATCTGGTTCCGAATATCTCCGCAATGATATAGAATCAAAAATAGGAGAAAGACTATCTCTCAACACAATAAAAAGGCTCACCGGAATCTTACCTTACGATTCTTCTCCAAGAATAACTACTCTTGACATCATTTCCAGGTACTTAGGTTATAAAGATTGGAATATATTGATTCAGATCGCCAATGGAAAAATTTCTGAATTCAACTGCCCACAAGGATTTATCGATTTAGAAAAGATCTCCATTGGGAAACAAATAAAAATAGGTTGGGAGCCAAACAGAAAAATTATAATCGAGCATAAGGGTAATTGTAACTACCAGATTTTGGATGCTTGCAACAGCAAATTGAAATCTGGAGATTTTTTGACACTCTCTCAGATAGCTATCGGTTTTCCTTTCATGGTTAAAGAAGTTGTAAGAGAACGCAAATCTTTGGGTAATTATATGGCAGCGCCCGATGAAGGGATAACTTATATAGAAATAATAGATTGATATGAAAATGGATTGACATGGAAAGCGGATTTAATATCGATACTGTGTCTTCTTCCTTTCCTGAAGGATTTCCTATTGAGATTGGCGAGTCATCTCGTTTCTCATACTATATAGTAAGAAGAAATGGTGTACTCCATTTCGTTAAGGAGCCCACCGAAAAATATAAAAATGATTTAGTTACCACCCTAGCTCTCAAAAAAGAATTTCTTATAGGATACGGGTTGAATCATCCAGGGATCGTAAGATATTATGCACTTGAAGACAATAAGCTATACGAAGAGTATATTGAGGGAAAAACTTTAAGACAACTGCTCGATACAAAGGATCCAAGATTATTAGACAAGAAATTTTTAATTAACATTTGTTCCCAAATATTGTTGGCTTTGGATTATATTCATTCCAAGGAAATCGTGCACCTTGATTTGAAACCTGAAAATCTGATGGTCACCAATATTGGAGGTCAAGTAAAGATAATTGATTTTAGTTGTGCCCAAAGCGCTTCCAATGATTCCACACCGGGATACACGGAAGGTTATGAGGCGCCCGAACAGTTGACCGGAAATGTGAATGTCAGTACTGACATTTTTCTGGTTGGGAAAATAATGGATGAACTTTCCTCGGCAACGAAACTTTCCAAATATTGGGGAAAATTTGTGGGGAAAGCTACAGCCAATCATACCGATAATCGTTTTAAATCTGCATCTGAGGCACTCAAGGCTGTCCCCAAAAATTATAAAATTACAAATAAATGGTTTACCAATCTTCTCCTACTTATGATTTTGGGAGGAATAATTAGTTTGATTGCTAAACCACCTCAAAAGGATAATTTGAAAGAACAGATAAATCAGGAATTACTTACCCAATATCCTATACCGCAAGATTCCACAATTGAAGAAGTCAATAGAGAAGAAACTTTTAAACCAATTGAGCCCAAAGTACACATCCAACCATCAGAAGAAGAAATCGAAAGGAAATTGACTAAAATGATTTCTCAGAAACTTGATGAGCTTTATTCCCTTAAAGTAATTCCGATGTATAATAAAATGATGGCTGATGAAGAATATAAATACACATTAGGAACTGACCCGGAATTTGTTAACAAATGTCTTGAGGCATATGATCAGTTGGAATTATATGGTGAAGGATTGAAAAAGCAATATCCTAGTCGAGGAGAGTTCATTGATGAACGAGTCCGAATAACATTTGAAACAAGAACAGGGAAAATGCGTGAGAAACTTTATCCTAGGATGGAGGAAACAACATCTGAGGAATCAGAAATTGGTGAAACGCCTCAATGCGAAAGTAACTAAAATGAATTTGGACAATTTGTATATACAGTCTTTGATCTTTCTTTTTTAATTTTGTACCAGCTATTTATTGGCAACCAAAGGTCAAAGACAACTTACACCTGTTTGTATATAAACAAATTTTTTATAAATTTGCAATGTCAGGTGGAGAAACCCGTCTGGCGGACATATTAAGAGAAGCGTTTCGTACTTTCTCATAGTGAATCTGCACAATTCATTAGCAACGGAAAGGAAGAAGACGCTCTCCCTTGGGCATGTATTATGCATGTACATACGCACAACCACGTATGTCTTTCTTAAATCATAAACTGCCTCAGGTGTGAGTTGTTCTTGACCATTGTTGCTGAGGCAGTGCAGAGCTTACTATGAATGGTCCGAACAAGGCTCACACTTTTCTTATTATTTCCTATAAAATACTTATTGATCCTAATAAAAACTAACTAATATGAAATTCTGTATTAAATGTGGAAATCAACTTTCCGATGATGCCTCCTTCTGCAGCTCATGTGGCACTAAACAAGGTCATGAAGAAATAACAAGTGTTAATGATCAAGTAATAACATCTGACTTGGATGCTGAAATTATGACAGCCTCTAATGAGATTCAATTAGAAGAATCCCAGATTGAAACTGCATTAGTCGAGAATGAGACCGAAGATAAAGAATGGTCTATGAGCCCATTGGTGTCAATCTTGTCTACCATAGCGACTCTTATAATATTTAGTATAGTGGCTCAGTTGTTGGATTTAAAAGTGGATCAAATCTTCGCCTATATCTTATATGTTATAGCCGGTTTTGCTATTCTTGCTTTCATGGGAGCCACTATGAATTGGACTGAGCTAAATGGAAAGAATGTTTTATCTAAAATATCCTATGTGGTAGGTGCTTTAGCATTGCTTTTCTTAGGGTCTAGTTGTTTGCATGATTTATACCTCTGGTTCTTTGATTGATTTGCTTATATCATTATATTTTTTCATTGAGAAAAAATTAAAAATTCGAGAAGTCAATTTCTCTAATTAGAAAATAGCGAATTAAAAAAAATTAGATTAAATTTGCATTATTAATCCTTTTGGGGGTTAAAAAGACATTTTAGAGAAGCGTTTCGAACTTTCTCATAGTGAATCTGCACAATTCATTGGCAACAGGAAGTGACAAATTGCTCCAACAATAGTATTATCTCGATATTATACCTTGCCAAAACAGTATAATATTGGTAAGATTATTGGTGTAGGTGTGAGCTGTTACGATTGATGCCTAATTGGTAAGGTCGAACAGGGCTCACGCTTTTTTTATTGAAAAATTCCTTTCGGGTCTTGAAGGAGAAACATATATTTGAAATGAATTTAAGAACCCTAAGGTTTGTTGCTGTTGCATTATCTTTTTCTTTATTGTTTTTTTCTTGTTCACATGGACGTCGTTCTTCTTCACGTTCATCTGGAGGGGAAAAAACTACAGAAGTGGTTGGGACTGACAATGAAGAAGAATTATCTGATGTTAGAAACACCAGGACTTCCTATCATCCTCTCGACCTTAAATTCTATTTGGAAAGAAGCGGTTCGATGATTGGTTTTGATGCCAATTCTTCAAAAGGGGAATTTAAAGAAACAGTCGCAGATTTATTGAACAGATTCCCAATCAAAGAAGAAAATGACTCAAATGCTTTGTTCATAGTTAATAATAATGTCTATCCCTTCGAAGGGACTATTAGAAATTTTATTTCAGAAAGAGATTTATTTGCCGCCACTAAAGATATAGGAGACCCTTCATTTACCGATTTTTATAAAATATTTGAAATGATTATGGCAAATGAAGAACAGTATTCTGTCAGTGTTTTAATTTCCGATTTAATTTATTCTGTTAAGGGTCAAGAGGAAGTCAATCCACAGAAATTAATGAACGAGGCAAAAGCGTTGACGGGAAACATTTTTAAGAATCATTCCTCTGGAGGCGTTTGGGTTATAAAATTTATAGCTGATTATGGCGGGAAATACTATCCTTATAATTCACCTTCTCGAGGAATTGAATACATGGGAGATCGACCATATTATGCTATGATTTTTACTTCCAAAATTGGTGTGGAAACTTTATGCAATGATCCTAAATATGCTAATTTCTATCATTTCTCAACTTTACCGGGATATCAAGATATGTTCTTTTTTACATCTGAAAAATTTAAACCCGAATATTCAGTAATTCAGAGAGGTTTTGGGAAAAAAGGAGAATTCAGAAAAGAAAAAGGAGAGAAAGGCGCGATTCATTCATTACAAAATGTTCATATGACAAGGGATGAATTAAGTATTCCCGTGGCTGTAAACCTTTCCTCTGTACCAATGTCGGAAGCTTATAAAAAAGATCTTTCGAATTACGAGATAATTTCTCAATCAGGATTTGAGATTGTTAAAATTGAAAGCTTGAAAGACACTGAGGATAAAACCGTTTACGAATCCTGTCCTGGAGCTACTCATATAATACTTCTAAATACAGATGAAGATATTAAGAATGAAACGATATATATCAACTTGAAATATAAATTTCCAAGATGGATAACACAGTCTTCCACAAATGATGATTCCGATATTAATGAGGCTAATTTCAACAGGACTACTTTTGCATTTGAATCTATGATGCAAGGTATCTATAACGCCTATACAGCTAACAACCCAAGTCTATTACTTTTTTCTCTACCTATAAATATTAATACTAAATAGAATAAATCATGTTTAACGTAAACAATGCAAAAGGACCCGTATCATGGATTCTTCTTATGGTAGGAATAGCCATTACAGTTTTATATCTTGTTTTTGCAGAACCCCTTATAACAACTTTTTATATTGGAACAGACACATTTGCAGATGCGATGTATGACTACGATATGTATTTCGTATTAGCGTCGCTAATGTCAATAGTGGTTTGGATATTTGCAGTTTTATATTATTGGGTCATTGACCAAATTAAACTGTCCTCATTTGTTTGGTGGATGCTTTTTGGAATTTTTACTGCTGCAATAGTTCCTTTTATATTCTTTTATTATCCATTAGGAGTATTTTTAGAAGAAAACTGGAACTTTGAAATTGATCTTATAAATTTAGCTATAATATCCCTGCCATTTACTTTGGTATATTATTTCCTAATAAGTTTCTGCATAAAAAGTTTTAGTACGAATTGTAGCACTCGTCCTTTTTAAATAATGTAAATAATATTATATGCGTCTTTTTGTTTTTGCAATTGGAGGAACTGGATCAAGAGTGCTAAGATCTCTTGTGATGCAGTTGGCAGCCGGTGTTGTGCCGGTTGACCCTATTACAAAAAAACCATTGGAAAATTTTACTTTGGTTCCTCTCATAATCGATCCTCACACCGACAACGCTTCCTTACAAAGGGCCAATGATTTGTTGTTGAAATATAGAAATATCCATAATGACATATATGGTGAAAGCACTGCCACAAAGGGTTTCTATGCTGTTAAGGTCGCCACATTAAAAGATATCTGTACAAGTAATAAATCCGATACTTCCGTCACATATAAATTGCCCGAAGGATTCTTCTTCGATATGCCGGAAATAGCCGCCACGGAATTTAAAAATTTTATCGGTTTAAATGATCCTGATGTGGAGAGAGAAGCCAAACTTTTTTCTAAAATGATTTTCTCTGAAGAAGAGTTAAATACCAAGATGAGTGAGGGTTTTTATGGTTCTCCAAATATTGGTACCGTGGCTCTGAATGTCTTCCAAAAAAGCGATTCTTTTAGTGCTTTGTTACAAAATTTCAACGAGAACGACAGGATTATATTCATAGGATCTATTTTCGGTGGAACAGGGGCTGCTGGCTTACCAATGCTCGCTTCTTCATTTAGAAATCTTAGAGGAGATTATAAAGATTTTCCTTTGGCACAGATGGCCGCTATAATTGTCATGCCATATTTCTCAATAGCAAAAAACGAATATTCGGAAATTCAAGAAGCGGATTTTATTATCAAGACCAAGTCCGCCTTAAAATATTATGAAAAAGACTTGAATCCTTATTTAAATGATATCTATTATTTAGCTGATACTCAGAAACCTCTACCCTTTGAAAATGATCCGGGGAAAGGAGGTCAAGGTAAAAATGCTGCCCATATAGTGGAACTTATCGGTGCTATGGCAGTATTAGAGTTCGCACAAAAGCCTGTTGATGATACAGATGTCACTGAGATAGAAAATAGAAGAAGGATAGTCAAAGAAATTAACCGCAAGTGTTGGGAATTTTCTTTATCAACTCCTTCAAATGAAATTTCTTTTATTCATCTAAGTAAGGACACTAATGATATGATAAGTGTACCTATGATAAAGTATCATATCTTCACAAGCTTTATTAAGGATGGTCATTTTAATGGCTCTCTTACAGATGCCTATGCAAAAGAAACAGGCCTTTCAAATGCCGCTGTGAGCATTGAATTAGATAAATTTATAGATGAATATCGTGCCTGGCTATATGAAATGTCACAACATGGTGATCAAGCACACAATTTTATTCCTTTTACAAGAATTGTAAATCTAAGTAAAGATTATTCTGGGATAATTAATGATGTCAATATGAAGAAAGGAACTTTGGGTTATGCTAAAATTGATAAAGATGATATAATCCAAAGTCTTAATGGAAAAAGGAATGACTATAGAAATCAAAAGGATACATCAATGATTTCTAAGTTATTAGGAATGGGGTTTGAAGCCTTAGATAAAATCTTAGATTCCAAATTTGAATTATCATCTTTAAAGAATAAATAATGGCAGAAGGTAATAAACTATTTAATTATGGATCTTCATCAGCCCCTGGTTGGTCATCAAAAACTAAGGCTTTCAGTGCTGATGAAGTAGAAGATAAAATTGAGGACCGTTACATATCAAGAGAAAATCCAAGGGTTTCAATTCCTTCTCCGTTTGCACGTATTCAATTAATGAGGGATGCGTTCAAGATTTGTTCTAATGGGTTTGAAAAAGCTGAGAAGAGAGATCGACTTCTTGTTTCTCACACATTTGATATTCTTGAATTAATCTACGAGAATCCTGTAAGACAAGGTATAACCCTGGAAGTGATCAATCTTCCCAAACTTTTTGAACATCTTAAAAATGTTGGACAAAGTGTAAGGAAACAAGGTATTGGTTTATTGGGAGGTGCGTTAGAAAGTTATGCGAATAATGAAACAAATGGCATTCTTGATATAGGTAATATATATATATTACGCAAGGGCGAGAATGCATTGGCTATGACCTGTCCCACCTCTTTGGTTTTACCTTCACCTAACTATAAATACTGGCAAGCACAAATTACAATTAATGGTGATAAACCTATTTTTTCAGAAGTAAAAGAATTATATCAACGAGATTTTACTTTTGTAAAATATTTATATACTTGGTTTAATGCTCTTAAAAGTAGAAATAATGGGAAAACTCCCGACCCATTAATTGAGTTTGGAACATATCTGGAACATCAAAAAACTAAGATAAGTCAAATTAATTTTGACCTCTATCAGGCAATAGAGGAAGTTTCAAAACCTGAAGTCGCAGAAACGAATTTAGAAAAGAATTATGTACCGGTAGATTTTAATGGCACCGAGATTCAAATATTTGGTTTAGCTTTCTGTAAACAAGCCGGAGGTGCCGTAAATAACTTTATCGAGTCTGCCAGCGATTTAGTTTTGCAATCAAAGATTAATCCTAAGGCAAAGCCATTGGTGCTCTCTGTAGCCACTCAGATGTCTAATGCAATTTATACTTCTGAAAATGTTAAATGGGATTCCAATAAGCCAGGTTTCACCTATGATGATTTAAATTTGAAAAATCAACCCATAGAATCCCGCGAGCTTCCAAATGGCACTCCGTATTCCCATGGCTTTATTTATGATCACGATTTCTTGGCCGACTGTATTTTCAAGTTGCCTTATAAATTAAACACCGATGAAAAGGGCTTTTTTGATGGGAATATAGAAGGTTGTCCGGATGATTGTGGATTTATTCCTCCAATTAAGATGAAATATTTCGAATATTTCACAATTGATGATCTCAAAAAGAATATCAAAATATTAGTAAATACCACTAAAGACAGATTTAATTCTGATTTAAACACTGTAAATCAAGTTCAAGTTGTTCTGAAAGTTCCTGTTAAAGGAGGTTTTGTCACTTTCCGTAAGACTTATATGAGTATGGATCAAGAAAATATTGAACTAAATCATATTGAGTCCTCTCCAATCGCAGCCACAGGAAATATATTAGAATCCTCTATAGCACTTTCTATATTTCCATTTGTAAGATTTAAGAGAAAGGAACAGAATCATTATACGGTGCAATTAATGCGTGATCAATTCAGTCTTTCCGATTATAACATAAATTTGAAATTTTACAAAAAGGAAGAATCTGGAAATGAATATGAAGATATTGATGTAAAAAAATATAGACGTCGTTCTGAATCAAAAATTGACACTATTGTTAATTATTCAATTCAAGATACAACATTCAGTCTTATCGAAATATCTATAAATGCTAAGGAAGATGAAGACAATAATGTATTAACCGCCATCTTAATTCCTGATTTCAATTCTTATTATGAGGGAAATAATCATAAATTCCTTCAATTCAGCTTTGATTTTGGAACATCCAATACCTATGTGGCAGTGAAGGAAAATGATGATGAATTTATAGATTTTAAATTGCCGGTAGATTTATTGGTAAGCACTATTAGCAATTCAACTACAAATTTATCAACTGACCTCACGGTTCAATCTTTTGAGTTATATTCAAAACAAGAAATGTTCCCAAAATGGGTCAAACAACTACCGTTCCCTCTTGCCTCTGTAATTGCAACTCCAAAGAAACAGGATGCAAAAGTTTCAGTAGATGACACAGAAATACCACTCTTTGCATCTTATATACCATTTTTATATGGCTATGAGGATTATGGCCGTAATTTTAATGAAGTGATTACAGGTTTGAAATGGGGTCTTTCAAACCAAAAGGTGAGTAGCCAGATGACATTTGCATTTATCAATGAAATTATGCTCCTCGCCCAAGCTTTTGCTGTTACTAAAGATGTGAATTTATCTAAATGCTCTATTATATGGACCTATCCATTGAGTATGAGCGCCACTCATATCAGGAGTTTCCAAAAACATTGGGAAGAGGCTTATGAAAAATATTTTGCAAATGATGAAGAGGGAGAGGAAGTAAAAAAGATTTCAGAATCAATTGCTCCTATGTTGTATCATTTAGATCAAGGAATGGCTAAACGAGACACTGCTTTGTCAATAGATATAGGAGGAGGCACTTGTGATATAGTAGTAGTGCCAGATGGAAAAATCAAGAAATCCAAATTATCTTCAATAGGGTTCGGCGCAGACGTTATTTTTGGTATAGATGAGAGAGCCAGGAATATCAAAATGATTGAAAATGCCATAAAAGAAATTAAGAGCAGACTGCAAGCGGCTGAAGCAAAAGGAGATAAAAAAGTTAAATATTTGAAATTGGCTAACGATCTTCAAGATTTGCTTGATGAAAATAAAAAAGCTGCAGAAGCAACAGGCACTCTATTTAATTTGCAGAGAAATGAAATTGTTAAAGATATTGTAAATCAGGTATCATACAACCGTTGGCTTCAGGAGAAACCCTTCTATCATAATATTTTTCAATATTATTATGCGGCAATTTTATATTTCTTAACCAAACTTTGTGAAAATGAAGGATGTACTGAGGATATGAGGCCAACAAGATTTTATTTTAGTGGTTCGGGATCGAAAATGCTGGATATAATAGATTCAAAAGCAGTGCCATTGGAATCATTAACTACCGCGCTATATAATCATTTTGCTGAAGACGATTTTGATGAAGATGATTTTGACATCACCATTAAGAAGGCAGGAGACATGTCAAAAGAAATCACTGCAAAAGGAGCTCTTCCTTCTAACAAAGCCATTGAGTTCAGAAATGAATTAGCAGAATCCAAAAATTCAAGTGATGTTGAAAAAAATTACTGCAGTCGCTTTAAACTTCTTGATTCTTATGAAAATAAAGATGATATTGCCATAGCAGATTTAGAGGATTCAGAACTTATTGAGGCAGTAACAAAGACTGTTGTTGATTTTCATAATTCTTTTGCTAAGTTTGTTGAACTAGAAGGAGAAGAATTCAACATAGATGCAGAAAAAATGGACGATGATTTCCTGAGCTTAAAAGAACAAAAGATAAAAAAATATGTTCGGACAGCTTTAGGGGACATCTATGATGAATCTTCAGAAAAAGAAAAAGAAAAAGGTAAATATGCCGATGTGCCCTTTTTTGCAGCCATCAAGAATATTATAAGAGATGTAGTGGCCCCTGATTAATATTTTATTATGAAAACAATATCTAGTATCTTTTTTCTATTATTTCCAATAGCTATCATTGCTCAGGAGACTGCTCCCATAAAAGAAGTGGAACAAGTTTCAAGTGACAATGGCTTTTGGACTGCGGGGCCTATTATAGGCATCGCTCTCGCTGCTGTTGCATGTATAGTAGCAGTCTTTGTGATTATTAAAACTGAAAATTTAAAGAAAGAATTATCAGTTTTAAAGAATTCATTTAAAAATGACTTAAAAAAGTCAAATGAAGCTACGCTGAATAAAAATAATTCTGAATTTAAAAAATTAGAATTAAAAATTTCAGAATTGCAAACTACTATAGATGAACTTAAAACCAAATTATCTTCAAATATTAATAAAATTTCGCCTATCATAGAAAATACTTATTCTTCTATTTCTGAGAACAAAAAGCAGCCGGTTGAATCTAAAGAAGTAGACACTGAAACAAAAAAAGAGTCTGGAATCAACCGAGTGATATATTTCGGTCCACCAAGAGGTAACAAATTTTCAGGAGGAAGATCTTCCTTTACACCAGGTCAATCTATTTACTCAATAAATGATAATGGAAAAGGAGCGGTGGAATTTTCTTTTTCTGATAGAAAAGAGGCTTTGTCGGTTGCATTGCGTTCTGTAACAGATTATATTGAAAGTGCTTGTATAATCGTCGGGAATCCCAGTTCTAGCCCCACGAAAGCAGTGACTATAAAACCAGGAATAGTAAAAAGAGAAGGTAACGATTGGATTATTGAAAATAAAGTACAAATAAATTTAATATAAAGAAAGTTATGAATGTAAAATGTCCTGATTGTAACTCTATTGTTTCGATAGATGAGTCCCAGTATAAAACAGGAGAGATAGGTCAATCTTTTTGTCCACGCTGTGGTGCAACGGTCACAGCCACAATTGAACATGGAGGGCAAGATGATTTAACAATTAAAAGAAACCCAACTTCCTCTAATGTGCAATATGCCCAACCTCAGGAAGTAACCCATTCATCTCCAAATATGGATCATGAATTAAAAAAGGCTGAATTAGCTTTGAAAGCGAAAGAGCTTGAAATTCGTGAAAAAGAAATGCAGCATCAGAAAAATCAACCTGTTCAACAGACTGTTCATCAGCATTATTATACAAATGGAAATGAACCTGCATATTATCCTAAAAGTAAAACAACTGCTGGATTGTTAGCGATCTTTTTAGGAGCTTTAGGTGCCCATAAGTTCTATCTTGGTAAAACAGGCATGGGGGTTTTATACTTGGTGTTTTGTTGGACGTATATTCCGGGAATTTTAGGTTTGATAGAAGGTATAATTTATTTGACTAAATCCGATGCGGATTTCCATCGTGATCATGTCGCCTAATAATTTATTGAAAAACTAAAAGACTTGAAAAGATACTATAGGCTTCTCATTTGTCTTTCCATAGTTATAATCTGTGTCTGCACAAGTTGCAGGCACAGATCTTCTCATGCAAGAGCTAAGGAAAGTCATAGAAGTGAATACAGAAATTCTAAATCTAATCGGGATGAAGATCACTCGATTAGTATTGAAATAAGAGATGAACGCATCACTGAAATAGCACAAAGTGATGATTATGATGCAATGTTGAAATGTTTAGATCAAGGGATAAAAGAACTGAAACAATTAAAAAATAGATATTTTGCAGGAAAATTAAAAGATAAGGAAGCACGTGAATTAGCTGATGCAATAAAAAAGAAATATGATCCAGTTAAAAGAAGTCTTGATGAGGCTGATAGTGAAGGGGAATTAAATTACTCTCAACATAAAAAACAAATGAAGTTAGCCGGGGAAATGTTTAAACTTTATTCTGATATTGTTAATCATGTAATTGGTGATATGATGGATGCTCTTAGATAAACAGAAATTTTATTCTGAAATTAATTATATATTTAAGAATTAATAATATGGTTTGATGTTTCGCATGTTGAGTTATTATAAAAATAAAGTTTCGGAGAAACTTAAAA
This sequence comes from Muribaculaceae bacterium, assembly GCA_022510405.1. Lineage (GTDB taxonomy): Bacteria > Bacteroidota > Bacteroidia > Bacteroidales > Muribaculaceae > Lepagella. The sequence continues at coordinate 14,577 of JAFLTP010000001.1, read as the reverse complement.
AAGAAAACCCCTTTCAAGAAACATCGATGATGTTCACCGCTGGGGATAAATGGTAAATGGAACCTTCTTTCACAACACAGAAGAGTTTGAATAATAATAGTTTAATCAACTTGAGAAACTTAATTAATATAGAAAAATATTTAAATCTAAGATAATATAACTAAGATAGCAAAATTTATTAATTACACTCTAATTAAAATGTTAATTATGATTGACTCTAATAATCCATACTCGAATCAGCCGGATAACTATAGTTCAAGAAAAGTATTAAATCCAATAAAACAAAATGTTATTAGATTCTGTGAACGATATTGCGGAATTAATACCTTTAGATTTTCTATTATTTTATGCTTTGTATTATTACTGGTTTATTTCTTTTATTGGGGTGATATTTTTAATTTTAATGGTGTTCTTATGAATATTACTTTAGAATTGAGAGATTTAATCTCTTTACCCTTTTTAGCAATTTTAATTGATGCATCTTTCCTTTTTTTATTTATGCATTTTATTAGGGTTTTATATAAAAGCGGTTTCAATTCTGCACTATTATATATTACACCCTTAATTTGGAGTTTAGGTTTGTTCATTGAGTTGATTGGCACACTCTCATATGGTGATTTTTATGAACCTGATTTAATTGTTAAAATTATCTTCCAATTTTCATATATTTCAATTGGTATAATTGGTTATTTGTGTCTTAATAAAGTAGAATTTAACTGGGATGGAAAAGTTTTAATGATAATATCCTTTTGTCTGTTTATTCTGACTTTTTACCGCGATTTAACTATTACAAGGACTATTTTTTGTGAATTAACATATTTATGGTTTTGGTATAGAATAAAACAAAGTGTAAAATTATTCTATAAGAATTCAAACTATCTTGTAAAACAACAATAGAACGGTGCTCAATTCTGCCCAAATTGTGGTTCCAACCAATTGAGTATGGGACCATCCCAACAATCTTATTCCAATCCTCAAGGATATGGACAGTATCAGCAACAACCATATGGTCAGACTGGATATGTAGATCCTGCTTTCCAACAAAATTTCCAACAAGAAGCATCCTATCAGGACGCTGAAGTTTGGATGAAAATCCTTTGTTTCATAGTTCCGATTGTAGGTATTATTTTTTACTTTGTCAAAAAGGACAAAGAACCTGTATATGCTAAAAGTTGTCTTACATGGGGATTGATTGGTTTCGGTGTAAGCTTCTTATTGGGTATAATATTTTAGGAAATCTTAAAAATGAAGTTTTGTCCAAAGTGTGGTAACAAGCTTAATGATAGTGCCAAGTTTTGTAAAGAATGTGGCACCAAGGTTGAGTCTTCGATAACTGAGTCTTCAAAATTAAGCAATATGGATAATACCGATAAAGATAGTCAAGATGACAATGAGTCACCATCCCCTATAAGTACCACAAAGTCTTCAAATTCATTTTTCTGGATTATATGTGCCGGAATTTTTGTATATATCATATTATCACCTAGGTTCCTTTGTGATATTGACCCATATGAGGAGTATGGTTTTTTAGACGCAATTTGGCACGGGTTATTTATTATACCAAATTGGATATTTAGTCTATTCTCAGATGTGGTATATAAAGCAGAAAATCAGTCAGGCATATATAACTTCTTTTTTTGGGGAGCGGCAATATGTGTTTTAGGATATGTTGCTTTTTATCTTATTACAATTATTGTAAGCCTTTTAATTCCTGATGATAAAAAAGAAGATTAAGTCATATAGAAAGGTAAATAAAATTTCGTTTAGAGCCCTTTTAAGTTATCATATAACTATACAGAAAGGGCTCTATTTTTAAAATTTACAATTATGTTTTGTACGAAGTGTGGTCAAAAGAACCCTGATAATTATAAATTTTGTAGCCGGTGTGGGAATCCTCTAAAGCAACCGGTAATTGTTGAAGAAGCTGGTGTTACAGAAACTAAAAAAGATGAAGTAAAGATTGAAAAACCGACTGAAACAAAATCCGAATCTTTAAGTTTCCAAGATTCGATTCAAGAGAATAGTCCTTCTACAAGGATACCCAACCTTGAGGAAGAACCTGGAACTCCACTGAATCAATATGACGAGGATGGGAATTTGATTCTTCCTGTCTATGATGAGCCAAAGAAAAGTAAATTAGGAATAATATTAGGTATTATTGCAGCTGTAATTATTATTGCAGGAGGAATAGTTAGTTATCATTATTATATTGAGTCGGTACCTTTTATTTCTCCCTATCTAAAATCTAAACCCGAAATTGAAGCTAAAAATTTTGCAAAGAATTTCGTTGATTTACTTTCTTATGGCAATAACAATTCAATTAAAAATTATTATCCTGATTTTTATGGAGATTCTTTATTGATAACAATGCCATTTGATTCAAAACAAATAGACGTGATCACAATTACAGATGGTGTATATGAGGTTAGACTATCTCCAACAGTGAAGTTAATATTCACTCAAGAAAAGGATGATAATTATATCGTTGCATACTCAAAAGGTTTATTCAACTTCCCAGAAGAAGGCTTAAATTTATTAAGAAAATCAGGAATAGATTATAATAACCTAACAGATAAAGAAATATTTAACAAAATTAATGCACTTAAGGAAGAAGAATTGAAAAAATCATTTACAAGTCCAGATCTTGATTTCTTCAATCTCCATGGGAAAGTAAAGAAATATAGTTGTAATGTGGGAGTTGGAGGTGATTATCTTTTAAATGGAGTTATACAATTTAATAAGAATGGTTATTGGGATAATTATACATCTGTTAATGTTAATGGAATTCCAATTATTTCTATAAGTAGAAACCATCTTAATCAAATTATTAAAATAGAAAGACAATATACTGAAAATGACGAAGGTGATATTATAGAATATGAATGGAATAGAAATCAATTATCTAAAGTTAATGGAGTTGGAATTATATCTGGTCATTTTTCATACAATAATAATGTTATTTCCAGTTTTATTTTTAACGAATTAGAATATTATAATGGTGAAATAATAGATTATTCAAATGATATTCAATATTATAATTTTAAGTTTGATGAAAAAGAAAATTGGATATATTGTACATGGAAATTTAGTTCTAATTCTCTTTTGCATCCTGATAAAAATGGAGAAATAATAAGAGTTATTGAATATTATTAAAAAATATTTAATAAATGAATTAATTTATACTGAAAAATTTCAATTGATTTTTACCATTTGAAAAAATATAATTCAATAATTATTATAATAAATAGTTTTATATGTTTAAAAAGTTTTTTCATGATAATGTTATTTTAAACATCTGTATTCAAATATTTGTTTGGATAGGATGTATTGTAAATTTCAATTCTTGTGGTAAATCAGATAATTATCATAATATTGATAATAATAGTGATCTTATAATTGAAAAAGAAAAGACAAATAGTAAAAATGATTCATTATTAAGATTTAATTCACCTTCTGATGTAAAAGTGGAATTGTCTCACCAAACTTTTAGGGATGATTCCGGTAATTCTATTTCATTTGGCAGTTCAGCTTCTAATGTTTCTGTAAATGGAACTGGTATTGGTGGAGCGATAAGCGTGGAAGAATTTGGGAAGAATTCTGACGGTTTCCCGTATGCAGTATTTTCTTTCAATACTCCTTATGGTGAAACAACTTGGATCATAACTCAAACCTATCGATCAATTTATATTTTTGATGTTAGAGACCCGGGTACATTATATTATAAACAATAGCATTGTAAACAAAAGTATTTATGAAGAAATTTGCAGCTTTTTTATTTACCGTAACAATCAGTTTTATGGCATTTGCTGACTGGACTTATGGGTCAGCTTCATTTAGAGGGAATTGTCCGTCTAATTCACGATCCATAGGTTCCGTACAGGTTTGGTTTAATGGTAGCCTTACTTGTAAAGGGACAAATGGTAATACTGAAATCTGGGAAGGAACAGGAGATATCTGTGTGGCTTTTCCGAAAAATTATTCAGGCACAAATTTACAATTCACATCAACCGGTGGCTCGGTTCAGATTCAATATTTAAAATAATCTAATGGTCATATAAACAGATTACACCAATCCAATTTTTTTTAAAGCAAACCGGCCATATATAAGGGCAAAAACCAGATTCCGTTATCCTTTTTGACATCGGAAGCAGAAAGCACTATACTCCGGTCGATATTATTTGCAAATTTATCTTTAAATTTCATCAGGGAAGAATAGGCGTCATTTTTAGAGGATTTAACTTCTATGGGACATATATTATGCCTGCTCGTTATAATCGGTTTACGTATAAGAAAATCCACCTCCATTGTATCTTGGGAATCCGTTTTCGAATAAGAGAAAAAAAAGTATAATTCATGACCCGCACTACGCAATAATTGAGCAACCAGATTCTCTACCAGCATACCTGCATTAATCTCCAGTTTATTCAGAATCAATTTTCTGTATAGTTCTTCTTTTTTAATAGTAGCAGCATCAAAAGTGTGGGAAATCAATAACCCGGTATCACCTAAATATAATTTATACTTGGCATCATCACGAGAGAGTTTAAGACCCACACTGGGTTCGGTGGCTCCATAACAGACATTTATGGTCATAGCCTCTTCCAGCCAAACGAATGCTGACTTATATTCACGCGTCCTGGCTCCTTTCTTCACATCACCGATATGAAATCTATTTTCATGTTTTTGCAATTGCGATGGGATTGAATCCCAAATCTGAATCACCTTGTCAACATGAGCACCAGCATATTTATAAATGTCATCACGATAAAGTTGAAGTATTCTTCGTTTTTCATGGTCCACCTGTTCAAAATTCTCTGTGGAGATATACTTTAAAACAGACTGAGGCATACCACCCACCACAAGATAAGTACGCAACAAATCCATAGCCTTTCTATGGAAAGAAGCCTCCAACGGTTTTAAGTTGTCATAACATTCCTTAATGAAATCCATCAACATATCTTCACCCACTGCCCACATAAACTCTTCGAAATCCATAGGATACATGTTTATATGGTATTCTTCGCTCGGTATATTGATATCCTGGGTGTTTTTACGGATACTCATCAAAGAACCCGTCTCAATAAAATCATAGCGCCCATCGGCCACCAACCATTTTATCGCTTCCCTGGCACGGGGATAATCCTGCACCTCATCAAATATTATCAATGAATTTCTATCGTATAAAGACTTTCCTGACCATAGTTCCAATCTTTTGAAAAATTGGTCGGGATTCGATATATAATTATCGCATATTTGTTTAATACCGTCGACATCCTGACTGAAATCAATTTTTATAAAACTTTTATATTCCTTTTTACCAAATTCTTCGACAATCCAACTTTTGCCAACCCTACGGGCTCCATCTATCAATAATGCCTCCTCTCCCGAACGCTTAGTTTTCCATTCCAATAATTCTTTATAAATCTTTCTTTTCATATAAACTGAATTACAATATAATACAATATATTTACACCAATCCAAACATTTTCATATATGCAAATTTACACCAATCCAAGGATTTTTGCAATAGTAAATTTACACCAATCCAAACATTTTTATAATACAAAAATTACACCAATCCCAAACTTTTTATACCTCGGATTTTACACCAATCCAAACATTTTTAGATTTCGTGTGAAAATAATACTAAAAATTTTTAGGTACTATGTATTGCATAGTACTAAATTTATTTATACCTTTGCACTCACAACTCAAAACCTACAACTCAAAACTCACAACTTAAAACTCAAAACTTACAACTCAAAACTCACAACTTACAACTTCTACATGACCGAAGACACCAATATAAAATCCCAAATGCGTAAAGGTATACTCGAATACTGTGTGCTTTTACTTTTAAACCGCGAAAAAGCTTATCCTTCCGACATTATCAATCGTTTGAGCGAAGCCTCTTTGATTGTGGTGGAAGGAACCCTATATACTTTGCTGAATCGGCTAAGGAAAGAAGGAAAACTAAATTATGAGTGGCAGGAAAGCACTATGGGACCGCCCCGTAAATACTATTTCATAACTCCCATCGGCGAAAAGACTCTTATAGAGATGTCTAAGGCCTGGGATGAGATAGTAGATAATGTAAACCACTTTCGAAATCTAACAAATACTTCTGAAAAATGAAACCCACTATAAACATAAACCTGGCCGGATATCCTTTCACTATCGACGATGACGCCTATCGAATGTTAAAAGATTATCTTGACACTATTCGTTACGCTTTCGATACCCAGGAGGATACAGAAGACCTTGCCGCAGATATTGAAAGCCGTATTGCAGAAATTCTTATTGAAAAAGAAGGGGGCAAAACCAAGATCGTCACAATAGAGGAAATATCCAAAGTGATTGAAAGAATCGGCAAACCTTCTGATTTCATAGAAATTGAAGAAACAATAAATAATAAAGAAGACAAATCCACAGAGGATGTTAAAGTGGAAGAGGAAAGACTTACCCCTCCCCCTTATGAACCTAACAGGAATTTTAACGGAATTTTTAGAAAGAAACTTTACCGTGACCCACAGAATTCAATGCTTGGAGGAGTATGCTCCGGTTTGTCGTATTATCTGAATATTGACGTGACAATAATAAGGTTGTTGACTGTCATATTGTTCTTTCTTTCTGCAACTACCGTTGGTATAGCTTATATTGTTTTATGGATAGTTGTGCCCGAAGCCGTGACTCCTCTGCAAAAAATGCAGATGATGGGACAGGAACCCACAATGGAAAATATCGGGAGGAATGTCACGGAAAACCATCGCCAGGATGATAACAGACAAGAAGGAAATGATTCTCAAAGAGGATTTCAAAAATTTCTTTCATCAGCATTATCTATATTTGTAAAATGTCTGATCTTTATAGGACTTTTGATTGGTCTACCCCTTTTAATTGCAGTAGGCGCGGCAATATTAGGATGTATAATTGCCATATTTGTGATTTCCATAGGAATTGTAGGTGGAGGGATGTTTGATTCCGTAAATGAAGGTTTAATGGTACTGTATATTCTGTTGGCCGTTATAGGTGGTGCCATAACGCTTGGAATTCCTTTATGGCTCCTTATAAGGATGGCCTTCAAAAAAGACAATAAAAATATAAATCCTAATAACCGCAGGTCCATTCTTATAATCTGGTTGATTGGAATTGCACTTTCCGCCGTGTTCTCTGTTAAAGCCGTGAAGAAAGGCAGATCCTTAGAACGTGGGAAATGGGATATCAATATAGAGAACCTTCAAATGTTAAATGATTTAGACAGTGAAGAGATTGAGGAAATTAAAATCAACAATGGAGAAATCATAGTAAAAACTGAAGAAGGAACCAAATATAGAATCAATAAAGGAATCGTGGACGTTGAAGTCGATGTGAAAAATCCATCTTCCGGTCAAAAAGATAATGAGAATCTAACAGCTGATTCTATCGTTGTAGTTGACAATAGAAGTGAAATTATAGAGGTAAAAAAGGATTCAATAAATTAAAGATTTATGATTATTGATCTAAAAGATGTAAACAAGACATATCCGGGGGCAGTACCGTTACATGTGCTTAAAGGCATCAACCTCGGGATTGAACAAGGAGAACTTGTATCGATTATGGGGGCCTCCGGGTCCGGTAAGTCAACTCTTTTGAATATTCTCGGAATCCTTGACAATTATGATACCGGTGAATACAGACTTGACAATGTTTTGATAAAAGATCTTTCGGAGAATCATGCTGCGGAACTCCGTAACAAAATGATAGGTTTTGTTTTCCAATCTTTCAATCTTATCAGCTATAAGAATGCCCTTGAGAATGTCGCTCTACCTCTTTTTTATCAAGGAGTGTCGAGAAAGAAACGTAATCAGCTGGCGATGCAACAGTTGGAAAGAATGGGATTGGCAGATCGTGCGCACCATCTCCCCGGAGAGCTTTCCGGAGGTCAGAAACAAAGGGTGGCCATAGCCAGAGCACTTATCACAAATCCGAAACTTATCCTAGCCGATGAACCCACCGGAGCTTTGGATTCCAAGACTTCAAAAGAGGTGATGCAAGTTTTTCGCGACCTCAATAAGGAGGGTATGACAATCGTAATAGTCACCCACGATCCCGCTGTGGCGAAAGCTACCGACAGGATGATTAAAATAGAAGACGGGATAATTGTACCCGAAAAACCAGAATTGTATGTTTGATCTTTTCCGAGAAATATCACAGACAATAAAAAACAATCGTCTACGCACATTTCTTACAGGAATAGCTGTGGCATGGGGTATTTTTATGCTCATTGTTTTATTGGGAATGGCAAGAGGAGTTGTGAATTCTTTTGAGAACGCAAGCTGGGCCCAAACTTCCAACAGGATAAACATATATCAGGGCGCCACCTCCCAAGTTTACAGAGGATATAAGGAGGGTCGTCAGATAAAGCCGGAACTGGAGGACATGGAGTTATTGAAAGAAAGCAATCCTAAATATGTTTCCGATGTCACGTCTAATGTTTATATGGGATCTTCTGTATTCTCCACTCCAAAAGATTATATCACCATAAGCCCTCAAGGGGTATATCCTTACGCACAGAAAACCGACAATCTTAACTTAATCGCCGGCAGATTTATCAATGATGCGGATCTGAAATACAATAGAAAAAGTATTGTTATTGAAGAGAACAATGCCAAGGTATTGTTTGGCGACGCTTCTTCAGCGGTGGGAAAGTATATTAATGGATTGGGCCTATCATGGCTTGTGGTGGGGGTGTACCGCCACGACTGGAGAAACAATGTGTACGTACCTTTTACCACCGCAAAAGTTCTTACCGGAAATGATAAATATGTCAGCAATCTTCAAGTCGAGATAAAAAATGTAAAGACTATCGAAGATGGAGAAAATGCAGAACAGACTTTGAGAGGAGATCTCGCCAGAAAACATAATTTCTCCCCGGAAGATCAAAGCGGTCTTTATTTCTCCAATCAATTTACAAATTATTTAAGAAACAAGACTGCCTTAGACATTCTGAGCATGAGCGTTTGGATAATTGGTCTCTTCACACTTCTATCCGGTATTATTGGAGTAAGCAATATAATGTTTGTCTCCGTTAAGGAACGTACCCACGAAATAGGAATCAGGAGGGCTATCGGCGCTAAGCCGGGAAATATTCTATTGCAAATCATTACTGAAAGTGTTGCCATAACAACTTTGTTCGGATATATAGGAGTTGTTTTTGGAATGATTGTCACCCAAATGATAGCTATGGCTACTGAAGGAAGTGATTTTCTTTTAAATCCCACAGTGTCTCTCCAAATAGCGTTGGAAGTTACCGCAGTACTTATAATAGCCGGTGCGCTGGCCGGACTTTTCCCGGCTTTGAAAGCTACCAAAGTGAAACCCGTGGAAGCACTTAGGGACGAATGAAAAATGCGGAAGAAAGGCAAATTGGAAACATATGAAAAATCCGATATTCGATATTGACAATTGGCGGGAAATCGGGGCGACCCTTTCAAGAAATAAAACCCGGACATTCCTTACGGCATTCGGAATATTCTGGGGCACAGCCATGCTCGCCATGCTTTGGGGTGGAGCAGCTGGTCTGAAAGGCATGCTTATGAGAAACTTCGATGGACTGGCAACAAACATGGCTGTATTTGACGGAGAACGCACCACAGTGTCTTACAAGGGTTTCAATAAAGGAATGAAAATAAAGATAAACCAGTCTGACCTCGACGGTATTCGCAACCGTGTTCCGCATATCGACGCCTCTTCAGGCATCAAAATGCAGACCGCCAATTTAGCCTATAACACCAAGAGTAAAGCAAGTGTATTCTGTAGAGGTGTGGAACCGGAATTTTTCGAGATACAATTACCTATAATCTACAAAGGCCGGTTGTTTAACGATGCAGATGTCAAGGAACGTAGAAAGGTTGTTGAGATAGGTAAAAATATTGCCAATGAACTCTTTGGAAACGAAGATCCTATAGGGAAATATTTAAGTATAAACGGAATATATTTCCAAATAATAGGAGTGCTCGGACAAACTGGTGAATTCACTATAGGTGAAAAGATGGATGATTCGGTCACAATTCCACAGAATGTGATGAGGGACGCCTTTGGTCTGGACAATGCCATAGATTTTGTGATGTTTACCGCTGAAAAGGGTTATGACCCCAATGATGTCAAACCCGATCTTATGAGAGTTTTGCGGTCTAATCATCCCATTCATCCCCAAGATGAGAACGCAATATGGTTCATGAATGTGGCCGAACAATTCAGGATGGCGGATAATGTTTTCTTAGGGGTATCACTTCTTGCATTGTTTGTAGGTGTTGGAACTCTCATTGCCGGAATAATCGGTGTCGGAAATATAATGTGGATTATTGTTAAAGAAAGAACACAGGAGATAGGTATCAGAAGAGCTATCGGAGCCAAACCGAAAGACATAATTATTCAGGTTCTTTCGGAAGGGATCGTTCTTACCGCTGTGGCAGGTATGGCAGGAATCGTTTTTGCAACCTTTGTGCTTTTTATAGTAGAGCATGCAACATATGATCCCTTGACCGGGTCAGCACATTTTATGTTGAGATTTGAACATGCCATAGGGATAATGTTTATTTTTCTTGTGTTGGGTACAGCTGCGGGGTTGATTCCTTCCTTGAAGGCGATGAATATTAAACCCATAGAGGCAATGAGGGATAAGGGATGAAATATATGATGAGATATACAGGATTAAGGTACAACGAATGATATAATATATGAAATATATTAAAGTAAAAGGAATTTGGATATGAAATTAAATTTGGAAAGCACTTAAATAGATAACACTAACTTTCATTAAACTTTAATCTTTAAACTTTAAACTTTATAATGAAAAGGATTTTTAAAATTATTCTTTGGGTGATGGTGGGTTGCATTGTTATTGGAACCTTCGTATTTCTATATTTGAATTCCCAACCGGAAAAGACTGAATATGAAATTGTATCCCCAACATACGGGAATATAGATAAATCCACTGTTCTCACCGGTAAAATTGAGCCTCGAGATGAAATCGATATCAAACCCCAGATCTCGGGTATTATTTCAGAAATCAACGTGGAACCCGGCGATATGGTGAAGGAAGGAGACATTATTGCAAAGATAAAGGTCATTCCGGAAGCCTCTGCCCTCTCTTCAGCACAATCTCGTGTGGAGACTGCTGAAATATCCCTGAATGACGCTACTTCCAAATATGAACGCAACAAATTGCTTTATGAGAAAAAAGTAATCTCACGTGAGGAATTTGAAACTTCCGAAACCACCTGGGAACAAGCAAAACGTGAATTGGACGCAGCTCAGGATGCTTATCTGATCGTGAAGGAAGGGGTGTCTAAATATAATGAATCGGAAAGCAACACTTTGGTGAGAGCTACAATTGACGGACTCATATTGGACGTACCGGTAAAAGTGGGAAGTTCCGTCATCCAGGCCAATACTTTTAATGACGGCACAACCGTAGCAACCATAGCTGATATGAACAAATTGATCTTTAAAGGTAAAGTAGATGAAACCGAAGTAGGATTACTCTCTGTCGGTTTGCCTATGGACATAACTATCGGAGCTCTTCCGGATGTAAAAACCACCGCAAAATTGGAATATATAGCTCCGAAAGGAACTGAAGAAAACGGAGCCAACACCTTTGAGATTAAGGCAGCTCTTGCCGTGGATTCGCTGACTCAATTGAGATCGGGTTACAGTGCCAACGCTTCAGTTTCGTTGTCTCATGCCAAGAATGTACTCATAATACCGGAAGGAGTTGTGACTTTCGAAGGCGACAGCACCTTTGTCTACCTTTTAAAGGCTGCTACAGATGAAAAACAAGAATTTGAAAAACATTCCATTCAGACAGGTATTTCGGATGGAATTAATATTCAGGTTATCGAAGGACTTGACACTCTTTCAAAACTTAGAGGAGACATAATCCGGAATAAATAAGCTTGCAACATGAAAAAATCTCTGATATTTATTCTTCTCTTTACAGTGGAAGCCAATATGCTTTCAGCTGAAAGCTGGAGTCTCGACAGTTGTATTTCCTATGCGGTCAGTCATAATCTCTCTGTGAAGAGCCATGAAGTGAATGTGATGTCGGCTGAATTGGGTGTCACAGAGGCCAAAGATCAGTTCTTGCCGAATGTGAGTGCTGGTGCCCAACAGTCTTTCTCTTTCGGTAGAGGTCTTACAGCCGACAATATGTATGCAAACCGCAATACCTCACAATTCGGATGGAGCGTCCAAATGTCTGTGCCTTTATTCCAAGGTCTAAGAAATGTCAGGAACCTGGATTATGCAAAGGCAAATTTTAGACAGCTTGTGGCGCAACTTGAATCGGCAAAAGATGATATCACTCTTTCTGTGATAGCCCAGTATCTTCAGGTGCTCTATTATGAAGAAATCTATAAGGTAGCATTGGAACAGGTGCGTCTCTCAAAAGTGGAATTGGAAAGAAGGCAGGAACTGTTGAATGTGGGTAAGATTCCTGAACTTGACATGCTTCAAGCCGAAGCACAGGTGGCTAAAGATGAACTGACTGCTGTGACATCTCTGAATGATTGGAATCTGGCCCTGCTGGATCTCGCACAGCAACTGGAACTTGAATCCTCTGAAAATTTTTCCATTTTGCCTTTGGAGGATAATGTTATGAATTTACCCTTGCCGTCTACGGAAACAATATATGAGACGGCTCTTTCCTCAAATAATGGCGTTATGGCTTCAAAATTAAACGTGGAGGTGGCCGGGAAATATCTTCAGCTTGCCAAGAGCGGCTACCTGCCCACTCTTTCTTTCTCAGCCGGATTAGGAAGTTCTTATTATAAGACCTCGGGGTATATGAATGAAAATTTCGGTAATCAGATGCGTCATAATTTAAGTGAGTCTTTAGGTTTCTCTTTGAATATACCCATATTTGATTCTTTTTCCACAAGGAATTCTATCCGGAGAGCCAAAGTGCAACAATTGTCTGCCGAAATTCAACTCAAGGATGTGGAGCTGCAATTATATAAAACCATCCAGCAGGCTCATGCACAGGCTACGGCTGCAGAGAAAAGATTGGAATCTTCTTTGATAGCTGAGAAGACCACAGGACTCGCTCTTGATGCAATGCGGGAAAAATATAATTATGGAAAAGCCAACGCCACGGAATTCGAACAGGCTAAAACTGAATATATCCGGGCCGTTAGCGACAAGATTCAGGCGAAATACGAATCTATTTTACGAAGAAGAATTTTGGAATTCTACTATTCACAAAACTAACAGTTTTCTCATTTGGTTAGGCGGGAGGACATTCTTGTTCTCCCGTTTTTTTATAAACAAAATGTTACGGTCTTCCTTTTCGAGTTACTGAAATAAGATCCCTACTATTTTATCATTAAATTTGCAATATGGAAAAGGAGCCTTTGATATCGGTAATAACGGTGACTTATAATGCCGAAGGAGTTATCGGAAAGACATTAAGTTCGCTTAAAGAGCAGACCTATGAGGATTTCGAACATCTTGTGATTGACGGATGCTCGAAAGATAACACCTTGCAAGTGATAAAATCTTATTCCTTGCCTCAATCAAGGGTCATTAGCGAGCCTGATAAAGGTCTGTATGATGCCATGAACAAAGGTCTGAACTTGGCAAAAGGCAAATATGTGATTTTTTTGAATGCCGGCGATGCTTTCCATAATAAGGATACATTAAGGAAATATGCCGAAGGGGCGTTTCAGGATAAAGACATTATTTACGGTGACACCATAATTGTTGATAATGGGAGGAATAAAATATCGGATAGGCACTTGTTTGTGCCTGAGAAACTGACCTTTGAGTCCTTTGCTGATGGTATGCTGATTTGTCATCAGGCATTCATGGTTAAAAAAGTATTGACTGGGCACTATGACTTACGATATCGATTTTCTGCCGATTATGATTGGTGTGTTAAATGTATAGAAAAATCGAATACTGATAATTGCATGAATCTTAAAGCAGTCACTATAGATTATTTAAGTGATGGACTCACGGATAATAACAAATGGAAGTCCTTGCGGGAGAGATTCAAGGTCATGTCAAGGCATTATGGTTTACCAAAAACTTTGATCAAACACTTTGGATTTGTTTTTAGAGCAATCCGAAGAGGAAGATTATAAAAACATCAACACGGTCATCGGCGTTGCAAGGTTTAACTTCAACCCCTTCATCGGCGTTGCAAGGTTTAACTTCTCTGTAAACAAAAAAGCCTAAGATTTCTCTCAGGCTTTGATTAAGGGGGCGATTACCTACTCTCCCGCTTTCGCAGTACCATCGGCGTTGCAAGGTTTAACTTCTCTGTTCGGAATGGGAAGAGGTGGAGCCCTTGCGCTGTCATCACCTTAATAAGGTTGGAAAGGCACACAATGGAAGCCGCAAGAACAAGAAACTTCGGAGAGGCAAACAAGCCTCGATTGAGTCGAATCTCCAGAGCCTAAAGTTTCCCGATGTAAGAATTTCTTATTCCATCTCTCATCTTTAAACTTTCAACTTTAAACTCTAAACTTTATAATTCCTTCTTCCGGAACATCTCGGGCAATTAGTACCGCTCGGCTCAACGTGTCGCCACGCTTG